>NZ_JBEZYY010000033.1:0-80756 GCF_040638975.1 Amycolatopsis sp. NPDC024027
TCAGCGGGCCTCATCTCCCCCGGGGGGGGGGTTCGCCTCCCCCCACAGTCTGTGGGGGTGTTTGTTCTCCGGCGTCCCCCCCCCCCCCAAACCCCCCACGACGGTGTGTAGAGGGCGCCCAGGAACTCCAGCAGCAACCGCTCCCGCAACGGCGCCGGTGCCGTTGCGAGGAGCGCGTTGATCGGGGCCATCCGCTCCGGCAGTCCCGAAGCGCCACCCAGGCCCGCCGCCGCGACGAGGCCCGCGAACTGCTCGGACGTCAACGTTGCCGGGTCGAGGGCCGCGACGAACTCCGCCACGGCGGCGTCGACGACCACCGGGCCCGCCGCCCGCGCGGCGTCCACCGACGCGGCCAGGTCGGTCAGGAACTCCTTCTCGCCGCCGTGGTTGGCCGCCGTCACCGTCAAGTGCAGGTTCGCCGGAGACGCTTCGAAAGCGAACTGCGGCTGGACGTACCAGCCGCGCGCCTTCATCTCGTCGGCCACCGTGAACAGGTCGAACCCGTCGTCGCCGGTGAACGCGATCAGCGTCGACACCGGGTCGCCGAGCACCCGCAGGCCCGGTAGTTCCTCGATGCCGGACCGGATCCGGGCCACCGCCTCACGCGCGGCCGATGCCAGCTTCAGGTAGCCGTCGGAACCGAGGTGGTTGACCACCGCCCACGCCGCGGCGAGGGGCCCACCCGAACGGGTGCTCTGGATGGTCGTGTTCAGCATCGTGTAGCCCGGCCAGGCCGCGCTCGCGAAGTAGTGCGTGCGCCGCAGCTCCGCCGAGGCGTGCAGCAGCACCGACGTCCCCTTCGGGCAGTACGCGTACTTGTGCAGGTCCACCGAAATGCTCGTGACGCCGGGGACGCGGAAGTCGAACGGCGGGACGTCCGCGCCGAGGCGGGCGAAGTACGGCAGCACCCAGCCGCCGATGCAGGCGTCGACGTGCGTCCGGACGCCGCGCTCGAGCGCCGCCGCCGCGATCTCGGGTACCGGGTCGAGCACGCCGTGGGCGTACGACGGCGCACTCGCCACGACCAGGACCGTCGAGTCGTCGATCGCCGCGGCCATCGCCGCCGGGTCGGCGCGGAAGGTCACCGGGTCGACCGGGACGTCGATCCGCCGCAGCCCGAACAGGTGGGCCGCCTTGTGGAACGCCGCGTGCGCGGTCGTCGGGAGCACGATCGACGGTGCCGCGATCCCGGGGTGCGCGTCGCGGGCGGCGAGCACCGCCAGCAAGCACGACTCCGTGCCGCCGGAGGTCACCGAACCGACCACGCCCGGGACGTCGCCGAGCAGCGCGGAAGCCGCGGCGACGAGGTCGTTCTCCATGCGCAGCAGGCTCGGGAACGCCGTCGGGTCCAAGCCGTTGGCCGACGACGCCAGCGCGTGCGCCGCCGCGCCCAGGGAGTCCACTTCGGACAGCCCGCTGTCGTAGACGTAGGCCAGGGTCCGGCCGCCGTGCGTCGGCAGGTCGCCCGCGCGCAGCTCCCGCAGCGCCGCGAGGACGTCCTCAGACGGGTTCACGGCGCGGCTCCAGCACCTTGCGCCGCAGCAGCGGCAGGGCCAGCGCGATCAGCACGCCGGGGATGATCGACGCCCCGACGAGGATCGCCACGATCGCGCTGTGCGGCTGCGCCGCGGTGGCGTCGGTGCTGGACACGTACCCGCCGAACGCCAGGATCAGCGCCCAGAGGCCGCCGCCGAAGGCCAGCCCGAGGGTCTCCCCCGCGGTCCACACGCCCGCCGCGATCCCCGCGCGGGTTTCGCCGGTGCGCTCCTCTTCGGCGGTGATCAGGTCGGGCAGGATGGCCAGCGGGAACACCGAAATCCCGGCGTACCCGACCCCGCACAGCGCCACGAACACGAACGTGACGACCAGCGGGATCTCCTGGGCGAAGACCAGGCCGAGCAGGCCGATCGCGAAGGCCGCCGTGGCCAGGCGGAAGCCGTTGAGCTTGCCGACGCGGTCGCCGAGCCGCGGCCACAGCGGCATGGTGACCAGCGCCGGGCCGACGAAGATGACGAACAGGATCGTGCCGTAGCCGTCGTTCCCGAGGATGCGCTGGGCGAAGAACGGGATCGCGGCGAGCACCGTGCCGATGCCCAGTGCCTGGATGAAGTACGTGCCGAGCAGCCAGCGGAACGGCCGCCAGGCGGCGAGCGTGCGCACCAGCTCCTTCAGGTTCACCGTGTTCGGCCGCAGCGAGCCGACCGGGGCGTCCTTGAGCCCGAAGTACACCAGCAGCGTCGCGACCAGCACGATCAGCCCGATCACCACGGCCATGATCCGGTAGCCGGCAACCCCCTCGATCCCGGCGGTGATCGCCGGGGCGCCGCCGCCGCAGATCAGGATCGTCACGGCCAGCACCCCGATGCGGACGCTGGTGAGCTTCGTCCGCTCGGTCGCGGAATCGGTCAGCTCGGCGGGCAGCGCGTTGAACGGCACCTGGAACAGCGCGTACGCCGTGGCGCAGAGGGCGAACGTGATCGCCACGTACAGCGCGTCCGGCAGCGGGCCGCCGAACCCGGGGTGGGCGAACATCGCCGCGAACAGGATCGCCACGCCGATACCGCCGATCAGCAGGAAGCGCCGCCGGCTGCCGGTCTTGAGCAGGTCGGCGTCGGACATCCGCCCGGCGATCGGGTTGAACAGCACGTCCCAGGCCTTGGGCACGAACACGATCGCCGCCGCCCAGCCCGCGGGGACGGCCATCGTGTCGGTCAGGTACTTCACCAGCACCAGGCCGGGGACCGTGCCGAAGGACCCGGTGACGAACGAGCCGAGCGAATAGCGGAACCTCGTCCGGCCGGACAGCGTCGCCATGGTCCTCCTCGAAACGGCGTACCGGGTGCAGGCCATGAGTATTCGATCTCGGCGCGCACCCGGTAGTGGTCGAGGGGAATCGTGCCATCGTCGTGACCAAGGCCACGACGGGGGCCGCCGGTCAGCCGAGGGCGCGGGCGATCTTCTCCAGCGTCGCGGCGTCACCGCGCAGCAGCAGCTGGGTGACCACGGTGTCCTCCCAGGCCTCGAGCTCCTCGCGGATCTTCTCCGGCGGCCCGATCAGCGAGGTGTCCTCCACCAGCGACGTCGGGATCGCCGCGGCCGCCTCCTCCTTGCGGCCGGCGAGGAAGAGCTCCTGGACCTTGTCGGCCACGTCGCCGTAGCCCAGCCGCGCGTAGACGTCGTGGTGGAAGTTGACGCTCTTCGCGCCCATCCCGCCGATGTACAACGCCAGCGACGGCTTGATCCAGCTCGCCGCCTCCTCGACGTCGTCGTGCACGATCACCGGCAGCGAGCACGGCACCTCGAACGTGGCGAAGGTGTGCCGCGCGCCCGGCCGCGAGAAGCCTTCCTCGAGCGCGGCCTTGTAGAAGTCGTTGCTCTTGGGCGAGAAGAACAGCGGCAGCCAGCCGTCGCCGATCTCCGCCGCGAGGGCCACGTTCTTGGGACCTTCGGCCGCCAGGTGGATCGGGATGTCCTTGCGCAGCGGGTGCACCGTCGGCTTCAGCGGCTTGCCGAGCCCGGTGCCGCCCTTGAACGGCAGCTGGAAGTGATCGCCGTCGAGGGTCACCGGCGCCTCGCGGGCGATCACCTGCCGGACGATGTCGACGTACTCGCGGGTCCGCGCGAGGGGCTTCGGGTACGGCTGGCCGTACCAGCCCTCGACGACCTGCGGGCCGGACGCGCCGAGCCCCAGCACCATCCGGCCGCCGGAGAGGTGGTCGAGGGTCAGCGCGCTCATCGCCGTCGCCGTCGGGGTGCGCGCGGCCATCTGCACGATGTTCGTGCCGAGCCGGATCCGGCTGGTGGAAGCGCCGTACCAGGCCAGCGGCGTGAACGCGTCCGAGCCGTACGCCTCCGCCGTCCACACCGAGTCGAAGCCGAGCTCCTCGGCCTTGAGGACGGCTTCCAGCGCACCCGGGGTGGGGCCGCTCTGCCAGTACCCGACGTGGAATCCCAGCTTCACGAAAGCCTCCTAGACGTTCGGCGCGTAGTGCTCGGGCTTGCCCCGCTCGGACAGCGGCGGCAGGTTCCTGCGTGGAGTCTCGACCAAGGGTGCGTCCGCAGCCACCTCGCCGCGCTCGCGGCGCCAGCCGGCGCGCGCTCGCGGGTGGTAGCGGCGATCGTGCGGGACGAGCGTGAACACGGCGTTGACCAGCTTCCCGAACCGCCGGTGCCGGCGCGCGTCGCGCTCGGTCCAGCGGAAGCCGAGCAGGTCGCGGACCTCGCGGTCGTACAGGCCGATCGTCAGCCACACGAAGTTGCGCGCGATCACCCGCTGCACCGGCCGCCACAGCGGGTCCGGCAGCCAGGGCAGGAACGGCGGCTTGCCGAGCCCGCGGATGTCCAGGACGTCCCGGGTGGCCTTGTTGTCCTCCAGGACCTCGGTGCACATGTGCTTCCAGTAGCGCTGGAAGTCCTCCCAGCTTTCCGGCACCGGCCGCATGGTCATGTCGTACATCTGCCACCAGCGGACGTGCTCGTCGAACAGCTGCCGCTTCTCGGCCTCGCCGATGCCGCCCATGAAGTGGTCGGCGATGAGGATCGTGCTGACGAAGAACGTCGCGTGCGCCCAGTAGTAGGTGTCCGGGTCGAGCGCGTGGTAGCGGCGGCCCTGGGCGTCGACGCCCTTGATGCGGTCGTGGTAGCCGCGGACTTCGAGGGCGGTCCGGTGGGCGCGCGGGCCGTCGTAGACGACCCCGCCGATCGGGTAGAGCGAACGGAACAGCCGCTGCCAGCGCTCTTCGAAGAACCGCGAGTGCTGCTCGACGCCGGCGCCGAGGCCGGGGTGCATGTTCTGCATGGAGCCGGCCCACAGGCCGATCAGCAGGCCGCGCCAGTCGCCGAAGTACTTCCACGTCAGCGAGTCGGGACCCAGGGGCTGGGGGGTCATCGGCGCACTCCTCGTCGAGTCTCGAACTGACTACGGCTGTTGTCAGGCTAGGATCTGACAACAGTTGTAGTCAACCGAGGAGCTGTGATGCCGGGCCGGACCTGGGCGGGCACGACGCTGGACGACCGGAAGGCGCTCCGGCGCGAGCAGCTCGTGGCCGCCGGCCTGGAACTGCTCGGCACCGAAGGCTCGGCCGGGACGAGCGTCCGCGCGGTGTGCCGGCACGCGAGGCTGACCGAGCGCTACTTCTACGAGAGCTTCGCCGACCGCGAAGAACTCGTCGCGGCGGTCTACGAGCACGTCGGCGAGCAGGCGCGGCAGGCGCTCGTCGACGCGGTGCGGGACGCCCCCACCCCCGTGTCGCGGGCGGAGAACGCCGTGCGCGCGTTCGTCGAGCTGATCGTCGACGACCCCCGCAAGGGCCGGGTCCTGCTGCTCGCCCCGCTCACCGACCCCGCGCTGACCCGCCGCGGCCTGCACCTGCTGCCGGTGTTCGCCGCGCTGGTCGGCGAGCAGCTCACCCACGGTGACGAGGCCGAACGCCGGATGGTCGCCGTCGGGCTGGTCGGCGCGCTGACCAACGTCTTCGTCGCCTACCTCGACGGCTCGCTGAAGGTTTCGCGCGAGCGGCTCGTCGCGCACTGCGTGAAACTCGTCCTCGGCGCCGACGGCCACTGACGCACCTCCCTTGCCCGACCTGGTGACAGTCGCGCGGCGGATCGGGCACACTCAACCCATGCGTACCGCTGGGCGGAACGACGGCGCGAGCGGCGACGGCCTCGTCGCGGCCCGGCTCGCCGCGCTCCTGGAAGCCTTCCGGCCGGGTGACGAAACCCTCGGCGTCTCCGAGCTGGGCCGCCGGACCGGGCTGGCGAAGACGACCGTGCACCGGCTCGTCGGGCACCTCGCCGAGACCGGCCTGCTCGAACGCGAGGCCGGCGCGGTGCGGCTCGGGCTGCGGCTGTTCGAAATCGGCCAACTGGCCTCGCCCCGCCGTGGCCTGGTCGAGGCGGCCCGGCCGTACCTGGCCGACCTGCGCGAAGCCACGCGCAACACCGTCCACCTCGCGATCCTCGAAGGCACCGAAGTCGTGTACCTCGACGTGCTGCGCGGGCCGGACGCGCCGACGCTGCCCTCGCGCATCGGCGGCCGGTTCCCCGCGCACGCCACCGGCGTCGGCAAGGCGATCCTGGCGTTCTCCCCGGAATCCGTGGTGGACCAGGTGATCGACGCCGGGCTGCCGCGGCTGAGCGCGCGGACGATCACCGCGCCCGGCCTGCTGCGCCGTCAGCTCACCCGGGTGCGGGAGGAGGGGATCGCCCTGGAGCGCGAGGAATCCGGCGTCGGGGTGGTGTGCGCGGCCAGCCCCCTGCTCGACACGCACGGCGTCGCCGTGGCGGCGGTGTCGATTTCCGGCTGGGCCAACCGGATGCGGACCGAACGGGTCGCCCCCGCCGTCCGAACGGTCGCCTTGGCGCTGAGCCGGACCCTCTCCGGCTCCGGGGCGCGCGGTGGGAAATAATCTTGCCGGGCAACGCTTTTCCCGCGACTGGGCCGTCCGGCTGACGTAACCGTCCCGAGCTGGACGGGTGATCGGGAGAGGCTACGATCCGTCCAATGGCCCAGCACAGCCGGGAGACGACCGACCCGGGCCGCTCCTCCCCCGCGACGCTTCCCGAACCGGCGGCCACCGGCTTCCCGGCCGCACACCGGTTGCTGTCGCTCGACATCGTGCTGGCCCTGCTGGCGCTGGCGGGCGGGCTGCGCGTGCTGTACCTCGCCGCGCCCGCGCCGGCCCTGCCCGCCGAGGCCGCGAACGTCGCCCACGCCTACGCGCTCGGGCACTTCACGCCGTTCACCGACGCCGGCGGTGCCGGGGTCAGCCCGTTCGGCTGGTGGCAGCTCACGGCGTACACGATGGTCTCCGACGCCTTCGGGCGTTCGGCGTCGGCGCTCGCGGCGGTCCGGGAGACCATGCTCGTCGCCGCGGTGCTCGGCACCGTGCTGCTGTGGTTCCTGGCGCGCCGGCTCGGCCTGACGCGGTGGGCGTCGGCGGCCGCGGTGCTGCTGGTCGCGGCGTCGCCGCTGGCGCTCGGCCTGCAGCGGCTGGTCGTCGTCGAGCATCTGGCGGCCGTCTGGGTCCTCGGCGCGCTGGTGCTCATCACCCGGCCCGGCGCCCGGATCCGGCACGACGTCCTGGCCGCGGTCTGCCTGCTCGCGGCGGTGCTCACCTCCCCGCTGGCGCTGCTCTTCCTGCCCGCCGCGGGCTGGCTGCTGGTGCGGCGCGCGCCCGCCCGCGCGGCGCTGGTGGCGGTGCTGCTCAACCTCGGGCTGGGCCTCGCGTTCGGCCCGGCGGCCGCCGAGCTCCGCCCGCACCTCGCGGCCGCGAGCCCGCCGTCGGTGGCCGATTGGGTCGCTCTCGACCCGGCGTGGGCAGTGCTCTCGACGGTCGCCTTGGTGGCCGCGCTGGCGGTCACGGCCCTGCGGCCGTTCGCGGTGTCCGGCCTGCTCCTCGTCGCGGCCCTGCTCGTGCCCGGCGTGCCGGACACCGCCGTGCTCGCGCTGCTGCTGCCCCTCACACCGCTGCTGTTCGCCGCGGTCGTCCAAGCGCTGGCGCGCCAGCGCGTCCCGGTGCACCGGGGGAACCGCGCCCGCGGCCCCGGAACCGTGCTGGCCGCGGGCGTCCTCGTCGCCGTGGTCGCCGCCGGCTGGATCTACGGCTACCCGGCCCTGCGGCCGGCCACCGGCCGCGGCGGACCGCTCGTCGAAGCCCAGGACTGGTTGCGGGCCAACGCTTCCGGCGCGCGCGTGCTCGTCGACGACGGCGCGTGGGCCGAGTTCGCCAAGGCCGGCTGGCCGACCGGGCTGCTCGTCCCGGCCGCCGCGTGCGCGGCCGGCTGTCCGCCCGCCGACTGGGCCGTGTTCGCCACCGGCGCGGACGGCCTCCGGAGCAGCTATCCGGCCCTCGGTACCGCGCTGGCCGACGCCGGCGTGACCGCGGTGTTCGGCCAGGTCACCGTCTCCCGCCTGGGCCTGCCCGCCGCCGACCCGGCCGCGCCGTCGGAGGAGTCCGCCCGCACCCACGCGGGTGCGGCGCTGGCGGCGTCGGCCCGGATCACCTGCACCCCGGACGCCCTCGCCGTGCTGCGCGCGGGCCGCGCCGACCCGCGGCTGATCGCGACGATCGCCGCGCTCGCGGCCCTCCAGCCGGTGGGCGTCGCGGCGTTCCCCGCCGTTCCCGGCGAAGACCCGGCCGGGCAACCGCGCCGCCGGGTGCTCCTGACCGACGGTGCGGAAGGCGCGGCCGCGTTCTACGCCGGCCAGCGCGACCTGTTCCGGCCGTCCTCGGTCGCCCGCACCGCGGGCGGCGTGCTCGTCACGTACCCGCTGTTCGCACCCCCGGGACTGCTGGTCCCGTTCTCCTCCCCCTGACGGTGAAAGGCCCCTCCCATGCGCACCCTCCTCCTCAGACCCGGCGGGCTGGCCGCCGCAGCCCTCCTGTTCGTCGCGCTGACACCGGTGACGGCCGAGGCGGCCACCGGCCCCGGCCCGGGCGTCGGCTGGATCCGGGTCGGCCACCTGTCGCCGAAAGTGCCGCCGGTGGACATCTACTTCGCGCCCTTCGGCCAGGCCGAGAAGGTCGTCATCCGCAAGGCCGGCTACGGCGCGGTCACGCCGTACTCGTCGCTCGGCCCCGGCAAGTACACGCTCTCGATGCGGCCCGCCGACGCCGCACCGGCCACGCCGCCCGCGCTGTCGGCGACGATCGAGGTCGCCGAACGCAACGCCTATTCGCTGCTGGTCTTCACCAACGGCCCCGGCGACACGCTCAAGGGCGACCTGGTCACCGACGACCTCACCCCGCCGGCCGCGGGCAAGGGCCGCGTCCGGGTCGTGCAGGGGTCGGCGGCGATCGCGCCGGTCACCGTGGCGGGTCCGCAGGGCGTCACCGTCGCGAAGGACGCGGCGTACGGCCAGACGTCGTCCTATGTGGATGTCCCGGAAGGACGGTGGCCGCTGCAGCTGAGCGGCGGCTCGGTCAAGTCGGCCGCCGACGTCGACGTCAAGGCCGGGTCGTCCATGACGCTGCTGGTCACGGAGAACGCCGGCGCGCTGAAGGCGAACCCCCTCTCCGACGGCGCGTCGCTGCCCGAACCGCCGAAGTTCGGCGTCGAGACCGGGGGCGGCGGCACCGCGCCCGGGTCCACCCCGCTGTGGCCGGTGTTCGCGGCGGTCGCCGGGCTGCTGGCCGCGCTCCTCGTGGGGCGCCGGGCGGCTCGTGCGCGCTGACACCGGCGCGCTGCTCGTCGTGGCCGTGCTGGCCGCGGGCTGCTCGACGGCCCCGGCGGCTCCGGTCGCGCCGCCATCCGTCGTCCTGGCCACGTCGGTGTCTCCGCCGGCCGCGAGCGGGCCGCTGCCGCTGCCCGCCGCGGCCGGCGTCCGCCCGCTGCGGCTGCGCATCCCCGCCATCGGCGTCGACGCGGCGGCGCTCGTCCCGCTCGGGCTGGGCGCCGCCCACCAGCTGGAAGCGCCCGCGCGGTTCGAGGACGTCGGCTGGTACGCCGCCGGCCCGGTGCCGGGCGACCCGGGCCCGGCGGTGATCGCCGCGCACGTCGACTCCCGGGCCGGGCCGGCGCCGTTCTTCCGGCTGCGCGACCTGCACGAGGGCGACCAGGTGTTCGTCGCGCGCTCGGACGGCCTCGAGACGCGGTTCGTCGTGGACGCCGTCCAGCGCTACCCGAAGGACGCGTTCCCGACGGACGCGGTGTACGGGCCCGCGCCGGGCAGCGCGCTGCGGCTCATCACCTGCGGCGGCAGCTTCGACGCGGCGAAACGCTCCTACCGCGACAACATCGTCGTCTACGCCTCGACGCGCTGGGACTAGTACTCCTTGAGCAGGCCGCGCCGGGCCAGCTCCGGCCGGACGCCGTCGCCGAACCAGTACGCCTCCTCCAGGTGGGGGTAGCCCGACAGCACGAACTCGCTCACCCCGACGCTGTGGTACTCCTCGATCAGGTCCGCGACCTCCTCGTGGCTCCCGACCAGCGCGGTCCCCGCACCGCCGCGCACGAGGCCGACGCCGGCCCACAGGTTCGGGTGGATCTCCAGCCCGCGGACGCCGCCGTCGTGCTTCCCGCCGTGCAGTGCGACCATCCGCTGCTGGCCCACCGACTCGCTGGCGGCCAGCTGGGCCTGCGCTTTCGCGACCTGCTCCGGGCTCAGCGCGTCGAGCAGCTTCTGCGCCTCCGCCCAGGCCTCGGCCGAGGTGTCGCGCGAGATCGTGTGCAGCCGGACGCCGAACCGGATCGGCCGGTCCCCGGCCAGCTCGCGGACCTTGCCGATCTTCTCCGCCACCTGCGCGGGCGGTTCGCCCCAGGTCAGGTAGACGTCGGCGTGCCGCGCCGCGACCGGCAGCGCGGCCGGTGACGAGCCGCCGAAGTAGATCGGCGGCACCGGGTCCGGCGCGGCCAGCGTCGTCGCGCCTTCGACGCGCAGGTGCTCGCCTTCGAAGCTGAACGGCTCGCCGGACCAGACCCCGCGCACGATGGTGAGGAACTCGTCCGTCCGCGCGTACCGGGCGTCGTGGTCGTGCCAGTCGCCGAAGCGGCGCTGCTCGACCGCGTCACCGCCGGTGACGATGTTGAGCATGACCCGGCCGCCCGACAGGCGCTGGAACGTCCCCGCCATCTGCGCGGCCAGGGTCGGTGAGATGACGCCCGGGCGGAACGCGACCAGGAACTTCAGCCGGGTGGTCTCCCGGATCAGCGCGGCCGTGGTGAGCCAGGCGTCCTCGCACCACGTGCCGGTCGGCGTCAGGACGCCCTCGAAACCCTGCCGCTCGGCCGCGCGGGCGACCTGGGCCAGGTAGTCCAGGTCCGGGTCGCGCTGGGCGGCCGGGCCCGCGGACCGGTTGGCGTGGAAGCGTTCCACGATCGTGCGGCCGTCCCCGCTGGTGGGCAGGAACCAGTGCAGCCTGGTGCTCATCCGTTGCTCCTCGCCTGGTCCAGGTCGGGACCGAACCGCCGGTCGACGAAGGCGGCGAAGTCCACCTTGCCCGGCAAAGTCTTCTCGTCGGTGAAGGCGTCCGCGAGCTGCTGTTCGGACGCCACCACGGAGTCGTCCAGCACGATCGGCAGGTCACGGCCCGCTTCGACGGCTTTCTGCGCGACTTCGAGCTTCAGCCCGGTCTCCTTGGCCCAGGCCTGCGCCCACTCTTCGCGGTGCGTGTCGGCCCACTTCTGGGCCTTGACCACGCGCACCGCGAAGTCGCGCAACGCGGAGTTCTTGCCGGGGTCGCCGAGTGCCGCCGTGCTCGCGGTGAGGAAGCCCAGGCCGTTCGACGCGCCGCGGCCGTCCGCCAGCACCCGCGCGTGGGCTTCGATCTGCGCCTGCGCGGTGTAGGGGTCCCAGATCGCCCAGGCGTCGATCGTGTGCTGGGTGAACGCGGCGTACGCCTCGGCCGGCTGCAGGAAGGTCAGCTTTACGTCCTTGGTGGACAAGCCGTTGCGGTGCAGCGTGTTCAGCAGCTGCCCGTGCGCCGAGGAGCCCTTGGCGACGCCGATCGTCTTGCCCTTCAGCGAAGCGACGTCCTGCAGCGGCGAGTCCGGCGGGACGAGCACGGCTTCCCGCTCGACGTTGCTGCGCGACACGCTGACCACCTTGATCTTCGCCTTCGCGGCGGCCGCGAAGATCGGCGGCGTGTTGCCGACGCGCCCGGTGTCGATGGCGCCGGCCGAGGCGGCCTCGAGCAGCGGCGGTCCCGAGGTGAAGGTCGCCCATTCGATCTTGTAAGGCGTCCCCTGCAGCAGGTTCGCCGCGGTGAGCAGGGATTTCACGCCGCCCTTCTGGTCGCCCACCTTGAGCGTCACCTTCGCCAGGTCGGCCGCGCTCACCGCGGCCGGCACCGGTGCTTCACCGCCGGTCTCCGTCCCGCACGCCGATACGGCGAGAGCCGCGACGACAGCCAGTATTCCCTTACGCCACAGCATCTTCGGTCACTCCCAGGTCGGCCAGCACGCGGCGGCGGAGGTCGTCGTGATCGGCGGTTTCGCGCGGCCGGTGCGCGGCCACGATCCGGCCGCCGTCGAGCACCAGGACGCGGTCGGCGAGCCGCAGGGCCTCGTCGACGTCGTGGGTCACCAGCAGCACGCCCGGCCGGTGCCGCCGCCAGAGGTCCTGGACCAGGCCGTGCATGGAGATCCGGGTGAGGGCGTCCAGGGCGCCGAACGGCTCGTCGAGCAGCAGCAGATCGGGTTCGCGCACCAGCGCGCGGGCGAGTGACACGCGCTGGGCCTCGCCGCCGGACAGCGTGAGCGGCCAGTCGTCGGCGTGCTCAGCCAGGTGCACTTCGGCCAAGGCTTTCTCGGCCAGGCCCCGGTTGCGGGACTTCGCGACGCCGTCCTGGCGCAGGCCGAGGACGACGTTGCGCCACACCTTCCGCCACGGCAGCAGTCTCGGCTGCTGGAACGCGACCGAAACGGTCCCGGTGACTTCCACGCCGCCGTCGACGTCATCGTCGAGGCCGGCGAGCACCCGCAGGAGCGTCGACTTGCCGGACCCGCTGCGGCCGAGCAGGGCGACGAACTCGCCGCGCTCGACGGTCAGGTCGAGTCCGGACAGGACGGTCCGGTCGCCGAACCGCTTGGTGAGACCGCGGACCTCGGCTACCGGGTTCGCCACCGCAGCACCTTCCGTTCGAGCAGCCGGACCAGCGCGTCGGTGACCAGGCCGAGCAGGGCGTACAGGACCAGCCCGACGACCACGACGTCGGTGCGCAGGAATTCCCGCGCGTTGTTGATGAGGTAGCCGACCCCGGCGTCGGCGTTGACCGTCTCGCCGACGATCAGCGCGAGCCAGGCGAGGCCGAGCGACTGCCGCAGCCCGACGAGCGCCTGCGGCAGCGCGCCGGGCACGACGACGTGCCAGAGCCGTTCCGCGCGGCTGAACCCGAGCGCCCGGGAGGCTTCGACGAGGTCCGGGTCGGCGCCGCGGATTCCCGAGTGGACGTTGAGGTAGAGCGGGAACGCCACGCCGAGGGCGACGAGCACGATCTTCGTCTCTTCGCCGATGCCGAACCACAGGATGAACAGCGGGATCAGGCCGAGGAACGGCAGGGTGCGCAGCATCTGCACCGGCGGGTCGACCAGGGCTTCGCCCCAGCGCGACAGCCCGGAGACGATGCCGAGCAGGACACCGGCGACCGCGCCGAGCGCGAACCCGGCGCCGACCCGGCCGAGCGAAACGGCGAAGGCGGCACCGAGTTCGCCGCTGCGCGCGGCCTCGACGCCCGCCTGCACGACCGTCCACGGTGCACTGAGCTTGTCGGGCGGCAGGACGCCGGTGGCGCTGGCGATCTGCCAGGCGGCGAGCAGCACCACCGGGCTGATCCAGCGCCGGAGATCGGGCCGCCGCGCGGCGGTGCGCGGCGGCTCGGCGGCGCGTTTCCGGGCGCGGGTGAGCACGCCCGTGGTGGAAATCGACACGGATTTCTCCCGGGGACGGGGACGTTCGGGATTGCGTGGTCCCGACCTTCCGGTCCCCGGGAAGCGAAGTCAATCGGCGCCCACTCCGTGAACACCCCGTGTTTCACCCCGTGGAACGCCCTTGTCTCAGCCGCCGAACATGACCTTCCATTCGTCGAGCGAGCGCGGCCGGTAGACGAAGTTGGTGCGCTTCACCTCCGACAGCGCGGCCGACGGCTCCGCCGAGTACTGGTGCCCGGGGTGGACCACCGGGTCGCCGGGCAGCCCGGCGAGCGCCTGCAGGCTGCGGTAGATCTCTTCGGCGTCGCCGCCCGGGAAGTCGGTGCGGCCACAGCCTTCCAGGAAGAGCGTGTCACCGGAAACGAGCTTGTCCTCGACCAGGAAGCACTGGCTGCCCGGCGTGTGCCCGGGCGTGTGCAGCAGCCGGATGGGAATGGCCCCGACCTCGAGGACGTCGTCGTGGTCGTGCGCACGCAGATCGGTGCCGGACACGCCGGTGACCCGCCGGACCCACTCGGTCTCGGCGCCGTTGACGTGGATCGGCACCTGTTCGATCGCGAGGAGCTCGGCGATCCCGGGCAGCGAGAAGCCGAGCATTTCGCCGCCGACGTGGTCGGGGTGGTGGTGGGTCGCCAGCACGCCGGTGAGCCGCATCCCGTCCTGCGCCAGGACGTCGAGCAGGTCCCGCACCGCGTAGGCCGGATCGACGATGACGGCGTCCCCGGTCTCGCGGTCCCCGATCAGGTAGGCGAAGTTCGCCATCTGCGTCGCGACGGGGTCACCGACGGCGAAGTCCCGCCCGGCGAGCAGCTGCCGGAAGTACAGACGATCTGCCATGGGCCCACCCTACGGGGTGGTCCACTCGTGGGCGCTTCCCTGGTGGAGGGCCGCGTACGCCCGGTCTCTCAGGACGTTCGCCTCGGCGTCGGACAGCGTACTGGCCAGGGGTCTGAGCACCAGGCGGACCAGGAGGTTCTTCTGGTCCGGGCGGGCGCCCAGGCGGGCTCGCGCCTGCGGTGGCAGCAGGGCGCACGGCGTCTCCTGCCGGATCTCGACCGACTCGACGACGCCGGCGTCTTCGCCGAGGGCGTCGCGGACGCGGTCGCCGAGGTCCTCGGCGCGGTCGTGGGCGTCGACGGCGATCGAGAGGTCGCGGCGCACCGGTGGCAGGGCGGAGACCGGGCGGTAGGGCGCGAGGTCGGTCATCTGGGCGGCGATCGCCGGGTCGGTTTCGCGCAGCAGCCGGATGTCCGGGATGCCCTTCCGCAGCATCAGCATCCGGTCGAGGCCCAGGCCGAGAGCGAGCCCGGACCAGCCGTCCCCGAGCCCGGCGCGCGCCAGGACGGCGGGGTGTACCCGCCCGCACTCGGCGACCTCCACCCACGCACCCTCGTGTCCGACGTCCAGCTGCGCACCGTCCACTGTGTACGGATGCCGCCGGGGTTCGAGGCGGTGAGCGCGGTCCGGGACGAGGGCGCCGGCCATCTCCTCGAGGTCGGCGCGGGTGGTCGGGCCGCGGGTGATCCGCCACAGGTCGAGCTGGTGGGGCGTGCCGCTGTGCAGCCGGTCGATGCTGTCCCGGCGGTAGACGACGCCCGCGCAGACGAGCAGGACGTCCTCGGCGGGGTTCGCGGCCAGCGCCCGCAGCGCGGCGGGGATCATCGCGGTGGAGTGGCTGCGCAGGACGTGCCGGCCGTCGACGTACCGGGTGTAGCGGGCGTCGCGCGTGACGTCGGCGGGATGGTAGCCGAGGTGGTCGTAGTTGTCGGCCACGGTGACGATGCGCTCGCCCGGGTGCCGCCGGACAGCACAGGACCAGAGCGCGGCAACGGCTTCGACGGCTTGCTCGACGACGAGCTGGATGGCGTGCGGCCCGGCGGCGGCATCGGTGAGATCACGGACGGCGAGGTCGCGGGCCAGCTGGGCGGGAGTGAGTGTTTCGGGCAAGACGGAACCTCCGGGATGAGCGGGACGGCTGGGGGGGTGGTTCCCCCTGGCCCCGGACACCCGGCGAGGTCGGTTCAGGCGGTGCCGGCTCAGGCGGTGCCGGCTCAGGCAGTGCCGGCTGCGGCCATGGCCCCGGAACCCCGCAGGCACCCGGAAGGGGCCAGGGGGCCGGTAAATCGGCGGTACTCCGCGACGACGGCCACGAATCCAGGGTAGCGGCGCTTGTCATCCGGTTTTCTAGGCGGAAGCCCACCGCTGGTACGGCGATCACTCCGGCGCTGCGCCGCACCCGACTGGACCGCACCGGTTCTCCTCGAGCCGGCTGGGGCAGTCGGCAGTCGGCTACCGGTTGCCCGAGCCGAGTCGGTCCGAGACGAGACCCCGGACCGAGCCCAGCCGAGCCGAACCAAGCCGGCCGGGCCCGGCAAGCCAGCCGGGCCAGGCGAGCCGAGCCGAACCGGCCCGAGACACCCCAGGCCAAGCCAGCCGGGCCAGGCCGAGCTGAGGCCGGCCAGGCCGAGGCTGGGCAGGGCTGGGCGAGCAGGCCGAGCGAGCCGAGCAGGCCAGGGCTGGGCAGGGCTGAGCAGGGCAGGGCAGGGCTGGGCGAGCAGGCCGAGCGAGCCGAGCAGGCCAGGGCAGGGCAGGGCAGGCCGAGCCAAGGCTGGTCAGGTCAGGCAAGCCAGCAACCGGCAACCAGCACCGAAACCCGGACCACCGTCTCCTCCCTCCCCCACTACCGCCTACTCACCTCTGCGTCACTCACCCACCTCCCCGTCCGCCAGCTCGCGCAGCACGTCCAGATGTCCGACGTGCCGCGCCGTCTCCTGCACCACGTGTGCCAGCACCCACCGCACCGTGAACTCCGATCGCCGCCGCGTCCGGTCGTCGGGGCCCAGTCCGCGCAGGGCCTTCTCCACCCGGGCCCACTCCGCCTTGTACGCCGCCACCACCGACGCCGGGGTGTCCTCCGGTCCGATGTCCCAGCTCGGGTCCGGGCTCCCCGCCCACAGGGACGGCAGATCCGCCCCACCCGCCTCGATCGCCAGCCACCAGCGCTCCACCGCAGTCAGGTGCTTCACCACCCCCAGCGCGCTCATCCGCGGCGACGCCGGCAGCGGTGTCGCCGTGGCCTGCGGCAACGTCAGCCCCGCCAGCTTGTTCACCGCCGTCGCGCGCAGGAACTGCAGGAAGTCCAGCAACAGGCGCAGCTCGTCGGCCGCCACCGGCGCGGGCCAGTGGCGATGCGTCTTCGAACTCGTGTTCGACATGGCCGCACCGTACCTCAGTGGACCGACAAAATAGAGTGACCCGCATGTGGTGGGGACTGCTCTGCGCCTTGGGCGCGGCATGCGCGTACGGCGTGGCTTCGGTGATGCAGTCGGTCGCCGCCCGGGCCACGGACACCGGCGCCGACGGTGTCGACCCGAAACTGCTGGTCCGCGTGCTTGGCCAGGGGAAGTTCGTGCTCGGCCTCGCCCTCGACGTCCTCGGGTTCGTCGCGCAGATCGTGGCCCTCCACGTCCTGCCGCTGTTCGTCGTGCAGGCCGCGCTCGCCGCGAGCCTCGCCGTGACCGCCGTCTGCGCGCGGTTCCTCGGCGTGCGGCTCGGCCGCCGCGAATGGGTGGCCGTCGGCGTCGTGTGCGCCGGGCTCGCCCTGCTCGGCGCCGCCGCCGAAAGCGAAGGCTCGGACCCGGTCGGGCTCGGCTTCCGGCTGACGCTGATCGGCGCGGTCGCCGTCCTCGCCGCGGCCGGGCTCGTCGCGGGCAAGGCGAACCGCCGGATCCGGACGCCGGCGCTCGGGCTCGTCGCCGGGCTGTGCTTCGGTGTCGTGGCGATCGCCGGCCGGATCATCCCCAGCCTCGCGCCGCTCGACCTGCTCACCGACCCCGCGACCTACACCGTCGCGGTCGCCGGCGGGCTGGCGATGCTCTTCTACGCGACGGCGTTGCAGCGCGGGAGCGTCACCACCTCGACCGCGATGATGGTGCTCGGCGAGACGGTGTTCCCGTCATTGGTCGGCGTGCTGGCGCTCGGCGACCGCACCCGGCCCGGCTTCGCGCTGGTCGCCGTCGCCGGGTTCGCCTTCGCCGTGGTGGCCGCCCTCGCGCTGGCCCGGTTCGGCGAACCGGCGACCGAACCGCGGACTGAGACGAAGCCGACCGTGCTCCCGTAACTTCTTTACTTAGACTAGCCTTACCTATCCCAGCTCTGGAGAGGGAGGCGCGGGTGAGCACGACGGGACGGCAGGTCCTCCGCCGGTCGATCGCCGGGCAACGACGATCGGTGGCGCTCGCGGCGCTCCTGACCGCGGGCCACCAAGGCGGCGAAGCGCTGGTCCCGGTGGTGATCGGCGTGGTCATCGACCAGGCCGTCGCGGGCGGCTCGGTGAGCACGCTCCTGGTCTGGCTGGCGGTGCTGGGCGTCCTCTTCGCCGCCCTGTCGACCAGCTACCGCCTCGGTGCCCGCTTCGGCGAGCGCGCGGCCGAACGCGCGGCGCACGACCTCCGCCTCGACGTCGGACGTCGGGTGCTGCACCCCGGCGGTGTGGCCGGTTCCGGCACCCTCGCCGGCGAACTGGTGAGCATCGGGACGTCGGACGCCAAGCGCGTCGGCACGGTCAACGGCGTCCTGCCCTTCGGCGTCGCCGGCCTGGCCGGGTTGCTGGTCAGCGCCGTCGTGCTGCTCACCATGTCGCTGCCGCTCGGCCTGCTCGTGCTGCTCGGCACGCCGCCGATGCTCTACCTGGCGCACCTGATCGGAAAGCCCCTGGAACGCCGGAGCGAGGCCGAGCAGGAGCGGTCGGCGTTCGCCTCCGGCGTCGCCACCGACCTCGTCGCCGGGCTGCGCGTGCTCAAGGGGGTCGGCGCCGAACGCGCCGCCGTCGCCCGCTACCGGCGGACCAGCCAGGATTCGCTGCGGGCGACGCTGCGCGCCGCCCGGGCCCAGGCCTGGCACAACGGTGCCCTGCTGGCGCTCACCGGGATCTTCATCGCCGTCGTCGCCCTCGTCGGCGGCAACCTCGCCGCGGCCGGCGACATCAGCGTCGGCGACCTGGTCGCCGCGGTCGGGCTCGCGCAGTACCTGATCACGCCGTTCAGCATCTTTTCGTGGGTCAACGGCGAGCTCGCGCAGGGCCGGGCGTCGGCCGCGCGGATCGCCGAAGTGCTGAACGCCGCCCACGCCGTCGGCGCCGGGGACGCGGCACTGCCGGTTCCGGCGGCCGGGCACGTCAAGCTGTCCGCGCTGAACCGCGGCGCCCTGCGCGACGTCGGCTTCGAAGCACGTCCGGGCGAGCTGCTGGGCGTGGTGACCACCGACCCGGCCGCGGCGACCGACCTCCTGGACTGCCTGGGCCGCGCCGCCGATCCGGCGGGCGGCTCGGTGTCGGTCGACTCGGTCGATCTGTCCACAGTGGATCCCAGCCGGGTCCGCGAGGTGGTGCTGGTCGCGGCGCACGATGCCGACCTGTTCGCCGGGACGGTCGCCGAGAACGTGGCCACCGGGCCGAAGACCGCCGAGGCGATGACCGCGGCCGCCGTCGACGAGGTGGCGAGCGCGCTGCCCGACGGCGTCGCGACCGCCGTGACCGAACGCGGCCGGTCGCTCTCGGGTGGGCAGCGGCAGCGGGTCGCGCTCGCCCGGGCGCTCGCCGCCGACGCGCCGGTGCTGGTGCTGCACGACCCGACGACCGCCGTCGACACGGTCACCGAGGCCCGGATCGCCGCCGGGCTCGCCGAACTGCGGCGCGGCCGCACCACGATCCTCGTGACCACCAGCCCGGCGCTGCTGGCCGCCACCGACCGCGTCGTCCTGCTCGACGACGGGCGCGTCGCGGGCGAAGGCCGGCACGCCGAGCTGGCCGGCCGTCCCGACTACCGAGCGGCGGTGCTGTCGTGACCCGCGAACTCCTCCCCGTGGCCGACGGCCGCCGGATCCGCGCCGTCCTCGGCGAGCTCGCCGGCCGGGCAAAAGGCCGGGTCGCGGCCGCGTTCACGACGCTCGTCGCGGCCACCGCGATCGGCCTGCTGACCGCGCCGCTGCTCGGCCGGGTCGTCGACCTGGTCGCCACGCGCCGCCCGGCCGCCGAGCTGGTCACGCCGATCGTCGGCCTGGTGCTCGTCGCGGTGGCGCAGGCGGTGGCGACCGCGATCGGTGTGTCGCTGGTGGCGCGGCTGGGCGAGACGATCCTGGCCGAGCTGCGCGAACGCTTCGTCGAACGCGCGCTGGGCCTGCCGCTCGATCAGCTCGAGCGCGCCGGGTCCGGCGACCTCACCGCCCGCGTGACGAACGACGTTTCGGTGGTCGCCGAGGGCGTCCGGCAGGCGCTGCCCGAGCTGGGGCGGTCGGTGCTGACGGTCGTCCTGACGCTCGGCGCGCTGGCCGTGCTGGACTGGCGGTTCCTGCTCGCGGCGCTGCTGGCCGTGCCGATCCAGCTGTGGACCGTCCGCTGGTACGTGCCGCGCGCGAAGCCGTTGTACGTGGCCCAACGGGAGGCGGTCGGGGCGCAACAGCAGCAGCTGTTGGACACCATCGGCGGCGCGAAGACGGTCCGCGCGTTCCGGCTGGCGGACACGCATCTCGAGCGGGTGCGGGACCGGTCCGACGCGGCCGTCTCGCTGGCGTTGCGGGGAATCCGCTTGGTGACGCGGTTCTACGCGCGGCTCAACCTGGCGGAGTTCGTCGGGCTGTCGGCGGTGCTGGCACTCGGGTTCCTGCTGGTGGGCGCGGACGCGGTGACGGTCGGTGTCGCGACGGCGGCGGCGTTGTACTTCCACAGCCTGTTCGGGCCGATCACGACGGCGCTCGCGCTGGTCGACGACGCCCAGGCGGCCGCGGCCAGCCTCGCGCGGCTGATCGGCGTCGCCGACCTGCCGGCCGAGCCGTCGCCCGCGCAGCCGTCACGGCCGGTGGACGCGTCGGTGAAGACGGCGGGAATCGGATACTCCTATGTGGACGGTCATCCGGTGCTGCGGGAGGTCGACCTCGGTGTCGCACCCGGCGAACGGGTGGCGCTGGTCGGCGCGAGCGGGGCCGGGAAGACGACGCTGGCCAAGCTGATCGCCGGCATCCACCGCCCGGACACCGGCTCGGTGACCCTCGGCGGGGTGTCGTTGGACGAGCTGGGGCCGGAGGGCACGCGCCGGGCGGTGGGGCTGATCAGCCAGGAGGTCCACGTCTTCGCGGGCCCGCTGGCCGAGGACCTGCGGCTCGCCCGCCCGTCCGCGACCGACGCCGAGTTGCGGGCCGCGCTGGCCAAGGTGGGCGCGCTGACCTGGGTGTCGTCGCTTCCCTCCGGGTTGGCCACCGTGGTCGGCGAAGGCGGTCACCAGCTGACGGTGACGCAGGCGCAGCAGCTGGCCCTGGTCCGGCTGGTGCTGGCCGACCCGCCGATCGCGATCCTCGACGAAGCCACGGCGGAGGCGGGCAGCGCGGGATCGAAGGTCCTGGAAACGGCGGCCGCGGCGGCCTTGGAGGGCCGCACGGCCCTGGTGGTCGCCCACCGCCTGACCCAGGCGGCGGCGTCCGACCGGATCGTGGTCCTCGACGCGGGAGCCGTGGTGGAGTCCGGAACCCACGAAGACCTGGTCGCCGCGGGTGGTCAGTACGCGAAGCTCTGGGAAGCCTGGTCCGGCCAGCGCGCCTGACCCCGGGCAAGACCGCCGGCCCGAGGTCGCGAATGACTCATTCGGGACCTCTGAGGTCCCGAATGAGTCATTCGCGGCACCAACCTGGGGCCGGCGGCGGGAGGGCAAGCGGAAGCGCCGGGAGCCATCGGGCTCCCGGCGCTTTCGGCGGGAGGTGGTCAGGCGTCCATGGCGTCGGCCAGGGACTTGGGGCGCATGTCCGTCCAGGTGGCTTCCACGTGGTCGAGGCAGGCCTGGCGGGACGACGGGCCGAAGGTGACCGTCCAGCCGGCTGGGACGTCGGTGGACTCCGGCCACAGGCTGTGCTGGTTCTCGGCGTTCACCAGGACCAGGTACGTGCCGTCGGGGTCTTCGAACGGGTTGGTCATCGCGGGCCTCCTCAGGCGGTGATGTCCGTGCGGGCACCCTTCACCAGCGCGGTCAGCTTCTGGATGACCGGTGTGGCGAGCAGGTGGTTGAAGCGCGGCTCGGCCGACCAGTCGCCCAGCTGGTTCGCCTTGACCGCGGGCAGCTGGTTCCAGGTCGGGAACTGCGTCATCTGCGCGCGCGGCAACGCGTACGAGCGCGAGTCGGTCAGGATCAGGTCCGCCGGGTACTTGCCCGCCTGCTCCCAGGACAGCTGTTCCCAGTAGTCCTCGCTGCCGCCGCCGGAGACGATGTCCAGGCCGAGTTCGCGGTAGTACGCGAGGTCGGCGAAGAAGTCCGGCTTCGCGATGTACAAGCCGTCCTTGTCGCCGTACAGCACCAAAACCTTGAGCCCGGCCTTCTCCTTCGCCGCCGCACGCAGGTCCTCCGACGCCTTGTCGAAGTCGGCCTTGGCCTTCTTCATGGTGTCCGAGTTCGCGTCGCCGCCCAGCGCGACGGCCAGCTGCGCGTAGCGCTCGATCACCTTGGGCAGCGTGACCTTGTACTCCGAGAGCGCGACGATCGGCGCGATCTGCTGCACCTTGGGGCCGAGGTCGTCGGTGAGCACCCACATGTCCGTCGGCTTGGTGCCGGTCAGGCCGGTGACGACCAGGTCCGGCTTGAGCGCGGCGAACTTCTCCATGCTGAAGTCGTCCCAGGCGTTGCCGATCGAGGTGACGGCGTTCAGGTCGATGTTGCCGGCCTGGATCTCCTTGCCGCCGTCGGCCGTCTTCTGCGGGCCGAACACGCCGGCCGGGCGGACGCCGTAGTCCCAGAGCGCCGCGGCCGAGCTGGCGTAGGCCACCACCCGCGCCGGACGCTGGTCGCGCGTGGCCTTCTGGCCGCGGTCGTCGGTGAACTCCCACGGGCCGGTGCTGCCGCCGGCCGCCGGCTTGCCGCCGCTGCCGCACGCGGTGAGGGCCGCGGCGGCCGCGACGCCGCCCGCCCCGATCAGGAATCCGCGCCGGCTGAGCCCGGCAGCGCCTTGGAACACGGACATGAGAGCCTCTCGCTGGACTTTAGGATAGGCACACCTTATTTAGGGCAGCCTGCGCAGCGCAACCGTCGGGACCGCGCTGTGTCAACGCCCACGGCCGGACAGCTGCGCGGAAGCCCCGGGCACCGGCTCCGCCGGGTCGTGTCCCAGGTGGACCTGCCGGTTGTCCGCGTCCACGTGCACCACCCGCGGCCGGTGCCCGGCGCGCTCTGTTTCCGCCACCTGCGCGTAGGTGATGATGATGACGAGGTCGCCGGGGTGCACGAGGTGCGCGGCCGCGCCGTTGACGCCGATCACGCCGGAGCCCGGTTCGCCGGTGATGGCGTAGGTCTCCAGCCGGGCGCCGTTGGTGATGTCGACGACCTGGACGCGTTCGCCCTCGACGATGTCCGCGGCGGCCATCAGGTCCGCGTCGATGGTCAGCGAGCCGACGTAGTGCAGGTCGGCCTGGGTGACGGTGGCGCGGTGGATCTTGGCGTTCATCAGGGTGCGGTGCACGGTTACTCCGGGTCTCGGGTCACCAGCGCGGCGAGGCCCGCCGCGGTGGGGGTACGGAAGAACTCGGCGATGGGCAGCTCGGTCCCGAGCCGTTCGGTGATCCGGTTGCGCAGGACCACCAGCAGCATCGAATGGCCGCCGAGGGTGAACAGGTCGTCGTCGGCGCCGACCGCGGCGATGTCCAGCACCTCCGCGAAGATCTCGCAGAGGGCCTTCTCGAGCGGCGTCTCCGGCGCCCGGCCGCGAGCCGCGACCTCGGGCACCGGCAGCGCCGCCCGATCGAGCTTCCCGTTGGGTGTCACGGGGAACGCGTCCAGCGCGACGATCGCCGCGGGCACCATGTACTCCGGCAGCGACCGGGCGGCGAACTCCCGCAGCCGCCCGGGATCCGCGGTCGCCGGGGTGACGTAGGCGACCAGCCGCTTGTCCCGGTCCTCGCGGACGACGACCAGGGCCTGCGCGACGTCGTCGTGGCGGGTCAGTGCCGTCTCGATCTCGCCCGGTTCGATCCGGAAACCGCGGAGCTTGACCTGGTCGTCGGTGCGGCCGAGGTACTCCAGCTGCCCGTCCGGCCGCCACCGCACGAGGTCGCCGGTGCGGTACATCCGCTCCCCCGCCGGCCCGGACGGATCGGCGACGAACCGGTCCGCGGTGAGCCCCGGCCGCCCGTGGTAGCCGCGGGCCAGCCCGGCGCCGGCCAGGTACAGCTCGCCCGGCACGCCCGCCGGCACCGGCGAAAGACCGCTGTCGAGGACGTATGCACGCGTGTTGTGCACCGGCCGCCCGACCACCGGCCGGTCGGCGTCGCCGAAGCGGCCGACCAGCGCGTCCACCGTGGCCTCGGTGGGGCCGTAGAGGTTGTACGCCGCCGTGCCCGGCGTCGACGACAACGTCTCCCACAGCGTCTGCGAAACGGCTTCGCCGCCGACACCGACCACGCCGAGGGCGCACCGGCCGTCCGAGATCACCCCGGCCGCGGCCAGCTGCGCGAAGTGCGACGGCGTGAGTTCGAGGAAGTCGAGCCCGCGTTCGCGGACCACCGCCGCCAGCCGGTCCGGGTCGCGGCGGGTGTCGTCGTCGACGACGTGCACCTCGTGCCCGTCCAGCAGCCACAGTTGCGGCTGCCAGGACGCGTCGAAGAAGAACGCCCACGCGTGCCCGACCCGCAGCCGCCGTCCCCCCGCCGCGGCGACGGCCGGGCGGTACAACGTCTCGCGGTGGCTGTGGAACAGGTTCACCAGCCCGGAGTGCGGGATGACGACCCCCTTGGGCTTGCCCGTCGAGCCGGAGGTGTAGAGCACGTACGCCGGATTTGCCGGCGACGGCGGGGTCAGCGCCGTGTCACTGTCCACAATGTCCTCGACGAACAAGGCGCCGGGAACGACCGAAGCCAGCGAACGACTCGTGAGCACCAAAGCGGCACCGGCGTCGGCGAGGATTGCCGAAATCCGGTCCACCGGCTGGTCCGGGTCGATCGGTAGGTAGGCCGCGCCCGTCTTGAACACGCCGAAGATCGCCTCGACGACCGCCGCCGACCGGGGCAGGACCAGCGCCACGACCTTCTCCGGTCCGGCCCCCTGGGAGGCCAGCCACCGGGCGAGGCGGTCGGTCCGCGCGGCGAACTCCGCGAACGTGACGCTCGAGGACGCGTCGCTCAGCGCGGTCGCGTCCGGGGTCGCCGCGACCTGGGCGGCCAGCCGGTCCACGACCGTCGGCGCCGGGAGCGTCAGCGGCGCCCCGGCACCCCAGTCGCGCAGAATCCGGTCTCGCTCACCAGGATCGAGGACGTCGATCCGGCTCAGCGGCCGGTCCGGATCGGCGACGACCGCCGCCATCACCCGGACCAGGCGCTCGGTGAGCGTCCGGGCCGTGGACTCGTCGAAGAGGTCGAGGCTGAACTCGAGGTTGCCGTCGATGCCGTCGGCCGTCTCGACCAGGTCGAA
Source organism: Amycolatopsis sp. NPDC024027 (assembly GCF_040638975.1). Lineage (NCBI taxonomy): Bacteria > Bacillati > Actinomycetota > Actinomycetes > Pseudonocardiales > Pseudonocardiaceae > Amycolatopsis > Amycolatopsis sp. NPDC024027. Next base: position 24,807 of record NZ_JBEZYY010000033.1, read on the forward strand.
CGACAGGTCGAACTTCGCCTGCCGCAGCCCGGTGTCCCGGTAGGCCGCGTCCAGCCCGAGCAGCCGTTCCGGCTCCGAACCGGAGTGGTAGACGGCGAGCATGACCTGGAACAGCGGGTGCCGGGCCAGCGACCGGGGCGGGTTGAGCAGCTCGACGAGGTGCTCGAACGGCAGGTCCTGGTGGGCGTACGCGGCCAGGTCGGCCTCGCGGACGCGGTCGAGGAGCTGCCGGAACGTCGGGTCGCCGCCGGTGTCGGTCCGCAGCACGAGGGTGTTGACGAAGAACCCGGCGAGGTCCTCCAGTGCGTGGTCCGAGCGGCCGGCCACCGGGGTCCCCAGGGGGATGTCGGTGCCCGCGCCGAGCCGGGTCAGCAGGGCGGCCAGCACCGCTTGCAGGACCATGAACGTGCTGGTGTCGCTGCGGTGGGCCAGCTCCCGGAGTCCGCTGTGGACGGAAGCGGGCACGGTGAACGGCACGGCGGCGCCGCGGCCGGTCGAGCGTGCCGGCCGCGGCCGGTCGGCCGGGAGCGCCAGCTCGTCGGGGATCCCCGCGAGGGTGTCGCGCCAGAACGCCGCCTGCCGGCCGAGGAGGCTGTCCGGGTCGTCGGCGCGGCCGAACATCTCCCGCTGCCAAAGCGTGTAGTCCGCGTACTGCACCGGCAACGGCGTCCACTGTGGACGTTCACCGCGCAGCCGGGCCGCGTACGCGGTGTCGAGGTCCCGCTTCAGCGGCGGCAGCGACCAGCCGTCGCCCGCGATGTGGTGCACCAGCAGCACGAACACGTGCCGGTCCGGCCCGGCCGAGACCAGCGTCGCCCGGATCGGGATCTCGGCGTCAAGGGTGAAGCAGTACGACGCCGCCGCGGTGACGCGCTCGTCGAGGTCGGCGGCCGTCTCGGTGACCAGCACCGGGTCGGCTCGATCGAGGATGACCTGCCGGGGCGTGCCCTGCTCCTCGACCAGGAGCGTCCGGAGCACCTCGTGCCGCGCCACGACGTCACCCAAGGCGGCTCGCAGCGCGTCGGTGTCGACCGGACCGGTCAACTCCCACGCCCAGGGGATGTTGTAGGTCGCGGACGGCCCGTCGAGGCGATCGAGGAACCACAGCCGCTGCTGGGCGAACGACAGCGGCAGGACGTCCGGCCGCTCGGCCGGGACCAGCGCCGGACGGCGGCCGCGGCCCGGGTCCAGGGCTTCGGCGAGCCGGGCCGGGGTGGGCGCGTCGAACACCGCCCGGAGCGGCACTTCGACGCCGAGGAGCGCGCGGATCCGGCTGACCAGCCGCGTCGCCAGGAGCGAGTGCCCGCCGAGGGCGAAGAACCCGTCGTCCGGGCCGACCGCCGGAACGCCGAGGACATCGGCGAAAAGTTCGCACAGCGCCTGCTCGGCCGGGGTCCGCGCGAGACGCCCGGATGCGCGCACCTCCGGGTCGGGCAAGGCCGCACGGTCGAGTTTGCCGTTGGCGTTCACCGGCAGCTCGGACAGGACGACGATCGCCGACGGCACCAGGTATTCCGGCAGCCGCGCGGCGAGCGACGCCCGCAGCGCCACCGGGTCGCCCGAGGGCGCCACGTAGGCGATCAGCCGGTTTTCCCGGGCGATCACGGCCGCGCGCGCCACCGACGCGTCGGCCGTCAGCGCGGCTTCCACCTCACCCGGCTCGACGCGGAACCCGCGGATCTTGATCTGCTGGTCGGCGCGGTCGAGGAAGTCCAGTGCCCCGTCGGCGCGGCGGCGGGCGAGGTCGCCGGTCCGGTACATCCGCTCCCCCGGCTCGAACGGCGAGGCGACGAACCGTTCGGCGGTGAGCGCCGGCCGGCCGAGGTAACCCCGCGCGAGTCCGGCGCCCGCGAGGTACAGCTCGCCGCGGACGCCCGGCGGCACCGGCCGCAACGCCGCATCGAGGACGTACGCCCGGGTGTTCGCGACCGGCCGCCCGATGGCCACCGGGCCGCAGACCTGGGCCAGGCTGTCGCCCGCAACTTCCGAACAGCCGTAGAGGTTGACCAGCTTCGCCGACGGCCAGCGGGCCGCGACCTTCTCGGCAAGGGCGGCGGAAAGCGGTTCGCCACTGGTGATCCAGGTGGTCACCGCGTCGAACGCCCCGGCCGGCGCGTCTTCGGCGAAGCTGTCGAGGAGGCTCGGGACGACGGTCAGCACCTGGGCGCCGGACTCGCGCACCAACGCGGCGAGCGCGATCGGGTCGGTGGCCGTCACGTCGTCGGCGAGGACCACCGGGTCGCCTGCCACCAGGCCGCCGAGCAGCTCGGTCGAGCCGTCGATGAACGTCAGCGCGCTCTTGGCCACGCGCACACCGGGCCCGAGCGCCGAGCGGCCCCAGTGCAGCCGGTTGGCCAGGGCTCGCTGGGTTCCGGCGACCGCCTTCGGGCGGCCGGTGGAGCCCGACGTGAAGATCACGTACGCCGGGTGGTCCGGGCCGATCGACGGCCAGGCGGGTTCCGGCCCGGTGTCCCCCGGCCGGACGAGCCGCTCCCCGAAGCCGCCCTCGGCGACGACCAGGTGCGGTGCCGCGCCGGCGAGCATCAGCTCGAGGCGCTCGGCCGGGTGGTTCAGGTCCAGGGGCAGGTACGCGGCACCGGTCTTGAGCACCGCCAGCAGCGCGACGACGAGGTCCACCGACCGCGGCAGCGCGACCGCGACCACCCGTTCCGGCCCCGCGCCCCGCGCGAGCAGCGCCCGGGCGAGGGCCGTGGCCCGCGTGTCCAGTTCGGCGTAGCTGAGCCGCTCGGCGCCGAACACCAAGGCAAGTGCGTCCGGTGTCCGCGTGACCTGGGCGGCGAACAGCCCCGCGGGCGTCTCCGCGGGCAGGGGTGTCGCCGGGTCGGCGGCGAGCTGGTCGCGCTCGGCGCGGGTGAGCAGGTCGACGGCGCCGATCCTCGTGTCCGGGTCGGCGACGACGGCGGCCAGCAGCGTCCGCAGCCGCTCCAGGATCGCCTCGACACTCGCGCGGTCGAAGACGTCGCTGTTGTACTCGGCCGTGCCGCGGATCCCGGCCTGGTGCCCGGGCCGCTCGCCGACGAAGAACGTCAGGTCGGCGCGGGCGGTGCCGGTGCGGACGGGCTCCTCCGCGACGGTGAGACCCGGCAGCGCGAGGTCGGCGACGGCGTTGTTCTGCCAGGCCAGCATCGTCTGGAACAGCGGGTGGTGGGCCAGCGACCGGACCGGGTTCAGCGCTTCGACCAAGCGCTCGAAGGGCACGTCCTGGTGGGCGTAGGCGTCGAGGCTGCGCTCGCGCACCCGGGCCACGAGGTCGCGGAACGACGGGTCACCGCCGGTGTCCACCCGCAGCACCAGGGTGTTGACGAAGAACCCGACGAGCTCGTCGAGCGCGGCGTCGGTGCGGCCGGCGATGGACGTGCCGAGCGGGATGTCGGTGCCCGCACCGAGCCGGGTGAGCACTGCGGTCAGCCCGGCGTGCACGACCATGAACACGCTCGCGCCGCAGGCGCGGGCCAGCTCGAGGAGTCCACTGTGGAGTCCGGCGTCCCAGCCGAAGGCGAACTGCTCTCCGCGGTAGGACGCTTCCGCCGGGTGCGGCCGGTCCGTGGGCAGTTCGATCCGCTCCGGCAGGCCCGCGAGGGCCTCGCGCCAATACGCCAGCTGCGGTTCGATCACCGGCTCGCCGAGGACGTCCCGCTGCCACAGCGTGTAGTCCGCGTACTGCACCGGCAACGGCGTCCACTGTGGAGCTTCCCCGGTCTGGCGGGCGGTGTAGGCCGTCGCGAGGTCGCGCCACAGCGGCGCGGTCGACCAGCCGTCCGAGGCGATGTGGTGGAACACCAGCGCCAGGACGTGCTCGCGGGCCCCGAGGCGGAGCAGCTGCGCCCGCAGCGGGATCTCCGACTCGAGCTCGAACACCGTCGCGGCCGCTTCGGACACCGCGTCGGCGAGCGTGGCCTCGGTGACCGTCCGGACCGGCAGCGGGATCGTGACGTCGCCGAGGACGAGCTGCCGGGCCTCGCCGTCGATCTCCGGGAAGACCGTGCGCAGGGCTTCGTGGCGCTCGACCACATCGGACAATGCCGTACGCAGTGCGTCGACGTCGAGGGCGCCGCTCAGCCGGACCGCCGTCGGCATGTTGTACGTCGCCGACGGGCCTTCCAGGCGGCGCAGGAACCACAGCCGCTGCTGGGCGAACGACAGCGGCAGCACGTCCGGACGCGGGTCGGCGCGCACCAGGGCGGGCCGGGCGGGCGAAGCGCCCGACGTGGCCAGCAGAGCGGCCAGCCCCGCCACCGTCGGCGTCTCGAACACCGAGCGCACCTGCAGTTCGACGCCGAACACCGCGCGCAGCCTGGCGACCAGCCGGGTGGCCATCAGCGAATGCCCGCCGAGGGCGAAGAAGTCGTCGTCGACGCCGATCGACGCCGTGTCGAGGACCTCGGCGAAGAGCCCGCAGAGGACTTCTTCGACCGGCGTCCGCGGAGCCCGGCCGGTGGTGGCCGCCTGCTTGTCGGGGTTCGGCAGGGCGCGCCGGTCCAGTTTGCCGGAAGCCAGCAGCGGGAGCCGGTCCAGCAGCACGATCGCCGACGGCACCATGTACCGCGGCAGCCGGTCGCGGGCGTGCGCCCGCAGCGCCGCCACCAGCGCACCGGTGTCCCGCTGCCCGGCCGGGTGGTTGCCCAGCGCGTCGAGGGCGGCCCGGACCGGGTGGGCGCGGTGGATCCGGGTGGGCTCGCCCGTGGTGAACACGACTTCCAGCTCGCCCGCGTGCGCGGTGAGGGTCGCGTACACGCGGTAGCCGTGCCGGCCGCCGAGGTCGTGCAGGGTCTCGGGGTCCACTCCGGACCGATCCTCCAGAGAGGACAGTGCCGTCTCGGCGTCGCCCGCGGCCAGCGCGGCGACGGCGGCGAGTTCACCGGACAGCCTGGCGTCGGACACGCCGGTCACGCGCAGCCGGGCCGGGTGCGCGGCCAGCAGCCGGTCCAGTTCGCCGACGGACTCGAAGGGCACGACCTGCTCGGCGGCCGCGGCCGGTTTCGGGGCCTTCCGCAGGACGACGTCGTAGCGGTGCCGGGTCAGCTCGTTGTGCGCGTGGCCGCGCTTGACCCACAGGTCGACGTCGCCGAAGCCGTCGAGAGCCAGAGCCGTGAAGAAGCCCGGGTCGAGGACCAGCTCGCCGTCCCGCGCGATCGCCTGGTCCACCGCGGCGACGTCGGTCCGGCCGCGGTGCAGCTCGGTCGCGGTCCGGAACGCCCGCAGCGAGCGGAGGTTCCGGATGTCGCCGAGGAAGAGCACGCCGCCCGGCCGGACGTGCGCCGCGGCCGTGCGGAGGACTTCGGCGAGGTAGCCGACGCTCGGGAAGTACTGGGCGACCGAGTTGATGATCACCGTGTCGAAGTCCGGCAGTTCGCCCAGGTCGTGGGCGGGCCGCGCGGCCAGGTGGACCTTGGCCGCGAACGGCGTCCCCGCGAGTTCCCGCCGCAGGTTGGCGATGGCCTGCTCGGACAGGTCGACGCCCCAGTACTCTTCGGCGTCCGGGGCGATCCGCGACAGGATCAGGCCGCTGCCGACCCCGATCTCCAGGACGCGCTTCGGCTGCAGCGCCCGGATCCGGTCGATCGTCGCCGCGTGCCACTCCCGCATCTCGTCCCGGGGGATCTCCGAGCCGTCGTAGCTGGAGTTCCAGCCGGTGAAGTTCTCCTCGAGCCCACCGGACGCCGCTTCGGTGAAGACGTTCTCGTGCAGCTCGCGCCACTCGCCGACGTGGTCCAGTTCCGCTTGTTCGTCCCGCCCGGCCGACGGCACGGCGTAGGCGATGAGCCGCCCGTCCCGGGCGACGACGACGGACTGCCCGACGGCCGGGTGCTCGGCCAGCACGGACTCGATTTCGCCGAGTTCGATGCGGTAGCCGCGGATCTTGACCTGGTCGTCGGCCCGGCCGAGGAACACCAGCCGCCCGTCCGGCAGCCATTTGACCAGGTCACCCGTGCGGTAGAGGCGCCCACCCGCACCGAACGGGTCCGCGACGAACCGCTCCGCGGTCAGGCCCGGCCGCCCGAGATACCCCCGCGCCAGACCGCTGCCGGCGAGGTACAGCTCCCCCACCACGCCGGGCGGGACCGGCCGCAACCCGGCGTCGAGCACGTACGCGCGGGTGCCGGGGTCGGGGATGCCGATCGGGACGATCGTCGCGTCCGCCAGCTCGGCCGGGTCGCTCTCCCCGAGCGTCGAGTTGGTGGTCGCCTCGGTCGGGCCGTAGGCGTTGAACATCCGCCGGCCCGGCGCCCAGCGGCGCACCAGCTCCGGCGACACCCGTTCGGTGCCCGCGAGCAGCACGCTGTCGCGCGGGAGGTCGAGGTCCGCCGGCATCGCGTCGAGCAGGGCGGGCGGCAGGATCATGAAGTCGACGCCGTGGGCGTGCGCGTACTCGGTCAGCGCCGGGCCCGCGACCCGCCGCTCGGCCGGGACCACGACCAGGCGCCCGCCCGAGAGCAGGCCGAGGCAGAGGTCCCAGAACGCGACGTCGAAACTCGGCGACGCGAACTGCAGCACCCGGCTGTGCGGGCCGACGCCGAAGCGTTCGACCTGGGTGGCGACCAGCTTCGCGACGCCGGAGTGCTGGAGGACGACGCCCTTCGGCCGTCCGGAGGAGCCGGACGTGTAGATCACGTACGCCGCGTTCTCCGGCGCGATCGTCACCTCGGGGTCCTCGGTGGACATTCCGGCGAGTGCCACGTCGTCCAGGAGGACCCGGGACAGAGCTGGGGGCAGCTTCGCCTCGACGTCCCGGGTCGTCACCACGCAGACCGGGGCCGCGTCGTCGACCATGTAGGCGATCCGGTCGCCCGGGTAGTCGACGTCGATCGGCAGGTACGCGGCACCGGCCTTGAGCACCGCCAGTTCGGCGATGATCATGTCCGGGGACCGCGGCACGGCCAGCGCGACGACCCGCTCCGGTCCCGCGCCGCGCTCGAGCAGCAGGTGCGCGAGCCGGTTGGCGCGGGCGTTCACCTCGGCGTAGGTCAGCTCGACGTCCTCGAACACGAGCGCGACCGCATCGGGGGCCTCGGCGACGCGGCGGGCGAACATCCCGGGGAACGTCTCGGTGCCCGCCGGCTCGAGGGACCCGGCCCATGCGGTGAGCACGCGGTCGCGCTCGTCCCCTTCGAGGAGGTCCAGGGCGCCGACCGGGCGGTCGGGTTCGGCCAAGGCTGCGCGCAGCAGCACTTCGAGACGGCGCAGAATCGCGTTCGCGCTCGGGTGGTCGAAGACGTCGGCGTTGAATTCCAGCACCCCGGCGATCCCGGCGTCGCGCTCGGTCAGCGAGATCGAGAGGTCGAACTTCGACGTGCCGGTGGTCACCGGGATCTCCGTGACGGCCAGGCCGGGCAGGGTCACCTCGGCGCGGGCGTTGTTCTGCCCGGCGATCATCACCTGGAACAGCGGGTGGTAGGACAGCGACCGCGCCGGGTTGAGCACTTCGACCAGCCGCTCGAACGGCACGTCCTGGTGGGCGTAGGCGTCGAGGTTGCGCTCGCGGACCCGGGCGAGCAGTTCCCGGAACGTCGGCTCGCCGCCGGTGTCGACGCGCAGGACCAGGGTGTTGACGAAGAAGCCGACGAGGTCGTCCAGGGCCGGGTCGGTGCGGCCGGCGATGGGCGAGCCGATCGGCACGTCGGTGCCCGCACCGAGGCGCGTGAGCAGGGCGGCGAGGGCCGCGTGCACGACCATGAACACGCTCGCGCCGCTCTCGCGGGCCAGGTCGGCCAGCCCCGCGTGGAGCCCGGCGTCCCAGGTGAAGGTGTGCAGCTCGCCGCGGAAGGTCGCGGTCGCCGGGTGCGGCCGGTCCAACGGCAGCTCGATCCGGTCCGGCAGGCCGTCGAGGGCCGTCCGCCAGTAGTCCAGCTGGCCGCTGAGCACGCTGTCCGGGTCGTCTTCGCGGCCGAGCAGATCCTGTTGCCACAGCGTGTAGTCCGCGTACTGCACCGGCAGCGTCGTCCACTGTGGAGCTTTACCGGACCGGCGGGCGGCGTAGGCCGTGGCGATGTCGCGCCACAGCGGGGCCATCGACCAGCCGTCGGAGGCGATGTGGTGGAACACCAGCGCGAAGACGTGCTCGCGGGCGCTGAGCCGCAGCAGCTCCGCGCGCACCGGCACGTGCCGCTCCAAGTCGAACGACCCGCGGACCAGCCCGGTCAGGGCCTCGTCGAGGTCCTCGACTTCACGGACGGGCAGGTCGACCTCGCCGGCCGGGAGGATGTCCTGGTAGGGCACGCCGTCCCGCTGCGGGAACCGGGTGCGCAGCGCTTCGTGCCGGGCGACCACGTCCGTCAGTGCCCGGCGCAGTGCCTCGACGTCGAGATCGCCTTCGAGACGCATGATCAGCGGGACGTTGTAGGTGGCCGACGGCCCTTCGAGGTGGTGCAGGAACCACAGCCGCTGCTGGGCGCCGGACAGCGGGACGAGGTCCGGCCTGCGCACCGGGACCAGCGGCGGGCGCGCGGCACCGCGGGCGGTGGCGAGCACCCCGGCCAGGCCCGCCGGGGTCGGCGTCTCGAAGACCGCCCGCACCTCCAGTTCGGCGTGCAGGGCGGTGCGGACGCGGGCGATCAGCCGGGTGGCCAGCAGCGAGTGCCCGCCGAGGGCGAAGAAGCTGTCGTCCGGGCCGACCCGCGGCAGGCCGAGGACGTCGGCGAACAGCGCGCACAGCTCCCGTTCGACCGGGGTGCGCGGCTCGCGGTCCGAGACCGGTGCGCTCACGTCCGGGGCCGGCAGCGCGCGGCGGTCGAGTTTGCCGTTCGCCGTCACCGGCAGCGCGTCGAGCACGACGATCGCCGACGGCACCATGTGCTCCGGCAGCCGTTCGGCGGCGAAGGTGCGCAGGTCCGCGGGCAAGGCCGTGCTCCGGCGCGAGCGCCGGGGATTGCCGGTGTAGGACAGGATCGGGTCCGGGCCGGGCCGGACCGCGCCGGCCGGGTCGCCGCTGGTGAACAGGACGTCGACCGAGCCGTCGCCGGCCGCGGACCAGGTGACGACCGCACCCAGCTCGTACCAGTCTTCGGGGTTCACGCCTTCGGTGATCCGCCCGTTGGGGACGCCTTCGACGCGCAGGCCGTCGCGAATCCGCGCGGCCACTTCATCCACAGTGGACACATCGGTGCCCCAGGTCAGCGCCTCGGCCTTGAGCGGCTCGGCAGTACCGGGGCGCAGGACGACGTCGTAGCGGTACTGGGTGAGTTCGTTGACCGCGCGGCCGCGCTTGACCCGGATGTCCGCGGCGACCCCGTCCAGGCCCGCGAAGAACTCCGGCGCTACCAGGAGCTCCTTCTCCCGCAGCAGGCGCTGTTCGACGTCACCGCCGCGGGCCTGGGCCACAGCCGTGTGGAACGCCCGGACCTGGCGCAGGTCCCGGACGTCCCCAACGAAGAGCGAGCCGCCCGGCGCCAAGAGGTCCAGGGCCTTGCGCACGACATCCAGGAGGTACGTCCCGCTCGGGAAGTACTGGACGACGGAGTTGAGCACGATGGTGTCGAAGAACTCCGGCGGCAGGCCGGTGACGTCGGCGGCGTCGCCGGTGCGCAGTTCGACCCGCCCGGCGAGCACCGGATCGGCGGCGACCCGCTCGCCCAGCGAAGCGATGACCTCGGCGGAGAAGTCCGTGCCCCAGTAGGCCTCGCAGTGCGGGGCCAGCTCGGTCAGCAGCAGGCCGCTGCCGACGCCGATTTCCAGGACCCGCCGCGGGTTCAGGTCGCGGATCCGGGTGACGATCGTGTCGCGCCACTCGCGCATCTCCGCGCGCGGGATCGGCTCGCCGGTGTAGCTGGAGGTCCAGCCCGCGAACTCGTCGCGGTCGCCCGAGTACATCGAGTCGTACAGCTCGCGCCACTCGCCGACCTGCTCGGTCTCCTCCCCGGCCGAACCGGCGGTGTCGGCGGGGACGACGTACCCGACCAGGCGGACGTCGCCGGGCCGGTCCTCGCGGGCGACGACGACGGCGTGGGCGACGTCGTCGTGGGCGGCCAGGGTCGCGGCGATCTCCCCGGGTTCGACGCGGAAGCCGCGGATCTTGATCTGCTCGTCGCCGCGGCCGAGGAACTCGAGGACGCCGTCGGGGCGGAAGCGGGCGAGGTCCCCGGTGCGGTACATCCGGGCGCCGGGCGCGCCGAAGGGGTCGGCGACGAACCGCTCGGCGGTGAGCCCGGCCCGGCCGAGGTAGCCGCGGGCGAGCTGGACGCCGGCCAGGTACAGCTCGCCGGGGGTACCCGGCGGCACCGGACGCAGGGCGGCGTCGAGGACGTAGGTGCGGGTGTTCCACACCGCACGTCCGATGGGGACGGAAGTGTCCTCCGTGGACGTCCGCCACGACGTGACGTCGACCGAGGCTTCGGTCGGGCCGTAGAGGTTGTGCAGCTCGGCGGTCAGGACTCGACCGAACTGCGCGACGGCGTCCGGGGGCAGGGCCTCACCGCTGCACAGCACCCGGCGCAGGCTCGTGCACTCCCCCGCCGCCGGCTCCTGGAGGAAGACCTGGAGCATCGACGGGACGAAGTGGACGGTCGTGATGTCCCGGTCGCGGATCAGCCGCGCGAGGTAGGCGGGGTCCTTGTGCCCGTCCGGCCGGGCGAGCACCTCGGTGGCGCCGGTGATCAGCGGCCAGAGGAACTCCCACACCGAGACGTCGAAGCTCGACGGCGTCTTCTGCAGCACGCGGTCGCCGGCGGTGAGGCCGTACTCGGCCTGCATCCACAGCAGCCGGTTCACGATCCCGGCGTGCGGGACGACCACGCCCTTCGGCCGGCCCGTCGACCCGGAGGTGTAGATGACGTACGCCGGGTTCTCCGGCCGCGGCACGACTTCCAGGGGCGCGTCCGAAACTCCGGCCAGGGTGTCCGGGTCATCCAGGAGCAGGGCGCCCGGGACGGCGGTGTCCGCGACGGCCAGCACCAGCGCCGGGTCGGCGTCTTCGAGCATGAACGCGATGCGGTCGGCCGGGTAGCCGGGGTCGAGCGGCAGGTAGGCCGCGCCCGCCTTGAGCACGGCGAGGATCGCGGTGACCAGGTGCGTCGAGCGGGGCAGCGCCAACGCGACCACGCGCTCCGGCCCGGCACCCCGCGCGGCCAGCACGCGGGCCAGGCGGTCGGAGACGGCGTCGAGCTCGGCGTAGGTGAGTTCTTCGTCCTCGAAGACCAGCGCGGGGTGGTCAGGGGTCCGCGCGACCTGAGCGGCGAACAGCTCGGGGACGGTGACCGCCGGGACGTCCTCGACGGCCCCTGACCAGGTCCGTTCGAGGCCGTCGCGCTCGGCCGGGGTGAGCACGTCGAGGGCGCCGAGGCGGCGGTCCGGGGCGGCCGCGACCTGGCGGAGCAGGGTTTCCAGGCGGTCGAGGACGCCGGTCACGGTGGCCCGGTCGAACACCTCGGCGTTGAACTCGGCCTGGCCGTGCAGGCCGTCGGCGCGCTCGGTGAAGGAGAACCAGAGATCGAACTTGGCCGTGCCGGTGCCGACGGGCCGCTCGGTCACGGTCAGGCCGGGCAGTGCGACGCCGGTGCCGGGGGTGTTCTGCCAGGCGAGCATGGTCTGGAACAGCGGGTGGTGGGCCAGCGACCGGGCCGGGTTGAGCACCTCGACCAGCCGCTCGAACGGGACGTCCTGGTGGGCGTAGGCGTCGAGGCTGCGCTCGCGCACCCGGGCCACGAGGTCGCGGAACGACGGGTCACCGCCGGTGTCCACCCGCAGCACCAGGGTGTTGACGAAGAACCCGACGAGCTCGTCGAGGGCCGGGTCGGTCCGGCCGGCGATCGGGGTGCCGATCGGGATGTCGGTGCCCGCGCCGAGCCGCGTGAGCAGCGCCGCCAGGCCCGCGTGCACGACCATGAACGGGCTGGCCCCGCACGCGAGGGCCAGGTCGGCGAGCCCGGCCTGGAGCCCGGCGTCCCAGGTGAAGGTGAAGAACCCGCCGCGGTAGGCGGAGGCCGGCGGGTGCGGCCGGTCGAGCGGCAGCGGGATCCGGTCGGGCAGGCCGTCGAGGGCTTCCCGCCAGTAGCCGAGCTGGGCGGCCTCCTCCGTGGCGAGGAGATCGCGTTGCCAGAGCGTGTAGTCCGCGTACTGCACGGGCAGCGGCGTCCACTGGGGAGCTTCGCCGCGCAGGCGCGCGCGGTAGGCGGCCGCGATGTCCCGCCACAGGGGTGACAGCGACCAGCCGTCGGCGGCGATGTGGTGCACGACCAGGACCAGCACGTGCCGCCGCGGGTCGGCGGCCAGCAGTTCCGCGCGCACCGGCACCCCGGCACCGAGGTCGAACACGCCGCGCACGAGCGCGGCCACTTCGGCGTCTACATCGGACACTTTCCGGACGGTCAGCGCCACCGTCCCTTCGGGAAGCACCCGCTGGTACGGCACGCCATCGACGACCGGGAAGACCGTCCGCAGTGCCTCGTGCCGGCCCAGGACGTCGGCGAGCGCCGAACGCAGCGCGTCGACGTCGAGCTCCCCGGCCAGCTCCATGACGAGCGGGACGTTGTAGGTCGCCGAGCCGCCTTCCAGCCCGTGCAGGAACCACAGGCGCTGCTGCGCGAACGAGAGCGGCAGCCGCTCCGGCCGCTCGGTGACGCGCACGAGCGGGCGCCGCCCGGTCTCGGTGACGGCGCCGGCGAGGAGGTCCGCGAGGGCGGCCGGCGTCGGCGCGTCGAACACCGCCCGCACCGGCACTTCGGCGCCGACGGCCGCGCGGATGCGCTGGATCAGCCGGGTGGCGAGCAGCGAGTGCCCGCCGAGCGCGAAGAAGTCGTCGTCCGGCCCGGCCTGCGGCACCCCGAGGACGTCGGCGAACATCTCGCACAGCAGCTGCTCGACGGGGTTGCGCGGCGCGCGGCCGGGCCCGGCGGTGAACCGCTCGGGGCTCGGCAGGGCCTTGCGGTCCAGCTTGCCGGAGGCGAGCACCGGCAGCTTGTCGAGGATCACGAACGCCGAAGGCACCATGTACCGCGGCAGCCGGTCCCGGACGTGCGCGCGCAGCGACGCCACCAGCGCCCCGGTCTCTCGCCGGGCCGCGGGGTTGTTGGCGTACGACCCCGGCGCGCCCGTCTGGCGCACCGGCCGGTAGGCGGAACCGTCTTCGCCCCTCGTGAAGACGGCTTCCAGCTCGCCGCCCGCGGCCGCCAAGGTGACGGCCACGTGGTAGCCGGCGCGTTCGCCGAGCCGGTGCAGGTCTTCCGGGTCGACGCCGTCCCGGCGGCCGAGCGCGGTCAGGGCGGCCCCGGCGTCACCGGTGTCCAGGGCGCGGACCGCGGCCAGTTCGCCGGCCAGCCGCGCGTCCGGGATCGCGGTGACGCGCAGCCTCTCCGGCGCCTCGGCGGACAGGAACCGTTCCACCGCACCGAGGTCGCCGAACGCGACGACCTGCTCTTCGGCCGCTTCCGGCCGCGGGGCCTTCCGCAGGACGACGTCGTAGCGGTGCCGGGTCAGCTCGTTGTGCGCGTGGCCGCGCTTGACCCACAGGTCGACGTCGCCGAAGCCGTCGAGTTCCCGGGCCAGGGCGGCGAAGAAGTCCGGGTCGAGGACCAGCTCGCCGTCCCGCGCGATCGCCTGGTCCACCGCGGCGACGTCGGTCCGGCCGCGGTGCAGCTCGACCGCGGTCCGGAAGGCCCGCAGCGAACGCAGGTTGCGGATGTCGCCGAGGAAGATGGTCCCGCCCGGGGCCAGCCGCGCGGCGGCGGTTTTCACGACTTCGGCGAGGTAGTCCGCACTCGGGAAGTACTGGGCGACGGAGTTGATGATCACCGTGTCGAAGTCCGGCAGTTCGCCGAGGTCGTGGGCGGGCCGCGCGGCGAGATGAACCTTGCCCGCCAGCTCGGGCATGGCGGCGACCTCGCGCCGGACGTTCTCGATGGCGCTCTCCGAAAGGTCGACGCCCCAATAGATTTCAGCGGCGTCCGGGGCGATCCGCGACAGGATCAGCCCGCTGCCGACACCGATCTCCAGCACCCGCTTCGGCCGGAGCGCCCGGATCCGCTCGATCGTCGCCGCGTGCCACTCCCGCATCTCGTCGAGGGGGAGCTCCGAGCCGTCGTAGCTGGAGTTCCAGCCGGCGAAGTTCTCTTCGATGCCGTGGGACCCGGCGAGCATCTCCTCGTGGACGTCGTGCCATTCGTCGACGTGGCCCTGCTCGGCCGTCCGGTCCCGGTCGGGCGCCGGCACGGCGTAGGCGATCAGCTGCCCGTCCTGCGCGACGACGACCGGCTGCCCGACGCGCGGGTGTTCGGCGAGCACCGACTCGATTTCGCCGAGCTCGATCCGGTAGCCGCGGATCTTGACCTGGTCGTCGGCCCGGCCCAGGAACACCAACCGCCCGTCCGGCAGCCACTTGACCAGGTCACCGGTCCGGTAGAGCCGGCCACCGGAGCCGAAGGGGTCGGCCACGAACCGCTCCGCCGTCAGCCCCGGCCGCCCGAGATAGCCCCGCGCCAGGCCGCTTCCCGCGAGGTACAGCTCCCCCACCACCCCGATCGGCACCGGGGCGAGGTGCGCGTCGAGGACGTACGCCCGGGTGCCGGGATCCGGCACGCCGATCGGGACGGCGGAGCCGGGAACGATCTCCGGATCGCAAAGGCCGAGCGTCGAGTTGGTCGTGGCCTCGGTCGGACCGTAGGCGTTGAACATCCGCCGCCCCGGCGCCCAGCGGCGGACCAGCTCCGGCGACACCCGTTCAGTGCCCGCCAGCAGCACGCTGTTCCGCGGCAGGTCGCAGTCCTCGGGGAACTCCGCGAGCAGCGCGGGCGGGAGGATCATGAAGTCGACACCGTGGGCGTGCGCGTATTCGGCCAGCTCGGGGCCGGGCACCCGGCGTTCGGCCGGGACGACCACCAAGCGGCCGCCGGAGAGCAGACCGAGGCACAGGTCCCAGAACGCGACGTCGAAACTCGGCGACGCGAACTGCAGCACGCGGCTGTGCGGGCCGACGCCGAACCGCTCGGACTGCGTCGCGACGAGCTTCGCGACACCCGCGTGGGAGACCACGACGCCCTTGGGGCGCCCGGTGGAGCCGGAGGTGTAGATGACGTAGGCGGCGTTGGCCGGGACGATCGCGGCGGCCGGGTCCGTCGCCGGGACGTCGTCCAGGCTCACCTCGTCCAGGAGCAGGACATCGCCGTCGAACCGATCGGCGAGTTCGCGGGTGGTGACCACGCAGACCGGGCGGGCGTCGGCGACCATGAACGCGATGCGCTCGGCCGGGTAGTCCTGGTCCAGCGGCAGGTACGCGGCGCCGGCCTTGAGCACCGCGAGTTCGGCGACGATCATGTCCACCGACCGCGGCACGGCGAGCGCGACGACCCGTTCCGGACCGGCGCCGCGGCCGACGAGGACGTGGGCGAGCCGGTTCGCGCGGGCGTCGAGCTCGGCGTAGGTGAGTTCCTCGTCTTCGAAGACCAGCGCGATCCCGTCCGGGTTTTCCCGGACCCGGGCCGCGAACAGCTCCGGCAAGGTCGACGGCGGCGTCGCCAGGTCCGTGTCGTTCCAGCCGTCCAGGATCCGGTCCAGTTCCGGCGCGGCCATCAGCGCGAGCCGGTCGACCGGCCACTGTGGACGTTCCGCCGCCTCGGCGAGGAGATGGCCCAGGTGGTCGAGCATGCGGTCCACAGTGGACTCATCGAGGACGTCGGGGCGGTAGCGCACCCCCTCGCCGGTCAGGTTCAGGTCCAGGGGCAGGCCGGTCTCGGCGCCGAAGCCGACATTGACGAGCAGCGACCCGCCGCGACCGGGCTCCGGGTCCAGCTCGGCGACCAGGTCGGCGAAGGGCACCTCGTGCCCCAGCGCCGCTTCTCGCGCCTCACGGACACGCGCGACGACGTCGGCGAATCCGGGCGAGCCGCCCAGATCCACCCGCAATGGCACCAGCGAGCCGATCCCGAGCAGGACGTCGGCCGTTCCCGCATAGCGGGACAACAGCACGGTGAACGCCGCGAGGAGCGTGAGCTCGTCGGCCTCGGGCACGGGCCGGGCGAGCGTCACCGGGGCGGCGGGCTCCGCCGGGTACGGCCGGTCGACCGGCAGCGGCAGCTCCTTCGGCGCCGAAGCGAGGCGGTCCCGCCAGAAACCGAGCCTCGACACCTGCTGCTGCACAGCGTCACCGTTGCTCACCGGTAGACCAGCCTCCCGCTGCTCACGGCACCCCGATCGGGGTGCCAACTTAGGTGACCCTAACAAACGGATGGTGAGGATGCACTCCTGTACCATCGGTTAGCCTTACCTAAATCAGTACCAGTCGGAGGTGCGGTGCGAACAGACCCCGGAGGGATCGCTCTCGAGCGACGCCCGCCACACACGGGCCGCGCGCTCGGTCTGCTGGCCGCTCTCGGTGTCCTGGTTTTCCTCTGCCTGCTGAGTGTCTGGCTGGGCTCCAAGGAGATCTCGTTCAGCGCCGTCTGGCAGGCCCTGTGGCACGACGACGGCTCCGCCGACGCCGTGATCATCCACAGTGTCCGGATGCCGCGCACGCTCCTGGCCGTACTGATCGGCGCCGCGCTCGGGCTGGCCGGCACGCTCATGCAGGCGCTGACCCGCAACCCCCTGGCCGACCCGGGACTGCTCGGCGTCAGCGCCGGGGCCGCGTTCGCCATCGTCTTCTCCATCACGGTGCTCGGCGTGAGCTCCCTCTACGGCTACATCTGGTTCGCCTTCGCCGGTGCGCTCGCCGCGACCACGGTCGTCTACTTCCTCGGCACCCGGGGCCGCAACGGCTCGAGCCCGGTCAAGCTGGCCCTCGCCGGAGCCGCCGTCACGGCGCTGCTCGGGTCGTTCACCAGCGCGATGGTGCTGTCGGACCCGGTGGCGCTCAACCGGTTCCGGTTCTGGTCGGCCGGTTCGCTCGCCGGCGTCGACAGCGGATCCCTGCTGCGGGTGCTGCCCTTCCTCGTCGCCGGCGTGGTGCTGGCCATCGCGAGCGGCCCCGCGCTGAACAGCCTCGCCCTCGGCGACGACGTCGCGGTGGCGCTCGGGCGGCGGCTGGGCCCGCTGCGGCTGCGCGGCGCTCTGGCCATCACGCTCCTGACCGGCGCGTCCGTCGCGGTCGCCGGCCCGATCGTGTTCCTCGGCCTGGTCGTCCCGCACGCCGTGCGGTTCGTCATCGGGCCGGACCACCGGTGGCTGCTGCCCTACACCGCGGTCCTCGCGCCCTGCCTGCTGCTGGCCGCGGACATCCTCGGCCGGATCATGGCCCGGCCCGGCGAGGTCCGCGCCGGGGTGATCGTCGCCTTCCTCGGCGCACCGTTCTTCATCTGGCTGGTCCGCCGCCGCAAGCTGGTGGAGGCCTGATGAGCCTGCTGCAGGTCCGGCGCGGCCGCGTCACCTTCCGCCTCGCGAAACCCGCGGTGTCCGGCCAGGTCCGGCTCCGGCCGGTGGCCGTCTCGCTCGTGCTCGCCGTGCTGGCGTTCGCGTTGTTCTGCGTGGGCATGACGATCGGCGACGTCCCGCTCGGCGTGTCCGACGTCCTGCCCGCTGTGTTCGGCGGGGGCGACAGCGGCACCGGCTACATCGTGCGGGAGCTGCGGCTGCCGCGGGCGCTGACCGGGCTGCTGGCCGGGCTGGCGTTCGGCGCGTCCGGCGCGGTGTTCCAGACCATCACGCGCAACCCGCTGGCCAGCCCGGACCTGATCGGCATCAACGCGGGCGCGGCCACCGCCGTCGTCGCCGGGATCTCGTTCGGCTTCGGCGGCGGCCTCGGCACCCCCACGCTCGGCCTGCTGGGAGGGCTGCTGACCGGCCTGCTCGTGTACGTCCTCGCGTGGCGGCGCGGCACCACCGGCTACCGGATCATCCTGGTGGGCATCGGCATCTTCGCGATGTGCACCAGCCTGACCGACTACCTGCTCAGCCGCGCGCAGATCACCGAAGCCCAGGCGTCGATCGGCTGGCTGGTGGGCAACCTCGCCAACCGCGGCTGGGAGCACGTCGTCCCGCTGGCCGGCGCGCTGGCGGTGCTGCTGCCGCTCGTGCTGGCCCTGTCGCGGTGGATGGGCACGCTGCAGCTCGGCGACGACGTGGCGGCCGGGCTCGGCACGCCGGTGCAGCCGGTCCGGCTGGGGCTGCTGCTGGCCGGCGCCGGGCTGGTGGCCTTCGCGACGGCGTCCGCGGGCCCCATCTCGTTCGTGGCGCTGACCGCGCCGCAGATCGCGCAACGCCTGGCGCGCCGGCCTTCCCCACCGCTCATCGCATCCGCGCTCACCGGCGCGGTGGTGGTGCTGGGCAGCGACCTCCTGGCCCGCACCCTCACGGCGTCCCCGCTGCCGGTCGGCATCGTGACCGGCGCGCTCGGCGCCCCGCTGCTGCTCTGGCTGCTGGCCAGGGCCAACCGATCCGGCTCCGGAGGCTGAGAAGATGACACCGTCCCTGCGCGTGCAGGACCTGCGCGTCGCCTACGACGACCGGGTCGTCATCGACGGCCTCGACCTCGACATCCCGGCCGGGAAGATCACCGCGATCGTCGGGCCGAACGCGTGCGGCAAGTCGACGCTGCTGCGCACGCTGGCCCGGCTGCTCACGCCGAAGGCGGGCGGGGTGTACCTGGACGGCCGTTCGATCCACGACCTGCCCACCCGCCAGGTCGCTCAAAGACTCGGCATCCTGCCACAGTCCCCGGTGGCCCCCGAAGGCATGACGGTGGCCGACCTCGTCGGCCGCGGCCGCGCCCCGCACCAGAGCTGGTGGCGCCAGTGGTCCACATCGGACGAAGACGCGGTCCGCGCGGCGCTGGAGGCCACCTCGCTGCTGGACCTCGCCGGCCGCCCGGTGGACGAGCTGTCCGGCGGCCAGCGCCAGCGCGCGTGGATCGCGATGGCGGTCGCGCAGGGCACGCCGGTGCTGCTGCTCGACGAGCCGACGACGTACCTCGACCTCGCCCACCAGATCGACGTGCTCGACCTGGTCGTCGACCTCAACCGCGCGGAGGGCCGCACGGTGGTGATGGTGCTGCACGACCTGCCCCAGGCGTGCCGGTACGCCGACCACGTGATCGCGATGAAGGCGGGCCGCGTGGTGGCCTCTGGCGAGCCGGCGTCGGTGATCACCGAGAACCTGGTCGAGGAGGTCTTCGACGTCCGCTGCCAGGTCGCCCCGGACCCGGTGAGCGGGACGCCGATGGTGATCCCGATCAGCCGCCACCACCCGGCGCCGGTGCACTAGCGCTATCCTGGGGCCCGGCCGTCCTCACCGTCTCCGAGGACCGATCCGGCCGAACTCCCCCACCCAGGAAGCTGACTGCCGTGTACGCGCTGCCCGAAAAGACCACCGGCCCCGAACGCGAACTGCTGGAGGCCATGCTCGACCGCGGCCGCCTCGCGCTCGTCGAGAACGCGCGCGGGCTGTCGGAAGCGGACGCCCGGCGCCGGCTGGTCCCGTCCCTGACCACGCCGATCGCCCTGGTGAAGCACGCCGCCGTCGCCGAGCGCCGCTGGTTCCAGTGGCTCATCGCCGGGCTCGACCAGGCCGAGATCGACGGGCCTTCGACCCCCGGGGACCCCAGTTTCGTGGTCACCGACGAAGAAACGGTCGACGACGTGATCGCCGAGTACGAACGGACCAGCGCGCGCTCACGGGAGATCGCGGCGGGTTTCTCGCTCGACGACCGCTGGACGCACCCCGTCGTCGGCGAGGTCACCCTCCGCTTCGTCTACCTGTTCCTGATCGAGGAGCTCGCCCGCCACACCGGCCACGGCGACATCCTCCGGGAACAGCTCACCGCACGCTGACGGCCAACTCCCCGGCCGGCTCGCCGTGCTCCAGTGATACGACGGGCCGATCGAGGGCTCCCTGCGGATCGCCTATCCCGGTTCGTGCCGGCACTTCGAAGTCATCGCGACGGCGTACCCGGACAAGGTCCGGACAACCGGCATCACGCGCTGTCCGCCGCCGTCTTCGACCGCCTTCAGGAGTTCCTCGAGCCGCCTTCGACCGGGCACCCCTGGGTGCCCTCGGGGCTGCTGACAGCAGACAAGCATTCGGCGAGCGACCGGGCGCTGGACCGGCTGAAGCAGCTGTTCCCGGGTCCGGCGGTGGTCGTGCGCTCACCCTACGTCTAAATGTCACCGCCGTGTGGCGATTCAGCGTAGGCTGACGGCAAGCTCCCCGGCCGGCTCCGCGACCACCCGGCGGTCCACGACGGACTGCAGGATCTCCCCCACCCGCACCGCGGTGTTCGACAGCAGCGACGACGTGATGCCGTGCGTGTGCTCGGTGCCGCCCTGCAGGTAGATCCCGCCGCGCAGCGGGAATTCGGTCACCAGCCGGTAGTCGCGCTCGACGCGGAGCCGGCCTTCGGCGTCGCGCAGGCACCGCGGGCCCAGTTCGCCGAGCAGCGGCGTCGGGTCCGCGGGCCGGTACCCCGTGGCGTAGACGACCGCGTCGGCGTCCAGGACCGTGCGCTCGCCCGTCGTCAGGGACTCCACCGTCACCGTTCCGCTGTCGGTCACTTCGACCGGGCGCGAGACGTTGAACAGCCGCAACCGTTCCACGCCCAGCACCTTCTCGCGGTAGACGCGCCGGTAGAGCTCGTCGATCAGGTCGATGTCGACGGCCGAGTAGTTCGTCGCGCCGTGGTAGCGCATCAGGCGGTCCTTCACCGGCTCGCCCGCGCGGTAGAACTGGTCGACGGCGTCCGGGTCGAAGATGCGGTTGGCGAACGAGCTGTCGTCGGCCGGGCTGTAGCCGTAGCGGGCGAAGACCGCGCACACCTCGGCGCAGGGGAACTCTTCGTGCAGCAACGCGGCGACCTCGGCCGCGCTCTGGCCGGCCCCGACCACGACGAACCGCTTCGGGTCGGCATCGCGCAACGCGTCGACCCGGAACAGCAGTTCGCTGTTGTGCCAGATCCGGTCCCCGGCGGCGACGCCCTCGGGCAGCTGCGGCCGCAGACCCGTGCCCATCACCAGGTTGCGGGCGCGCAGGCAGGAGCCGTCCGAGGCCCGGACGTCGAAGTACGCGACTTCGGACCCGTCGTACACCGGTGTCACCGAGACGACCTCGGTGCCGTAGGAGACGACGTCGTCGACCTTGGCGGCCGCCCACTCGAAGTAGTCGTGGAACTCGACCCGCAGCGGGAAGAGGTTCTTGTGGTTGATGAAGTCGACCAGCCGCCCGGCGGCGTGCAGGTAGTTGAGGAAGCTGAACCCGCTGGTCGGGTTCCGCATGGTGACCAGGTCCTTGAGGAACGACACCTGCATGGTCGCGGTCTCGATCAACATCCCGCGGTGCCAGCCGAAGCGCGGCTGCCGCTCGAGGAAGTGCGCGGTCACCGGCTCACCGGGACCGGCGTTGTGCTCGGCGAGGGCGATCGCGAGGGCCAGGTTCGACGGTCCGAAGCCCACGCCGACGATGTCGTGGATCGGGACCTCTGCAGTCATGTTGCTCCCTCGCGCGCTCCGGTACGGTTCAGGGAACCCTAACCTAACTTAGGCGAGCCTCGCCTAGTACGTTCGTGGTGATGTTCGTCCCCCGATCATGAAAGGCACTCTCGAATGCGCGTGGCGATGTTCGGCTACCAGACCTGGGGGCACCGGACCCTGCGGGCGCTCATCGACGCCGGTCACGAGGTCGCCCTCGTGGTCACGCACCCGAAGAGCGACCACGCCTACGAGCGGATCTGGGCGGACTCGGTCGCCGACCTCGCTTCCGCGCACGACATCCCGGTTCTCCTGCGCAACCGCCCGGACGACGCCGAGCTGCTGGCCGAGCTCAAGGCCGCCGACCTCGACCTGATCGTGGCGAACAACTGGCGCACCTGGCTGCCGCCGGAGATCTTCGAGCTGCCGCGGCACGGCACCCTGAACATCCACGACTCGCTGCTGCCGGCGTACGCGGGCTTCTCGCCGCTCATCTGGGCCGTCATCAACGGCGAGCCCGAGGTCGGCGTCACCGCCCACATGATGGACGGCGAGCTCGACGCCGGCGACATCGTGCTGCAGCGCGCGATCCCGGTCGGGCCGTCCGACACCACGACCGACCTCTTCCACCGCACGGTCGACCTCATCGCGCCGATCACCGCCGAAGCCATCGCATTGATCGAGACCGGCTACACGCCGGTGCCGCAGGACCGGTCCAAGGCCAGTTTCTTCCACAAGCGGGCCAAGCGGGACAGCCTGATCGACTGGACCCTCCCGCCCGCCGACCTCGAGCGGTTCGTGCGCGCGCTGTCGGACCCGTACCCGAACGCGTTCGCCTACCACCGCGGCGAGGAGCTGCGGATCCTGAAGGCGTCGGTCTCCCAAGGCCACTACGGCGGCACGCCGGGCCGGATCTTCATCCGCGAGGGCGACGGCGTCGTGATCGTCGCCGGGCCGGACGCCCGGCGCGGCCGGTCCCCCGGCCTGCTCGTCGAGCGCGTCCGCACCGCCGACGGGACCGAACTGCCCGCGCACGAGTACTTCAAGACGATGGGCGGCTACCTCACCGACCGTCCCTGACCGGTGAGCGGGACATCCCTTGGCGGCGGCCACGCCGGTGAGCAGGATGTCCCGCATGGCCGGGATCAGCTTCCTCGACGAACACCGCACCTGGGTGCTCACCGGCGAGTCGGGCACGTATGCGCTGCGGCTGGACGAAGACGACGTCCCGACCCACGTCCACTGGGGCCCCGCGCTGTCCGACGCCGAAGTCCTCGAGCTGTCCGGGAAAACCCTTCCCTGGTGGGACGGCTTCAACGATCCGAACGAGGGACTCGCCGAACTGGCCGCCGACGGGGGCACCCGGTACTGGACGCCCGCGCTGCAGGTCCGCTTCGCCGACGGGACGCGGGCCCTCGAATGGCGGTACGAGAACCACGAAATCACCGGTGAGCACCTGCGCCTGTTCTTCGCGGACCGGCACTACCCGCTGCGGATCACCCTGCACTACCGGCTGCGCGGCGCCGTCCTCGAACGTTGGACCGAGCTGAACGCCGACACCGACGTCGAGGTCGTCCGGGCCGACTCGGCGACCTGGGCGGTGCCGCTCTTCGAGGACTACCGGCTGAGCCACGTCACCGGTCGCTGGGCGGCGGAGACGCAGCTGCACCGCGTGAGTGCGCCGCACGGCGAAACCGGCTTCGGGAGCCGTCGCGGGATCACCGGCCACCACGCCAACCCCTGGGTGATGGTCGACGACGGCACGGCGACCGAGCGCCACGGCGAGGTCTACGGCGTCGCGCTGGCCTGGAGCGGGTCGTGGCGCCTGACCACCACCCGCTCGTCGACCGGACGGCTGACGGTCAGCGGGGGTTTCGGCCAGGACGGCGTCGTCCACCGCGTCGGGCCGGGCCGTCCGCTGACCACGCCGGTTTCCGCCGGGCTGTACACCGACGGCGGGTTCGGCGCGGCGAGCCGCGCGTGGCACGCCTACGTCCTCGCGCACGTCCTGCCGCACGCGGACGAACTGCGTCCGGTGCTCTACAACTCTTGGGAGGCCACCGGATTCGACGTCACCGAGGCGGGCCTGCGCGCGCTGGCCGAGCGGGCGGCGGCGCTCGGCGTCGAGCTGTTCGTGATGGACGACGGCTGGTTCGGCGCCCGCACCGGCGACCACGCCGGGCTCGGCGACTGGCAGGTCAACCGCGCACGGTTCCCCGACGGGCTGAAGCCGCTGGTCGACGCGGTGCACGGGCTCGGGATGCGGTTCGGCATCTGGGTCGAGCCCGAGATGGTCAACCCCGACAGCGACCTCTACCGCTCCCACCCGGATTGGGTGCTGCACCACCCGCACCGGCGCCGCTCGGAGCTGCGGCGGCAGCTGGTGCTCAACTTCGCGCGCCCGGACGTCGCCGAGTGGGCGCACGAGTGGCTCGACCGGCTCGTCGGCGAGCACGGCGTCGACTTCCTCAAGTGGGACATGAACCGGCCGTTCAGCGAAGCGGGCTGGCCCGGCGAAACTGACCAGGACCGGCTGTGGGTCGAGCACACCCGCGCGGTGTACGCGCTGCTCGACCGGCTGCGCGCGGACCACCCCGGCCTGCGGATCGAGTCCTGCGCGGGCGGTGGCGGCCGGATCGACCTCGGCGTCCTGGCCCGCACCGACCAGGTCTGGACCTCCGACAACACCGACGCGCTCGACCGGCTGCGGATCCAGCACGGGTACAGCCAGCTCTATCCCGCCCGCGCGATGTCCGCCTGGGTCACCGACAACCCCAATTTCGTGACGGCCCGTTCGGTGCCGCTCGCGTTCCGGTTCCACGTCGCCATGGCCGGTGTGCTCGGCCTCGGCGGCGACCTCGTGCACTGGCCGGCCGACGAGCTCGCGGCGGCCCGGGATCTCGTGGCGCTCTACAAGGACATCCGGCCGGTCGTGCAGCACGGCGCGCTGTACCGGCTCCGGCCGCCGGTCGACGACGGCGTCACCGCTCTCCAGTACGTGCACGGCGATCGCGTGGTCGTGTTCGAGTACCGGCAGGCCGCGCACTTCGGCGAGCCGGAGCGGCCGCTGCGGCTGGCCGGCCTCGATCCCGCTCACCGGTACCTGGATCCGGATTCCGGGACCCCGTACAGCGGCGCCGTGCTGCTCGCCGGCGGACTGCCGCCCGGCCTCCCGACCGGCGACTTCGCCAGCAGAGTCGTCCGCCTCAACCGGTTAAAGATCTGATCTATCGGGCCATCAGCCGCACTTTCGACGGTATTCGACGCTTGACACTCCGGTAAACGTCCGATCGAATGCCTCATACATCACATATGGTGGGTGACGGAAGGCGGCGGTCATGAGAAGGTCCCTGACGCTGGGAGCAGTGGCGCTCCTAGCGGTGAGCGCGTGCTCGGTCGGGTCGAACACCGGCGGTGGCGGCGACGCGGAGATCACCTTCCTGACGTTCGAAACCCCGAACCTCACCCCCGCCTACTGGGACGCCGCCATCAAGCGCGTCACGGACAAGAACCCGGGCGTCAAGGTCAAGAAGCTCGTCGCCCCGACCGCCGACGGGCGGACGGCGTACGCGAAGCAGCTCCTGCAGTCCGGCCAGTTCCCCGACGTGATGATCGCCGTCGACTCGGCCGGTTTCGCCGAGGCGGGCAACCTCTACGCGTGGACGCCCGAGGAGCTGAAGGACTTCCAGTTCCCGCAGGCCAACCCGGTGAACGGCAAGTACTACCAGCTGCCGGCGAACACCCAGACCATCCCGCCGATCTACTACAACAAAAAGATGTTCGCCGACGCGGGCATCGCGGCGCCGCCGAAGACGTGGGACGAACTCGTCGCCGACGCCGGCAAGCTCAAGGACAAGGGCTACGCGCCGTTCACCATCGGCGGCGGCAAGGACGGCTTCCCGTCGTCGATGATCCTCTCCGGACTGGTCAGCACCGAGGTCTACAACACGATGCCGGACTGGCTCACCCAGCGGCGTCAGGACAAGGTGAAGTTCGCCGATCCCGCGTTCCAGCACGCGTTTTCGAAGCTCGCCGACCTCGCGGCGAAGGAGTACGTCGACAAGACCAGCGTGTCCCGCGACTACGCGGCGACCGAGCAGGCCTTCCTCGACGGCCAGAGCGCGATGTACCCGATGGGCAACTGGTTCGCCGCCAACGCCGACTCGAAGAAGCACGACTTCGAGGTCGGCGTCTTCAACTTCCCCACCGAGGACGGAAAGCTGGTCGTCCCCGCCTACACCGGCGGCGGCATGATCGTCAACGCCAAGGCCGCGAACCTCGACGCCGCCCGGAAGTTCGCCCTCGGTTTCCAGCTCGACAAGGACCAGCTGGACGCCTCCGTCAAGGCCGACGGCCTGTTCCCGGCGATCAAGGGCTACACGCCGCCGTCCGACGTCGGAGCGACGTTCAAGGCCGGCTACGACCTCTACACCCAGGCCGTGCAGCAGAACGCCGTGGTGCACGCGTTCCGCTGGGAAACCGCCGACGACGGGCTGCTGCCCGGGATGAAGGACAAGGTCGACCAGGCCGCCCAGGACGTGATCACCGGCCGCAAGTCCGTGGCCGACGCGTGCGCCTTCCTGGACACCGAGTGGGCGAAGGCGGGCTGACGTCCTTGACCGCCGTCGCCGCTCCCCCGGCCCCGCCCCGCCCGGTGGCCCCGCGCCGCCGCCGACGCCGGCCGGTCCTGCCGCGGCTGGCGCACTTCGCGTCGTTCGGCGCGCCGGGCGTGCTCGTGTACCTGTGTTTCGTGATGGCGCCGATCCTGATCAGCTTCGGGTACAGCCTGACGAACTACAACCCGTTCCACCCCCCGGTGAAGTTCGTCGGCTTTGACAACTACCGCCTGCTGTTCACCGACTCGCAGTTTCTGACCGCGCTGCGGGTGACCACGATCCTGACGGTGATCGTGGTGATCGTCCCCAACGTCCTGGGTCTCGGCGTGGCGCTGCTGCTGGACCGGAAAGGCTGGCTGTACAACGCTTTGCGGAGCGTGTTCTTCACCCCGGTGATCCTCAGCTCGGTCGTGGTGTCGATCGTCTGGTCCCGGTTGCTCGACGACCGCGGGCCGCTCAACAGCCTGTTGCGTGGCCTGGGCGTCTCGCACCCTCCGGGCTGGTTGTCCGATCCGGACCTGGCGCTGTACTCGGTCGCGTCGATCGTGTGCTGGCAGATGCTCGGGTTCTGCGTCGTGGTCTACCTGGCCGGCCTGCAGGGGATTCCGCCGGAGCTGCTGGAGGCGGCGGAGATCGACGGCGCGGGGCCGTTGCGCCGGTTCCGCGCGGTGACGTGGCCGTTGCTGGCGCCGTCGCTGACGATCAACACGGTGGTGCTGCTGATCTCGGCGTTCAAGACCTACGACTACGTCAAGGTGATCACCAACGGAGGCCCGGGTTCCGGCGCCACGGCGACGATCGCGTTCGACGTCCTGCAGACGGGTTTCGACTCGAACCACGTCGGTTACGCGTCCGCGATGGCTGTGTTGATGCTGGTGATCGTGGCGCTGGTGACGACGGTGGTGCTGAACTTCCTCCGCCGCCGGGAGGTGGACCTGTGACCCTTTCCCGCCGTCGTCCCGGTTCCATTGCCCGGCCCGCGGTTGCCCTTCTCGTCAGCGCGGTCTTCTTCGTGCCGCTGTACCTGGTGCTGGCCAACGTGTTCAAGCGGGGCGAGCTGATCGCGAAGGAGCCGGCGTCGCTGCCGCTGCCGCCGACGTTGGCGAACATCCACGCGGTGCTGACCCGGCCGGACGGGCTGTTCTGGGTCAGCTTGACCAACAGCATCGTCGTGACGGTGTTGTCGATCCTGGTCCTGACGGTGCTGTCCGCGATGCTCGGCCACTACTTGGCGCGCTCGGGCAAGCGGTGGACGAAGGTGCTCACGCTGGTCCTGCTGGCCGGCTTGATGATCCCGCCGCAGGTGATCCTGATCCCGATCACCGACGTCCTCAGGGTGACTCATTTGATGGCCACCCTGCAGGGGCTGATCCTGTTCAACGTGGGGTACTACGTGCCGTTCGGGGTGTTCGTGTTCACCGGGTTCATCCGCGGCGTGCCGGTGGAACTGGAGGAGGCCGCCCTGCTCGACGGCGCGAGCCGCATGCAGGTGTTCTGGCGAGTGGTGTTCCCGCTGTTGCGCCCGGCAACGGCCTCGGTGTTGATCTTCTTGGGCGTGTGGATCTGGAACGACTTCATCGACCCGCTGATCATTTTGGGCCCCAGCCAGGGAACGACGATCACGACGGGCATCTACCGGTCGATCGGCCAGTACCAGGCGGACCTGGGGAGCGTGTTCGCACTGATGTTCCTGGCGACACTGCCGGTGTTGATCTTTTATCTGGCGTTGCAGAAGCAGTTCGTGAAGGGCCTGACCGGCGGGGCGACAAAGGGGTGAGCGGCGCTCTCCCGCGAGAGCACCGCTCACCCGTCGTGCGCAACCGGAGCTCACTTCCGAGAGCACTGCTCACGCGCGACTGCGGGAGGCGCTCACATCCGAGAGCACCGCTCACGCGCCACCGCGGAGGCGCTCAGAAGCGAGAGCACCGCTCACACCCCAGCGCACGTAGCGCTTACACCCGAGAGCACTGCTCACACCCCGGCAGCATGCAGCGCTTACACCCGAGAGCACCGCTCAGCCGCAGCAGCGCCCCGCGTCCAAGTCCGAGAGCGCTGCTCACATTCGATTGCTAGCACCACTCACCGTCGAGAGCACTGCTCAAACTCCACAGCACGCCGCGCTCGCCCCGAGAGCGCTGCTCCCACCCCGGCGACGGGCAGCTGTCAGTTACGAGAGCGCCGCTCACCCGCCCCAACCGACGGTGCTCGCGCCACGAGAGCACCGCTCCGACCCAACGGAAGACAGCGCACAGATTTGAGAGCATCGCTCTCGCCTCCGCAGCGAGCAGTGCTCACTGTCGAGAGCACTGCTCACCCCTGACAGCCGCCACCGCTCACAGTCGAGAGCACCGCTCACAATGATCCTCAATACGGCCCCTCAACACAGTGGCCCCCTCAACACAGTGGCCCAAAGCGAGAGCACCGCTCACACCGCCGAAGCCCAAGAGCCGCCCCCACCACAGGTCACACCTCGCTGACCTTCCCCCCATCGACCACCAACCGGCGCGTCACCTGCACGGCATCAAGCATCCGCCGATCATGCGTCACCAGCAGCAGCGTCCCCGGGTACTTGTCCAGTGCCGCCTCCAGCTGCTCGATCGCCGGCAGGTCCAGGTGGTTGGTCGGCTCGTCCAGCACCAGCAGGTTCACCCCCCGCGCCTGCAGCAAAGCCAGCGCCGCCCGCGTCCGCTCGCCCGGCGAGAGCGTCGCCGCCGAGCGCAGGACGTGTGCGGCCTTCAAGCCGTACTTCGCCAGCAGCGTCCGCACGTCCGCGTCCGCCAGCTCCGGCACCTCACGGGCGAACGCCGAAAACAGCGGGACGTCACCCAGGAACAGCCGCCGCGCCTGGTCGACCTCGCCGACCACCACACCCGGCCCCAGCGCGGTGGCGCCCGAGTCGAGGGGCACCCGGCCCAGCAGCGCCGCCAGGAGCGTCGACTTGCCCGACCCGTTCGCCCCGGTGATCGCGACCTTGTCCGCCCAGTCGATCTGCAGGTCGACCGGCCCGAGCGTGAACCCGCCCCGCCGGACCACCGCCCCACGCGAAGTCGAGACCACCGCGCCCGCTCGCGGGGCCGCGGCGATCTCCATCCGCAGCTCCCACTCCTTGCGCGGCTCTTCGACGACGTCCAGGCGCTCGATCATCCGGTCGGTCTGCCGCGCCTTCGACGCCTGCTTCTCCGTGGCTTCCGAGCGGAACTTGCGCGCCGCCTTGTCGTTGTCGGGCTGCTTTCGGCGGGCGTTCTTGACGCCCTTCTCCATCCACGCCCGCTGCATCCGCCCGCGCGCCTCGAGCGACGCCTTCGTGTCGGCGAACTCCTCGTACTCCTCGCGCGCGTGCCGCCGGGCGACTTCGCGCTCCTCGAGGTACGCCTCGTACCCGCCGCCGTAGACGTTCACCTGCTGCTGGGCCAGGTCCAGCTCGACGACGCGGTCGACGGTCCTGGCCAGGAACTCGCGGTCGTGGCTGACCAGCACCGTCGCCGCGCGCAGGCCCGAGACGAACCGCTCCAGCCGGGCCAGGCCGTCCAGGTCGAGGTCGTTCGTCGGCTCGTCGAGCAGGAAGACGTCGTAACGGCTCAGCAGCAGCGAAGCGAGCCCCGCGCGCGCCGCCTGGCCGCCCGAGAGCGACGTCATCGGCTGGTCGAGGTCCACGGCCAGGCCGAGGTCCGCGGCGACTTCGGCGGCCCGGTCGTCGAGGTCGGCGCCGCCGAGGGCGAGCCACCGGTCCAGGGCCGCGGCGTACTGGTCGTCCGCGCCCGCGGAGCCCGCCGTCAGCGCGTCGGTCGCCGAGTCGAGGTCGGCCTGCGCCGCCGAGACGCCGGTGCGCCGCGCCAGGAAGGCGCGCACCGACTCGCCTTCCCGCCGTTCCGGCTCCTGCGGCAGGTGCCCGACGGTCGCGGCCGGCGGGTTCAGCCGGACCTCGCCGCTGTCCGGCTTCGCGAGCCCGGCCAGGGTCCGCAGGAGGGTCGACTTGCCGGCGCCGTTGACCCCGACCAGGCCGACGACGTCCCCGGGCGCGACGACGAGATCGAGGCCGGAAAAGAGGGTGCGGTCACCGTGGCCGGCGGCCAGGTCCTTCGCGACGAGAGTTGCGCTCATGAGGTAGCCGAGTCTACGACCTCGCCGTGAACTGTCAGATCAAGGTCAAAACCACCGGCTGTGTGTGTCCCGTGGCGCTTTGATCACTCACTGTGGGTACCCTGTTCGGTTGTCAGTCCCGCAGCGCAGTGAGGTCGGTGAAACAGCATGGGCGAGCCCGCTCCCCCGGTCACCCTCGGCCGCAGGCCGAAGCCGAGGGAAGGCCGATCGTCCGCGCCACGGCCCACGGTGAGCCGGCGCCGCGAGGTCAGTCACGCCAGCGCGCGGTCGCTGCTGATGACCGTCCTCGGCGAGTACACGCTGCCGCGCGACAAACCGGTCTGGACGTCGATGCTCGTCGAGGTGCTGGGCATCCTCGACATCGAGGAGAAGTCCGCCCGGCAGGCGCTGGCCCGCTCCGCCGCCGAGGGCTGGGTGGTTTCCGAGCGCGTCGGGCGCCGCGTGCGCTGGTCGCTGACCCCGCCGGGGCGCCGCCTGCTGACCGAGGGCGCCGACCGGATCTACGCGTTCGGCCGCGAGGAACGCAGCTGGAACGGGCAGTGGCTGATGCTGATCGTCTCCGTGCCGGAGGCCAAGCGCGACCTCCGGCACCGGCTGCGCACCCGCCTGACCTGGGCGGGCTTCGGCTCGCCGGTCGCCGGCGTGTGGGTCAGCCCGGACCTGTCCCGCCAGCGCGAGGCCCAGCAGATCGTCAACGACCTGGGCCTGGAGGCGCAGGCGATGTCGTTCACCGCCGCGTACGGCGAGGTCGGCGAGCAGGAGTCCATGGTCGCCCGGTCGTGGGACCTGACCGAACTGAAAGACCGCTACGAGGACTTCATCGACCGCTTCACCGGCCTGCACCCGACCGGCGGCCGCGCGGTGCTGCGCGCCCAGACCGAGCTGGTCCACGAGTGGCGGCGGTTCCCGTTCCTCGACCCGCAGCTGCCCGCCGAGCTGCTCCCGGCGAAGTGGAGCGGGACGAAAGCGGCGGAACTGTTCCATCACAAACACGTCGACTGGCGCCCGGAGGCCCAGCAGTATTGGGACGACATCGTCGAAGCCGAAGAAGCAGGGTGAGCAATGACTGAGCAGGTCCGCCTCGATCGTGACGGCGGGCTCGCCGTCCTAACCGTCGACGCTCCGCCGTTGAACCTCTACACGGCTTCGCTGCAGTCCTCGCTCGCCTCGGCGATCGGCGAGCTGGAGGCCGAACCCGCGCGGGCGCTGCTGATCCGCGCCGAAGGCAAGATCGTCAGCGGCGGCGTCGACGTCTCGCTGTTCGACGCCCAGGGCTCGCCCGCCGAGGCGAAAGTGCTCTTCGACGCCATGCTCGCGGTGCCGGACCGGATCGCGGCGCTGCCGTTCCCGACGGTGTTCGCCGCGCACGGCCTGTGCCTGACCTGGGCGTTCGAGGTGGCCGTGGCCTGCGACATCATCCTCGCCGCCGACCGCGCGAAGTTCGGCCTGGTCGAGAAGGTCGTGGGCCTGACGCCGACCATGGGCGGCACCCAGCGGCTCGCCGCGCGGGCCGGCGTCGGGCGCGCCAAGGAGTTCGTGATGACCGGCGACACCTACGACGCCGCGACGCTGGAGCGCTGGAACGTCGTCAACCGCGTCCTGCCGAGCGAGGGCTTCGACGAGGCGGCGAGGGCCTTCACACGCCGGCTGGCCGAGGGACCGACCCGGGCCCACGCGGCGACCAAGCGCGTCCTCGACCACTTCTCGGCCGGCGGCGTCCCCGAGGCGAACGCGCACATCACGACGATCGCGGCCGAGCTCTTCGAGACCGAGGACCTCCGCGACGCGGTGAAGTCGTTCCTCGCCGACGGACCGGGGAAAGCGACCTTCTCGGGTCGTTAACAGTCCGTTCGGACACCGGTTGCCGCCGTTCGGGCGTGCGCGGTTCTCCTCGCGCCGGGTTACATTCGATGTGGTCTAGACCACATCG
Organism: Amycolatopsis sp. NPDC024027; assembly: GCF_040638975.1. Classification (NCBI taxonomy): domain Bacteria; kingdom Bacillati; phylum Actinomycetota; class Actinomycetes; order Pseudonocardiales; family Pseudonocardiaceae; genus Amycolatopsis; species Amycolatopsis sp. NPDC024027. Next base: position 56,789 of record NZ_JBEZYY010000033.1, read on the forward strand.
TCCCCGCCTCGTGCCGCTTGGAGAACCGCCATGAGACGCACCCCTGCACGACTACGCTCCGCACTCGCTGCCTCGCTCATCGCGCTCGGTGGTACCGCGGCGCTCGCGCCACCCGCCGCCGCAGCCGGCTCGCTGACCGCCACCCTGGCGATGAACGGCACCACCGGCACCTACACCGTCGCCAACACCGGAACCGCGTCGGTGAGCAACTGGGCGATCACCTTCACGCTCCCCGCCGGCGTCACCGCTTCGACCGGGGAAAACGGCACGGTGACCCAGAACGGCACCCAGGTCACGCTGACCCCCGCCTACTACATCGCGACGCTGGCGCCGGGCCGGACCACCTACCCGTACAGCCCGGCTATCCGGCTCAGCGCCGCGGCGACGCCCACGCAGTGCCGCGTCGACAACGCCAACTGCGACGGTTCACCGGACACCCCGCCGGGCGCGCCGGCGAACCTGCGCCTGGTCGCGAAGACGACCAAGACGGTCGCGCTGGCGTGGAACGCGTCGGCCGCCGGTTCGCTTCCGGTGACCGGGTACGACGTCTACCAGGGGACTTCTCTGGCCGCGTCGGTCACCGGGACGAGCGCCACGGTTTCCGGGCTCGCTCCGGGCACGGCCTACTCGTTCACGGTGAAAGCGAAGGACGCCAAGGGGACCACCTCTCCCGCGAGCGCGACGCTCGCGGTGACCACCAACAACCCGTCCGATGACACGCAGCCACCGTCCGCGCCGGGCGGGCTGCGCTCGACGGCCGCCGATGCGGGCAGCGTCTCCCTCGCCTGGACGGCGTCGACCGACAACACCGGCGTGGTCAGCTACGACGTCTACCGCGGGTCCATTTTGGCCACGACGGTGACCACGACGGCGGCGGTGGTGACCGGTTTGGCACCGTCCACTTCGTACACGTTCACGGTGCGCGCCCGCGACGGCTACGACAACGTGTCGGCGCCGAGCGCCGCGGTGACCGCGCGGACCGGCGACATCGTTTCGGGTTACGCGAAGGTCGGCTACTTCGTGCAGTGGGGCATCTACGGGCGCCAGTACTTCGTGAAGAACCTGGAGACTTCGGGCGCGGCGGCGAAGCTGACGCACCTGCTGTACGCGTTCGAGAACATCGATCCGGTGAACCTGACCTGCCTGTCCGGGGTCACCAAGGGCACCACGGCCAACCCGCAGGACCCCAGCCAGGGCGACGGCGCCGGCGACGCCGAGGCGGACTACTCGCGGCCGTTCGCGGCGGCGCAGTCGGTCGACGGCGTGGCCGACACCGGCTGGGAGTCGCTGCGCGGCAACTTCAACCAGCTCAAGAAGCTCAAGGCGAAGCACCCGAACCTCAAGGTCCTGGTTTCACTCGGCGGCTGGACGTATTCGAAGTACTTCTCCGACGTCGCGGCCACCGACGCCTCGCGCAAGAAGTTCGTCTCGTCCTGTGTGGACACGTGGCTCAAGGGCAACATCGCGGCCTACGGCGGCGCAGGCGGGCCGGGCACCGCGGCCGGCATCTTCGACGGGATCGACCTCGACTGGGAGTGGCCCGGCAGCGCCGACGGCCACCCGGGCAACCACTGGAGCCCGAACGACAAGGCCAACCTGACGGCGCTGATGGCGGAGTTCCGCACGCAACTGGACGCCTACGGCGCCACGACCGGCAAGCGGTACCAGCTGCACGCGTTCACCCCGGCCGACCCGGCGAAGGTCGCTTCGGGCTGGGACCTTTCCAAGATCTTCACTTATTTGGACGTCGCGAACGTGCAGGGTTACGACTTCCACGGGTCGGGCAGCGACAATTCGTGGGAGCCGAACCGCACCGGCCACCAGGGCAACCTGTACGCCGACGCGGACGACCCGTACAACTTCCACTTCAGTGCGGAAAGCGCGATCAACGCGTACACGAACGCGGGCGTCGATCCGCGGCGGCTGACGCTCGGCCTGGCGTTCTACGGCCGCGGCTGGCAGGGCGTCGCCGACGGTGGCAAGAGCGGCGAGTGGCAGTCGGCGACCGGCGCTGCGCCGGGCCAGTTCGCCGAGGAAGCGGGCACCCGCGGGTACGCGAACCTGGTGGCGGGCGTGCCGGGCTGCACGGTCCACCACGACACGGCGGCGGTCGCGACCTCCTGCTACACGGGCAACGGCGGCCAGTGGTGGACGTTCGACGACGCCTGGTCGATCGGGCTGAAGACCACGTGGCTCAAGTCGCGCGGTTTGCTCGGCGTGATGGCGTGGGAAATGTCGGGCGACACCGGCGCGTTGATGAACGCGGTGACCGCCGGGCTCGGCTGAGGTTTCGTTCAGCCCGCTGAACACCCTGTTCAGCGGGCTGAACACTTTCCTTGGGACACAGGGAAAAGCTTGACCGGCGATGGTCTGGACCATGACACTGAGCCGGCGCGCACCCCAGACACCGTCGTCTCGAGGAGAGCCATGTCCCGCTTCCGCAAGGTCTTCGCGCTGGTCCCCCTGCTGCTGGGGACGCTGGCCGCCCCGGCCCCGGCGGCCCCGGCGACGTTCACCCACCCGGGCGTGCTGGTGAGCCGTCCCCAGCTGGACTTCGTCAAGGCCAAGGTGAGCGCCGGCGCCCAGCCGTGGAAGGCGGCGTACGACCAGGCGCGGGGCAGTGCCTACGCGTCCCTTTCGCGGACACCGAAACCGCGCGCGGTGGTCGAATGCGGCTCCTATTCGAACCCCGACAACGGCTGCACGGACGAGCGCGAAGACGCGATAGCGGCGTACACGGACGCGCTGATCTGGTGCATCACCGGCGACGCGCGTTACGCGCAGAAGGCGATCGCCCTGATGGACGCGTGGTCGGCGGTGATCACGAGCCACACGAACAGCAACGCGCCGCTGCAGACGGGCTGGGCGGGCTCATCGTGGCCGCGGGCGGCGGAGATCATCAAGTACACGTATCCGAGCTGGCCGAACTCGGGCCGCTTCGGGACGATGCTGCGCAATGTCTACCTGAGCAAGGTGATCAACGGCAGCAACAGCAACGGCAACTGGGAACTGTCCATGATGGAGGCCGCGGTGGGCATCTCGGTGTTCCTGGAGGACAAGACGAGCTTCGACAAGGCGGTGACCCGATACAGCAACCGCGTGGCGGCCTACGTCTACCTCGCTTCGGACGGCGCCCTGCCCAAGACGGTCCCGGGCAGCGGCCTCTCCTCCCGCGACCAGATCGTGAGCTATTGGCAGGGCCAGTCGACATTCGTGGACGGCCTGACCCAGGAAACCTGCCGCGACTTCACCCACACGGGCTACGGCATAGCGGCAATAGCGGACGTGGCGGAGACGCTCCGCATCCAGGGCCAGGACGTGTACTCGACGGACGTCGGCACCCGTCTGCGCCAGGCGCTGGGCTTCCAGTCGAAGTACCAGATGGGAGCGGCGGTGCCCTCGTGGCTGTGCGACGGGCACCTCAGCCTGGGCCTCGGCCCGGTGACGGAGGTGGGCTTCAACGCGCTCAACACGCGCATGGGCATCTCGATGGCGAACACGCAGACGCTGACGGACCGCCAGCGCCCGGCGGGCTCGAACAACCTGTTCGTGGCGTGGCAGACCTTGACCCACGCAGCCAACCCGGCTTGATCGTGAGTCCTGGTCCTCCTGGCATGTTTCCGCAGGTCAGGAGGACCGGGGACCCTGGTTGTACGGGGGTTCGGAGGGCGCGCTAAAGTACTTCTCACGCACTCAGCGAGTGCGGGTCCGGGCTGTGGCGCAGTTTGGTAGCGCACTTGACTGGGGGTCAAGGGGTCGCAGGTTCGAATCCTGTCAGCCCGACGGACAGCGGGTTTCCGCAGCTCACAGCTGCGGAGGCCCGCTTTTTGCTGTGGTCACGGGTGTCGATCCGGTCTAGCACAGCGCTCGGTGACACCTTGACTGGAGGCTCTCCCCATGCCGACGAATTTGACCAAACAGGGTCTACCCAGGCCCGTGGACGACACGTGGCGTTCCTACGTCGAAGAGTGGGACCGCAGCCTGCGCGCCGCGAACCGCCCGCACACGACCCGCTACAACTACGAGCTCGCGGTCACCCAGCTCGCCGACTTCCTGGGCGGCCCGGAGCTGCCGGAATTTCTCGCGAAGATGGACATGGCCGCCGACGACGACAGCGATGCCGCGGAAGACCCGACCGACGTCGGACGCAAGCGCGTCGAGTGGTTCATCGCCTGGATGATCGACAGCCGCTCCGCCTCCACGGCCCTCAACAAATACAAGGGGGTCCAGCAGTTCTTCAACTACCTCCTCGAGTGCGAAGAGATCGATCGCCATCCAATGGAGAAGCTCAGCCAGCCGGACACACCCGACAAGCTCGTACCGGTGGTATCCGACGACGAGCTGGCCCGCCTGCTTGATACGTGCCGCGGAAAGAGCTATCGCGACCGTCGCGACATGGCGATCATCCGCCTCTCCCTCGACACCGGCGCTCGGCTCACGGAAGTCGCCAACCTCAAGGTTCAGGACGTCGATCTCCGGCGGGACGGCGTCCTCGTCCAGGACAAGGGTGACCGCCAGCGATTCATCCCTTTCGGCGAACACACCGGCCAAGCCATCAGCCGCTACCTCCGCACTCGCAGCCTCCACTCGGCAGCGGACCTCCCTTACCTGTTCCTCGCCGAACGCGGACGCGGACGCGGACGCGAGCAATTGAAACCGAACGGCATCAAAATCATGATCCATCGCCGCGGCAACGCCGCCGGCATCCCGCACATGCACGCTCACCGGCTCCGCCACACCCTGTCGCACGTCTGGCAGCGAGAGCAAGGAAACGAATCCGACCTCATGGCCATCATGGGCTGGCGCTCCCCAGAAATGCTCCGCCGCTACGGCGCGAACGCAGCCGCTGAACGAGCAGAAAATACCCATCGAACGTTGAATCTGGGTAATCGCGTATAAGAAGTGACGCTGCCGTTGCTGACGGCCGAGCAGCGGCAGCAATCAACGATGACACGTCACCTCGCACACCAGCATTTCTCCGGCGCAATTGCCGACGACCTGCCGCGATACCCATACCCGGGCCACCATAGCCAGGTGCCACCAGACCTACCGTCAGCGGCCGTGTGTTCAAGGGCCGAGTTGATCTGTAACCCTACACTGACATTCGCCACCGACCTGCAGCTTGAGTGACCCGGCTTAGCGCGGGAAATATCCCACGTCTGCGTGTTCAAAGGGGGAATCGAACACATGTTCGTAGCATCCCTGTGCAGTGCAGGATGCGTGTTCATGCGACAGACCATAGCGCCGCACTGCGGCCGTACACCAGCCGGCTCACGTCAGCGTCGGCCGAGGGCTACAAGTTCTAAGACCACACCGCATTGACGCCATCACCGCCTGACTTCGGGATCTTGGCCTGTCCCCTTGAAGAAACAGCTTCCACTCGAGCGCCGGGGAGCAGCGCAGCGATCTTCTCCACAGCCGTCGGCGGCCCGGACGACGCGGCGCCGGCCGGGTACCGGTCAACATGAGGCGACCGAGGACGTGCTGCGAGCACTCGGCCGCACCCCGACCGAAGCCCACGAGCTGCACGAACGAGCCTTACCCGACCTCGACGCCGTCGCCGGCAGGCCGAACTCAGCCGCCTGACGAGCGCCGCGCTACCGGACAGAGCCGCGTCCGTCGAACCAACCAGCCGCCGAGGCCGTGTCCGCACCGCGTACCGTAGGCCCAGCTCAGAACCGTGACCTCGGCCGCAGCGGGTCGTGACCAGCGATGGCGCCTACCGGGCTTGGTATCCCACCAACGACCGGTGGCCCAAACGAAGCGTCGGCAGTCCAATATCCGCCACAGGATGAGTGTCGAAATCGACACTGACCCCCGAACACAAAGAAGGGCCAGGTCGTTGACCTGAGCCCCTACTCCCCCGCTTGGACTCGACCCAAGAACCTCCGGGTTAACTGGAGGTTCCAGACCTGGATCGACCTCGGTCAATCCAGCTGGGATGTTTGCATTCGCTCATGCCGCACTCGACGCGGTCGCGAACCCCTGACGATAGGAGTTTGCCTGTACCGAGTAGAAAGGACCGCCAAGGACGCACCGCACCGTCGATATCTGCGTGCCGGGTCCAGGAGAGTTTCTGACTGGCCGTTCAGTGATCGGGCGCGCGTTCAGCTTTCCGAGATCAATGAAGGAACAGGGAGAAGACCAAGCGCCGCAGGGTTGTCCTGGCCAAGGAACGCCGGCTCCCGCCAGAGGGCCAACTCCGCGCGAAGCCGGTCCGCCGTGATCGCGGCGGACCGGCGGCCAGATCGGCCGACGCCTGCTCGACCTCGGCCGTGAAGACGTCCAGATCGAGCTCTCCGGGTGCCACTTCGAGGACATCTCCCGGCCGCTCACGACGAATCGCCTCCGGCCCGAGCAGCTTGCGCAGACCGGAGACGCAGATCTGCAGCCGTGGCAGGCGGCCGGTCGCCCCAGAGCAGCGAGTACAACCGCTGCTCGGAGACGACCTGGTTGGCCTGCAACAGCAACGCGGCCAGCACGGCCCGCGGCTTAGGCCCGTCAAGGGGAACGGGCCGGTCGCCCAGGATGGCGGCGACCGGCCCGAGAACCTGAAACTTCATGCGTTACGAGGTCGGCAACTGCCGGTCGTAGAACCGCACTGCCCCGTTGGCGTTCAGGAACGCGATCAGCCAGGACTGCCCGTTGGAGTTCACATACGGCGTCGTGGCCGGATCTGTCGCGGCCGGATCGGTCGCCGCGATCGTCTTCGTCCAGTCGCCCCAGGCGTTGCTCCCGGTCGCGGTCTCCCAGACGTGGTAGATCTCGTTGTCCGTGCCGCGGACGACGAGCGCCACGCGGCCCAGCGCCGGGTCCAGGATCGCCGAGGGCGCACCGGCCGAGACGAAGTTCCCGATCGCGGCGTAGTCCGCGGGCCAGGAACCGTCGCCGTTCTGCAGCTTCGACACGATCGTGCCGTCGGCGCCGCGGACGAACACCTGCAGCAGGTAGCCGGGGCGCACGACGACCGCGGGCTGCCCGGACAGTCCGGAGCCGCCGAGATCGGTCCACGCCGACAGGCTGCCGTCGTTGTAGTACTCGATCGTCTTCAGCGCGCCGGCGCCGTTCAGGCCGAACACCCGCACCCCGTCGCGAACCTGGACCACGGACAGCGTCGCGGTCAGGTTCTGGTCACCAAGGCTGCGCCAGAACGGCACGGAGCCGGACTGCGCGTACGCCCAGAGCTTGCCGTCGACATCCACGGCGAATTCCACGACGGTCCCGTCGGCGAGCTTCGACGTCACCGGCGCCGAAGCCATGGAACCGCCGAAGTCGGACCACGCGTTCCACGCCGGCCCGCCCGCGGTGGTCTGGCTGTCCGTCCAGATGTCGCTGTCGGAGTACTGCGCCGCCACCTGGATCCGGCCGTCGGACAGCTGGGTGAGCGCCGGCTGCCCGGAGAACGCCTCGTTCCCGGATATCACCGTCCACTGCACCGAACCGAAGTTGTCCACATCGGACTGGTGGCCGTAGACGACCCGGCCCGAGTTGTCCACATAGGAGTATTCGAGGGTTCCGACGGTGGCGCCCGCGACCGGAGCCGCCTGCATCGCCGTGATCCGCGTGTTCTTTGCGACCGGCGCGCCCGGCAGCGGGTCGGCGTACCAGCCCTGCAGGTCGGCGATCAGGTGGACGGTGCCCGCGCTGGTGTTGCGGACGCGGATCTTGCCGTCCGTGCCCGGCTTGAGCACCACCATGTTGTCACGCCAGTTCCCCGCCTCGAAGTCCATGACGGACAACACCGATGGTTCGGTCGTACCGACCGGCCACGCCTTGAGATACCCGGCCTTTTGCGGGCTCACCACGATCAGGTTCAGCGCCACACCTTCGATGCCACGGGTCGGCAGCCCCTTGGTGCCGCCCACCTGGATGTCGAGCGTGGCGTTCGCGGCGATCGGCAGCCCGGCACCGGCGGAACGCGTGTCCAGCACCCGGCCGGCCACCTGCCGGTAGCCGGCGCCCTGCGTCGAACTCGACGAGTAGTAGCCGTCCACGGCGACGATCAGGTCGACGGCGGCACTGCCCTTGTTGGTGAAGGTGACCTGCCCGCTCGCCGGCAGGCTCAGCACGGCACCCGACTGGGTGGAGCCGGTCTCGTAGTTGAACACCGGCCGCGCGGTGCCGCCGGCAGGCGACACCGCCAGCCAGCCCGCGGCCGTCGCGCCCGGCACGGTCAGGTTCACCGATGCCGCCGCCGCTCCCGCCGGCACCAGGCTGCCGGTGATGGTCACCGTGCGCGTGGCACCCGACGCGATCTTGCCGGTCGACGTGCCCGTCCCGTTGCGGGTGTCGATCACCCGGGTGTGCGTCACCGGGAAGAACCCGCCACCCGTCGTCCCCTGCTCCGCTTTGTAGTAGCCCTGCACTTCGACGGTGACGTCGGTCTTGCCTGCCGAGTTGTACAGCGACAGCTTGCCGTTGCTGCCGACCTTCACCACCGCCGTGTTCGAGATCTGCTCGCCGGCGGCCGCGGAGACCATGGTCAGGGTCGGGCGGGTGGTGCCGTCCGGCCACAGCTCGGCCCAGGTGGCCACGGTCGGCTTGAGCAGCGACACCCGGACCAGCACCGCGCCGACACCCGTGGCGGGCACGGCGCCGACGCCCAGCACGGGGAAGTCCACCGTGGCGGCGGCGCCGACCTCGGTGCTGATCCCGCCGGTGCCGCTGCGGGTGTCGAGCACCACCGGTGTCGACGGCAGCGGCACGTAGTCGCCACCGTGCAGGGCCGCGTCCGCGTGCGCCGCGGGGGCGTGCGGCGCCGTGGTCACGGCGGTGAGCGCGACCAGCGCCGCCAGTGCCACTGTCAACTTTCTGAGCACTGAATTTTCTCCTTGTGCGATTACCATTTCGTGGCTACGGCGTGCTTCCGACGGGCACCGGTCTCCCGTCCTTGATCCCCTCGCCCATGTTCATCCATTTGTGGTATTTCGGGCTCCACACCTTGTTCTCGATGGGCTTGTGCAGGGAGAACGTGTTTCCGGTCTCGAGGTCGGCGCCCTCGGCATTCATGTCGTACTCGTAGGGCACCGTGCGGGGTCCGTGGTAGTGCTGGATGACCGTGTAGAGGACGTAGTCGACCTTGCCCGTCTTCAGCTCTGTCTCGGTCTTCTCCTCGAACCAGCGCATGTTCGGCGAATGGTCCCGGTCGTTGGCCGTGTCGGCTATGTTGGCGTTCGTGCTGCGGCTGCAGGTCGACAGGTTCCTCAGGTCCGTGCCACTACCGCCCAGCACCGAAGCGAGCGAATGGCAGTTGTTGACCCACGAACGGGGACTCCCGCCGCCGATAGCCTTGACGAACGTGCCTGCCCACTGGTAGCCGGGCGGCCTGATTTTCGTACTGGTGCCGGTGCCTTCGCCGAGATCCGCTCTGGTGACGCAGGCGATGACACCGACGGCCCGGTCGCCGTTGGCCGAGTCCCGCTCGAAGTAGAACGGTTCCGGGAACTGCTGGCGGCAGTCCCGGGCCTGCCGGCTCTTGTTCTGCGTCTTGTTCTCGGGTTCGGTGTTGACCTGCGACGCCACCGACACCACGGTGACGACCGTCCCGGCCGCGTCGACCGCCGCCTGGTAGATGTTCTTGGCCTGGGCCCTGGTGTCGGTGACCACGTTCTCCACTGTGGACACCACCGCCGCGGCCGCCGTCGGCGCGGAGGACACCAGCGTCGGCAGGTTCGTCACGGCCGTGGTCGCCGCCGCGCCCACCGCGATCGTCACGGTCTTGGCCGCGTGTTCCGCGGCGTCACGCGCTTCCTCGGTGATGCGCAGGGCCCGCCGGTAGGCGGCCTCGGCGGCTTCTTCGGCAGCCTTCTTCGCCCAGTCCACATAGGACCCACCGCCGCCACCGCCACCGCCGTTACCGCCACCGCCGCCGTGCCAGCCGCCACCGCCGCCGCCGCCCGAGGAGTACGGCGACCGGCCGCCGCCACCGCACTGGCTGGTCCATGGGTGCGTGTCGCAGAACATGTCGTGCACCGACTCTTTGTGAGCACTGCGGAAAAAGGCGTCGCAGGACATCCCGTAGTAGGCCTCGCAGGAGTCGTCCGCCATCCTGGTCGGCTTCACGACGTTGTAGAGCATCTTGAGTTCCTGCTCGACCAGGTCGAACTTGATGCTCCAGTGGCCGGTCGGGTCGGTGCTGTTCACCGGGTCGGCGTTGCCGTACAGGTAACGGTTTCCGTTGCCGGAAGGGGTCGGGGACAACGACACGCTGTCGCGCGAGCCGAACGAGCCCGTGCCCGGGTCGTACCACCGCGCACCCATGTCGACGCGGCCGGTGCCGGGGTCGGTCCAATCGCCCTGGTAGCCGAGGTTGCCGGTGGTCCCGGTGTGCGCGGTGACCTGGCCGAACGGGCCGTACGCCGTCGATCCGGACAGTCCGTTCAGCGCCGTGTCGGCCGGGTCGAACGCGCCGACCACGTCGTCGTGCCGGTCGCTCATGGTCAGCCGGTTGCTGCCGCCCGAGCGGACCGCGAGCAGCTCGCCGCCGGAGCCACGGGCATAGGTCTCGCTGCCGTCGGACACCGGGTCGTCGTCTTGTCCGGCATAGGTGAACGCGGTGCCGTTGCGGCTGTCGACCCGGTCGAACCCGTCGTAGCTGTACGTCTGCCCGGGGGCGGACGTGAGCCGGTCGAAGCCGTCGTAGCCGAACTGCGCGGTGCCACCGGAACCGGTCTGCGAAGCCAGCGTGCCGCGTGCGGTGTAGGCGTAGCTGGTGCCGCCCGCCGTCAACAGCCGGTTGCGCTCGTCGTAGGTGGCCGTGGCCGGCCCCGCCTTGGTCCGGTTTCCGGCGGCATCCCACTCGTACCCGGTCGTCACGCCACCGGTGGTGTCGCTGGTGAGCCGCCCGGACTGGTCGTATGTGTAGCTGACCGTGCCCGCGCCCGCGGTGCCCGCGGTGGTCTTGTCGGACAGCTGGTTGTCCAGGTCGTAGTGGTACGTCGTGCTCGCGACCTGCTGCGACGCCGAGTTGGTCAGGACGTCGGTGGCGACCCGGCCGAAGTCGTCGTACCCGAATGTCCGCACCCGCCCGGCACCGTAGCCGACGGTCTTGACGTTCCCCGCGCCGTCGTAGCCCAGCTGCTCCTTGACCCCGGTCAGCCCGTCGGTGACCGAATCGAGCCGCGCCTTGACGTAGCCGTAGTTCGCCGTACCTGCCGCGTCGGCCCGGCTGGTCTGGTTGCCGTCGCCGTCGTAGGTGAAGGCTGCGGTACCGGAAGGACCGGTCGAGCCGAGCAGGTTTCCGCGGTCGTTGTAGACGTAGGAGTTCGTGCCGGCGCCCGCGTTGGTGCTGACCGCGCGCCCGGCCAGGTCGTAGCCGAGGTGGCGCGGTGTCGTGGGCGTCTCGGCACCGGTGGCGGTGCCGTCGGTCGGCCGGTTCGCCGCGTCGTAGGTCACCTGCTGGACGACCCCGCCCGGTGCCACGTCGCGGACCGCGTTGCCGTTCTCGTCGAAGCTGGTGGTCCAGGTCCGGTCGACGGCGTTCGGCTGGGCCGCGGTGGCCGGCTCGATCGTGGACTCGACCAGGCCGAGGCTGTTGTACGTCGTGGTGGTGGCGTTTCCGCGCCCATCGGTGAAGCGGGTCATGTTGCCCGCGGCGTCGTAGCCGAACGACGAGGTGATACTCGTCTTGGCGTCGACCGGCTCGACCTGGCTCACCAGCTGGTTCGCTGCGTCGTACGCGAACGTCCTGGTCGCCTGCAAGGCATCGGTGACCGAAGTGCGGTTGCCCGCCAGGTCGTAGCCGTAGTGCGAGGTCCGCAGCGTGGTGCCGTCCGGCTTGAGGTCGGCCGAGGCGATCACCTGGCCCAGCAGGTCGTAGCCGGTCTGCGAAGTGCGGCCAAGGCCGTCGGTTGCCCGGACCTGGCGACCCGCGAAGTCGTACCCGTACTGGGCCGGGATGCCGGACGGGTCGGTCGTCGTGGTCAGCTCACCGACGGCGTCGTAGCCGTTGACCGTCGTGGCCCCGGTCGGCGAGGTCTGGCCGACCACGTTCCCGGCGTCGTCGTGGCGGATCAGCGTGGTGTATGCCGCCGACACCGGACGGCGTTCGACCTGCGTTCCGGTCGCCTGGCGATCCAGATCGTCGTACGTGGACTCGCTCCGCGCGCCGGTCGGGTCCACTGTGGACAGGACGGCACCCGTACGGGAGTAGGTGTACGACGTCACGGCACGGTCGTCGTTGGTCGTGCTCGGCGCGTCGACCGAAACCGTGCGGTCGAGCTGATCATAGGTGCCGCGGATGACGTTGCCGCGCGGATCGGTGACCGTCGTGACGTTGCCGTTGGCGTCGTATTCGTACCGCGTGGTCGGGGTGAGCGCCTGGCTCGCGCCCGGCGGCAGGTAGCTCGGCGCGGTCCGGCTGGTCATCCGGCCCGCGTTGTCGTAGGCCACGTGGGTGGTGTTGTTCAGCTCGTCGGTCACCTCGACCTTCTCGCCGAAGGTGTTGTAACCGACCTTCGTCGTCGGCGCGACCGGGCTTGCCGGGTTCCCGCCGGACTCGACCGGCCGGACCGGTCCGGTCACACCGATCGAGCGGCCCAGCTCGTCGTAGCTCAGGTGCGAGGTGAACGCCGCCTTGTCCGCACCGGCCGCGTTGCCGCGCGGGTCGGTCACCGCGGTCGGCAGGCCACGCTGGTCGTAGGCGTACGTCGTGGTGCGCGACGTGGTGCCGTCCGTCGTGGTCGTGGTCAGGCGATTGCCGGCGTCGTCGTAGGTGTAGTCGGTCGTCGCGGGCGTGGCCGAGACGATCCACGGCACGTTCGACGCCTTGCCGGAAACCGCGACATGGGTGACGTTCCCGGCCGGGTCGTAGGTGAAGCCGGTCGTGCGCGCGAGCCCACCCGGATCGACCACCGTGGACAGTGGACGGCCGTTGCGGTCCGGCGTGTGCTGCGTGACCGTCGTGCCGTTGCCGGTCACCTGCTTGGTGAGGTGGCCCGCGGCGTCGTAGCTGTCGTCCTCGAGCACATAGTCCTTGGTGGACCCGTCGGCATTGTGGAAGTTCTTCAGCACCGCGCGATGCAGCAGCCCGTCGCCGTAGCGCTGGTACTCCGTCCGCCTGCCCATCGCGTCGGTCGAACTGGCCAGCCGCCCCGCGAAGTCATAGCTGTAGGCCTGCAGCACCAGGTAGTCGCCGGTGCCGGTGGGCGGTGCGCCCGCCGGATCGCTGTGCCAGTTCCGCAGCCGCACCTCGGCGACGCTGTTGCGCGCGGTGTAGGCGTAGTCGTAGTGGTTGCCGTTCGGGTCGGTCACCGAGGTGAGGTTGCCGAACTGGTCGTAGCCGGAGCTGGTTTCGTTGCCGTCGGGGTCGGTGACCCGGATCGGCCGGTCGTGCTCGTCGTAGTCGGTCGTGGTGACCCGCGCGGGGTCGCCGCCACCACTGATGTCCGCGACCTGGACGCGGGTCGGGTCGCCGTCCGCGTCGTAGGTGGTCGTGGTCTGCAACTGGTGCTTGACGCCGGTCACCGCGTCGGTCGTCGCCGCCTCGGTCACCGTCGCCGGGCGCGACCAGCCGTCATAGGTGTAGGTCGTGACGACCCCGCCCGGGAAGCTGTCGGAAATCTCCTTCTTCGTGGTCGTACGGCCGATGGCGTCGTACGTGTACTGCGTGACCAGCCCGGACGGCGCGGTCACCTGGGCCAGGTCGCCGTTGGCGTAGTAGGCGTACCGCGTCACCTTGCCGCGCGCGTCCGTCGTGGTCGCCGGGAGCCCGGCCGGATCGCTGCCGCCGCCGAACGCCGCTTCGGCGCCGGAGGTGTAGGTGTTCACGATCTGGCTGCCGTCCGGGCTCGTCTGCGTAGCCAGTTGGCCGGTCGAGTGGTACGCGTACGTCGTCCGGTAGGTGTTGTCCGTCGCGCTCGCCGAACGCGCGTCGCGGGACTCGGTCGGCAGGTACGACTTCGGGTCGTACTGGTTGGCGATCGTCGCCGGGTACGTCGTGCGCGAGGTCTGGCAGTCGTTCACCGCCCGGCACGTGGTGGTCGAGATGACGTCACCACGGGCGTCGTACGTCATGGACGTCGAGTCGCCGTTCTCGTCGGTGACCGTGGCGAGGTTGCCGTTCGTGTCGTAGCCGTACGTCCGGATGCTCACGCCGTCGGCGTCGTAGCGGACGAACACCGGGCCGCCGGAGTCGCCGGGAATGGTGGTGCAGAACGCCGGATCGTTCGGATCGGGCTGCGTGCAGCTCTCGACCGGTGGCGGCGGTGTCTCGGCCGGTTCGCCCGGCTTGTCCTCGCCGCGGGCCTCGATGCCGAGGGGCTTGCCCTGGCGCAGCAGCCAGCCGCCGATCGCGTCGTACTCGTACAGGCTGGGCCGGTTCGCCGGGTCCAGCACCTCCACGCTGCGACGCAGATCGGTGTCCCCGCCGTAAACCGTCGGCGTGCCGAGCTTCCACGTGCCGCCGTTGTGGTCGGTGTATTCCTTGACCCGGTCGCGCACGACGTCGTAGGTCACCGACGCGACGACCTTGCCGCTCGGCAGCGTCACCTTGGCCAGCTGGTCGGCGGCGGTGGTGCCCGCCTTGTAGTGCGCGGCGACGATCGCCGCGCCCAACGGTCCACTGTAGAGGGACACGTCGTCGATGGCCCCGGCGTAGGACCGCTGTGCCGCGGTGCCCCATGACGGCCACGACGCCGGCGTGGTGGCGTAGGCGGCACCGACCTGGTTGAAGGTCAGCAGCGAGGCATCGATCTGCTTGCCGGTCAGGTCGGCGACCTTCGCGCCGTCCAGGTACAGGGTCTGCGTGGTGCCCATCGAGGACAGCACGACCTGATGCCACTTGCCGTCGTTGACCGCGGTCGCCGACGTGATCGGGTTGATGCTGCCGGTGGCGAACTGCCCACGCAGCTTGCCGTCCGTGCCGACGTACAGCACCGGCACGCCGGTGGTGGACGCGGTGCCCAGCGCCTTGTCCTGGTAGCCGAGCAGCGGGCCGCCGGAACCGGTCAGCGAGTTCTTGAACCACAGCTCGACCGCCGCGTCACGGCTCTTCTTCAGCGTGCCCTTCGGCAGGTTCACCGAGGACGTCGTGCCGTTGAAGGACGCCGCGGTGTCCGTCGAACCGGCAAGCGGACCGGCCGTGCCGAGCGTGACGTTGGCGTACGTGCCGACGTCCTTGCCGAGGTTGACCGAGATCTCGCTGGCCGCCGAAGTGCCGTCGGGTTCGCCGAGCCGCCAGTACGACTCGGGATGCGAGTCCAGCACGGCACTCCGGTAGTGCGAACCGGCCGTGTAGTCGTAGTTTGTACAGGTGTTTCCCGGCCCGCACACCGTCTTCAGCACGTCGGTGGTGTAGGTGTACGCCCAGCTCAGCGGAGCACCGTTGACCGCGTCGGTCTGGATCGAGGAGACGTGGTTGCCGGTCCAGGAGAAGTTCAGCGCGCGCCCCGCGGTGTTGGTCACGCTGTTGGAAACCTGTGCCTTGGACAGCTTGCCGGTGTTGGTGTCGTAGGTCAGGACGACGGCGTGCCCCGCGTTGTCGGTCATCCGGCTCAGGCGGCCGGCCAGCGAGAACTGGTACGTCGTGCCGGACTTGTCCAGGAGCTTCCAGGACGTCGAGTCCACGGTCAGCGACGCGGTACGACCGGCGGGCGCGGCGTAGCTGCCGTCGGCGTTCTTGCCGAACCGGACCTGCTGACCGTCCGGATAGGTCACCACGACGTTGCCGGAGCCGTCGTTGTCCGGCACCAGCTTCATGTCGTAGGTCGTCGACCAGCCGGCGCCGAACAAGCCGTCACGGCGCGGGTCGAGGCTGTTGTAGGTACGCGACAGGCTCAGCTGCGGCCCGACCGTCACGATCGTGGCGTCGACCGCCGCGGTGCTGTAGTTGCCCACCGCCGGGTCGAAGGCCTGCTTCCGGTCGCCGGCCAGATGCGAGGTGATGTCCGGCTGCGGTACCGACGTCAGGATCGTCGAGTACGGCGAGTTCACCTCGTTGTTGGCGTCCTTGATGTACGCACGCCACATGTACGCCTTGGTCCAGCTCAGTGTCCCGGCGGGCACGGTCCACGCCTGCTTGGCCTGATAGCCCGAATCCGTGCAGTTGACCGGATTTCCGGAGTCGTCGCGCAGGCAGACCTGGAACTTGAACTGCAGCGACGAACCCGGTGGCGCGTCGATGTCCAGTGCCCGCGCCCACAGCTGCGGGGTCAGGGTCTGTGCCTGGTATCCGTTGGGCGGATACAGTTCCTGGACCACCGGCGGGATGTCGAAGACCTGCAACACCAGGCGCCCGGGTGGCACCTGGTGGTCGGTGAACACCGGGCCGCCGGTCTTGACCATGGTGAAGTCGAGGAAGTACTTGCCCGGCGGCAGGGCCTTGATGGTCGCGTCCAGCGTCACGCGTCCGCCCCTGGCCACCGTCGAGGTCAGGTTGGCCGAACGCTGCTGCGTCACCGAGGCGCCGGTGGCGGTGTTGTAGGCGCGGTAGGCCAGGTAGTAGTCGCCAGGCGCCCACGCGGCCGCGCTCTTGTTGGTGACCGCGACCTTGATCTTGCCGTCCTGGTTCTGCAGCACGGCCGGGTTCGGCACCGGGTTGGGGATCGAGTACGTCGCGTTGTACGGGCTGTGCGTCACGTACAGCTTCGGCGGGTTGGCCGTGGCGGTACCGGTGAACCACTTGCCGGACAACGAGTCCGTCGAGCCGCGCAGCGAAAGGCCGTAGTTGGCCTGGGTGCCGTCGACCCAGCGCTGCACCAGATCGCGCCCGGCGGTGCCGAGGTTGATCGTCTCGCCCGCGGTCGGGCAGTCCGATGACGAGTGGCCGAACGCGATATAGCCGTGCGCGAACGACTTGCTCGCCAGCGAACCACCCACGGCCGGGCCCGGATAGCTGTAGCCGGAACCGCCGGACCACGAGCCGGTCACCGGGTGCACGTTCAGCTCGCGCGGCTTGCAGGAGTCCGAATTGTACTCGGTCAGCCAGAGCTGCGCGCCGAAGATCGTGTGGTACTGGAGCTTGCCGACCAGGCTCGAGAACTTGATGTAGGACGCGGAATTGTGCCCGTTCACGGTACCGACGAGCAGGTCCTGGTCACCCTTGGCCGAGCCGACGCCTTCCTGGACGTACATGGCGTCGTCGGCCGCTCCCCCGTTCACCGGCAGCTGCACGGTCGGGTCGACCTGGACGGGGTACTGCCGCGCCGGATCGCGCAGCCATCCGGCATCCAGCGTGACCTCGAGCGCCGGCCCGCCGCCGGAGGTCACGAGCCGGTAGGTGACTCCGGCCGACCGCGCCGCGCCCGCGTCCAGCAGGTCCCCCGCCGGGATGACCGCCTTCGTGGCGCCGGAAGCGTCGGCCAGCAGTACCTGGCCGTGGTCCAGGTGCGGGGTCAAGCCGTCGAGCCGCAACGGGAAGACGTACGACGTCGGGGCCGCGGACGAGTCGAGGACCAGGGTTTCCTTGACTCCGCCCGGCTTCGCCTCGAGCTTGAGGTCCACGTGCGGCCGGATTCCGGGATAGGTGATCGCGCTGCCACTCACCGTGCCGTCGACCGCCGAAGCGCCGTCGAGGCCGAAGGACACCTGCCCGGCGTCCGTCGTCATGGTGGCGAACTGACCGGCCGACGTCGGCGCGAAGCGCAGCCCGGCGGAGTCGGCGGTGTTTCGCCAGCCTGAGCCGCCGTCCGCGGTGAGCGTGGTGTCGATCGGCGCCCAGCCCTGCGGCGTGCGGTAGTTCACCGGCACGGTGGAGAACTCGGTGGTCTCGGTGCCGTCGGTGTTGGCATAGGTCCGGTCGTTGGCAGTCCGCGCTTCGGGGAGCTCACGGCTGGTCGCCGGGTCGAAGCCCGTCGTCGCGGGAGCGGGCGGCGTCCCGACGGATCCCGCGTTCTGCTGCCACTTCACGGCGGGGTAGCGGCTGCGCAGCGTGTCCGGCAGCGTGCGGTTGCGTGACGGATTGCCGGTGGTCCGCGCATCGGCCGACGATGCCGATCCCCAGCGCTGCGCGGGCCCGTGCGCGTACCCCAGCCCGCCGCCGGCGGGCAGCCCGAGGAGGCCGTCGGCCGCGACACCGCCCACCAGGACGGCGACGAGGCCCACCGCGACGAGCTTGGCCGGGGCCGACACTGCCCCCCACCCCAGCCACAGGAACCGCAATCGACGTGATTTCCGTCGCGCCATCCGCGCCATGCCTCCCTGGCCGGCAGGGCCGCACACCCCGCTTTTCGAGCTTGACCAGGCGCGATGCGCCTGCGGGGACAGACAGTGACAACCGGATGTGTAGGCAACCTGTATTCGGCGTGTACGTCGTGTTGCTTAGATCCGGCTGAAGTGGCGTGATGTCGACAAGGAGGAACATGCGGTTTCGGGTTCTCGGCCCGCTCGAGTTCCTCGACGACGGCGAGTGGCGGCGCGTCGGCGCGGCGAAATGGCGCACCCTGCTGGCCGTGCTGCTGGCCAAGCCGGACCGTGTGGTCTCGGCCGACAGGATCGCCGTCGAACTGTGGGGTGAGCGTCCACCGAAAACGGTGGACAACCAGATCTACGGCTACGTGGCCCGGCTCCGGCGGTTGTTGAACGCCGATCGCGATCAGCTGTTGGTTACCTGCTCACCGGGTTACCGATTGTGCGCCGGTTTCGAAGATATCGACGCCGGCCGGTTCACCACCCTGGCCGAACAGGGCCGGGCGG
Organism: Amycolatopsis sp. NPDC024027; assembly: GCF_040638975.1. Classification (NCBI taxonomy): domain Bacteria; kingdom Bacillati; phylum Actinomycetota; class Actinomycetes; order Pseudonocardiales; family Pseudonocardiaceae; genus Amycolatopsis; species Amycolatopsis sp. NPDC024027. The sequence continues at coordinate 75,419 of NZ_JBEZYY010000033.1, forward strand.
CGCTGCGCGCGGGCGACGCCGGCACGGCGACGCGGCAGCTGGACGCGGCGCTCGCGCTCTGGCGAGGCTCACCGTTCGAGGACGTCCCGGCCACACCGATGGTCCAGGCCGAAGCGGACCGGCTGACCGAGGCGCGGGCGGGTGCGCTGGAGGACTGGGCCGAGGCACAGCTCGCGCTCGGCGAGCACGCCGAGGTGGTGTCGCGGCTGGCCGATTTCGTCCCGCGCCACCCGCTGCGGGAGCGATTGCGTGAGCTTCAGATGCTTGCCCTCTACCGGCAGGGCAGGCAGGCCGACGCACTGGCCGGGTACCTCGAGTTGCGCACGCTCCTGGCCGAAGAGCTCGGCGTCGATCCCGGCCAGTCCATCCGGCACCGGTACGAGCAGATCGTGCGTGCCGACCCGGCACTGACGGAGGCTGTCTCCCGGGTGGATCCGGTGCGGCAACTGCCGCCCGACATCCCCGACTTCGCCGGCCGTGCCGAAGAGCTGGCGCGAGTCTCCGGCACGGTGTCCTCCGGCTCGGAGGACGGGCCGCCATCGGTCGTGGCGCTGACCGGCGCGCCGGGCGTCGGCAAGTCGAGCCTGGCGGTGCACGCCGCGCACGCCCTGGCCGCGCGCTTTCCCGACGGCCAGCTCTACCTGGACCTCGCGGGAACGTCACCGCGGCCCCGGGATCCCGCTGTCCTGCTGGCCGACATGCTCGGCGCGGTGGGCGTCCGTGGCGAGTGGATTCCGGACGACCTGCGAGCGCGAGCAGCGCTGTACCGATCGATGCTGGCCCGAAGACGCATGCTGATCGTGCTCGACGATGCGGACAGCGCCGGTCAGGTACGACCTTTACTCCCCTCGACCGGCAGCTGTGCCGTGATCATCACCACCCGCCGGCCGATCAGCGACCTGCCCGGCACTCGGCACGTCGAACTGGACGTGTTCGAACCCGCGACGGCCCGCGAGCTCTTCACCTCCATCGTGGGCGAATCCCGGGTGGCAGCCGAACCCGAGCAGGCGGACGCGATCGTGCGGGCCTGCGGCAACCTGCCGCTGGCGATCCGCATCTCCGGCGCCAAGCTGGCCGGGCGGCCGAAGTGGCCGTTGCGCGTGCTGGCCGAACGGCTGGACGACGAATCGCAGCGGCTCGACGAGTTGCGCGTCGGCGAACTCGGCGTGCGGGCCAGCTTCGAGCTGAGCCTGCGGTCCCTGCCCGCAGACGCGGTGCGGGGCTTCGCCTTGCTTGGCCTGTTCTGCGGACCGGTACCGTCCTGGGTGCTCGGCCCGCTGGTGGACCGGGCCCATGCCGACGACATCATGGACCTCCTGCTGGACGCCAATCTGGTCCAAATCTCCGGCACCGACGAGACCGGCCAGCCCCGCTACCGGCTGCCGGGCCTTTTGCGCGACTACGCCGCGGAAACGGCGACCACGTATCCCCTGCCGACGCGACAGGCGGCCGTAGCGCACCTGCTCGCGACCTGGCTGGACCTCGCCGAACACGCGGCCGGGCACCTGCCACCCAGCCTGTTCCGGCCGACTCCCGGCGCGGCACCACGGCGCCCCGGCCCCGCGGACGTCCGGCGGCGGGCCGCCGGCGACCCCCTGGGCTGGTTCGAGGCCGAGCGTGCCACCCTGCTCGACGCGGTCGCGCTGGCCGCCGACTGGGGCCTGCACGAGGCGGCCTGGGAACTGGCAGTCGCCATGGTGCCGTACTACGACCTCAGGAGCCTGCATCAGGACTGGCTGCGCGGCCACGAAATCGCGCTCGGCACCGTGCGCGAAGCGGGGAACGGACGCGGCGAAGCGGTGCTGTTGAATGATCTCGCGCAGGTACAGATCTACCGCGACCAGTTCGACAGCGCGACACCCAACCTGCACCGGTCACTCGCGCTCTACCGGCAAGCCGGCGACCGGCGCGGCGAAGCACTCGCGACGGCGGCCCTCGCCACGATCGAGCGCGTGCACGGCCGTTACGAGCATGCGCTCGACCAGGCGATCACGGCACTGGACCTGGTGATCGCCACCGGCGACCACCACATCGAGGCTCAGCTGCGCAACGGCGTCGCGAGAATTCACCTGGCACAGGGCCGGACCGCCGATGCCCGGGCCTGGTTCGACGAAGCGCTGGCGCTGTCGCGCAAGCTGGGCGACGTTCACCGGGAAGCCGTTGTGCTCCGGGAGATGAGCCGGTTGTATGAGGATTCCGACGAAGCACTGAAATGCCTGCAGACGGCTCATGACATATTCGACGACCTGCACGACGAACGATGCGTTGCGTACACCTTGTTGCGCATGGGCCGGGTGCACGCGGGGCGCCGGGACAGCGCGCGGACGGCCGAGGTACTGACCCACGCGGCCAAGGTGTTCGAGCGCGACGGGGATCGGATGGGCGAGGCCAGCTGCTGGCAACTGCTCGGCGAACTGGACATCGGGTACGAGGACCCGGTGGCAGCGCGGACACACTTGAGCCGGGCACTTCAACTGTGGCAGACATTCGGCAAACACGAGGCCGCCGTCGCGGTCGCGGCCCAGCTCCAACAGCTCCAGGCCGGTCGAAGCTGACCTCGGCACGTGCGACAGCTCGTCACCACGGCATTGCCTGTGGGGTTCCAGAAGTCCGTTCATGCATCGGACCTGGGGCAATGGGCACGCTTGGTAGGCGGGGCATGATCGCCGGCCATGGCGTTGCGTCTGCTCTCTCTGATCTTCCTTCGGCTGGTGGGTCTGCTGGTGTTGCTTGGCCGCTCGCCGGCGTCGGAGGACGTCGAGTTACTGGTGCTCCGCCACGAGGTCGCCGTGTTGCGTAGAGGCACCTCGAAACCTCGCCTGGAGCGGGCGGACCGGGCTGTTTTCACGGCGTTGGTCCGGCTGCTGCCCAAGGCACTGCGAACACACCGGTTGGTCACTCCGGCCACGATCCTGCGCTGGCACCGTCGGCTGGTAGCCGCGAAGTGGACCTATCCACACCGGCACGGGCGTCCGCCCGTCGACGAGGTGATCGCCGGGTTGATCGAACGGATGGCCGGGGAGAACCACCGTTGAGGATACAAGAGGATTCAGGGTGAGCTGCTCAAGCTCCAACACCGGGTCGGGGCCTCGACGATCCGGCGGATCCTGAAGCGTGCTTGCATAGCTCCGGCGCCGGTCCGGCACACCGACACGACCTGGCGGCAGTTCCTGCGTACGCAGGCCTCGACGATGCTGGCGTGCGACTTCTTCCACGTCGACTGCGCGCTCACCCTCCGGCGGATGTACGTGTTCTTCGTGCTGGAGGTCGGCAGCCGCTACGTCCACGTGCTCGGCACGACCACGAACCCGGATGGCAGGTGGACCACACAGCAGATCCGCAACCTCGTGCACGCCGTGCTCGCCGAGTACGTCCGGCACTACAACGGTCGACGACCACACCGTTCCCGCGAGCTTCCCCCACCCCGGCCGACCCACCCCGTGGCAGACCTCAGCTCGCATCGGATCAAGCAACAGCAGGTACTCGGAGGCGTGATCAACGAGTACGAACGGGCAGCGTAAAGCTGCTGTTCAGAACCGGTGACAGACTTATGGAACCCCACACCACCGCATCGACCACGTCTACCTCGCCCGCACGGACGACACCGCACCGCGCACCACCATCCGGCAGCGCGCCGGGCTCATCGAGCGCCGCTGGTGGTCAGCAATCGACCTTGCCGATTGCCCGGACAAGCTGCTGCCGGCTCAGCTGCCTGACCTCCTACGAGCCCTCCTCGACGACCACTTCCCGACCACTCCCCTGGCGCTCACCGCCTGACACCACCGTTGCTTGCCGGGCGCGGAGCCGGTCGAACCAGGTGGCAATCGACCGCTTGTACCCCTCCGGCATTCGCAGCTCGGAGACCTCGTCCTCGCAGAACTCACCAATCCGGCTGTGCTCGTGACTGAGGACCGGCGCGGCGCTGGAGGTCGTGGTGCAGCCGTAGGTCACGATGAACACATCCTTCGCGGCCACGGCGATGTGGTACACCCAGGCATCAAGGATCTCGTCGACCTCGACCGGCAGCCCGACCTCCTCGGCGATCTCGCGAGCGACGGTTTGCTCGGGAGTCTCGCCGGGTTCGATTCGGCCGCCCGGCAGCTCCCATTCGTCGCGCTCGTTGTGCACCAGCACCACTCGGCCATCCCGGATTAGCACACCCTTGATCGACACCGGGTATCCGACCTCGGTCACCGACACAGCCTCCCCCCTTCGTGCACCTGCTGTCACCGAACGTAGCAGCGAAGCCCGGGCGGTCGTGAGGTTGACCATCCGCCGGCAGACGCCAACCGCCCGACCCGGTGTGCTGATCGACCGGCTCGACAGACTCGCTGTCGTTCTGCGAAAGGACTACAGGATGAGCCGCCCCGTACTTCGCGTTTGCCTTACTGCCGCGGCGGTCACCGTCACAGCCGGTCTGATCGCTGCTCCCGCCTACGCCTCCGGCGGCATCGCCGCTGGCTCCTTGTCGACCACAGCGTCGTGCTCGCAGGCCTACCTCCCGCTGCCGGATCCGACCTGCACCCCGGGGGCGACAAACCCGGACGTCACCCAGGCCACGATCGGCTCCACGATCTGCGTGTCCGGCTGGACCGCCACAATTCGCCCATCCACCACCTACACCAACGGGCTGAAAAAGCAGGGCATCATCGACTACGGCGTCGAAAAACACGCACACGCCACCTCGGGCACCGGCCCCAAGCGGTGAACCCGCCAGCTCGCCACCACGTCGGCACGTCCGGTCATGCCGCTGACCGCGTAGCCACGCAGCCGTCGCATGACCGAGCGCAGGGTCGAGGGCGATTCGGCCGCAATCACTATCGAACTTGGCGCTGGACGGACTCGACGATTCGATCCCATAACTTCTGGAAGAATTCTTCTTTCGATATGACCTCATCAGATCTACCGAAGTTCGAGAGCAGCGACAGGTCGAACACCTTCACGGCCGGACGCTGCGCTTCTACGTCGTAGACTACCTCTAGCCAGGCGTTGTAACCGCTGCCGCCGTGGAAGCTGAACGTCAGTTGGTCATCATGGCCCAGCCCTCTCCCGAACATGATGTCGAGCGCGTAGACAGTGCTTCCCAAGCGTTCGACGCGCAGCGTTATCCGCTCATCCGTTCGCCGCACCGACGTCGAAAAACCCGATCTGGCGAGCTGGTCGCCAGCATCTCGAAGACTGGTCGCCAGGTACTCGTAAACGTTCTGAAGCTCCTGGAACTTACTGAAGGTCTCGGGCTGCACCTTAGACCGCATCTCGTTTGGGTGTGTTGCAAGGTAGGCGGTATCGTTGATCAACGATGGACGATGTGGAGAAGTGGTGCCCGGAGCCGTTGTGG
>NZ_JBEZYY010000034.1:0-78447 GCF_040638975.1 Amycolatopsis sp. NPDC024027
GGAACCTCCTCGTCTCGTACGGGCACCGGGAATTGATGGCTGCCGCGCTTCGCCGGAAGGCGACCACGAACGTACCGATCCGGTGAACTTCCGGCCACAGGCGCGGGATCGGCTGATCGGATGTCGGGCCGCCCGGTCCCGCTGGCCACGACGCGCTGCCGCCGGTGATCGCCGCGCCGTCGGCCGCGGCGATCGTGGATTCCTGAGTCCTTCCGGTCATCCGCCGACCCCTCCCTACCGGCTCCGAGCCGCAACAACCGGAAGTCCGACGCCGCTCGCGGCGCGAGGCGTGGTCCGCCACCTCAAGGGGACGTCGTAGCCGGTCCCCGGTGTCCACCAGACGAACGGAAGGTGGACAACCGCGCTCGGGGCCGGTCCCGGGCCTCCGCTCGGGGTAGTTTCCAGCTGTGGGGCAGGGAATCGGCCGACGTCCCGAGCGGGAATGACGTCGGCACAGCAGACGGTGCGCGCGGCCGAAGCGAGCGAACCGGGTGCGGTCGACCCGCCGCGGCGGGAAACGCTGACGGCGCTGCTCCGGCGGCGGCGCCGCTCGCTCGGCCGGCACACCGGAATCCAGTATTGGCTCCGGGTCCGCGGCTACTACATCCTGGCCGCCTTCGCCGGTCTCTTCACCCTCAACGCCTTGGTCATCGGGGGCCGGGTCGCCTACGACGTCAGCGTGCAGATCGCTTCGCCGTGGGAGACGGAGGCGCCGTGGGTGGCGCTGCCCCTGTCGATCTCGGGCTGGCTGGTGGTGACCGGGTTCGCGGGTGCCGTCGCCGGCTACGTGGTGTCCGAGGTGACGGACAACCGGAGCCTCCGGCGCTCGCGCGGGCGAGCGGCCGGCCGGCGCATCGGGGCCATCCCGCTGCTGGACCGCCTGCAGTACGGCAGGCACGGCTTCGAGGTCCCGGACTACTTCGGCATCCGGTTCGCGCTGCGGCACGACGGGGACTGGCGGACCGCGCAGGACCACTGGGAGATCGTCGTCGAGAAGTTCCTGAACGCCGGGGACGGCCGCGGCAAGGGACCGAAGCGGGTCATGTGGGAGGCCGTGCTGGAGGCGTCCTACGTACTGGACGGCATGTCCGGCCGCTGCCCCGAATGCACCGGGCGCGGGGAGGCCGGCGATGGCGAGCACTGACCCGCAGCGCGCCACCCGGGACCTCTCCAGGCAGCTGCACCAGGCCGCCTATCCGGGCTCCGAGCCCGCCTGGATCGAGGAGCGGGTGGCCACCGCCGAAGCCCGGATCGGCCGCGCCATGCTGGCGCGGCCGTCCACGGCCGAGGGGGCGCGCCGGCTGTCCGACGTGGTGCTCAACCACGCCGCTCCGCGTCGGCGCACCACCCGCCAGCGGATCGTCCTCGGCGCCGGTCTCGGCGCGGTGGCGGTCGTGGCCGCCGTGCTCGGGATCACCGAACGGCGGTGGGTCGCCGAGGCGGCCATCAGCACGATCGGCATCACCGGCCTGCTGGCCGCGGCCGCGGTCGCGATCACCGGTATGGTCGCGTCCGTCGTGCGTGCGCGGCGCGAGCGGGTGCTGTCCTGCCGGGTCCGGATCGACGCCCCGTTCGGCGTCGACGTCGGGGAGACCGTCCGGCTGGAAAGCGAGCACCACGCCGTGGCCGATCCCGGTGTCGTGGTCGTCCGGATCAAGAACACCGGCGGCGCGCCGCTGCGCCAGGAGGACTACGTCTCCCCGCTCAGCCTCTACTTCCCGGGCCGGACGGTGGTGTCCGTGGACGCCACCGAGTTCGAGCCCGCGGTGCTGGAGCGGGTGCTGACCGGGCTGGGCGAGGCCGGCATCGAGCGGGACCGGGTGAAGCTGCCCGCGGTCCCGCTCCAGCCGGGCGACTCGTTCAAGCTGGTGATCGTGTTGTCGGGCACCAAGCCCGGGACGAATCACCAGGTCGTGGTCGAAGGCGGGCTGCGCGGGGGCCGGATCACCACCCGTCAAGGCCGGGAGAAGATCCGGCCGGAGACCCTCGCGTGGGGCGGCCTGGCCGCGCTCTGCGCCGGGGCGTTCGCGGTGGTGCTGCTGCTCAACAACGTCACCCCGTTCGCCAAGCTCCCCGAAGGCGTCGTGTGCGCGTCCGGCGCCCTGAGTGTCGAAGGGTCGACCGCGTTCAGCCGGGCCACCACGGCGCTGGCCGGGTCGTACGGCGCGTACTGCCCGGAAGCGTCGGTCAAGGTTCGCACGCCCGGCAGCCGGGAAGGCCTGGAACGGCTGGTGGCCGCCGGCAAGAACGGGACCGAGCAGCTCGCCCTGTCCGATGGCCGGTTCGACGATCCGCAGTTCCGGGAGCTGGTGGCCGAGCCGCTGGCGATCGTGCCGTTCACGCTCGTCGCCGGTGCGGACGTGCCGATCGGCGCCCTGTCGGCCGACGACGCGCGGCGGATCTTCACCGGCGCGGCGCACACCTGGAGCGACATCACCCACAACCCGCGCGACACCGGCGCGATCCGCGTCGTGGGCCGGTCCACCGACTCGGGAACCCGGCAGGCCCTGGAAAAGTACGTGCTCGGCGGCCATCCCGGCACCCCGGTCCAGCAGGCGGCCCCGACGTCGGACTCGTGCCGGGAACCGCGTCAGGGTGCCCCGCCCGGGTCGCCGACCGTGTGCGAGCAAGGCTCGACCGGCGACCTGCTCGACCGGGTCGCCAACCTGGACGGCGCGATCGGGTACGCGAGTGTGTCCGATGTGGACCAGGCGGACGGCGTCAAGAAGATCACCCTGGACGGCCGCGAGGGAACCTTCGCCGACATCCGGGAGCACGGCTACCCGTTCTGGACCGTCGAATACGTCTACAGTCTCGCCGGGTCCGAACCCGGATCACTGGCATCTGCGTTCAAGAACTTCTTGTTCACTCCTGAGAGTCACAGTGCGCTGGCCGCATTCCGTTTCTACACCTGCGCGGACGACGCCGGCCCTCTATGCCTCAGACGGTGACCTCGCCGACCACGACGACATCCGCCGGTCCGCGTACGCCTTCCCGGTCGAACAGCACCCGGTAGCTGCGGCCGCCGTGATCCGTGGGGCGACATGGGTTTCGATCGTTCGTGGGCCTGTCCATACGGCCACCGTTCCGTCGGCGAGTTCACCGGCGATGCGCAGCATGACCGGGCCCAGCGCGGCAAGGAGCACGGAGGGCGGTAGCGCGTCCGGCGTGTGCGTCTGTCCGGCAACCTGGTACATCTCGCCGTCGAACTCGACCGTCTCGTCGTGCAGCAGGGGCACCAGAACGCCGAGATACTCTCGGGTGTGCCGGGCCGGGCGCTCGAAACGCAGTCCGAACACCGATTCGATGCGGTGCCGGTGGCCGGGCCTGATGCCGAGGGTGAGGCGGTCGCCGATGGCCGCTTGCACGCTCAGGGCCTGGCTCGCCAGCGTCAGCGGGTGGAAAGGCGTCACGGCGCCACTGCGACCAGGGCGCGATGGTGCTTCGGGGTCTCGATCTCGTCGATCAGGGCGACGGCGAGATCGGCGTAGGAGAACGGCGTCGCATCGTCCATGGGCAAGATCCGGGTGCCGCCCGTCCGGTAGCGGCCGGTGCGCGCCGCTTCGTCGTCCAAGACGATGGGCGGCGGGGCCAGCACCACCCAGTCGATGTCGGTGTCCGCTCCGCGCAGCGCCGCGAGCCCGGCCGCGTGCCCGAGCGAGAACGCCCGGCCCTCCGCCGGGAAACCGGGGGCGTCGTGCACCGCGACACCGGGTGCGGTTTCCAGCACCGTGCCGATTCCGACCGCGACCAACCGCCCGACTCCGGCCCGCGCCAGCCCGTCCAGCAACGCGCGGGCGGCGGCCGGGAAGAAGGTCTCCGCCGGCACGTCCAGCCGAGCCGCGGCATTGACGGCCGCGTCGTGGCGCGCGGCCACCTCGGCCACGCTGTCCGGCTCGGTGACGTCGCCCGCGACCACGGCTGTCCCGGTACCGGCCAGGTCCGGGTGCTGCCGCGGGTCGCGCACGACGGCGGTGACCTGGTGGCCCCGGGCCGTGGCCTCGGCCACCGCGCGGCGTCCTGCCCGGCCACCGGCCCCGAAAACGACGATCTTGCCCACTGCGCTCACTCCGTCCGGCCTGGCAGGGATTCGATCACCTGCCGATGCCGCGAACGCTACGGGGCGAACCCTTGGTTTCCGCAACGATAGTTACGTACGGTGGACAGTGTGAGTGAGCCGCTGGACCCCGACATGTTCGCCGACTGCGCCCCCGTCGCGGCACCGATGCGCATCGGTGACAAGTGGACCGCCAAGATCATCACGTGTTTGCGATCGGGGCCCCGCCGGTTCTCCGAGCTCCAGGCGCCGTTGCGGAGCATCACACCCAAGGTGCTCACCGAATCGCTGCGGGCGCTGGAACGGGACGGGATGATCACGCGCACCGCCTACCCCGAGATCCCACCCCGGGTCGAGTACGAACTGACCCCACTGGGCCACACACTTTTCGAGCCGATGGCGGCCCAATGCGCCTGGAGCCGCGAGCATCTGCCCGAACTGCTCGCTGCCCGCGAAGCCCACGAAAGCACCGCAGACTGAACCAGCCGTTCCCGGCGCGGCCTTTCAAGCTGCTCCGGCGTTTCCCCTCACCGGCGAATCCGGCGATCCACGGCCAGCCAGTTCGTTTCCCACGTCGTCCCGCCGTCAGCCGAGAACGCCTGCTCGAACCTCGCCTCGTCCGGGGTGGGCCGGGAGATGAGGAACCGCACCTTGATCGGGTGGCCGCCGAGCTGGTCGTCGCCGTAGAACTCGCCCCTGTCGTCGTGGAAGCCGCCGTACACCGCCGGGGTGAGCAAGCCGTCGCGCATGTTGACGAACGTCAGGCTCCACCGCTGGGCCTGCGGCTCGTACAGCCGCATGTTGAGTGCGTCGATGCGCCCGTTCGGCCCCGAGACGGCGAACTCGAGAACGTTCGCGCGCCCGTCCAGGAGCGGCCGCACGGTGCTGGTACCCGCGAACTGGAGCCAGGTGTCCGCGGAGTCCGACAGCGGCTCGGCGAGCACCCGCACGGTGCTGCGCCACGTGCCGATTTCCCACGCGAAGTCTTGCCGGCCGGCGGCGCTCGCCGGCGACGCGGCCGACGCGGGCGAGGTCGACGCGGCCGTCGCGACCAGCAGGAGGGCCGAAAGGCCGGCGGTGAGGGCTCTTCTGTATGGCACGGTCATGGTTCGACTATCCGAGGGGAGCACCGCCGTGGACAAGAAGGCACCTGCACGTAACCGTCCCAACCCGTTGCCCGGCTGTCCGATGGCCGCGGCGTTCGCCGCGATCGGCGGGAAGTGGAAGCTGACCCTGCTCTACTGGCTCGCCCACGGCGAGTGCCACTTCGCCGGCCTCCGCCGCCGGGGCACGCCGATCACGGCCAAGGTCCTGGCCGAACAGCTGCGCGAGCTCGAAGCCGACGGGCTCGTCGAACGCGTGGTGACCGGACCGGTCCCGGCGCGCGTCCTCTACCGCCTCACTCCTTACGGGACGACCCTCCTGCCCGTCGTCGAAGGAGTCCGGGTCTGGGGCGAAGCGCACCTCCGGCGCACCCGCAGCGGGACGGCCCCGGACCCGGCGATGAGCTGCACCGACGCCGTCGTCTAGGCCCAGCGCGACGCGAAACCGGCGGGAAATCGGGGACGGCCGGACGCTGCACCACCACCCGCGCCGGCTGCCGGTCGGTGACGGTCTCGGGAGCGAGGGCCACGGCGACGAACGCCGGGACCAGAGCGCCAGGTAGAGCCAGAAGACCCGGTGGGCCGGGGCCGGCGCGAACTGGGCGAGCAGACCGGCGGCGAGGGTGCGGGGACGCCGTCCGGACCGATCGGACACGCCGGCGAACAGCAGCAACGAGACCACTGCGCAGACGGCGAAGATCAGCGTCGTGGTGAACGAGCCGAAGCCCAGGTCGGCCGCCCAGAACGCGTACAGCGGGACGGGCAGCGTCCCACCGAGTATGGCCAGTGCTCCATGAGCCTGACGATCACCATCTTGGATCGATCAGTCCCCGATTAGCAGACCGATCGATCCAGGATGGTGACGCACTCAACAGGCGTCGAGACGATCGACGTAGGGCTTCAGCCCGTTGTCCGAGTCCGACGTGAACTTCTTGTCGAGCAGGCCCGGGTTCATCTGGAGGCAGCCGCTGTCGTAGCCGTTCCGCATGATGATCTTCACCCGCGTCTGGTAACCGCAGTTGTTGTCGAGGTAGACGGTCGTGTAGTAGCCGGTGATGGCGTTCCCGTGCTGGTACTGCGTGAAGGACACGCACGAGGGCGCCAGAGTCATCGGAAGCACCGGGGCCGGGTCACCGAGCGTCGTGGCGCCGGCGGTGCCGGACATGGCCAGGCCACCGCCCACCAGAGCCGCCCCGAAAACCAGGACGGCGAGCCCCCGCCGCAATGGAGAATTTTTCACTTTGGACCTCCCTTTCCGTCGATCACCGGTTCCGCACCGGGTCACGCCGAAGAGCATGCCCGCCGGGAAATGAACGAAGATTGGCGAAACATTGATTCCGGGACATTCGGCGTGCTATGCCGGGTGCTCGACTCGCCGGGGACGTGGTCATGGAGTTCCGGATACTGGGCACCGTCGAGGTGCGCGTCCACGGCGTCGCGGTGCCGGCCGGGCCCGCCCGGCAACGGTGGGTTCTCGCCGCCCTGCTGGCCGACGTCAACCGCGTCGTGCCGGTTGATCAATTGATCGACCGCGTGTGGGGTTCCCGTACTCCGGGCGACGCCCGCAATTCGCTTCGTTCGTATTTGTCCCGGTTGCGCCGGATCGCCGAGATGCGGATCGAGCACCGGCCGGGGGGTTATGTGCTGCTCGCCGAGCCGTCTTCGGTGGACCTGCACCGGTTCCGGGCGCTGGTGGCCGAGGCGCGGGCGAGCGCGGACGAAGACCGGGTCCGGGCGCTGCTCGGCGAGGCACTCGGCCTGTGGCGCGGCGAGCCCCTGGCCGGCCTCGAGACCCCGTGGGCGGACGCCCTGCGCACCACTCTCCAGACCGAGCGGTTCACCGCCGAACTGGACCACACCGACCTCCGGCTGCGACGCGGTGAGCACCACGCGCTGCTGGCCGGGCTGGCCGCCCGGACGGCGGACCGGCCGCTCGACGAGCAGCTGGCCGGTCAGTTCGTGCTGGCCCTCTACCGGTGCGGCCGCCAGGCCGAGGCCCTGGCCCACTACGAAAGCCTCCGGAAGCAGCTGGCCGACGACCTCGGCATCGATCCCGGCCCGGAGCTGCGCGAGCTCCACGGACGGATCCTGCGCGCGAGCGCCGATCTGCACGTGGCGAACGAGCCGTCGACGAGTGCCGGGCTGCCCGTTCCGCAGCAGCTTCCGGCCGCCGTCACCAACTTCACCGGCCGGGTGGACGCCCTCAAGGAACTGGACCAGGCCTTCCCCCGGTGCCCGGCCGTGGTGATCGCGGCGATCGCGGGTACCGCCGGAGTGGGGAAGACGGCCTTGGCCGTCGAATGGGCGCACCGGGTGGCCGATCGGTTCCCCGACGGCCGGCTGTACGTCAACCTGCGCGGCTACGGGCCCGGGACGCCGATCGGGCCGCTGGAGGCCCTGACCCGGTTCCTGCGGTCGCTGGGGGTGGCACCGGAGCAGCTCCCGGTCGACGCCGACGAGGCCGCCGCGCTGTTCCGCACCATGCTCGCCGGCCGGAAAGTCCTGGTGCTGCTGGACAACGCGGCGACCGCGGACCAGGTGCGTCCCCTGCTGCCGGGAACGGCGGGCTGCCTCGTGCTGGTGACGAGCCGGAACCGGCTCGACGGCCTGGTCGCCTGCGACGGCGCCGTCCTGCTGACGCTGGACGTCTTCACCGAGGAGGAAGCCGGCCGGTTGCTGGCCGCGACCCTGGGCGCCGAGCGGGTCGGCCGCGAACCCGCGGCCGTGGCCGCATTGATCCGGCGCACGGCCCGGCTTCCGCTGGCGTTGCGGATCACCGCCGCGAAGCTGGGCCGCCACCCCGGCAGCCTGGCGGACTACGTCACCCGGCTCCGCCCGGGTGACCAGCTCGGCAGCCTGGCGATCCCGGACGACGAACGCGCCGCCCTCAGGTCCGCCTTCGACCTGTCCTACCAGGCCCTGGCCGGGGATCAGCAACGGTTGTTCCGCCTGCTCGGCCTGTTCCCGGGCGAGGATTTCGCCCCGGACGCCGTCGCGGCCCTCGCCGGCAGCACCACCGAGCAGGCGGCGGTCCTGCTGGACGGCCTGGCGGCGGCCCACCTGATCGAACAGCACCGGCCCGCCCGGTACACCTTCCACGACCTGTTGCGGCGGTACGCCGGCGAACGCTCCCGGCTCCAGGGCGAGAGCGAGGGCGCGGCGGCGCTGGCTCGGCTGTTCGGCTGGTACCTGGGCACCGCCGACGCCGCGGCGAAGGTGATCCACCCGCAGCTGGTGCGCCTGCCGGAGCCGCCGAACTCCGCGCCGCCGAGCGGGACCGGCGATCGGGCCGAGGCCGTGGCCTGGCTGGACAGCGAGCGGGCCAACGTGGTCGCGGTCGGCCGGCTGGCCGCCGAACAGGGCCACCGGCGGGTCGCCTGGCTGCTGGCCGACACCCTCCGCGGGTACTTCTGGATCGGCCTGCACCGCCCCGACTGGTCCGCGCTGGCGTCGGTGGCGCTGGCCGCGGCCGACGCCGAAGGCGACGCGCGGGCCCGCGCGGCTGCCCGGATCAACCTCGGTGACCTGTTCCTGCGCCGCAACCAGCACGACCAAGCCATCGAGCACTACACCCAAGCGGACCGCTTCCTCCGCCTCGCGGGCTGGGTGGCGGGCCGGACCGCGGTGCTCGGCAAGCTGGGCCTGGTGTACCGGGAGTCGGGAGACACCGCGAAGGCGGCGGACTGCTACCGGCGTGCGCTGGCGCTGGCCGCGGAGTCGCACAGCCCGGTCCGGGAGGCCGGCGCGCTCGGGAACCTCGGGTTCGTCCAGTACGAGTCGGGCGCCTACGAGCAAGCCGCCGCCGGACACGCCCAAGCCTTGGCGCGCTACAGCGAACTGGGGATTCGTTCCGGCCAGGCCACGGCACTGGGCAATCTCGGGGACGCCCTGCACGCGCTGGGCCGCTTCGACGAGGCGCTGACGGAACTCGCTCGCGCGCTGCCCCTCTTCCGCGAGATCGGGGACGTCGGCACCGAAGCCGCCACCCTGCGCAGCATGGCGGCGGTGGACCGGGACAGCGGACGCCTCGAGCGCGCGGACGCACGCGCCCGGGCCGCCCTCGAGCTCGCGCGCCGCGCCGGGGACCAGCGAGGGGAAGCGGACGCCCTCAACGTCCTCGGCACCGTCAACCGGCGCCTCGGGCGACCGGTGGCGGCGATCGACTGCCACCGGAAGGCACTCGAGCTCGCCCGGCACAGCGGAATCCGGTACGGCACCGTCGAAGCCCTGATCGAGCTGGCGATGACGCGCGAGGATCCCGGTGGGGTCCGGGAGGCACTCGGCCTCGCCCGCGCGGCCGGCTACCGCGGCCTGGAAGGCCGGGCGCTCACCGCGTTGACCCGGCTTCTGCACCGGCGCGGCGAGACCGAGCAAGCCGCCGGATACGGCAGGCAGGCGCTGGAAATCCACCGCGACACCGGACATCGTCTGGGGGAAGCGGTTACTCTCGCCGCCCTCGCCGCCGTGTTCGAGGTGTCCGAAGGTGCCGACGCGGCCCGGGTGTGGCGGGAACGGGCGCAGGACGCCTTCGCCTCCTTGGGCGTCCGGCCGAGCGGGCAGTTCGAGGATTGAGTTCGGAGCTCGACCGGGGTTGCCCGGTTCCGCAGCGCCGCCGGGCGGAATTGCGTTGGTGCGAGCTCCATGATCGGGAACAATCGCCGGAATGGACATGCGCGCCCTGCTCGCCCGGATCGATCCGCTGGCCGCGCCGGCCCGGCGTCGGGTCCTCGCCGACACCGCACGCGCGCTGGCCGGCTCCCCGGAGCTGACCGCACTGCTCGCGGAACTGGACGCCCTCCCCGGCCTCCCGCGCACCTGGGCCGCGACGATGGCCGTCATCGGGGGCGACGACACGCACCTGCGCCGCAGCCTCGTCGCGGCCGATGCCCGCGTCGCCGGTCCGGCGATGCACCACTGCGCCCGCCGCGGCCGGCACTTCGACGCCGTCACCGCGGCCCTGCCGGCCGCGCCGCTCGGGTGGCGGCACACCCTCTACCGCGCGGTGCGCGCCACCGGCGCCACCGAGTGGGCCGAAGCTCTCCTGCCTTCGGTGCGCGCCCGCTTCGGCGACCACGAGGCCGCCGCCGTGCTGCCGGCTTGCGAAGCCGGCACGGTGACGGCCTTGCTGCCGGAGCTGGACTTCGCCGTGCCCAACCTCGCCGCGCTGACCCGCCGGCACCCCGCCGTCGTGCTCGCGCACCTGCGCCGCCGGCTGGCCGAAGCCGGCGACGCCGGCCGCAACGCCACCTGGGCGCGCTTCGGGCCCGCGCTGAAACAACTGGTCCGGCACGATCCGGCCCAGCTCGTCGACCTGCTCGCGCACTCGGGACCGCTCACCGGGCTCCCGGCCGGCGCGGACCGCTGGCTGGCCGCGGCGACCGCCGCCGATCCGGAGCGCGTCGTCGCGATCCTCGCCGATCCGACGCGGCTCATCCGGTTCCAGCCGGGCCGGAGCACGCAGCGTGCTTTCCGGCAGGCCTCGGACGAGTCACTGACCTCGCTGGCGCGCACCTGCCTCACCGACGCGAACCGGTTGACGGCGTTGCTGCGCGGCCTTCCGCCCGGCCGGCGCCCGGCCGTCCTGAGTGGAGCGTTGGGCGAACGGGACCTGCAGCAGGCCCGGCTGCCGATGACGCTGCTCGACGTCCTGCCGTGGTGGTCCCGGCACGAGCAGGCCCGCCGGCAGCTCGCCACCCGAACCGTGGCCGACCACCCCGATCTGCGGCGGCAGGCGACCGCCCGGCTGCCGTGGCCGGAGGCCGAGCCCCCGCTGCGCGCCGCGATCGCGCGGCCGACCGCGGCGGAGCGGGCCCTCGGTTACCCGTTGCTGATCGGCGCGGCGGCCGCGACCCGGGATCCGGACGTCGTCGCCGGCCTGCTGGCGTCGCTGACCCGGCTGCCCAACGAGCAGGACCCGGTCCGCCAGGTCGCGCTCGCCGCCGTCGCCGCCATCCCGGGATGGCTGCTGCGGGCGGCCGATCCGGCCACCCTGGTCAAGCTGGCCACCGATGCCGTGCAGGCCCGGGACGCGTCCTGGGGCACCCGGCAAGCGGTCGGCACCACGGCCGTCGGCCTGGTCCGGCAGGGCACGCTCACGACGCGGCCCGACCTGGTCGAAAGCGGCCTGCGGATCCTGGAACTGTCCGGTGGCCACGCGCACACCCTCGACCTGCACCGGCTCGACCGAGATCTGCCTCGCGGTGCCGAGCACGGCCTGTTCTCCGCGCTGCGGCCGCGCATCGCCGCCGACGCCCGCGCCGGCCGCTACGCCCTGGTCCTGTCCCTGGCCGCGGGCCTGCACCGGCGGGCGTGGGCGATGCCCGGCCTCCAGGCCGTCGTCGGCGAAGCGACCGGCGCGGCCGACGACACCACGGTCCACCGGGCCCTCGAGCTGTGGCTGGCCCCGCCCGCGACCCGGGACGAACGCGTCGGGTCCGTGCTGCGGCGCGACTCGTCCACGATCGCGGTCGCCGCGGTGGCGAACGCGGTCAGCGGGCGCCGGACCGACCTGCTCGACCTCGTGCTGGACCGGCCGCCGCGCGGCCGGTTCGCCGCCCGCGGCGTCCGGCTGGTGCCGACCTTCGGCGGGTCGTTGCGGCACTGGCTGCCGCGCCAGGTCGCCCGGTACGCCGAGTTGCTGGCCGACCTCGCCACCGCGCCCCGCAAGCCGGTCTGGGAACGGGTTTCCGCCGTGCGCCGCTTGGCGAGCTTGCCCGGCGTCCGCGTCGACGACGTGGCACCGTTCCTCCAGGACGGCGAAGTCGCCGTGGTCGAGGCCGCACTGGCGGGGCTGGCCTGGACCGATCGGCCGGGCGAAGCGCTGGGCACGTTGCTCGGCTACGCCGACACCGAGCGCGCCCGGGTCGCGGTGTACGCGGCCGGCCGCGCCGCGCGGACCATCCCGCCGGCCGAACTGGGTGCGGCACTCCGGCCGGTGCTGGCGGGGAAGAAGCTGACGTCGCGCAAGGAGGCGGTCCGGCTGCTCGCCGAGCACCGCGTGCCCGGCGCGGCCGGCGAACTGGCCGCGCTGTGGGCGGACCCGCGCCTGCACCGCGACCTCCGCCGCGCGATCGTGTCGGCCGCGCGCCGGCTGCTCGACGACGAACGCGCGTGGCAGTGGCTCACCGAAGCGTCCGCGATGACCGCGGTGGCCACGGCCGTGACCGAAGCCGACCCGATGACCGTCGCCGAGCAGTACCGCGCGCGCTACGGCGTGCTCGTCCGGACCGTGGCGGGCAGCACCGACCCGGACACCGCGCGGATCGGCTTGGCCGCCTGGCCCGCGTGGAGCGTCTGGGACCGCGAAGGGCCTGCCGCGCTGGTGACCCTGATCGGCGACCTGACCAGCACCGCGACTTGGCGAGCCGCGGTCGACGCGGTGCTCGTCGCGGCCGCGGTCACCGGCGATCCCGCGCCCCTGCACGCCGCGGCCACGACGCTCGCCGAATCGGCCGGCGTCGTCGTCGACGGCCGGGACCAGCCGGCGCGGCAACGGCTCCGCCTCTTCCTCGTGCGCTTCGCGGCCCGCTTGGACGCGAGCGGCGAAACGATGTGCGGTGCGGCGCAGC
This sequence comes from Amycolatopsis sp. NPDC024027, assembly GCF_040638975.1. Classification (NCBI taxonomy): domain Bacteria; kingdom Bacillati; phylum Actinomycetota; class Actinomycetes; order Pseudonocardiales; family Pseudonocardiaceae; genus Amycolatopsis; species Amycolatopsis sp. NPDC024027. The sequence goes on from NZ_JBEZYY010000034.1 coordinate 12,729, forward strand.
AACTGTCCATGAAACTGGCGGAACGGGCGGAGTACCGAACGGACGCGCTCCTGCTCGCCGTCACCGCCCTCCCCCGCCGCGGCGACCTGCTGCCGGACCTCCGCCGGATCGCCGCCCTCGCCGACCGTCCCGCACTGGCTTGGCAAGTGGCGGACCGGCTCGCGGCCTGGCTGGCCGGCCACGCCCCGGGCCGCCCAGAGCTGCGCGGCACCGCCCAAGCCCTCACGGCAAGCCCGGCGGAGGCGTTGCTCGCGGCGAGTATCGCGAGCCAGGCCGGACCTCACGCCGGATGGCCGCGTCCGTGGCGCGAGCTGGTATCGGCGTTGCGCGACCACTCCGACGCCGACGTCCGAGAACGCGCGTCGCACATCTTCTTCGCTCCCGAGTGATGCCGGCGCCCGTATGCGAAAGACGATGCCAGTCTCGAACGCCGACTGCCCAGCTCCGAGATCCTTTGGCAGCGAGAGGGAAAACGACGGTCGCCATGGTGCTCAAGCCGTTCACGGGATGAGCGCCGTGGGGAGCGCTAAAGTGAGCCGAGCCGACTCGAGGGGACCACCATGACCGATCAGGAAGGCGCCGACTGGATCCCGGCCGGGGCCGATCTCTCGCGGCCCAGTGCCGCGCGGATCTACGACTACCTGCTGGGCGGGGCCCACAATCTCGCGCCCGACCGGGACGTCGCGCGCAAGCTCGAGGCCATCCAGCCCCAGGTCGCCGCGGTCGCCCGGCGGAACCGGGCCTTTCTCCGGCGCGTGGTGCGGTTCATGCTCGACCGAGGCGTCCGGCAGTTCCTCGATCTCGGCTCCGGCATCCCGACCGTCGGCAACGTGCACGAAGTCGCCCAAGAGGTCGATCCGGCCGCCAAGGTCGTCTACGTCGACTACGAACCCGTTGCCGTCGCGCACAGCCGGATGCTGCTCAAAGGCAACCTTCACGCCGAGGCCCTCGAAGCCGATGCCACCGACACCGCGGCTGTTTTGAAGTCCGAACCGGTGGAACGGCTGCTCGACCTCGGCAAGCCCGTCGGGTTGCTGGCCATCACCCTGGGGCACTACCTGCCCGAGGTCCGCGGGGTGTTCGCCGCCTACCGCGACGCCCTCGCGCCCGGCAGCTACCTCGCGCTCACCCATCTGACCAACGACTTCGCCGTCCTGAGCGACCCGCGCGTCGCCGAAACCATGCGCCAGACCCAGGACCACATCCACCCGCGCACCAAAGACGAAGTGCTGGCGCTCTTCGAGGGCTTCGAGCTCGTCGAACCCGGGCTGACCACCTCGGCCAACTGGCGGCCGGACCGGCTCGCCGCCGTCGTCGATCCCGAAGAAGACGGTCTTTACGCCGGGGTCGGCGTGAAGGTCTAGGTGTGATGTCCAGGGACGTTGTCCCGAGTTGAGGTGACCCGGTGGCGGCCTGTCGTGCTGACAGGTGAAGGCCTCCGGATGTGAAGTGGAGCTGTCTAGGAACCGCTTCACACCCTCCGGAGGCCTTCGTGTCCCACCCTAACGCCACCCTGACCCCACGCACCCGGCTGCGGCTGGCTCGTCTGATCGTCGATCAGGGCTGGACCCCGACCGCAGGGCGAAGATGTTCATGGTCGCACCCAAAACGCCCGCAAATGGGCCGACCGCTATCGCGCTGAAGGCCCGGCCGGGATGGCTGACCGCAGCTGCCGTCCGCATCACAGTCCGGCCCGCACACCCCAGCACCTGGTGCGGGCGATCGTGCGGCTGCGGTGGCGCAAGCGGCTGGGCCCGGTCCAGATCGGCGGCCGGCTCGACCTACCCGCCTCCACAGTGCACGCGGTGCTGGTGCGCTGCCGGATCAACCGACTCTCCCGCATCGACCGGGTCACCGGTGAACCGCTGCGCCGCTACGAACACGACCACCCCGGCTCGCTGATCCACGTCGATGTCACCAAGTTCGGCAACATCCCCGACGGCGGCGGACACCGATTCGTCGGCCGGCAGCAAGGAGATCGCAACCGCGCCGCGACCCCGGGCAAGCCCCGCAACGCCTACCACAACCCCAAGATCGGGACCGCATTCGTGCACACGGTGCTCGATGACCACTCCCGCCTCGCCTACGCCGAGATCCACGCCGACGAAACCGCCGCCACCGCCACCGGGGTATTGCACCGGTCGGTGGCCTGGTTCGCCGCCCACGGCGTCACCGTCAAACGGGTGCTATCGGACAACGGGTCGGCCTACCGCTCCCACGCCTGGCGCGACACCTGCACCGAGCTGGGAATCACCCCGAAACGGACCCCAGCCATACCGGCCGCAAACCAACGGCAAAAATCGAGCGGTTCCACCGCACCTTGGCCGACGGCTCGGCCTACGCCCGCTTCTACCCCTCCGAAACCCTGCGACGGACCGCGCTACCAGGCTGGCTGCACTTCTACAATCACCACCGACCCCACAGCGCAACCGGCGGCAAGCCACCCATCACCCGGCTGACCAACCTCCGCGGACATCACATCTGAGCGAACCGCTCCCAAGCCGATTGGCGGGTCATCCCCAGCGCCTCGCCGATCTGGGACCACGTACCGCCCAGGGCGCGGGCCTTGCCCACCCAGGCCGCCAGGTTGTCCTGGACCTGGGTGCTCGCCGCCGATACCGGGCGCAGGTTCGAAAGCACCTGCTCCAAGGGCAGGTCGTGCTCCCACGGCGCGATCAGCGGGACGTCCGCCGGCTTTCCTTCGATCACCGACACGCACAGCTGCACGCACCCGTCGCAGATGAACACCCCCGGGCCGGCGACCAGCGTGTCCACTTCCGTGTTGGGCTTGGAACAGAACGAGCAGCGTGCGAACACCGCAGTACCCATGAGACCTCCTTTGTCAGGCGCGACCTTACAGTCGTAAGGGTGCGCCTGACAAGAGGAAGGCCGCCGTCCACTCGGACAGCTCCGTCAGCCGGCCGGTCAGCTCCTCGATCTCCGCCCAGCGGCGGTGCTCGCGCTCCAGGTCCGGCACCAGGAAGTCCTCCACCAGCAGCAGGAGCGTCGCGATCTCGTAGGCGACGTCGGCGAGCTGCAGGAACGGCCGGTACTGGGCCTCCGTGCCCGCTCCGTGCCGCGCGGCCCAGTCACGGGCGCCGTGACCGGCGGTGCGGCAGACCGTCTCCACCGTGCGCCGCAGGTCGCCGCGACGGGAGCCCGGCGGCCCTTCGGCCAGCGGGGCGACGTTCCAGGCCACCGACAGCAGGCAGCACCCGGCGTCGTCCATCGACTCGTTCATCACCGGACGTACTCTGCTGACCGGCACGCACAGTTCCGCCATTCCGACTCGCCGGCTCACCCCATCGTGTGGCCGACCAGCCCGGATCGGGTGAGCATCGGCACCGAGACGAAGTCCGCGAGTGCCTGCTGGCCGGCGGCGTTCGCGTGGATGCCGTCGCCGTTGTCGTAGGCCGGCAGGATGCTGTTCGGCTTCAGCGGGTCCGCCAGCACCGTGTCGAAGTCCACGACACCGGAACACGTGCCGCCGCAGGTGTTCCAGCGCTCGACGAACAGCGCGATCTCGTGCCGGGCCAGGTTCGCCTGGTCGCTGTACCCCGGCCGCGGCGTGCTCGGCGTGACGTACACCGGGATGCCCGCCGCCCGCAGCCGCGCGAACACCGCCCGGTAGCTGTCGAGGATCGTCGCCGCGTCGCAGCCGTACGCCAGGTCGTTGGTTCCGTAGTAGTAGATGACGGCCGTGACGCCGTGCAGCGCCAGGACGTCCCGGTCCAGCCGGCTCGCCGCGTCCAGGCCCGCGACCGACGGCGGCATCCCCGGGCACGACCGGGCGCTCGTCGTGCCCGAGACGCCGGCGTTCGCGACGGCGAGCTGCGCGGACGAGGCGACGATCCGCCGCGCCAGGTCGTCGGTCCACCGGCGGTTCGCGCCGAGCTCGGTGCAGCCGGGGCCGCAGTTGGTGCTGCCGATGCCGTCGACGACCGAGCTGCCGAACGGGACGACGACGCCCTGCAAAGCCGCGTTGTGCACGTCGACGGCGCTGACGACGTACGTGGCGCCCACCGTCGCCGTGAAGGCTTCGCCCGAAGCATCGCCGGCGTGGTCGCCCGAGTCCGGTGGCGTGAGGTAGTTGTCGCGCAAGGCCGCGCCGTGGCGGCCGGGCACGGCGGTCCCTTCGACCGCCATGCTCACCGCGAGGTCGGAGTCCGGGCGCGTCACGAGCTTCGTCTCGTCGCTCCAGACCTCGCCGCCCGCCGGGATCGTGACGGCGTGGCGCCCGAAGAAGGTCAGGTCGCGGACCCCGGTGACGGCGGCACCGCCCGCGCTCGGCCCGGCGGTGGCGTGCCCGATGGTCAGCGGCCCGGTGCCGAAGGTGTTCTGGAACCGGACGCGCACGGCGTCGCCACCCTGGCTCAGGTGGGTGATCATCCGCAGCGACTGCCCGGTGACCGCCGTGTCGGCCCGCCCGTCCTGGGACTGCGCCCACGACGTGAACCACGCCCGCCCGGCCCCGGCGGCGCCCGGAGCGGAGACGACGGCGGCCGCGGCCACGGAAACCGCAGCGAGAACGGCGATCCTGCGCACGGCGCCTCCTGAGTCCACAAAGGACGAGCGACGAACAGCTCCTCCGCCGATCGTAAGCAGCCGGTCACGCAGGCGACAAGGATTTGTCCGATCTTGTCAGCGGCGGCGGTCTCCGGTTCGATGGCGGCATGAGCGAACCCCGCACGTTCGGCGATCCGTACGAAACCCCGGACGGGACGACGGTGCTCCCGGTCCACCGGCCGGTCGGCGTGTTCGCGGTCCGCGACGGCCAGGCCAGGTGGGAACCGGCGGTCGACGCCACCCGCGTCGCCCTGCTGGGCGTGGGCATCGGGCTGGTCGCCGCCACCCTCGCCGGGATCGCCATGGTGCACCGGCCGCCGTGGCCGGACCTGCGCCAACGCAGGCGCTAGCGCCGGGGGCCGGCCAGGGCGACCTAGCCCTTCGCCAGCGCCTGCACCCGGCCGATCGGGCCGTTGTAGTAGTTCTGGTCGCCCGGCAGGCCGCCGCCGCGGGCGAACTGCCAGATGCTCTGCTTCTCCCACCCCGCCGGCAGCTCGCCGACGTCCGGGCCGTAGCGCGCCAGCCACAGCGGATCGGTGTTGCCGAAGCGGGCCGTGTTGCCGGTGCACTGCTTCCACCAGGCCGTGCTCGTGTAGATCAGTGCGCTGCGCTTGACCTTCGCCAGGTACGTGCGGGTGAAGTCCGCGATCCACGCCGTCAGGTCGGCCGGGTTCTTGCCGTAGCAGACGTCGCCGTACGGGTTGTACTCGACGTCGAGCGCGCCGGGCAGCGTGGTGCCGTCCGCGCGCCAGCCGCCGCCGTTGGCGATGAAGTACTCCGCCTGCTCGGCGCCGCCCGAGACGTCCGGGCGGGCGAAGTGGTAGGCGCCGCGGATGATGCCCGCCGCGTGCGCGCCGTCGTACTGCTGGCCGAACTGCGGGTTGACGAAGCCGGTGCCCTCGGTCGCCTTGACGTAGGTGAACTTCGCCCCGGCGCCGGCCGCGGCGGCCCAGTCGACCGGGCCCTGGTGCCCGCTGACGTCGTGCCCGAGCGTCTGCTCGGCCGGGTCGGTCCGCGGGGTGCCCCGGACGCCTTCGTGGCGCGCGATCTGCGTGCCCGCGTAGTTCGTGTCGGCCAGGGAGTAGTCGGCCGGGGAGTAGTCGGCCAGGGAGTAGTCGGCCGGGGAATGGTCGGCTCGGGCGGGCGTCGCGGCCACCAGCGCCGCGAGCACCGCCAGCGCGGCCGCTCCCGCCGGCCGCTGTCCCGGTACGGTTCGGTTCATCCGGGCTCCGATCTCGGTACGGGCAGATCCGGAATCCATGCTGCCTGCCGGGCTCGGTCCCCGCGAGGCTTGTGTCACCCGATGCAGTGATCTTCAGAGTTCGGTGGTGATGATCGCCTCGACGAGCACTTCCCCGGCCGGCGTCAGCTCGACGACACCCGGCCGCAACCGGACGAGGCCCCGCGAAGCCAGCGAGCGGAACTTGCCCAGCCACGGTTCCGCGAACAGCGAGCGCCCGGGGAACCGCGCTGTGTGCAGGGAATCCCGCAGCGGCTGCAACGTCGTGAGCGCCATCTTGACGGCCCGTGCTTCCTGCGCCTCGGGCGTGAACCGCGTCGCGGACCCCAGCGGGATCCGGCCGGAGCGCACGGTTTCGGGGTAGCGGCGGGAGTTCACGTCGGTGATCGCCTCGGACGCGCGGCAGCTCGAGCTGCCGCCCAGCCCGATCGCGACCTCGGCCTCCTGCTTGTCCTGGTCGACCATGATGGACTTCCACTTCTCCGGCCCGAGGCCGTCGCGCGCGAAGTACATCGTCGGGTGCTCGGTGTACCCGGCCGCGCGCAGGCCCTCGGTCAGCAGCTCCCGCATCTGGTACTGCTCGCCGAGGGTCGGCCAGCGGTGCCCGTCGCGCACCAGCTTGTCCCGGTAGGACGGCAGCTGCCACGCGGCCGGCTTCTCCCCGGTGACGCCGGTGCGGGTGTCGCTGTAGGAAGCCAGGTGCAGCTTCGTGCACACCACCGCCGTGACTTCGTTCTCCAGCACGACGTCGAGGTCGCGGCGGACGCTGTCGAGGGTCTGGTCGAGCAGGCCGTACATCAGGTCGATGCTGACCCATTCGAAGCCCGCCGCCGTCGCATTGCGGACGAAGTCGACGCACATCTTCGCGGTGTGCTCGCGGCCGCACAGCTCGAGCACGTGGTCGTCGAACGACTGGACGCCACTGGACAGCTTGGTGCAGCCCAGTTCCCGCAGCAGGTCGAGCTTGGCCGGGGTGAACGTGCTCGGGTCGCCTTCGAAGCGGATCGTCGTGTCGGCGGTGAACCCGAAGTGCGAGCGGTAGAACTCCAGCAGGCGGCGGATCTCGGCCTCCGGCAGCAGCGACGGCGTGCCACCGAAGACGTTGAACTCCCCCACCGCGGCACCGGCCAGGTTCGGCACGGCGTCGAGCCACAGCCGCGCCTCGGCGATGTTGAGGTCGACCCAGTCGGCCGCCTTCTCGATCTTGCCCTTGACCAGCACCACCGGGTACTGGCAGAACCGGCAGCGGTAGGCGCACGTGGGGATGTAGGACCACAGGTGGATCGGCCCGGACGAGGCCAGCTGCGCGTCCAGGTCGCGCAGGAACTCCGCCGGCGTGCCGGGTACGTTGCCGGGGAACACGTGCGCCCCGAACGGGTCTTCCTGCACGAAGTCGAGCAGGTGCCGGTTCTCGGGCGCCTCCAGGACGTCGAGCACGGCGGGCCGCGGCCACGCGGGGTCGATGGCGTGCAGCGAGCCGACCGCTTCTTCATAGCCCAGGGTCATTCAGAACACCCCTCCGTTGCCGAAGTAGTTGTGGGCTTCTCCCGACTCGCGGTCCTCGCAGTAGTAGCGGACGAACTCCGCGAACCGCGCGGCCGGCACCGCCGCCAGGCACGGCGGCAGGGGAGGCGGGTGGCCGATGTCCGCGCCGACGTGCCGCCGCAGGCAGGCGAACAGCTCGTCGGCGAACTCGAAGTACAGCCGGTAGGACGGCGTCTTGTAGGCGTGGATCGGCGTGAAGTCGACGACCCGCATCTCGTGCCGGATCTCACTGATCCGCCGGGCCAGCCGCGCGGCGAGATCGGCGCCGAAGAAGGCGATGACGGCGTCGTCCTCCAGCAGCGCGGGCGTCAGGAGCACCGGCAGGATGGTGTTCTTCGGGGTGAAGTCCTTGATCGAGAACTCCCAGGCCTGCTTCGCTTCGGCTTCGGTGAGGTCGGCCGGCACCGGAGGCGCCGACGGCCGGATGTCGCGCATGACGATGATGCCGTCCGAGCCGTAGGCCCGGCCGGCGATGACCTCGTCGATGGCGTGGTCGACGCGCCGCGGGTTGATCTCGACGCGCGAGCGCGGGGCGTAGGTGATCGCGTCGCCGCCGCTGGCGACCTTGATCCCGAAGTCCCAGTCGTCGGAGAGGTGGTTGACGAACTTCCCGTCCTGCAGCTGGTAGAAGATCTCGATGCCGCCGGCGCGCTCGTAGGCGTCGCGCTCGACCGCGAAGCCCTTGCCGTCGGGGAAGCCGCCGAAGAGCGCGAAGGTGACGGCGCGGCACCGGAGTGTCCGCTGGATCGCGTCCCACAGCCGCGGCCGCCCGGTGAAGTGTTCGGCGTTGTAGTAGTAGTCGCAGACGCCGATGGCGGCCTTGCTCGACTCCATCGCGGTGAACAGTTCGCTCAGCCAGTGCGGGTCGACGCGGCAGTCCGCGTCGGCGGAGACGAGATAGTACCGCTCCCCCGGGTCGCTGTCGGGCCGGTTCCGGCTGCGGGCCGCGGCGAAGTCCATCCCCGCTCGCCTCGCGCACGAAACACCCTGCTCGGGTTCGTGGATGACGTGCAGCGCCAGGTCCGGGTGCGCGGCCGCGAAGGCGTGCGCGATGGCCACGGTGTCGTCGGTGGAGTTGTTGTCGACGAGCACGACCTCGTACCGGCTCTTGTCCAGGGGCGCGTCGCCGTCGTGCTGGTCGTGCAGCGTCCGCAGCACCTCCGGCAGGTTCGCGGCCTCGTTGTACACCGGCAGCACGACGCTCAGCCGCGTCGCCGCGCCCATCGGCGGCGGGTACAGCCGGTCCACCAGGTCGTCGACGACCCGCGCGCCGAACCGCGCCTGCCCGAGTTCCGAGTTCACCCGCACCACTTCCGCCCGTTTCCCTTCGTCGGTGATCAGCTCGGCGACTTCGCGCGCGAACGCCGCGTCCGGCAGGTCGCGGGCCCGGATGTCCAGCACCGGCGCCCGGAAACCGCCGTAGACGACGTCGTACAGCTCGTACCCGCTGGTGATGTACGGCGTCCCGGACGCGATCGCCTCGCTGACCGGGTTGCCGTAACTTTCGTAGTCGTAGGAGGTCAGGAAGGACACGACCGTCGTGTGGGCCAAGAGGTCGCGCACGGAGTACCGGCCGGGGACGGCGGTGTCGTACGGGGTCAGCCAGCCGCCGAACACGACGCGCTCGCGCACGCCCAGGCGATTCGCGAGGTCGACGAGCCGGGCGTGTTCGGTGGGTGTCTCGCCGACGTCACCGGCGACGAACAGCCACGCGTCCGGCAGCAGGGCCAGCAGGTGGAGGTCCCGGTCGATGCGCTTCTGCGGGATGATCCGGGTGATCCGGGCCAGCAGCGGGACGCCGTCCGGAATCCCGTGGTCGCGCCGGAAAGCCGCGTTGCGCTCGTCGATGCGCGCGGGGGCGATGGCGAAGGAGTTGGGCAGGACGTCGATGTTCGCCAGCTCCGGGACCCACTCCAGCGTCCGCGCCTTCGCCTGCTCGTGCAGGGCGAAGTAGTGGATGTGCGGGGAGTTCCGCGGCGCGGGGACGCCGGGGTACGGGAACGTGCCGTACTTGGCGATGCCGGGTTCGCTCTGCCACATCAGGTCGTGGTCGCGCCAGAACACGAACCGGCCGAGCCGGTGGCGAGCGCCGTAGCGATCGATCGCGGCGTACAGCGCCTCGGTGTAGGCGAGGTTCTCCGGCAGGGTCCCGTTCTCCACCATCACCACGGTCACGCCGAGGCGTTCCCAGGTGGCCACCATCCGGTCCGCCAGTTCGCCGGCGACGCGGTCGATCTCCGGCCGCAGCGTGTCGTCGCCGTCCTGCACGACTTCGCCCAGGACCCGCTCGACGAACTCGCGGTCGTAGCCGCGGATCCGCTCGACGCCTTCGACGCGGTCGAGCGTGACCCAGTCCGGCAGCAGCTGGGCCTCGTCGCGGTAGGGGCGGAAGAACGCGCCCTTGTCGGCCTTGATGTCGTACCCGAGATCCAGGTGGACGCGGTGCCCGCGCGCGGCGAAGCGGTGCGCCGTCTTGAGGAACTCGACCACGACCCCGGACAGCGGAGTGGCGTCGAAGGACACGCCCCAGAGCACTGACATCGATGTCAAACCCCCGTATCGGCCTCGCCGTGGTTTCCAGCGTAAGCGCCGGGACGTCGAACGGCCGTGTGAGCGCTTTCGTGGTTGACCGCGGGGCGCCGCAGCCTCCACAGTGACCGCATGAACCGGGCCCTCGGGGTGCTGACCTGCGGCGCCTTCCTCTCGATCGTGCTCGGGGTGCTCGGCTCCGGCGAACCCCGGCTCGCCCTCCTGCTCGGCGCGGTCTTCGCCGTGCTCGCGACGGTGGTCTTCGGCTGGGTGCGCGGCCGCGAGCGGCTCGCGTGGGGCGCGGCCTACGTCGCCGTCCAGCTGCCGCTGGCTTTCGTGCTCTTCACGATCGACGCCGGCGTCGGGACGACGTTGTTCCTGGTCGTGCTGGTCAGCCAGTGCGTGCTGCTGCGCCTGCCGCGCCCGGCGATCGCGCTCGTGATCGCCGTGGTCCCGCTCGTGCACCTCGGGATGTCGCTGGGCGAAGGGCTGCGGGAAGGGATCGGCACGTTCATGTCGGTGCTGTTCGCCGCGATCATCACCGAACTGCTGCTGCGGGAACAGCGCTCGCGCGGCGAACTCGCCGAGGCACACGCGAAACTCCGCGACCACGCCGCCCAGGCCGAGCGCCTCGCGACGGCGCAGGAGCGCAACCGCGTCGCGCGCGACATCCACGACGGGCTCGGGCATTCGCTCACCGTCGTCCAGATGCAGGTGAAGGCCGCGCGGGCGGTGCTGCCGGCCGATCCCGGCAAGGCCGACGCCGTCCTGGCGAAAGCGCAGGAGCAGGCCGAAACCGCGCTGGCCGAGGTGCGCCGCTCGGTACGGACGCTTCGCGAACCGCGGGCGATCCCGCCGCTGCCGGAAGCGCTGCGAGCCCTCGCGGAAGAGACGTCGGCGACCGGTGTCGCGGCCCGGCTCACGGTGACCGGCACCGAACGCCCGCTCTCCGAGGAGCAGCGCGAAGCGCTCTACCGGGCCGCGCAGGAAGGCCTGACGAACGTCCGCAAGCACGCCGGCGCCGAGACCGTGGCCGTCGTCCTGGACTACGCCGCCACGGCGGTCCGGGTCGAAGTCCGCGACGACGGCCGGGGCAGCGACGGCGGCGAGCCGGCCGGCTTCGGCCTGGTCGGGCTCCGGGAACGGGCCGCCCACCTCGGCGGCGAACTCGCCTTCACCTCGACCCCCGGTGGCGGCAGCGCCCTGACCATGGAGATCCCCGGATGACGCCGGTCCGCGTCCTGCTCGTCGACGACCAGGCCCTGTTCCGCGAAGCCCTCGCCACCCTGCTCGCCGCGCACGACGGCATCGACGTCGTCGGCGAAGCCGGGAACGGCGCCGAAGCCCTGCGCGAAGCCGCTTCGCTGGCACCGGACGTCGTCCTGATGGACCTGCGGATGCCGGTCCTCGACGGCGTGGCCGCGACCCGGCGGCTGCGGGCGGAGCAGGCGAGCGTCCGGGTCATCGCGCTGACCACCTTCGACGACGACGAAGACGTCTTCGCGGCCCTGCGTGCGGGCGCCGTCGGCTACCTGCTCAAGGACGTCTCGTCGGCACGGCTGGTCGAGGCGGTGCTGGCGGCGGCTCGCGGGGAGTCCGTGCTGCAGCCGTCGGTGGCGGCCAAGGTGGTGGCGCGGTTCGCCCAGCTGCCGGACACGCCGGCGCCGCGGCCCCAGCCGCTGGTGGTGCCGCTGTCCGAGCGCGAACTCGACGTGCTGCGGCTGCTCGCCGAGGGCCGCAGCAACCGCGAGATCGCCGCGGCGCTGTTCCTCGCCGAAGGCACGGTGAAGAACCACGTCACGAACGTGCTGGGCAAGCTCGGCGCACGCGACCGGACCCAGGCCGCGTTGCGCGCGAGGGATCTCGGCCTGCTTTAGACCGTGACCCCCGGTCATGACTTCCGGCACCTGGCAGCACGGCCGGGAACCGCGATTCTCGTCCAGGAGCAACCCTGGAGGGAAACCATGACCACCACCGAAGCCACCCGGACCACCGCCCGCAAGCTCGCCCGGTTCGCCGGCCACTACGTCGAAATGGTCGTCGCCATGCTCATCGGCATGGTGGCGCTCGGCCCGCTGTGGCCGGCCGCCTGGCTCGAGCGCCCGGCCGTCGACGCGATCGTGATGGCCACGAACATGACCGTCGCGATGGTGCTCGCCATGGCGCTGCGCCGCCACGCGTGGCCGCGGATCGCCGAGATGGCCGCCGTGATGTACCTGCCGTTCGCAGCGCTCCTCGTGCCGTACGGGCTGGGCGCGATCTCCGGCACCGCGCTGATGGTCGCCGGGCACGTGATCATGTTCCCGCTCATGCTCGCCGCCATGGTGCGGCGCCGCGCCGAGTACTGGCACTGATCATGCTGAAGCGCCTCGCTTTCCTCCTCGCCGCGGTCGCCGCCGTGCTGGTGGTTCCCGCCGTCGGCGCGACCGTCTCCGCGCTCGGCGCGATCGACGCCCTCTACGCTCCCGGCCCGCCGCGGCCCGTCCCCGCCGCGGCGCCGGTCCCGCACGACCCGGCCAAGCCGACCGCGGTGGTCGTCGTCGGCGACCGCGGTGCCGTGGTCTCCGACGCACTCGCCCCCTACGAAATCCTGGCCGCGACCGGCCGGTTCAACGTCTACACGGTGGCGCCGCACCGCGAGCCGGAACCGCTGACCGGCGGCCTCGACCTGGTCCCGGACCTCGATTTCGCCGGTCTCGCCGCCCGGCTCGGCGGATCCGCGCCGGACCTCGTCGTCGTGCCCGCGTTCCCGGACGTCGGCGAGCCCGGCACCGAGCCGGTCACCACCTGGCTGCGGGCGCAGGCAGCGCACGGTTCGAAGCTGCTGAGCGTCTGCAACGGCGGCGCGGTGCTCGCCTCCGCCGGGTTGCTCGACGGCCGGCCGGCCACCGCGCACTGGCTGAAGGTCGACGCCTGGGCCGCCGCCTACCCGGCGGTGCGGTGGGTGCGCGGGATGCGGTTCGTCGACGACGGGAACGTCGTCACCACCGCCGGAATCCTCTCCGGCATCGACGGCACGCTGCACTGGGTCGAGCGGCTGGCCGGGCCCGCGGTGGCGGCCGACGCCGCGGCGGCCGTCGGCTGGCGCCGCTACGGCACCGCGGTGCCGGTGCACCCGCCGGCCGGGACGCCGGACGCGGCGGCGATCGTCAACGCCGGGTTCCGCTGGAATCCCGACAAGATCGGCGTACTCCTCGCGAACGGCGTCGGCGAGGTCGAACTCGCGTCGGTGTTCGACACCGAAGGCCAGTCGCTGTCCTCGCGCACCCTGTCCGTGAGCGCCGACGGCGGCCCGATCCGGTCCCGGCACGGACTGACGTTCCTGCCCCGGGCGGCCCTGACCGCCGCGCCGGACCTCGACCGGCTGCTCGTACCCGGCGCGACGCGCGGGGTCACGCCGCCACCCGGCGGCCCGGCGCCCGAGTACGTCCACGACCGGCCGGGCTTCCCCTACGACACCGCGGTCGGCGGGCTGTCCCGCCGCACCGACGTCGCCACCGCGCGCTGGACGGCGAAGGTGCTGGAGCTGCCCACCGACGGAGTCGTCTTCGAAGGCGACGCGTGGCCGTGGCTGCCGACGGCGCTGCCGATCGTGCTGGTGCTGCTCGGCACGGCGGGCGTCGTCGTGGTCGTCCGGGTGCGGCGGCACCGCCGACCTGAAACGATTTAGGAACTCCCCGCACCGGCAGTTTTCGGGCTTCCCGCATACCAGTGGCGTATTGCCAACACGTGAGGTGGTGATTACAGTCACCTCGCAAAGCTTGGTTGAAACGTTCTAATTCGCGTCCCCACCCCCGCCGCAAGGGAGCCTGCATGCTGCCCTCGAAGCTCTGGCGCGCCACCACCACGACCCTCGCCGCGATCCTGGCCCTGTCGGCCGCCGCGGTCCCTCCGGCCGGCGCCGCGCCACCGCCCGCCCTGGCCGGCGCGCACTGGATCTGGTACCCGGAAGGAACTCCCGCGCCCGCCGGGACCCGGTACTTCCGGACGACGTTCGCCGTGCCCGCCGGTGCGGTCACCGACGCCCGGCTCGTCCTCACCGGCGACGACACCGCCGACGTCTGGCTCAACGGCACCCCGCTCGCGTCTTCGGCCCGCACCAGGGACTCGTGGCGCACGGCGCTTCCGGTGGACCTGCGGCCGGCGCTCGCCCCCGGCGTCAACACCCTCGCCGTCGCCGTCCGCAACGCCGGCGGCCCGGCCGGCCTGCTCGGGCGGCTGCGGGTCACGACCGCGGCCGGCACCACCGACCTGGCCACCGGGGCCGGCTGGAAGAGCGCGCCGACCGTGCCGGAAGGCTGGGAACAGCCCGGTTTCGCGGACGGGACCTGGGCGGCCGCCGCGGATCTCGGCGCCTACGGCACCGCGCCGTGGGGCACCGGCGTCACCACCCCGAACCAGGCCGCGGCGTCACCGCTGTCGGTCGCGAGCGCCACGGTCGCGAACCGCGTCAACCCGCTCGGCGTCGATCCGGCGCAGCCGCGGTTCGCCTGGAAGCTGACCTCCCCCGCGCCGCAGCAGCGGCAGTCGGCGTACCAGATCGTCGTCTCCGCCGGCGGGCGCGACCTGTGGGACAGCGGCCGCGTCGCGTCCGCGCAGCAGGCCGACATCGCCTACGGCGGCCCGGCGCTCGGCTCGCTGACCGCGTACACGTGGCGCGTCCGCGTCTGGGACGGCCAGGGCCGCACGACCGGTTGGAGCCCGGTGCAGCGCTTCGAAACCGCGCTGCGGGCCCCGGCGACCGAGTGGACCGGCGCGTTCCTCGGCCGCGCCACGGCCGGCCCGGACCTCGCCGGCGCGAGCTGGATCTGGTACCCGGAAGGCGATCCGCTCGGCGGCGTACCGCCGTCCACCCGCTTCTTCCGCAAGACCCTGGACCTGGCCGCGGCCCCGGCGAAGGCCACCTTGGTCGTGACCGGGGACGACACCGCCACCGTCTGGGTCAACGGCACCCGCGTCAGCGACTCGCCGCGGGTCGCCGACTCGTGGAAGACGGCCGCGGTCACCGAAGTCGGCAGCCTGCTGACGGCCGGGGCGAACACCATCGCCATCAGCACGGAGAACACCACGCAGAGCCCGGCCGGGGCGATCGCGAAGCTGACCGTCCAAGGTGGACCTTCGCTGGTCACCGACGGCACGTGGAAGGCGAGCCAGAGCGGCCCGGACGGCTGGGAGCAACGCGCCTTCGACGACAGCTCCTGGCCCGCGGCGCGGGCGCTGACCGCCTACGGCACCGGGCCGTGGGGCGCGAACGTCGCCGTCAGCGCTCCCGCTCCCCTGCTGCGCAAGAGCTTCACGGTCACCAAGCGGGTCGCGAACGCGCGGCTGCTGACGACCGCGCTCGGGCTGCAGGAGACCCACCTCAACGGGGTCAAGGTCGGCTCGGAGGTCCTGTCCCCCGGCTGGACCGACTACACCAAACGCGTGCAGTACCGGGTTTCCGACGTCACCGGGCAGATCCGCCCCGGCGAGAACGTGCTGGGCGCGATGGTGGGCAACGGCTGGTACTCCGGGAGCCTCGGCATCGCCGGGAGCCGGAAGTACGGCACCGAACCGTGGTACTCCGCGCAGCTGCGGCTGACCTACACCGACGGCACGAGCACCACGATCGCGACCGACGGCACGTGGAAGGCCGGTGACGGCCCGATCCGCGCGGACGACCTCTACCAGGGCGAAACCTACGACGCGCGGCTCGCCACCGGCTGGGACCGGCCCGGCTTCGACGACCGCGGCTGGGCGGCACCCCGCGTGAAGACCGGCGCGCAGCCGAACCTGGTGTCGCAAGCGGACAATGGCGTCACGGTGCAGCAGGAGTTCAAGCCGGTCGCGTGGACCCAGCCGAAGCCCGGCGTGTGGGTGGCCGACCTCGGCCAGAACTTCAGCGGCTGGAACCGGCTTTCGGTGACCGGGCCGGCCGGTACCACCGTGACCATGCGGCACGCGGAAGTGCTCAACCCGGACGGCACGGTCTACACCACCAACCTCCGCGCGGCCCAGGCCACCGACCGGTTCACCCTGGCGGGCACCGGTCGCGCCGAGACGTACGAGCCGCGGTTCACCGTGCACGGCTACCGGTACGTCGAGCTGACCGGCCTGCCGTCCGCGCCGACGGCGTCGACCCTGACCGGCCGGGCGATGTGGACGACCGGCGCGCAGACCGGCACGTTCACGACGTCGAACCCGCTGGTGAACCAGCTGCAGCACAACATCCTGTGGGGTGAGCGCTCCAACATGCTGTCGGTGCCGAGCGACTGCCCGCAGCGCGACGAGCGGCTCGGCTGGACCGGCGACATCGGGATCTTCGCCGGGACGTCGACGTTCAACCTCGACGTCGCGAACTTCCTCGGCAAGTTCAGCGACGACCTCGTCGACGCGCAGCACGACGACGGGTCGTTCACCGACGTCGCGCCGGGGGTGCTGGGCGGCTCGGGCACGGCCGGCTGGGGCGACGCGGGCGTCATCGTGCCGTACACCTTGTGGCAGCGGTACGGCGACACCGGTGTGATCAACGAGCACTTCGCCGCGATGGTCCGGTGGGTCGAGTACCTGCGTTCGACCTCCGGCGCCGACCTCATCCGCGACCACCAGACCTACGGGGACTGGCTCAACGTCAACGACGAGACCCCGCACGACCTGGTCTCGACGGCGTTCGTCGCGTGGTCGGCGCGGTTGCTGTCCCGGATGGCCGCGGCCACCGGGCACACGACCGAAGCGGCGAAGTACGGGACGCTCGCCGACCAGGTCGGCGTCGCGTTCACCAACCGGTTCGTGGCCGCGGACGGCACGGTCGGGTCGAACACCCAGACCGGGTACGTGCTGGCACTGGCGTTCGGGCTGCTCCCGGCCGACCGCGTCCAGCCGGCGGCCGACAAGCTGGCGGCGCGCGTCGCCGCGGCCGGTGGGCACCTCATCGTCGGGTTCCTCGGGGTGGAGAACCTGCTGCCGGTGCTGGCCGCGCACGGCCACGCCGACGTCGCCTACCGGGTGCTGCTGCAGCCGGACTTCCCCGGCTGGGGCTACATGATCGGCCACGGCGCGACGACGATCTGGGAGCGCTGGGACGGCATCAAGCCGGACGGCTCGTTCAACGACCCCGGGATGAACTCGTTCAACCACTACGGTCTCGGCTCGGTCGGCGACTTCCTGTACCGCTCGGTGGGCGGGCTGGCCCCGGCGTCCCCGGGCTACTCGTCGCTGCGGATCGCGCCCGGCCCGGGTGGCGGCTTGACCTCGGCGAAGTCGGCGTACGAGACGCCGTACGGCGGCGCGGTCAGCGACTGGTCGATCGCGAACGGGAAGCTGACGCTGCGGGTGACGGTCCCGGCCGGCTCCTCGGCGACGGTGGTGGTGCCGACGTCCCGGCCGGCGGGGATCACCGCGCCGCCCGAGGCGGTGCCTTCGGCGGCGGGGACGTACTTCGTGCCGTCGGGCTCGTACGTTTTCACGGCTCCGGCGTGACCGGTGAGCCGGTGCCGCCGCGAACACGGCGGCGGCACCGGCTCAGCCGACCAGGTTGAGCTTCAGGTGGAAGTTGTCCAGGGTCGCCGGCAGCGGGCGGTCCGGGGACAGGACCGGTCCCGACGCCTGCTCGAACCGGTGGTGGCGCAGCAGGTTCGCCAGCATCGTGCTCGCGCAGAACAGCACCAGGTCGCGGCCCGGGCAGATCGCCGGGCCCGCGCTGAACGGGACCAGGGCCGGGTTCTCGGCCGCGCGGCCGTCGAGCCAGAGGTCCGGCTCGAACCGGTCGGCGTAAGGCAGGTCGGGGTCGCGGTGGAAGAACGGCGTGAAGATCAGCACCGTGGTCCCCGCCGGCCCCCAGGAGGTCTCCTCCGTCGTCTCGCGCAGGATCATCGGCGTGGTCGGCCACAGGCGGACCGCGTCCAGCACGCACGCGCGCAGGTAGCTCAGCTGAGCCGGCTCGGTGTCCCCGATGTCCGCGCGGGCCCGCTCCTGCTCCGCCGGGTGGCTCGCCAGCAGGGCCAGCGTGCGGTACGTCGCCATCCCCGCCGCGTCGAACGCGAACAGCCAGTGCGCCACCTGATCGGGCGCGGTGTCTTCGCCGACCTCGGCGATCACGGCGGCGAGGCTGCCCGGCTCGGCGCGGTTCAGGTGCTCCGTCAGGCGGCGCCGGAACTCCTCGCGCAGCTGCCTGCGCTTCGGGTGCAGGTACGCCCAGTTCGCGTCGAACCGCAGGCGTTCGAGCTGGTCGGTCAGCGTCGTGTCGTCGCGGGCACCCGAGCCGAGCACGACGCGCCGGACCAGCCGCCACCAGGCGACGTTGAAGGTGTCCCAGTCGAGGGAACCCTCGCTCGGCAGGAAGGCCGCCTCTTCGGCGATCGCGTGGGCGAACGGCGTCGCGAGCTCGTGCAGCGGACGGCCGGTGTCGAGCACGGCCTCGGTGAACCGGCGGCGGGCGGGCCGGCCGGCGGCGTCCGAAATCAGGACGCCGTGCGGCTGGAAGTGCCCCAGCGCGGCCCGCTTCTCCACTGTGGACGGACTGAACGGCGTCGGCGCGCCGGCCAGCAGCCGCTTCACGTCCGCGCCGGACAGTGCCAGTTCCACCGACCGGCCGGGGACGCGCAGCTTCAGCGGGCGGCCGTAGTGGCGCTCGCGCAGGCGGCGCAGCAACCGCACGGCCGGGCGGTCGAACTGCAGCTTCCCGGCCAGCGCCATGGCCGCGGGACGGCGCTTGATCACCCCGCCGGCCAGTGTGGGCAGCGCCACCTCGACCGCGACACGCAGGGTCTCGGCCACCGAAGCGGTCTCCGGTCGCGTGCGGTGTTCCCGAGTGGACGTCATGACGCCCGGCTACCCGCGGTGGCCGCGCCGAAACGCCCTCAGCCGCGCATGGCGACGTTCAGCACGTCGCCGGCGTGGTCGAGACAGTCCACGCAGATCACCGCGTCCCGGGCCGCGCAGTCCACGCGCAGCAGCGGACGCCGGAGCCCGAGGAACGTCCGGCGCTCGCGGCGGCCGCAGAAGTCGCAGACCGCGGCCAGCGGCGACGTCACCGCGGCCAGCACGTCACCCGCGCCGCTCTCCCGGTCCGCACCGTCGCGCGCCACGCGCAGGCCGGCGCGGACGCAGTCCACGCAGATCGGCCCGTTGCGGCCGGGCACCCGGGGGTCGCGCCGCCTGCCGCAGAACCGGCACGGACTGCCGGCCCCGTTCATCGCCGTCACCGCGGCCTCCTCGGTTTCGCCGCCCGCACGCCGGGAATCCGGGTCGCGGCGCGCCTCTTCCCGCCACGCTACCCGGCTCCCGGGGGCCTGGCCGATCGCGGTGCGCCCCGGTGGAACCCGGCGTCACGCTCGGCCGGGTCTCCTGGCCGCAGTGGTGCGGGACGAGCGGCAGGAGGAGACCTTTGGCGTCGTTGACGGTGTTGTTCGGGGTGGCGGGCCTGCTCGCGCTCGCGGCGGCGATCGTGCCCAAGCTGGTCGCCGACCGGCCGTTCTCGGTGCCGCTGGTGATGCTCCTGGCCGGGATCGTGCTCGGGCTGCTCCCGCTGCCCGCCCCCTACGGCAACGGCTGGGGCGACCCGGCCGCCCACCTGGACGGCGTGGAATCCTTCGCCCAGCTGGGCATCCTCGTCGCGCTCGCCGGGGCGGGACTGTCGGTCGACCGGCCGTTCGGCCTGCGCCGGTGGGGGTCCACGTGGCGGCTGCTCGCGATCACCATGCCGGTGTCGATCCTCGCGATCGCCGTACTCGGGTACTGGTGGCTCGCGCTCGCTCCCGGCGTCGCGCTCCTGCTGGCCGCCGCACTGGCCCCGACCGACCCGGTGCTGGCCGGCGACATCGGCGTCCCGCACCCCGACGTCGAGCCGGAACTGGCCAGGAACAACGAAATCCGCTTCACGCTGACGACGGAAGCGGGGCTCAACGACGGCCTGACCATGCCGTTCGTCGTCCTCGGCCTGGCCCTGGCGAGCGGCGAGCCGCGCCTGGACCTGTCCTGGGTGCTGGTGGACCTGCTGCTGCCCCTGGTCGTCGGCGTCGTGGTCGGCCTCGTCACCGGCCGGCTGCTCGGCTGGGCGATCTTCCGCACGCCGTCGGACCGGCTGCGGCTGGCCGAGTACGCCGACGGGCTGGTCCTGCTCGCGCTGGCGTTCGTGCCCTACGCGCTGGCGGAAGCCGCCCACGGCAACGGGTTCGTGGCCGTGTTCGTCGCGGCGGTCGCGGTGCGCACGCAGGAGCGCGAGCACGAGTACCACGGCGTCCTGCACGCCTTCGGCCACCAGCTGGAACGGCTGTTCGTCCCGCTCGCCCTGCTGGGGCTGGGCCTGGCGATCGGCGACGGCCTGCTGCGCGGGCTGCAGCCCCTCGAAGTGGTGATCGCCGTCGTCGCCGTGCTGGTGGTGCGGCCCCTGGTGGGCTGGCTTTCCCTGCTCGGCGCGCCGTCACCGGGACGGCCCGCCACCGCGGCGATCGCGTTCTTCGGCGTGCGCGGTATCGGCACGCTCTATTACCTGGCCTACACGCTCAACCGGCTCCCCGTGCCGCAGCAGGACGTGCTGTGGCGGGTCGGCGCGCTCGCCGTCGCGGTGTCGGTCATCGTGCACGGCGTCCTCGCCGAGCCGGCCATCCAGCGGATCGAGCGGATGGGCGGGCATCTGCCCGCCGATGTGTAGCCGCGCGGAGAGTGGGTATCAGTCTGTCAAGGCCCTTTTGGCGACTGGCCGATCCGGAAATGTCGCCGCGACGGAAGGTGCACCCAGATGAACGACAAGCTGGAAAACAAGGGCGAAGAGCTCAAGGGCCGGGCCAAGGAAGCCGTCGGCGACGCCACCGACAACGAGCAGTGGCAGGCCGAAGGCAAGTCCGAGCAGGCCAAGGGCTCGCTCAAGCAGGCCGGCGAGAAGATCAAGGACGCCGTGAAGGGTGTCACGGACAAGAAGTGACCCGTTTCTCCGCTGCCGCGCCCCGGACCCCGGGGTGCGGCAGCGGGCTTGTGTCCGGGGGCGGTAGGTGTTCGAGGGCTTCAGGCTGGACCACGTCGACGTCGGTGAAGTGACCCTGCGGGTGCGCCACGGCGGCTCCGGGCCGCCGGTTCTGCTGGTGCACGGGCACCCGCGCACGCACACGACGTGGCACCGCGTCGCCCCGCGGCTCGCGGAGCGGTTCACCGTCGTGTGCCCGGACACCCGCGGCTACGGCGGATCCACCAAGCCGCCGACCGACGAAGACCACACGCCGTACAGCAAACGCGTCATGGCGGCCGACTGCGTCGCCCTGATGCGGCACCTCGGGCACGAGGAGTTCTTCGTGGCGGGGCACGACCGCGGCGCCTACGTGGCCACGCGGCTGGCGCTCGACCACCCGGACGTGGTCTGCGGCGCGGCGATCCTCGACGCCGTCCCGATCGGCGAGGCCCTCGCCCGCTGCGACGCGCGGTTCGCGCGGGAGTGGTACCACTGGTTCTTCTTCGCCCAGCCGGAAAAACCCGAGCGGGTGATCACCGCCGACCCCGACGCCTGGTACGACGTCGGCACGAGGAACACGCCCGAACGCCTCGGCGAAGAGAACTTCGCCGACTTCCACCGCGCCGTCCACGATCCGGCCACGGTCACCGCGATGCTCGAGGACTACCGCGCCGGCCTGGGCATCGACCGCGCCCACGACGACGTCGACCGCGCGGCCGGGCGGCGCATCACCTGCCCGGCGCTGGTGCTGTGGTCCGGCGATGACGACCTGGAAGACCTCTACGGCGACGTCTTGGCCGTCTGGCGGCCGTGGGCGTCCGATCTGCGCGGCCACGCGATCGAGTCGGGGCACCACGTGGCCGAGGAGAACCCCGCGGCACTCGCCACCGCCCTGAGTGCGTTCTTCGGCGGCATTCAGCGGTAGCGCGAGGCGAGTTGCGGGCCCTGCCCGCCGAAGGCCGCGAGGTCGGCCCGGAAAACGGCGTCGAGCAGCCCGGTGTCCTCGACACCCGGGGCGGTGACGACTTCACCGAGCTCGAAGCCGCGCAGGGACGCCGTGACGACGTCGGCGGCGGACATCCGCGGTACCGCGCTCAGGTCGAGCCCCTGGCGCTCGTGGAACTCGGTGGCGACGACGCCCGGGCACAGCACCTGCACCCCGACGCCGGTGCCCTCGAGTTCGGCGCTCAAGGTCTGGGACAGGGCGACGAGGTAGGCCAGGGACCCCGCGTAGACCGCGCGGCGGGGCATGACCGAGGAGCCGGCGGGACCGCTGAAGGCGATCATCCCGGCCACGTTGACGATCCGCCCCTCACCCCGTTCCTGCATGCCCGCGACGGCGGCGCGGGTGAGCATGGTGGGCGCGGCGACCTTGACGTGGACCAGTTCGGCGGCCTTGTCGGCGGGCAGCTGCGCCAGCGGCATGTAGTGCGCGACACCGGCGTTGTTGACGAGCATGGTCAGCGGCTCGGCGGCGCAGAGGGCGGCGACGGTGGCGACGCCGTCGTCGGTCGACAGGTCGGCGGCCACCGCGCGCACCTTGACTTCCGGGTGCGCGGCGGCGAACCCGGCGAGGCGGTCCTCGCGACGGCCGGTGACGATCAGGTCGTAGCCGTCGGCGGCGAGGCGTTCGGCGAAGGCCCGGCCGATGCCGGAGGTGGCGCCGGTCACGAGAGCGAGCTGGTGCATGGGTTCCGTTCCTTCCTGAAGTGCTGCCACCAGGATCGGTCCGGTCCGCGGCGCCAGGAAGTGGTCCGGTTTTCCTGGGACGGGCGATACCAGGACAAGCGGCCGGCCGGCTTGCACAATCGACGGATGGCGAACACCGGACTCGGCACGGCCCTGCGCCACTGGCGCGACCGCGTCCCACCCCAGGCCGCCGGCCTGCCCGCGGGCGGCCGCCGCCGCGCCGCCGGGCTGCGCCGCGAGGAACTGGCCCAGCTGGCCGGCATCTCCGCCGACTACGTCATCCGGCTCGAGCAGGGCCGCGCCACCAGCCCCTCGGCCCAGGTCGTGGAGGCACTGGCCCGGGCCCTGCGCCTCACCCAGGACGAGCGGACGCACCTGTTCCGGTTGGCCGGCCTCGCGCCCCCGAGCCCCGGCACGGTCCCGCGGCACATCACCCCCGGCGTCCACCGCATGCTGGACCGGCTCGCCGGCACCCCCGTCGCCGTCTTCGACGCGGCCTGGAACCAGCTGCTCGCCAACCCGCTCCACACGGCCCTGATGGGCGAACGGCACGGCAGCGACCTCAACGGCGTCCGGCGCACCTTCCTCAGCCCCGGCACCCGGGTGCGCGAGACCCCGGAAGCACGGGACGCGCTGCAGGCGGCCCTGGTCGCCGACCTGCGCCGCACCGCCGGCCGCTACCCCGGCGACCCGGACCTCCGCTCGCTCATCGCCGACCTCCGGCGGCACAGCCCGCGCTTCGCCGCCCTCTGGGAGTCCGGTGCCGTCGGGCAGCACGAGTCCGCCCGCAAGACCATCGACCACCCGGACGTCGGCGCGCTGACCCTGGACTGCGACATCCTCAGCGTCGCGGGCAGCGACCTGCGTCTCATGGTCTACTCGGCCGAACCGGGCACCGAAGCGGCCGACCGGCTGGCGCTGCTGGGCGTCCTCGGCACGCAGTCGCTGGTCGAGGAACGCTGATCGACCCCGGCAAGGGGGTCTCGCAGTACCTGGATCGCCAGGGTCTCCCGGACGTCCTGGACGCCTGTCAACCTTTCAGCACAGGCTTCCACGACAAAAGGACCGAAAACCCATGGCGGACAGCCCATTCACCACCCACGCGGACCTTTTCGATCTGCGGGGAAAGAACGCCCTGGTCACCGGCGGAACCAAGGGCATCGGAATGATGATCGCGCGCGGCCTCCTGCAGGCGGGCGCCCGCGTGGTCATCAGCTCACGCAAGGCGGACGCGTGCGCGGAGGCCCAGCGGCTCCTGTCCGAATTCGGTGACGTTCAAGCCATCCCCGCCGATCTGTCCACTCACGACGAGTGTCAGCGCCTCGCCGACCTTGTCGAGTCCGGCTTCGAACGCCTGGACATCCTCGTCAACAACGCGGGAGCGATGTGGCGCGAGCCGCTGGAGACGTTCCCGGACGAGGCCTGGGACACGGTGCTCGACCTCAACCTCAAGTCGCCGTTCTGGCTGGTGCAGGCGCTGCTCCCGGCACTTCGCCGGGCGGGCACCGCCGAGGATCCCGCGCGGGTCGTCAACATCGGCAGCATCGCCGCCATCCACGTCGCCGAGTCGCCCAACTACTCCTACGCCAGCAGCAAAGCGGGACTCCACCAGCTCACCAGGGTGCTGGCCCGCGAGCTGGGTCCCCAGCACGTCACGGTGAACGCGGTGGCCCCAGGACCGTTCCCGTCGCAGATGATGGCGGCCACGCTCGAGGCCGTCGGCGACACGATCGCGGCGAAGGCCCCGCTGCGCCGGCTCGGCCGCGACGACGACATGGCAGGCATCGCCGTGTTCCTCGCCAGCCGGGCCGGCGCGTACCTCACGGGCACCGTCATCCCGGTCGACGGCGGCATCGCCACGACCGCGACTGGTACCTAGGCCGCGTGCGAGGGGTGCGTAGCCGTCGGGGGTACCAGCAGAACCTCCCTCCGCCCGCGGACAGGGCTTATGGTGAAGGGGTGACCAAGATCGATCTGCGCACCGAGATCAAGGAATTCCTGAGCTCGCGTCGCGCGCGGATCGCGCCCGAGCGGGCCGGGCTGCCCGCCTACGGCGGCAACCGCCGGGTCAAAGGCCTGCGCCGCGAAGAGGTGGCTCTGCTGGCCGGGATATCGGTCGACTACTACGTGCGCATGGAGCGCGGCAGCCTCACCGGCGCCTCCGACGGGGTGCTCGACGCGGTGGCCTCCGCCTTGCACCTCGACGAGGCCGAGCGCGATCACCTGTTCCACCTCGCGCGGCAGTCCAGGGCGCCCGGCGGTCCACGCCGCCGTCGACCCGCCGTGACGGTGCGTCCGGCGCTTCAGCAGGTGCTCGACGCCATCGCGCACGCGCCGGCTTGGATCTGCAACGGCCGCTACGACGTCCTGGCCGTGAATCACCTTGCCCGCGCGCTGTATTCACCGCTGCTGGCCGACCCGCGACGGCCGGCGAACACCGCGCGGTTCGTGTACCTGGATTCCGAAGCGGCAGAAAAGTTCTTCGTCGACTACGACCGGATCGTCGGCGATGTGGCCGCGAAGCTGCGCATGGAAGCCGGCCGCAATCCGCACGACGAGGACCTGATCGCCCTCGTCGGCGAACTGTCGACACGCAGTGAACTGTTTCGGCAGCGCTGGGCGTCCCAGGACGTCCGGTTCCACCGGTCCGGACGCAAGCGCGTGCACCATCCGGTGGTGGGCCGGCTCGACCTGGACGTCGAGTCGATGGAGCTGACCGCCGACCCCGGCCTGCTCCTGAACGTCTACACCGCGGCCGCCGGCACGGCGGCCGCGGACGGTCTGGCCCTGCTGGCGTCGTGGGCGGCCGGCGAGGAGACGCCGGCGACCGAGGTTCGAGCACGCAGCTGAGGTGCCGGCCGGGCACCCGCAGCCGGGCCGCAGGCCGACCCGGTAACCGACGGCCACGGCCGTTGCGGCGCTAGTCCCTCGTGCGGCGGGTGCCGTCGCCGAGGGGCTCGGTCCGCCCGGCGGCGTCGAGGCGTTCCAGCAGCGGGATCATCACCCGGCGGGTGCTGTCGAGGGCCTTGCGCGCCTCGGAAACCGTGAACGGCTGGGGCACCCGGCGCAGCTCCTCCACCGCCCGCTCCGCCACGTCCGGGCCCAGCACGACCCCCTCGGCGAGCGCGGTCAACCGGCCGAGGCGGACCGCCGCCGCCAGCTCGCGCCGGCCGAGACCCAGTGCGCGCAGCTCGTCCGCCTCGGGCGCGCGGAACGGGTGCTCGGCGAGCCGTTTCGCCACCGTTTCCAAGGCCTTCTCGACGGCGGGGGCGAGCCCGGCGCCGGGACGGCGGACCAGGCCGCCGGCCACCTCGAAGCCGGTGTCCCGCACCACGGGGACGACCAGCTCCGGGGCGGGCAGCCCGAGCCGCTGCCGCAACGCCTCCACCGGTACGCCCGCGGCCGTGCTGTCCCACGCGCCCACGATCTCGGCCGCCTGCGTGCGCAACGCCGCGAGGCGCTCCTCGTCCGCGCACCACTCGCCCAGCCGCTCCCCCGTCGCGGGCAGGCCCATCGCCGTGAAGTCCTCCGCACGCACGAAACCCTTGCGGCGCAGGTAAACCCGGGCGAGGTCGGGTTCGGCCAGCTCGCGGCCGCGGGCCCGCGCCGCGCCGCGGCGGGACAGGGCGGGCGGGTCGACGTCGAGGACGTCGAACCCGGCGGCGATCCGGTGTTCGCCGGGATCGCGCACCAGGCCGCGGTCGCCGGTGCGCAACGGCAGCGCGGTGGCCGTGGTGAGCCGCGCGGTGTCCGTCCCGAGTGGACGGACCCGCACCGGCACGGCCGCCGTGCCCAGGTGCAGCACCAGTTCGCGGTGCAGGTCCGCGGCGGCCGCACCGCGCAGCCGGACGTCGAACTCGGCCGTGGTGCGCCACCGGCCCGGCGTGAGCAGGACGTCGCCGCGGCGGACGTCGCCCCGCGCGGTGCCGCGCAGGTTCACCGCGACCCTGGCCACGGCGCCGACCCGGTCGCGGGGTTCGCCGAGGGCTTGCAGGGCGCGGACCTTCACCCGCGCCGAACCCAGCAGGAACTCGTCGCCGGTGGCGATCGTGCCGGCGGCCAGCGTGCCCGTGACGACCGTGCCGGCCCCCGAAACCGTGAAGGCCCGGTCGATCCACAGCCGTACGTCGGCGTCCGGATCGGGCGTCGGCAGCCCCGCGGTGAGCTCCCCGATCGCCGCGCGCAGGCCGGCCAGGCCCGCGCCCGTGGTGCCGCTGACGGCGACGCTCGGGACGGCCCCGAGCGACGTCGCGGCGATCTCCCGCAGCGCGGCGGCCGTCGCGGCGGCCGGGTCGGCGCGGTCGGCTTTGGTGACGACCAGGAGCCCGCGGCGGACGCCGAACGCGGCCAAGGCCGCGAGGTGCTCGGCCGACTGCGGCATCCAGCCCTCGTCCGCGGCGACGACGAACAGCACCGCCGGGGCCGGCCCGGCGCCGGCGAGCATGTTCGGTACGAACCGCTCGTGGCCCGGCACGTCCACGAACGCGACGTCCTCGGCGCCGATCCGGGTCCACGCGAAGCCGAGGTCGATGGTGAGGCCGCGGCGGCGTTCCTCGGCCCACCGGTCCGGTTCCATCCCGGTCAGCCGCCGCACGAGCGTGGACTTCCCGTGGTCGACGTGCCCGGCGGTGACGATCACCCGCATCGGCGGACGGCTTCCCGCAGCTGGGCGTCCTCTTCCGGCCGCACGGTCCGCAGGTCGAGCAGGCAGCGGTCCTTGACGACCCGGCCGGCCACGGCGGGTTCGCCCGTGCGCAGCGCGGCCGCGTACCGGGCGGGCAGGCTCACGGCGACGCTGGGCAGCTCGACGCCGGGCGCTCCCCCGCCCCCGACGGCCGCCGCCGACGCGACCACCTCGGCATCGACGTTCTCGAGGGACTTGACCAGGGCTTCTGCTCGTTCCCGCAAGCTCGCGACGGACACGTCGAGCGCGGCACGCACCGGGGGTTGCGGCCCCCGCAGGGTGGCTTCGAGGGCGGCGAGGGTGAGCTTGTCGATGCGCAGGGCCCGCGCGGCCGGGTGCCGCCGCAGCCGTTCGACGACGTCCGCGTCGCCGAGCAGCAGGCCGGCCTGCGGACCGCCGAGCAGCTTGTCCCCGCTCGCGGTGACGATCGTGGCGCCCGCCCGCAGCGCGCTCGCCGCGTCCGGTTCGGCCGGCAGCAGCGGGTGCGGGGCCAGCAGGCCCGAGCCGATGTCGGCGACCAGCGGCACGCCGAGCCCGGCCAGCTCGCCCAGCGCCGCTTCCGCGGTGAACCCGGTGACGCGGTAGTTCGACGGGTGCACCTTGAGCACGAACCCGGTGTCCGGGCCGATCGCCGCGGCGTAGTCCCCGGCGGTCGTCCGGTTCGTCGTCCCGACCTCGCGCAGCCGCGCGCCGGCCGATTCCAGCAGGTCCGGGATCCGGAAGCCGTCGCCGATCTCGACCAGCTCGCCCCGGCTGACGACGATCTCCCGGCCCGGGGCCAGCGCGAGCGCGCAGAGCAGCAGGGCCGCCGCGTTGTTGTTGACCACGTGCACCGCACCGGCGTCCGGCACAGCCGCGGCCAGCGCCGCGAGGGCGCCACGGCCGCGGCGGGCCCGCTCGCCGGTCGCGAGGTCGAATTCGACGTCGGTGGCGCCGGCGGCCGCGACGACGGCGTCGCGCGCGGCCGCCGAAAGCGGGGCGCGGCCGAGGTTGGTGTGCACGACGACGCCGGTCGCGTTGATCACCGGCCGCAGCGAGGAGGCGCTCGCCGGGAGCCGGGCCAGCACCGTGTCGACGACGTCGGCGGGGGCGAGCTCCCCCGCCCGCACCGCCTGCTGGACGTCGTTGACCACCGCTTTGACCAGGTCCCGGCCGAGCGACCCGGCGGCCTTGGCGATCCGGGGCTCGGCCAGGACCGCGTCGGTCCGCGGGACCGCGCGGCGCGGGTCAGGCATGGCGGAGGCGGACGGGAATCGAACCCGCCAGCGGCAGAACCTGCCGTTCGACGGTTTTGAAGACCGCGCCGGTCACCAGGCCGGATACGCCTCCCTGCACCATGGGGGTCATCCTGCCAAGTTCGCGCCCGGCGGGCACGATGAACCGGTGGGTTACCGACTGACGCAGTACGCGCACGGCGGCGGGTGCGCGTGCAAGATCCCGCCCGGCGAGCTGGAAGCGGCCGTGGCCGGCCTGACCGGCGCCGTACCCGTCGATCCCCCGGGCGAGCTGCTCGTCGGCCTGGACACCGGCGACGACGCGGCCGCGGTCCGGATCTCCGGCGACACCGCGCTGATCGCCACCACGGACTTCTTCACCCCGGTCGTCGACGACGCCTACGACTGGGGCCGGATCGCGGCCGCCAACGCGCTGTCCGACGTCTACGCCATGGGCGGCACGCCGGTGGTGGCGGTGAACCTGCTCGGCTGGCCGCGGGAGACGCTGCCGTTCGAGCTGGCCGCCGAGGTCCTGCGCGGCGGCCTCGACGTCTGCGCCGAGGCGGGGTGTCACCTGGCCGGCGGGCACAGCATCGACGACCCGGAGCCGAAGTACGGGCTCGCGGTGACCGGCATCGCCGACCCCGCGCGGCTGCTGCGCAACGACGCGGGCCGGGCCGGCGTGCCGTTGACGTTGACCAAGCCGCTCGGCATCGGTGTGCTCAATTCGCGGCACAAGGCCACCGGCGAACGGTTCCCGCAGGCCATCGACGCGATGACGACGCTGAACGCGGCCGCGGGCCGGGCCGCGCTGGCCGCCGGGGCCGTGTGCGCCACCGACGTGACGGGGTTCGGCCTGCTGGGCCACCTGCACAAGCTGGCGCGCGCGAGCGGCGTGACGGCCCGGGTTGACCCGGCGGCGGTGCCGTACCTCGAGGGCGCACGGGAGGCGCTGCGCGACGGGTACGTCAGCGGCGGCAGCCGGCGGAACCTCGACTGGGTCCGCCCGCACGCCGAGCTGTCCCGCATCTCGACCGACGAGGCGCTGCTGCTGGCCGACGCGCAGACGTCCGGTGGCCTGTTGGTCGCCGGGGAGCTGCCGGGCCACCCGGTGATCGGGTCCCTGGAGCCGCGGTCGGAGCACACGATCGTCGTAGGCTGAGTTTCCCTTCCCGGCCGCCCGGGTACGCCGGGCAGGAGAAACGATCAGGAGGTGTGCGATGCCCGCTCCGGACCGGACCAGCCTCGAGCAGCACCTGTCCGAGACCGAGTACCCCTGCGGCCGCGACGAGCTCCTGCGCCGGGCAGCCGCGGCGGGCGGCGGCGATTCGGTGCTGGGGTCGCTCGGCGGGTTGCCGGACAGCGACCGGTACGACGACTTCGACGCGGTGTGGGAAGCGGTGTCGGCCAAGCACATCGGCGGGGCGCCTAGGTGAGCCGCTCCACGGCGTCACGGGCCTCCTTGAGATCGGCGCCGGTGCGGTCGCGGTAGGCCTTGATCGCCTGGATCTTCTTGCCCTGCCGCAACAACGCGGTCACCTCGGCGAGTTCCGGCTCCTCGGTGGACACGCCGAGCCGATCGGCGATCGCATCGAGTTTCCGCTCCACCCGCGCGAGCCGGCGGTCGACCCGCCCGAGCTTGCGGTCCGTCGAGGACGAAGCCAGCCCGACGACGGCGACCAGCACGACGACACCGAACAAGAGCATCCCGTAGTCCATGCCGGGCATGCTACTTCGCGGAAATTGTCGGTACCGGTGGCTAGGGTGACGCCATGACCACACTGACCGGCCGTCAGAACACCGCCCTGCTCGTCATCGACGTGCAGAACGGCGTGATGGAGACGGCACACGAGCGCGAAACCGTCCTGCGCAACATCGTCACGCTGGTGGACCGCGCCCGCGCCGCCGGCACCGAGGTGGTGTGGGTGCAGCACACCAGCGACGAGCTGCCGCGCGGGAGCCGGACTTGGGAGTACGTACCGGAGCTGGTGCGCGCGGAGAAGGAACCGCTGGTGCACAAGGAGTACGGCGACTCCTTCGAGGACACGGACCTCGAGGACGTGCTGGCGGACCGGGGCGTGGGATCGCTGGTGGTGACCGGCGCGCAGACGGACGCCTGCATCCGCTCGACCCTGCACGGCGCGCTCGCCCGGGGTTACGACGTGACGCTGGTGGCGGACGCGCACTCGACGGAGGACCTGACGGCTTATGGCGCGCCGCCGCCCGGGCAGGTCATCGCGCACACGAACCTGTATTGGAAGTACCAGACCGCACCGGGCCGGACGGCCGGCACGGTGGAGACGGCCGAGGTGGAGTTCGGAGTGAAGGCACCCGCCTGAGGGTCGGTTTCCGGTCGGCGGGCTTCGGGGGCGCGGCCGGTGGGCGAGGTTGCTGCCGGGGCCGGGTGGTCGGCGGGTTGGGGGCGGCCGGGTTGCGGGCGACCGGATGGTCGGCGGTTTTCGGGGCGCGGCCGGTGGGCGAGGTTGCTGCCGGGCGAGGTGGTCGGCGGGTTGAGGGCGGCCGGGTTGCGGCCAGCCGGATGGTCGGCGGGTTTCGGGGGCGCGGCCGGTGGACAAGGTTGCTGCCGGACCGGGTGGTCGGCGGTTTTCGTGGCGCGACCGGTCGGCAAGGTTGCTGCCGCGCGGGGTGGTCGGCGGGTTGAGGGCGGCCGGGTTGCGGCCGGCCGGGTGGTCGGCGCCTTCGCAGCCCAGCCGGAGCAGCGAAACTGCGCCCCAGCCAGGCGGTCGGCGCCTTCCGAGCGCGGCCAGGGCAGCGAAGCTGCGCCCAGGCCAAGCGGTCAGCAGCTCGCAGCGTGGGCGGAGCGGCAAGATTGCTCCCAGCCCAGCCGGAGCAGCGAAATCGCGCCCCCTTCCTCAACCTCCGCGCAGCTCGTCGCGCAAGGCGCGCGCCACCCGGGTCATCAGGACCTCCGCCTCCGGCTGGACCGCCGCCGGCACCCTCGACTCCGTCAGCGCCACCACCGCGAACACCCCGCCGTCCGCGTGCTCGACCACGCCCATCTCGTGCCGCAAGTTCAGCAACGTTCCCGTCTTCGACGACCACCGGGCCGCGTCGGAAGCGAACTCGGGGGTCAACCGGTGGCGGATCACGTTGTTCGCCATCAGCTCCCGCACGCCCGCGGCCACCGCCGGGTCGATCTTCGACGGGGTCCACAGCGCTTCCAGCAGCGAGAGCAGCGCGCGGGCCGACGCCGAGTTCGCGCGGGTGACGTCGAGCTGGGGAAGGCGGTGGCCCTGGCCCGCCGTCGACGCGCCGATGGCCAGCGCGTGGGCCAGGTCCGCCTCGCCCGCGTCGAACCGCTCGGCCGGGGTCTGCACCAGGTCGCGCATGAGGTGGCGCACCGCGATCCCGGGAATGCCCCACTCCGCCAGCGTTCGCGTGATCTCCGGCGGCGGCGTCAGTCCGAACAGGACGTCCGCGGCCGTCCCGTCGCTCAGGGACGTGCTCAAGTACACCAAGTCGCCGACAGCCACGCGCGCCGGGTGGCGGAAGCGGGTCAGGCCGGTCGGCCCGGGGGTCGTGACGCTGCCGGGCGGTACCTCCAGCTGGGTGGCCGCGGCGAGCTCGCCCCGGCGGATGCGGTCCAGGGTGACCGCCGCCAGGGGGACCTTGACCAGGGAGGCGATCGGGTACTCGCGGTCCGGGTCGATGCCGAGTTCGGCGCCCGAGCGCAGGTCGCGGACCAGGAACGAGCCGCGCAGGCCGCCCTCGTCCAGGGCCGCGCGCAGGTCGCGGACCAGCGAGGCGGTCACCGGCCGGCTCCGAGGCACCGGCCGACCGCCGCGCGCAACGTCGTCCGGAGCCGGTCCGCGTCCTCGGCCAGTGCCGCCGTGACGTCGAAGCCGCGGGCCGGCGCCAGCTCGCCGATCGGGCGCCAGGACAACCCCAGGTCCTCCGCCTGCGCCACCGAGCACAGCAGCAGGTCCTCGGACGCGAACACCTCCGCGGCCGCCGACGTCAGCGAATCGGCCACCGCCACCTGGGCCGGGGACAGGCCCACCGCGTCCCGCACCCGCAGCACCCGGTCGCGGACGTGCGGGACGTCGTCCTCCGGCTGGATCCAGACCCGCCGCCGCACGCCGGTGGACCGGCCCACCCGCAGCGTCTCCAGGTGCACGACCCGGCTCGGCGAGGGCGCCACGCCGGCGACGCCCAGCGGGACCGCCCACACGCCTTCCTCGGCCGGGACCGCCGTGAGCGCGGCCCGCACCTCGTTCGTGCGGGCCAGCTCGGCCCGCTCCCCCGGCCCCGCCGCGCGGAACTCGAGGTGGATCTCGCATGCCCGGGCTTCGGCGGCGAGCCCGGCGAGCTCCCGCACCCCGCACGTCGCCGGCACGGCCACCCGCACCGGCCGCAGCCGGGCCCGCTTCGCGTCGTGCTCCATCGCCTCGGCCAGCTGCACCAGCCGGCGGGCCGAGGGCAGCACGTCCCGGCCGAACGGCGTGAGCCGCGCCCGGCGGGTCGAGCGGTCGAAGAGCCGCTCCCCGAAGTGCCGTTCGAGCGCGGCGATGCGGCGGCTGGCGACCGGCTGCGGGATCCGCGCGAGCGCCGCGCCGGCCGTGAAACTCCCCGTCTCGCTCACGCTCACGAACGCCCTGCAGCCGCCGACCAGGTCCACGACCTCATTTTATGCCGGTTCGGCATCAAACCGCACAGTTCCGTCTTGGACAGCATGAGCGAACGTCGTGAGACTGCGGAGGACGATCAAGAAAACCGGAAGGAAGTCTTCGTGCCGTTCCCCCGAGCCAGGTGGGCCGCGCTCGCCGCGCTGCTCCTCGTCCCACTGACCGCCTGCACGGCGGAAACGCCGCAGCCGGCACCGACGTCGGCCGCGGCCCCGGTCGCGGCACCGGCAGCAGCACCGCAGCCGGACTTCGCCCCGCTCGAACGCAGCTTCGACGCCCGCCTCGGCGTGTACGCCCTCGACACCGGCTCCGGCCGCGAGATCGCCCACCGCGCCGACGAGCGCTTCGGCTACGCCTCGGCGCACAAGGCGTTCTCCGCCGCCGCCGTGCTCCAGCGCACCGGCATCGAAGACCTCGCGAAGGTGCTGACCTACCGCCGAGCCGACCTGCAGGAGAACTCCCCCGTCACCGAGAAGCACGTCGACACCGGCATTTCGCTGCACGACGCGATCGACGCGGCGTTGCGCTACAGCGACAACACCGCCGCGAACCTGCTGTTCCAGCAGCTCGGCGGGCCGCCGGGACTCGCCGCCGCACTGCGCGCGATCGGCGACACGACCACCCACGTCGACCGGACCGAACCCGCACTCAACGACCTCGCTCCGGGCGACATCCGCGACACGAGCACCCCGCGCGCGATGGCCGGCACCCTGCGCACCTTCGCCCTCGGCGACGCGCTGCCCCCGGAGAAGCGCACCATGTACACGGACATGATGCGGGCCAACAAGACCGGCGCGACCGTGATCCGGGCGGGCACGCCGGCCGGCTGGGCCGTCGCCGACAAGACCGGCACCGGCGAATACGCCACGCGCAACGACATCGCGGTCGTCTGGCCGCCGGGGCGGGCACCGATCGTCCTCGCGATCATGTCCAGCCGTCAGGCCGAGCACGCCGAGCACGACGACCGGCTCATCGCGCAGGCCGCGAAGCTGGCCCTCGACGCCTTCCGGAGCTAA
This sequence comes from Amycolatopsis sp. NPDC024027, assembly GCF_040638975.1. Taxonomy (NCBI): domain Bacteria; kingdom Bacillati; phylum Actinomycetota; class Actinomycetes; order Pseudonocardiales; family Pseudonocardiaceae; genus Amycolatopsis; species Amycolatopsis sp. NPDC024027. Next base: position 46,779 of record NZ_JBEZYY010000034.1, read on the forward strand.
CCGAAGAGGCGCCGCACCTCCGACGAGACGTCGTCGAGCCACGCGGCCCGCTGCGCCGCGCCGGCGTCGGCCACCACCCGCAGCACCAGCCGGTGCACCTCCGGCTCCCCGAGGTAGGGCGCGAGGCAGCGCCGCCAGATCGCGTCCAGCGGGTCGCCGAACAGCGTCCGCTCCCGCTCCTCCGTGGTGTCCGAGGTGTTGACGACGAGCAGCCGCCGCAGGGACAGGAGCGACTCGGGTGCGCCGCCGGCGTCGTCGAGCCGGTAGGCCACGCCGGGGACGAGGATCCGGTCGAGCCAGCCACTGAGGATCGCCGGTGGCTTGCCCCACCAGTTCGGGTGGATCGCGACGAGCCCGCCCGCGGTCCCCAGCTCTTCCCGGTGCCGCCGCACGAGCGGGTCGGGTTCGGCGGCGAGGAACTCCTCCGCCCGGGTCCCGCTGGTGTAGGCCTCTTCCGCGGTCAGGACCGGGTCGAAGCCTTCGGCGTACAGGTCGTGGAACCGCACCGGCACCCCGGCCCGGTCCAGTGCTGCGACCACTCGCGAAGCGAGCGCGTGGTTGAAGCTGCCGGGCCGCGGGTGGGCGAGCAGCACCACCACCGGCTTGTCGTCGATCACCATGATCGCGCCATCCTGCCACGGCGGCCCGCAGCCGAGCCCCGCGAAGGGGTTCAGCCCGCGTTGGCCAGGAAGCCCTGTCCCGGCGGGGCGCTGCGCACCAGGCACGCGTGGCACGGCATGCCGCACAGCCCGTCGAGCACCTCGGCTTCGCCCGGGAAGATCGCCTCGCCGCACAACGCCGTCAGGTGCTCCGGCACCGGGCCGGCGGGCACCGGGATCAGGTGGCAGACGCGTCTGCTCTCGCCGACGACGCCTCGGCGTAGCCGCACCAATGCGAGCATTCCACCGTTCTCACCCATAGCCGGAAAACTAGGCCAAAAGGCGGATCAAGGCTTCGTGCCCGCGACCCAACGATCTTGGGCACCGGTGGTCCGGGACACCAAAGTCACGCCGGGGAGAGCACCGCCGAGCCCAGCCGGCGGCACAGGGCGAGCGCCAGCTCGACGTCCAGCCGGTCCTCGCCGAGGCCGCGCGGCAGCAGCTCCTGCGCCTTGCGGACGCGGTACTGCACCGAGTTCTTGTGCATCGTCAGCTCCGCGGCCGCCGCCGTGTAACTGCCGCCGGTCGTCAGGAACACCCGCAGCGTCTCGCGCAGCCGGCCGCCGTTCTCGTCGTCGGCGGCCAGCGGCCCGAGCGTGCTCGCGACCCACAGGCGGGCCGCGTTCAGGTCGCTCGTCATCAGCGCCACCGTGCCGACCTCCCGGAAGGTCAGCACGCGGTCGCAGTGGTCCCCGGCGGCCAGCGCCAGTGCGTGCACCCGGCGGGCCTGCTGGTGGGTGTCGCGGAAGCCGGCGACCCCCGTGCCCGGGTCGCCGACGGTCACCCGCACGCCGGCTTCGGCTTCGGCGAGCGCCGCGTCGAGGAGGGCCCGGCCGATCGTCGCGCCCGGCGCGAGCGGCAGCCACACCCAGGCGCTGGCCTCGTCACGCGGCACGAACAGCGGACGGCCCTGCCCGCGGACGCGCTCGAACACCGCGCCCGTGACCGACTCCAGCAACGACAGCGCGTCGTCGACGAAGGCCTCGGAGGCGTGCCAGACGATCATGCCCACGTGCGTGCCGCGCAGGCGGTAGCCGATCACCGCCTCCGCGGCGTCGACGTCGGGCGGCTCGCCGTTCCCGTCGAGCAGGTCCGCCACCTTCGCCGCCCGCGCGGCACTGCGGTTGAGCAGCCAGCGGTCGCGTTCGTCCTGGTAGATGCCGACGAGCTGGCGGACGACCCGGGTGATGAACTCGTAGGCGACCCGCAGCAGCCGGCGCATCATGGCGCCGAGCAGGGCCGCGTCGTCGACCAGCCGGATGCACTCCTGGAACCCGAAGTCGAGCATCGCGGCCTGCCCGAGGTCGTACGCGCGGATCAGGTCGAACACCGGGGTGCCGCGCTGCGCCAGCCGGCGCGCGTACTCGACCGCCGCGGCCGGCGGCTCGACGCCGGCCGGGTCGATGCCGTGCCGGAAGATCTGCAGCGCGGTCTCGATGTTCTGGTACACGCTCGCCGACAGCAGGCTCACCATGCGCTCGTCGTCGTTGACCAGCTGCGGCAGATCGGTGGCGTACAGCTGGACCAGCTCGCCGGTGAGTTCGCCCGCACGGCCCTCGAGGGTGGCGGCGATCTGCCGGATGCGCTCCGAGACGACTTCTTCGTCCACCATGGAGCCACCTTAGGGGGTGGCACCTCAAGCTAGGCGAGGAACTCGTCGATCAAGTCGAACGTCCTTTCCGGAGCCTGCAGCGCCGGCTGGTGCCCGGCGCCCGCCACCACCTCGAACCGTGCGTCGGCGAAGGCGGCCGCGTACGCCTTGCCGAACGCCGGTGGGACGACGACATCGTCTTCGCCCCAGATCAGCAGGGCCGGGACCCGGACCCGGGCGAGGCGGCGCAGCAGCTTCGGGTCGGCGAGGTCCGGACCGGCGTAGGTCCGCATCGCGGCCAGATCGGCCGGGTCGGGGCCCGGCGCACCGGGCGGCGGCTGCGGCAGCCGCACCGGCTGTCCCGCGATCTCCGGCCCGATGGCGTCGAGCAGGACGAGCCGGCCGAGGCGGCGGCCGCGGTCCCGCACCGCCAGTTCGGCCGCGACCCAGCCACCGAAGGAACTGCCCACCACGACGACGTCCGCCAGGCCTTCGTCGTCGAGGAGGTCGAGGTAGGCCAGGGCGAGGTCGTCGACGCCGGTGAACGCGGCCGGGCGCGGGGTGCCCGACCAGCCCGGGTGCGTCGGTGCCAGCACCCGGGCACGCGACGCGAAGTGCTCGACGATCGAGGTGACGCTGCGGGGTCCGGCGCCACCGTGGAGGACCAGCACGGCGCGGTCGCCGCCGCCGGTGTCGAGGAGGTCGAAATCCATGAGCTTCCTTCCGTAAGTCCTGTCAGTCCTGTCGGCCCTGCGTGGCGAAGCGCGTCATCTGCTCGACCATCGCGTCGGGGGCGCCGGCGGCGAAGCACGCTTCGAGGTTGTCCGCCGAGGCCCGGGCGGCTGCTTCCGCCCGGGGGAACATCGCGGTTTCGTAGGCTGAGAGAGCGCTTTCGACGTCGTCGTGGTCCGCCAGCGCGAGGGCCAGCTCGGTGGCGTCGAGCATGGCGAGGTTCGCGCCCTCGCCGGCGAAGGGCGACATGAGGTGCGCGGCGTCGCCGAGCAGGGTCACCCCCGGCACCCGCGCCCAGCGGTGCCCGACCGGGAGAGCGTGGATCGGCCGCGGGATCAACGGACCCTCGCTGTCCGCGACGAGGGCCCGCAGGCCCGGGGCGAAGCCGGCGAAGGCGTCGAGCAGCCGGTCCCGCTCGGCCAGCCCGGTGACGGCGCCGGCGTCCTCCGTGCGGATCGCGGCGTACACCCGGATCCGGCCGCCGCCGGTGCGCTGGGCGATCAGCCCCTTCCCTTCGGCGAGCGCGAACATCGACCCCGGCCCGACCAGTGCGGCCACCGCCGGGTGCCGGACGTCCACCTCGGACAGCCGGGCCTCCACGAAGGACAGCCCGGAGTAGCGCGGCACGGCGCCGGAAAGCACCGGCCGGACCTTCGACCAGGCGCCGTCCGCGCCGACCACCAGGTCCGCTTCCAGGACGTCGCCGGTGGCCAAAGTGACCTTCCCCGGCGACACCGCGGTCACCTTGGTGCCCCAGCGGACCACGCCCTCCGGCAGCGACCCGGCCAGGATCCGCTTGAGGTCGCCGCGATCGACCTCCGGCCGCGTCCCGCCGCCCTCGCCGGGGCCTTCTTCGAACCGGACGGCACCGTGGCGGTCGAGGATGCGCAGCGCGTCGCCCTCTTCGCGGGCGACGGCGCGGAATTCGGCCGTCAGCCCGGCTTCGGCCAGCGCCCGCTGGCCGGACTCCTCGTGGAGGTCGAGCGTGCCGCCCTGGTCGCGGGCGGCCGGTGTGGCTTCGAGTTCGCAGACGGTCGCCGGGATTCCGCGCGTGTGCAGGATCCGGGCCAGCGTGAGGCCGCCCAGGCCACCGCCGACGATCGTGACGGAGGCGATCATCGGGGCTCCCGGGGGCCGGGGCGCGGGGTGGCGAGCGCGCCGTTCAGCAGCGCGTCGAACGCCCACCTCGAGCGGGCGGGGCCGGGCCCGGACACCAGATCGGGGCCGAGCGCGGCGATGTGCGGGTGCGTCCGCGGCGAGACACCCGCCAGGGACTCGGTCATCTCTTCGTGTTCACGGGCGGCCCCGGGTTTCTCCCGGCGGGTGCCGTGTTCGACGGCCGTCGCCGTGGCGGTCAGCAGCAGGACGTCGACCGCCCACGCGGCCTGCCCCGGCGCCATGCCGCCCTCGTCGAGCAGCGCGAGCACCGCCTCGACGAGCGCGAGGTAGTGCGGGCCGCTCAGCCGGGTCACCAGCGCCACCCTGGCCAGGGTGGGGTGCGCAAACAGCACCGCGCGGTAGGAGTCCAGCACCGCCCACAGGCGTTCGCGCCAGTCCCCCTCCCCGGCCGGGCCGACCTCGGCGAGCAGCTCGTCGAGCACCGCGGCGTGCAGTTCCTCGGTGTCCTTGACGTAGACGTAGAGCGACGCCGCCCCGGTGTCGAGCTCCTTGGCCAGCCGGCGCATGGTGACGCGCTCGACGCCTTCGGCGCGCATCACCGCGAGCGCGGTCGCCACGATGCCCTCGCGCGTCAACGCGGGTTTCGCCGAGCGCTCCCGGCGGTTGTAGGTGCTTCCCGGAGTCATGCCCCCACCGTAACGAACATGTTCGTTACGAGCAAGTTCGTCGCGAACATGTTCGGCAGACGCGGCACCCGGGAATCAGCACATCATTCGGGTGCGTGGAATACGACATTCGGATCCACCATTTTGTTAAGTCGTCTGTTAAGCAGCCGCATCGAAAGACTCGAAAATAATCCCGAAAGAGCGCGCCGGATTATCCGGCGGTCCAGACCACTGAGGAAGATCACCCGTACGGCGGCTTTCCGTTGCGCCACAAGGCAGCGGTACCGCGACGACCAGCGAGTTAACATTTCTGAAACTCGCTTACCCGACATTTGGCGCTTGTGGCAACTCTCCACGACCGGTATATCTGGGTGACCGGAATTCGAACGCGGCCGGCCGTACCACCGGCCGGTTCGCCGCTGCCCTCTCCCCGCTCCCCGGAGGCACCATGCACCGCCTGGACCCGGCCCGAGACCACGTCCTCGGGCTCTACCGCATCGTCATCGGCTTCCTCTTCGCCTGCCACGGCCTCAAGACGCTCTTCGGCCTGTTCGGCGCGAAGTCCGCCGCCACCGTCGGGTCCTGGCCCGGCTGGTGGGCCGCGGTCATCCAGCTCGTGTGCGGCGTGCTCGTCTGCGTCGGCCTCGGCACCCGGGTCGCCGCCGTGCTCGGCTCCGGGTCGATGGCCTACGCCTACTTCTCCGTCCACCTGCCGACCGGCCTGTTCCCGATCCAGAACGGCGGCGAAGCGGCCGTTCTGTTCTGCTGGTCGCTGCTGCTCATCGCGTTCGTCGGTGCGGGCCGCTTCGCACTGGGCAACCTTTCGGTCCGGCAGCGGACTTCCGAGCCGACGCGGGAGCGCGCCACGGTCCAGAAGGTCCAGAAGGTCTAGGAGGTACGGGAGATCCCGACGCCGCTGCGCGCGTCGGGACCGTACTTCGCCAGTTCCCGCGCGAGGTCCAGTCGCCCGGTCGACGCGCCCCTCGCCCGGTCTTCGTCGGTCAGCAGCTCGCGGGGGATGAGCCAGACGACCTCGAACTCCAGCCCACTGGGGTCCTTGGCGTACAAGGACTTCGTGGTTCCGTGGTCGGCCGAGCCGACCAGCGCGCCCGCTTCGGTGAGCCGGGCGGCGAGCCGCTCGAGGTCCCCGAGGGTGTCGACCTCCCAGGCGAGGTGGTAGAGCCCCACCGAGGTCCGCCCGGCCCCGGAATCCGCCGCGGCCGCGCCGAGCTCGAAGAGGCCGAGGTCGTGGTCGTTGGCCGACCCGGGTGCCCGCAGGAACGCCGCGCCCCGGTGCGCCTCGCCGCCGTCGATGTACCCGAAACCGAGCACGTCCCGGTAGAACGCCACGCTTTCGGCCAGGTCCCGGACGTAGAGCACGGCGTGGTTCAGGCGGAAGATCGACATCGGGACTCCGTGCTGCGCGCAGTTCTATTGAAGTTTCAACTTAATGTTAAGCGCGTGTTCAGCACGGGTCAACCCACCAGGACCGAGCCCCACAGCCGGCCGAGCCAAGCCGCGTAGCGCTCGTCGGACCACTCGCGCCGCTCGACGAACTGGTGCCACAGCGTGCCGTCCGTCGTGGACCACAGCACGTCCCGGCACTCGGCTTCGGACACCCCCAGCCGCCCGGTCTCCGCGGCGGCCCTGGCGTGCTCGGCCATCGCCGCCAGCCGCTGGCGGTCGATCTCCTCGAGCATCGCCGCCGCCGCGGGCTCGCTCGCCGCCGCGCCGCGGACGGCCAGGTGCAGCAGCGCGGTCCGCCGCATCACCGCCGTGTTGAAGACGGCGAACGCGGCGAACCGGGTCCGCAGGTCGGGCTCGGCGAAGACGGCCCGCAGTTCCGGGCGTTCCAGCAGCGGCACGTCCTGGTCGTCCCCGCCCACGGCCACGTCCCACGCGCGGTGCAGCAGCGCGGGCTTGTTCTTGAACGCCGAGTAGACCGTCTCCGGAGCGACCCCGGCCTCGGCGGCGACGTCCGCGATGGTCGTCCGGCCGTAACCGCGCGTGACGAACAAGGCGTGCGCGGCGTCCAGGATCCGCCGCCGGTTCTCTTCCGCCTGCTCCCGGCGCCGGCTCGAGTCGTACTGGCGCTTGACGGGCCCGCTCATTCGATACATCCTCACTGTATTGAAAACAGTCTGACTGCATTGGAGTCATCATGCCATCACCCACCGACGCGTTCCTCGCCGAGATGCTGCCGCGGCAGACCGCCGCCGAAAGGGCCATGCACCAAGGGGACCAGGAACCGCGTGCCACCCTGTGGTCGCAGGCGGACCCGGTGAGCCTGTTCGGGGCCTGGCTGCCGATCCGCACCGGCTGGGCCGACGTCAGCGCGGCCTTCAAGCGCGTCGCGGCCCAGTTCTCCGACTCGCGCGACTACCGCTTCGAGGTCATCGCGGCCGGCGCGAGCGGCGACCTCGCCTACACCATCGGCTTCGAGCACAACACGGTGTCGCTCAACGGCACGCCGACGACGTACACCCTGCGCGCCACCCACGTGTACCGGCGCGAGAACGGCGAGTGGAAGATCGTCCACCGCCACGCCGACCGGCCCCCGGACGAACCCGCGCCCGATGCGGGGTTCACCGGGACCCACTCTCGGTAGGCCTGCCGACCGACCGGGCGACAAACCTTCGACACCGCATCGAGGCCCTGGTCAGAGCCCCCGGCGGTTCGTAGGGTGAGTCCACCGCAGGACACCGTGTCAGCTGTCCCGCGGGCGGTGGTGCCCCCGGAGCCGACCTTTCCCCGAAGCCAAGTCCCGGGGCACCACCGCATCACTCAGCGGATAGGGCCACTCTCCCACCACCAGCCCTGCGAGCCGTACGCGTACTCGTAGATGTCGGCCGCGGCCGTGGGCGCCGAGCCGCAGCGCTTCCAGCTTGCACATCAGCCGCCGGACGTTCTCACCCATTTACATACATACTCCATGTATGTAACCTGATCGCATGACGAAGCGCAGTGAGTCCCTGGGTCAGGAGCGCCGCGTCCGGCTGCCCGCCGGCGAGGTGCGGTACTCCGAGCGGGGCACGGGAGCCCCGGTGGTGTTCGTGCACGGGGTGCTGACGAACGCCGAGCTGTGGCGGAAGGTCGTTCCCGACGTCGCCGCGGCCGGGTTCCGGTGCCTGGCGCCGGATCTGCCGCTCGGCTCGCACGAGCTCCCGATGCACACCGGCGCCGACCTCTCCCCCACCGGCAACGCCGACGTCATCGCCGACTTCCTCGACGCGCTCGACCTGCGGGACGTCACGCTCGTCGCGAACGACACCGGCGGCGCGTTGACGCAGATCCTGCTCAGCCGCCGTCCGGACCGGGTCGGGCGGGTCGTGCTCACGCCGTCCGACTGCTTCGAATACTTCTTCCCGCCGATCTTCAAGGCCCTGCCGCCGCTCGCCCGGATCCCCGGGTCGATGGCGGTGCTCGGGCAGCTGCTGCGGATCCGCGCGCTGTACCCGCTGCCGATCCTCTTCGGCTGGGTCGTCAAGCGGCCGCTGCCGGACGCGGTCGCGCAGGCTTACCTCTCGCCGCTGCGGAAGTCCGCCGGGGTGCGGCGCGACCTGCGCAAGCTGCTGCGGGAAGTGCACCCGCGGCACACGCTGGCCGCCGCCGAAGCCCTGCGGACGTTCGACCGGCCGGTGCTGCTCGCGTGGGCACCGGAGGACAAGCTGTTCCCGATCCGGCTGGCCCACCGGCTCGCCGCGCTGCTGCCGGACGCGAAACTCGTCGAGGTGCCGGACTCCTACACCTTCCTGTCCGAGGACCAGCCCGCGGTGCTGGCCCGCCACGTCGTCGAGTTCGCGGGCGCCATGGCAGATTAGGCGGGTGCGACGTACCCAGCAGGACCGTTCCGCCGGCACGAAGGCCGCCCTGGTCGCCGCCGCGCGCGAGCTGTTCGCCGCCCGCGGCTACCAGGCCGTGCCGGCCGACGAGATCACCCGCGCCGCCGGGGTGACCCGCGGCGCGCTGTACCACCACTACGCCGACAAGCAGGGCTTGTTCCGCGCCGTGGTCGAGGAACTGGAACGCGAGCTGACCGAAGAGGTGCGGGCCGCGATCGCCGCCGGCGCGGACCCGCTCGCCGGCATGCTGCAGGGGCTCGGCGTCTTCCTCGACGCCTGCCTGCGCGAGGAGGTCCGCCGGATTTCGCTCACCGACGCGCCCGCCGTGCTCGGCTGGGACGTCTGGCGCGAGATCGAGGCGGAGTACGGCCTCGGCCTGCTCGTCGCCGTGCTGACCCAGGCCAGGGCGGACGGGCTGATCGTCGACATGCCCGTCCACGCCCTGGCACAGCTGGTGCTCAGCGCGGTGATGGAGGCGGCCCGGATGATCGCCGCGGCCGACGACCCGGCGCGGACGCGCGCCGAAGTCCAGCAGGTCCTCGGCGGGTGGCTGGGGAGCCTCCTGCGGACCTAGCGCGTCCGGTAGGTGCTCAGCCGGGTGATGGGTGGCTTGCCGCCGGTTGAGCCGGGGGCCGGTGATGATTGCGGAAGTGCAGCCACCCCGGGCAGGCCGTGGACCGGGCCGAAGCCTGTTCGACGATCACCTCCACCTGTCAGCACGACAGGCCGTCACCGCCCCGACCCGGGACCCCCTCCCCGGACATCACACCTGGCGCGTCCGGTAGATGCCGAGGTTCGCGGGCCCGACCTGGGTGGTCGAGACCGGATCGAAGTGCACGACGTCGTCGAAGAGCCGGCGGCCCGCCCCCACCACGGTGGGGAAGACGAGCAGGCGGTACTCGTCGACGAGGCGGTGCGCGGTCAGCTCGCGGGCGACCTCGACCGAGCCGATGACGATGACGTCCCGTTCTTCCCGCTCGACCGCGTCGGTGAGTTCTCCTTGCAACAGCGCGGAGTTTCGCCACGCGGACACGTCGTGGAGGGTTCGCGACGCCACCAGCTTGGCCGCGTTGTTGAGCCGGTCGGCGAACTCGCCCGTCCGGCCGGGCCAGAGCTTCGCGAACAGCTCCCACGTGGTCCGGCCGAACAGGAGGACGCCGGTGTCGAGCAGGGCGCCGAGCCGGAACTTGTCCCCGGACACCGCCTCCCGCCCGTGCCGGAACGCCCAGCCGCCGGCGGGTGTGCCGCCGGAGCCGTCCGGGTCTTCGACGACGCCGTCCAGGGTGATGAACTCGACGACGATCACGCTCATGGTTGCTCCCGGTGCCTGGTCGCCGCGCCCCGGTGGCGCGGCCTCACCGGTACCTACCGGCGGCGGCCGCCGGATTCATCGGCCGCCGCCGGCATGCGCACTCCCTACGCCGTGACGAGGGACACGCCGTAGGTCTGCAGGATCTCGTTGACCGGCTGGAACCAGGTCTCGCCGCCGGAACCGCAGTTGCCCCAGCCCCCGGAGGTGACACCCTGGGCCTGGTCACCGGTGATGAACGAGCCGCCGGAGTCGCCGGGCTCGGCGCAGACGTTGGTGCGGGTCATCTGGTAGACCGCGCCCTGGGCATAGTTGACGGTCTCGTTCTGGCCCAGCACCGTGCCGCAGTGCCAGTGCGTGGTCGAGCCCGAGCGGCACACCGACGTGCCGACCGGCGCGACCCAGGACCCGCGGACGAGCGCGTCGCTCACCGTCCCCCAGCCGAGCACGACCGGCGCGGTCCACCAGCCGCCACCGATCCGGATGAACGAATAGTCGTTGCCCGGGAAGGAGGAGCCGGCGAAGGTGCCCATCCACGAGCCGTCCCAGCCGACGACCGAGCTGCCCGCGCCGCCGCAGTGCCCGGCGCTGACGAACCCGCCCTGCACGGAGAAGCCGATCGAGCAGCGGGTGTTGCCGTTGATGTAGTACGGGTCGCCGCCGACGGTGCCGGCCGAGAAGGGCTCGGCGGCCGGTGCGGTCGCCACCGTGACCGGGCCGGCCTTCGCGGCCCGGGCCAGGAAGGCGTCGACGTCGGCGCCGCGCGCGCCCGGTCGCACGGTGACCACGACGCTGCCGGCGCGCGGATCGGCGCGCCAGCCGCTGACCGAGGCCGGGGCGGGTTCGGCCTTGGCCGACGCGTCGATCGCGGCCTTCGCGGCGTCGAGCTTCGCCGCACTGGTCCGGGCGGCCACGGGTTCGGCCCCGGCCTGCCGGACGGCGGCGGCCGCGCCCGGGTCGGTCACCCCGACGACCAGCTTGCCCCGCGCGGGGTCGAACCAGGCACCGCCGAACGCGGCGCCGGCGGCCCGTTGCGCACCGGGCAGCACCCGGGTGGCCGTCATTTCCTGGGTGAGCCGGGCCGACGCCTGGGCGGCGGTCAGCCCGAAGTCCCGCTGCATGGCGGCGATCAGGCCGGGCGAGGCCTGGGCGGCCGCGGGGGTGAGGGAGGCGGAGGCGAGTGACGCGGTGAGGACGGCGGCGCCGCCGAGAGCCAGGGCGATTCTTCGACGCATGGGTACTCCTCCAAGGCCGGGGGAAAGAAACACACCGTCCGCCGAGTGTGCGGTCGCGACCCGCGCCGGGTCCAGATTTGTCCGGTCTTCTGTCCGGAATTCCGCGATGTCCATCCACTGTGGACTTTAAGAACGGCTTGCCGCACAGGCATTTCCCCGCGCACGATCGAGGCGCGGACCGGCCGGCAGGCCCGCCCGCGCCGGGTCACCACCCCTTCGTCGCGGCGTTGCAAAAAGGTCTGAACCAAGTAGAACACGGCTTCGGGGCGACGAGACCGGACGCGAGTCTGCCGGGCACCGGACGTGCCCGGCAGACTCCCCTCACGAGCGCACCCCACCGGCGGAACGCGACATCGGAATCCGGTCGCGCCACCGCGCGCGAATCGGATTTCGGCGACCTGGTACGCGACCACCCGGCTGCGGATACCGGTCCACCAGCCCATCCGGTGTGACCGGAGTCACGGGAACGTGCTGGGCGTGGCCGGACAGACGGTTATGTGGAGACAAGAATACGGACCGGGGTACGCGCGGGTGATCACGATGTGTTCGCCGAGCTGTTCGATCGCCACGCCGGCGGGGTGTACCACCATGCCTTCCGGCTGACCTGGTCGTGGTCGACGGCCGAAGACGTGGTGGCGATGACGTTTCTGGAAGCGTGGCGGCTGCGGCACAAGGTCGAGCCGGAGGGCGGGTCGTTGTTGCCGTGGCTGCTGGGGATCGCCACGAACGTCGCACGCAACACCACTCGCGCCGCGCGCAGGTATCAGGCCACGCTGACCCGGTTGCACGCCGACCCGCCGACGCCGGACTTCGCCCAGGAGGTGGTCGACCGGGTCGACGACATCCACGCCGTGGCCGCGGCGCGGGCGGCGTTGGAGCGGCTTCGACCAGGTGAGCGGGAGGTTGTGGCGCTGGTGGTGTGGGCCGGGCTCGACCAGGCCTCGGCGGCGCAGGCGTTGGGCATTTCCGTGGGCACGGTGCGATCCCGGCTGTCACGTGCTCGGGCGAACCTGAGAACGACGCGTGACTCCACGGCCGCACGGGAACGCCGTCGCGGGAGCGGACAGGTACAGGGCAGCCACACCACAGTGGCCCGGCCCGGACAGGAGGCACGTGATGAGCACTGACCACAGGCGCGACGAGAACATCGTCACCGACGTAGCCCGGCTGCTGCCGACGCCACCACGGCGGGATCTGCCGGCCAGTCGCCGTCACGCGGTCAAGGAGCTGGTTTTGAGCGAGATCACGCCAACCCGCGGCACCGTCGACGACGACGCACCACGCCGAAGGCGCCTGCGCCGCAGAGTTCTGCTGCCCGCGCTCGGCACGGTCGTCGCAGCCGCAGCCGTCGGGGTCGTCGTCGCCGTCAACCGTCCCGCTCCGGCACCGGTACCGCCCGATGCGACAGCGGACTCGCCGGCGGTCCGGCTGCTGGCACGTGTCGCCGCCGTCGCGGACAAGCGACCTTCGCCCGCGGTGACCGACACCAGCTACGTGTACGTCGACACCATGCAGGCGTTCACGGGCTCCAGTGCCACCGTCGACCAGAACGGCAACCTGCACGAGGACCCCGCGTCCACAGTGCTGGACAAGCCACGACCGCGGCAGGTGTGGATACCGGTCGCCGACCTGTGCGAGAAGAGTTTGCTGCGTCAGAACGGCCGCGACGTGGACATCACCGATCGCGGCGGATCCTGCCCGGATCAGGGCAGCCTGAACAGGCCCACCTACCGGCTGCTCGCCTCCCTGCCCACCGACCCGCGCGCACTGCTGGACCGGATCCACACCGAGACCAAGGGACACGGCGCCACCCCCGACCAGGAAGCATTCGTCACGATCGGCGACATGCTCCGGGAATCCGCCGCGCCGCCGCGGATCACCGCCGCGCTCTACCGAGCCGCCGCACTGATCCCCGGGGTCACTTCCGTGCCCGACACCACCGACGCCGCTGGTCGCCGCGGCGTCGCTGTCGCCCGCGACGACGGCTTCGTCCGCACGGAATGGATCTTCAACGCCGCCACCGACGAACTGCTCGGCGAGCGTGACGTGCTCACCACGGACAGCCCCGGCCGCGGCCGGGCAGGCGACGTCGTCGGCACGACCGCGATCATGACCAAAGCCATCGTCGCCGGTATCGGTCGGACATCATGACCCAGCCGCGCCAGTAGCTCCGACAGGTGATTGTGCCGTGCGCGGGTCGGCAAGCGCACGGCACCGGGAGCGTCCGAAGAGGACGGTCAGCGGGCGAAGGCGTTGAGGAAGCGGTCGCGGAAGGAGTCCATCTTCCAGATCGGCGCCTGCGCGCCCGGGTGGAGGCCGTCCTGCCAGCCCCAGCCGGCGATCCGGTCGAGGACCTTCGGGTCCTTGGCCACGATGGTGATCGGCACGTCGTGGACCGCGCCCTGCGGGGTGACCACCGGCGGCTGGTGGTCGCCGAGGAACACCAGGACCGTGTTTTCGTCGCCGTACTGCTTGACGAACGAGATCACCGTCTTCAGGGAGTAGTCGGTCGCGTCGCGGTAGGCCTCGCGGATCTTCTCCGGGTCCTTCCAGACCGACTCCGGTGCTTCGCCCGCCGCGGGCTGGGGGGTGAAGACCGAGCCGTCGCCGACCTGGTTCCAGTCGACCAGCCAGGGCCGCGGCGACCAGGGCGCGTGGCTGGAGACGAGGTCGACCTCCGCCATCACCGGCTGCTTCGCCGCGTTCGCGAGCTCCTTGCGCTGCAGCATCGAGAGCGAGAACTGGTCGGGCATCGTGGCGTAGGCGTAGCCCGGCCCGTGGTACCCGATGGAACGGGCGTCGTAGTAGGCGTCCGGGTGGTAGAACTTCTGCCCCTCCGGCCAGTCCTTCGTGTGCGCGGGCACGTCCCAGACCGTCCGCCAGCCCGCCCGCTGGAACGCCCCGCCGAGGGTCAGCCGGTCGCTGGCGAGGAGGTCGTTGTACCGCTGCTGGTTGTCGATCCACATCCCCGACTGCACGGTCGAATGCGCCAGCCAGCTGCCGCCGCCGAACGTCGAGGACGACAGGAACGCGCTCTTCGCGCCGATGCCCGCCGCGCGCAGCTCGGCGGTGCCCGCGTCGAGCGTCGGGCCGATCTTCGCCCCGATGACCGGGTCGTCGAGCGCGACCCGCCCGTAACTCTCCACGAAGGTCAGCACGACGTTCTTGCCGCGCAGCCCGTTCAGCAGCTGCGCGCCCGGGGTGGCCCGGAACGCGTCGTCGGCGGCCACCTCCCCGAACGGCCGCTGGTCCCGCAGGTCGGCACCGACCTGGCGCAGGTCGCCGTAGGCCAGCGCGGCGGCGCTCTGCGCGGCGACCGGCTGCCCCGGCGCGAGCTCGACGCCGAACACCGAGGCGACGATCCAGACCACGGCGAGGACGGCCACCACCCGCGTCGCGCCGGTCCGCCGTCCGGCGGCGACGCGGCTCAGCCGCAGCATCGCGAGGACCATGAGCACCATGACCGCCACCGCGAGCAGGCCGGCGGCGATCAGCGCGGCGATCGTGGCCGCGTTCCCGATCTGCCCGGCCAGGAACTCGACGCCGGCGTGGAAGAAGCTCCAGTCGTAGATCGGGTCGAACGGCTTCTCGAGGGTGGCGTAGAAGCCGGTGTCGAGCGCCTTCATCAGGGTGAGCAGCCCGAGCCCCAGCCCGGCGAGCACGGCGGCGACGCGACGCGGCCGCAGCGGCAGGACCAGCAGGAACGCCCCGATGACGAGCCCCTCGACGGGCACGCGCACGAGCGCCGCGGCGGAGAACGAGCTGAGGTCGTCCGGGGCGAGGAGGCCGAACAGCACGAGCAGCGCGGCCAGCACGGTGAGGACCCGGCTCGCGATGACGTGGCGCCGCCGTCCGGGCCGGGGCAGCCCGAAGTCGGGCAGGGCCGCCCCCGGGACCGGGGTGCGGCGGGCGCGCCGCCCCAGCGGCAGACCGATGTTTCCAACCATGGCGAGCCTCACGTCGTGGTGCACGGTGGTGACCGCCGGCCCGTGCGGCGGGGCGGCGATCGTCACCGGATATACGAGCCGGGGCGGCGCGCGGTTCACCCGCCCCGCTCTCCCCACACCGCCGGTGGCCGGAGGTACTCCCTTTCCGGGACGATCCGGACGATCAGCCGCCCGGAAGCGCCGCCCGTACCGACCGGCGCTCACAAAAGGGATCACCCTTACCCGAGCCCGGCCGCGGCAAACCCCCGCACCCCGTCTTTCACCCGCGGAAGCACCCGGAATCCCCGGGACGAGGGAAGGAGCGTTGCGGGCCCGCGCCGCCGGTGTTCTCCTCGGGGTGTCCGAAGATCGGATTACCGATGGAGGCCCACGATGAATCTGTTCGACAAGGCGAAGGAAGCGCTCGGGAAGCACCCCGACCAGGCCGACCAGGGCGTCGACAAGGCCGCCGAGGCGGCCAAGCAGCGCTTCGGCGACCACGCCGACAAGATCGACCAGGGCTCGGACAAGGTGAAGGATTACCTGCACAACCAGGGCGGCGGGCAGCAGGAGGCGCCTCCGCAGTGAGCCCGGCCCGGTGCTCGCCCAGTCGTCCGGGGGAAGCACGCTTCGCTTCCCCCGCGGCTGGGTACCACCGGCTCCGTGGTCGCCACCTATCTCGTCCCCGTCCGGACTGCCCTGCTCCTTTTCCCGCTCCTCGTGCTGGCCGTCATGCTCCCGGCCGCCTTCGTCAGCTACCGCCGCCGCGGCCGCGCCGGCGGCTGGCCGACGTTCGTCTTCTACACCTTCCTGTTCTACCTGCTGGCGATCGCGACGCAGACGGTGCTGCCGCTGCCGGCCGACCCGGCGTACTGCGCGGGTCACACCTACGCGAGTTCTCCGCAGTTGCGGCCGTTCTACTTCGTCGAGGTGGTCTCCCAGCGGGCCCGCGGCCACTGGAGCCCCGGGGCGCTGCTGCACAACCCGGCGGTCTGGACCACCGCGCTCAACGTCGTGATGCTGGCGCCGCTGGGGTTCTACGTCCGGTACGCCCAGCGGATGCGGCTGGTGCCCGCCGCCCTGATCGGCTTCGGCGTGTCGCTGTTCTTCGAACTGACGCAGCTGACCGGCCTGTGGTTCCTCTTCCCGTGCCCGTACCGGCTCTTCAGCGTCGACGACCTGATCCTCAACACCGCGGGTGTGGTCGTCGGCTGGCTGCTGGCCGGCCCGCTCGGGCGCCTGCTGCCCTCGGCCGAACCCGAGCACGACCGGCGCTACGCCGCCAGGGTCACCTTCACCCGGCGGCTGTTCGCGCTGGCCACCGACCTGCTCGGGTTCGCCGCGCTGCTCGGGTTCCTCTTCGGCCTGCTGACGCTGTTCGGCGAGGACCTGCGCCACCGTGACACGCCGGTCGTCATCCTCGCCCTCGTGTGGTTCGTGGTGCTCCCCGCCGTGACCGGGTCGACGCCCGGGAAGCGGGCGATGCTCCTGCGGGTGACGCGCCGCGGCGGCCGCCGGGCCGGACCGATCGCGCTGCTGGTCCGCAACGGCGTCCTGCTCTCGCCGCTGTGGCTCACCTGGCTGCTGCTGGACCTGGACCACTGGGACCTGGGCAACCACCCGGAGCGGCTGCTCCTGCCGGTCGCGCTGGCCGCGTCGGTGTTCGTCGTGGGGGTCTGGACGCCGCTGGCGGTGCTGCTGGACAACGAGCACCGGGCGCCCTACGAGCGGCTGACCCGCACCGTGAACGTCGCCGTCGTGCCGCCGGCCGCCGCGGAACCGGTCCCGGCGCCCGCACCGCCGCAGGAAGTCCTTAAAGGACGGTGAGGGGAGACCGTGCCGCCCGGGGTCGACAGCGCTGGTAAATTGCCCCCGGAAGGGGTTGAGCCGCCAGCCCGGATCCCGGTTCCCCATCCTGGAGTTGTCGATGACCAGCGACGCAGCGCGGCCCCGCCGGCGTTCCCCGGGTGACGGCTGGTCGCTCGAAACGCGCGAAGCGGCGGGCGTCCCCGCAAGCGAAGCGGTCGAAACCTCCTGGGATGCGGCATGACGACCTCGGACACGCGTGTCGGCGAGCCCGGTTTCGGGCATGAAGAAGGGGAGAGCCTCCCCGCGGAGGCCGGCACGGCGAAGGAGGCCGACGTGAAACTCCGATTTACCCGGCACGAACTCGGCATCTCCCCCGAGCTTTCCGAACTGGCGCGGGTCCGCCACTGGGTCCGGACGGTCCTGCGCGGCTTCCCGGCGCACTTCGTCGGCACGGCGGTCATGGTGGTGGACGAACTGACGTCGAACGCGCTGCGCCACGGCCGCGCGCCCTACCACGTCCGCCTGCTGCCCGGCGCCGCCAAGCTGCGGATCGAGGTCGACGACAGCGGGGGCGAGCCCGCTCGCCGCCGGGCGCCGTCCGACCACGGCGGGCGCGGGCTCCTGCTGGTCGAGCGCTGCGCAGCGGCTTGGGGCCAGCTGCGCCGGCCCAGCGGCAAGACCCTGTGGGCGGAACTGGCCACCGACCCGGATCCGGCGGGTGCCCGTGGTTGATCCGGCGCGCACCGCGCCCGCCGTCGCGATCGACGGCACCGGGGGCTGGGCGGCCGCGCCGGCCGCGGCCGTGGTGATCGACCGTTCCGGCACGATCCGCGCGCTCAACGAGGCTGCCTGCCTGCTGTTCCCCGCCGCCGGTGCCGGCTGCCCCGCGGCGGGCACCGTCGCGGGGTGGCTGGCCGGCGCCCACGACCGCGGCTCGCCCGACGTCGTCCGCGGCGAGGTCGATGAGCGCGCCTTCGCCGCGCACCCGGTCCCGCACGGCGAGGCGGTGACCTGGTGGCTCGTCGACGAAACCGACGCCCGCTCGGCGCGCGAGGCGCTGGCCCGTGAGCGGGAGCGCACCACGTTCCTCAGCGACGCCTCCGCCGCGCTGCTGGGCTCGCTCAACCTCGACCGCTGCATGGAGGTCGCCGCCCGGCTGGCCGCGCAGCACCTCGCCGACGCCGCCCTCGTCCTGGCCCCCGCCGCGGGCGCGAGCTTCCCGGCCGTCTCCTGCGTGCGCGGCGGCGAGCCCGCCCGGGCCCGGCTGGACATCGACCCGGACGAGCTGCCCGGGCTCGGCGAAGCGCTGCAGGGCTTCCCGCCGGTGCCGTCGCGCTGGCTCGACCCGGCCTCGGCGCCGTCCTGGGTGCTGCCGGACGGGTTCGGGCCGGTCGGCTCGATCGTCGTGACGCCGCTGCCCGGCCACGGCGTCCCCGCGGGCGCCTTGGTCCTGCTGCGCCGCGGCGACCGGGCGTCGTTCACCGACCAGGAAGAACTCTTCGCCCGGCTGTTCGCGGCGCGGGCCGGGGCGGCCATGTCGGCGGCGCGGGTGTTCGCGCTGCAGGCGTCGATCACCGACACGCTGATGCGCGAACTGCTCCCGCCGGCCCTCGAGCAGCTCGGCGGCGTGGAGTTCGCCGGCCGCTACCGCCCCGCCCGCGACGGCGAGCGGATCGGCGGGGACTTCTACGACGTCCACTCGGCGGTCACCGTCGAGGGCGAGGAGTCCCTGGCCGTGCTGGGCGACGTCTGCGGCAAGGGGCTCGACGCGGCGGTGCTGACCGGCAAGATCCGCACCACGCTGCGGGCGCTGCTGCCGATGGCCGGCGACCACCACCGGCTGCTCCGCCTGCTGAACCGCACGCTCGGCGGCAACGCCGACGCCCGGTACGTCACCCTCGTGCTGGCCTCCGCGCGGCGCGAAGGCGCCACCGTCCGGCTGCGGGTGACCTGCGCGGGGCACCCGCCGCCGCTGATCGTGCGGGCCGGCGGCCGGGTCGAGGAGGCCGACACCCAGGGCAGCCTGATCGGGGTGCTGCCCGAGATCGAGTCGGTGAGCGCGGACGTCACGCTGGCGCCCGGGGAGACCTGCCTGCTCTACACCGACGGGATCATCGAGGCGAAGGGCGGCCCGCTCGGCGACGCCATGTTCGGCGAAGACCGGCTGAAGCAGGCCGTGGCCGAGTGCGCGAACATGCCGGCCGACGCCGTCGTCGAGCGCGTGCAGATGCTCGCCTCGCAGTGGATCGGGCGCGGCACCCACGACGACATGGCCGTGCTGGCGATCACCGCGCCGCGCGGCCGGCACCTCGCCGCGGTGGGCGGCCACGGGCGCGGGAGGTACTGTGCCGGCCCGTACTGATCCGACCACAGTCACGGCCGAATGGCTTTGCAGCAACGGTTACGTGCCACGCGAGGGGTCGGCCTGCTTTTGGCCGGACCAGTACGCCGCATGAGCACCGCTACCCGCGGCACCGGGGTGGCCGAGCACGCCGAACGGCTCTGGGACGCCGTCACGACCGGCGACGAACACGCGGCGGGCGACATCGTGGTCCGCGCGCTCGGCGACGGGACCGACCCGGAGAGCGTGCTGCTCGACGTGATCGCCGCGGTGCAGCGGCGGGTCGGCCGGGAGTGGGCGGCGAACCGCCTCACCGTCGCCCAGGAGCACGCGGCGACCGCGATCAACGACCGCGTCATCGCCACCTTCGGCTACCTGGTGAGCCGTCCCGAGCCGCACCTCGGCCGGATCACCGTCGCCTGCGTCGACGGGGAGTGGCACGCGATGCCGGCCCGGCTGCTGGCCGAAGTGCTGCGGCTGCGCGGGTTCGGAGTCGACTACCTCGGCGCGCAGGTGCCGGCCCCGCACCTGGTCGCCCACCTGCACCGGACCGGCCCGGACGCGGTGGCGCTGTCCGGTTCGCTCGCGACCCGGCTGCCGACCGCGCACGCGACGATCACGGCGTGCCAGGCGGCCGCGACCCCGGTCATCGCGGGCGGCGCCGCGTTCGGGCCCGAGGGCCGGTACGCCCGGTTGCTGGGTGCCGAAGCCTGGGCGCCGGATGCGCGGGCGGCCGCCGACCGGCTGGCCGAGCCGCTCCCCCGGCCGCACAGTGCCCATCGGCTGCACGGGGCTTCCCAGCCACTCGACGTCCTGCCGCACCTCGCCGACCAGGAGTACACGCTGGTCACCCGCGGCTCGGGCCGGCTCGTGAAGACCGTGCTGGCCGGCCTGGAGGAGCGGATCCCGGCCATCCGGGCCTACACCGACCTGCAGCGCCAGTACACGGCCGAGGACCTCGCGCACATCGTCGAGTACCTGGCCACCGCCCTTTACGTCGGCGACGGCGAGCTGTTCACCGGGTTCCTGAGCTGGACGGCCGGGATCCTCACCGCGCGCGGTGTCCCGACGGCCTCGCTCGGGGCGGCACTCGAACTGCTCGAAGCGGAGTTGCGCGACTTCCCGCGCGCCACCGGCTTGCTCCGCATCGCACGAACGCACCTGGCGGAGCCGGCCGCCGGATCGGAGCGACCGGCATGACCACCGGGCTGAGCTGCACGTGGACCACCCCGGAGGAGGGCACGGCCCACGTGACGATCGCGGGCGACCTCGAGTTCGCGACGACCGGCACGCTCCTGCGGCTGGTCACCGACCGGCTGGCCGGCCACCCCGGCGTCCGCGAAGTGCGCCTGGACTGCGGCGCGATCGGCTTCTGCGACTCGTCCGGGCTGTCGGAGCTGGTGAAGGTGCTCCGCGTCGTCGCCGACGCGGGGGCCCGGCTGCACCTGGACAACCGGCAGGCCGCCCTGGACCGGCTGCTCACCCGCACCGGCACGGCCGCGTACCTCACCGGCGACGCCGTGGACTCCCGGGCCCGCCGCGACTCCTGAGCCGGTCCGGTGCCTCAGCGGTACGGGTCCTGGCCGACCGGGCGGACGAGGATTTCGTTGACGTCCACCGTGGCGGGCTGGCCGACCGCGTAGAGGACCGCGCGAGCCACGTCGGCGGGGTCGAGCTTGGGGTCCGGGGACCGTTCGGGCGGGATGCCACCGGTGTCCACCAGGCCGGGCTGCACCAGGGTGACCCGGACGCCGGTGCCGACGCACTCGGCGCGGATGGACTGGGCCAGCCCGGTGACCGCCCACTTCGTGGCCGAATACAGGTTGCCCGGCCGCACCCCGCGGCCCGCGGCCGAGCCGGTCAGGACCAGGTGACCGCCCGACTCGACCAGCGCCGGGAGTGCGGCACGGGCGGTCAGCGCGGGCCCGTACACGTTGGCGAGCACCATGTCCCGCCACTCCTCCGGCGGCGCGCCGCGGCGGCCGAGGAACGAGGTCACCACGCTGGTGCCGGCGTTGGCGAAGACCACGTCGAGGCGGCCCCACGTGTCCTGGACCCGGGCGACGAGCCCGCTGAGCTGGGGCCAGTCGGTGACGTCGCAGGCGAGCGGCCAGACCCGGTCGGAGTCGCCCAGGCGCGCGGCGAGGGCGGCCAAGCGGGTCTCGTCGCGGGCCACGAGGACCAGGCGGTAGCCGGCGTCGGCGGCGAGCCGGGCGGTGGCGGCGCCGATGCCCCGGGAGGCACCGGTGATCAGGAACACGGGATCGGTCACGAACGCAGACTAGCCAGCGAGCCCCAGAATGGTCTAGACCATAGGGACCTCAGTCACCCGCAAGGAGATCCCGTGGACTTTTCCGCCGACTTCGGCACCGCCGTGCGCGAGCACCTCCGCATGGCCGAAGACCGCAACGCCGCCACCCTCGAAGAGGTGGCCGCCCGGCTCCTCGACGTCGTCCGCGCCGGCCGCCTGGTGCACACCGCGGCCGCGGGCCACAGCCTGGCCGCGGTGCTGGAGACGTTCTACCGAGCCGGCGGCCTGGCCTGCGTGCGCCCGCTGTTCCACCCCGGCCTGCTGCCCCTGCACGGCGCCCAGGCCAGCACCCAGCTCGAACGCGTCCCCGGACTGGCCGCGACGATGGTCGCCCAGGCCCAGGTCCGCCCCGGTGACGTCGGCGTCATCTTCTCGAACTCCGGCGTCAACGCCTTCCCCGTCGAGCTCGCGGACGAACTCAAGAAGCGGGGCGCCTACGTCGTCGCGTTTTCCTCCCGGCCCCACATGGACACCGCCCCGGCGCGCTCCTTCGCCAAACTCGGCGAGCTGGCCGACGCGGTTCTGGACACCGGCATCCCACCCGGCGACGCCGTGGTCCCCACCCCCAGCGGAACCACCGCGGCCCTGTCGACCCTCTGCTCCACCTACCTGTGGAACCTCCTGCTCGTCCACCTGACCACCCTGGCCGGCGACCTCCCGGTCCCCCTCTGGCAGAGCTCGAACCTGCCCGGTGGCGACGCCGCCAACGAGCGTTTCCTCGACCAGTACCGAGCCCACGTGCCGATGCTCTAGCCGCGCGGGGTCAGGACGGGCCACGAGGGCCTCCGGACAGAGGACGTGGTTCCTCGACAGCTCCACCTCACATCCGCAGGCCTTCCCCCTGTCACACGACAGGCCCCACCGATCACCTCAACTCGGAAAACGTCCCCGGACATCACGGCCGGCGCGCCCTACGCCTCTCGGCGCGCCAGCTTCGACGGCCACCAGATGCGCCGCCCGACGTCGACGGTCAACGCCGGCACCAGCAGCGACCGCACCAGGAGGGTGTCCAGCAGCACGCCGAACGCGACGATGAACGCGATCTGGGCCAGGAACAGGATCGGGATCACCGCGAGCGCCGAGAACGTCGCCGCCAGCACCACTCCCGCCGACGTGATCACCCCGCCCGTCAGCGACAGCCCGCGCAACGTCCCGGCCCGCGTTCCCCGGGTCAGGGCCTCCTCCCGCACCCGCGTCATCAGGAAGATGTTGTAGTCGATCCCCAGCGCCACCAGGAACACGAACCCGAACAACGGCACCACCGGGTCCGCGCCCGGGAAGCCGAAGACGTGGTTGAACACCAGCGCCGACACGCCCATCGTCGCCGCGAACGACAGCACCACCGTGGCGATGAGCAGCAGGGGCGCGAGCAACGACCGCAACAGCAGGGCCAGGACCAGGAAGATCACCAGCAACACGATCGGGATGATCAGCGCGCGGTCGCGCTTCGACGTCTGCTGCGTGTCCAGCTGGATCGCGGTCGGGCCGCCCACCTTGGCGTTCGCCTCCGGGACCGCGTGCACCGCGTCGCGCAGGCGGCCGACGGTGGCGACCGCCGCTTCCGAGTCCGCCGGGTCCGTCAGCACCGAAAGGATCTGGACGCGGCCGCCGACCTCCTTGGGGCGGCCTCCGGGGCCCGGCAACGGGAACGACTGCGCCACTCCGTCTATTGTGGACGCCGCCAGGACCGCCGGCAGCGCGCCGGCGTCGGCGATCGTGATCGCGGGTGCGCCGAGGCCGCCCGGGAAGTGACGGCCGAGGATCTCCTGGCCCGTCCCCGATTCGACGTCGGTCAGGAAGACGTCCGACTGCGCGGTGCCGGACGCCTTGAGCTGCGGCAGGAACGCGACGCCGATCCCCAGCACCAGGGCCGTCACCACCCAGACCGTGCGCGGCCGGCGGCCGACCAGGCGCGCCACCCGGCCCCAGATCCCGGCCGTCTCCGGGTGCGGCGAGCCCAGTGCCGGCTTGAACGGCCAGAACGCGCCGCGGCCGCACAGGGCCAGCGCGGCCGGCAGGAACGTGGTGGACGCCAGCAGCGCGGCGCCGATGCCGATCGCCGCGACCGGGCCGAGGCCTTTGTTGGAGTTGAGGTCGCTGAACAGCAGGCACAGCACGCCGAGCACGACGGTGCCCGCCGACGCCGCGATCGGTTCGAGCGTCGCGCGCCAGGCGAGCTTCACGGCGTCGA
Source organism: Amycolatopsis sp. NPDC024027 (assembly GCF_040638975.1). Taxonomy (NCBI): domain Bacteria; kingdom Bacillati; phylum Actinomycetota; class Actinomycetes; order Pseudonocardiales; family Pseudonocardiaceae; genus Amycolatopsis; species Amycolatopsis sp. NPDC024027. The sequence continues at coordinate 70,509 of NZ_JBEZYY010000034.1, forward strand.
ACCGGCTCGGCGTGTCGCGCAGCTGCTCGCGGAACCGCGCCACCAGCAAGAGCGCGTAGTCGGTCGCCGCGCCGAAGACGAGGATCGAGAGGATGCCCTGGCTCTGGCCGTTGAGCGCGAGGACGTCGTGCTTCGCCAGCAGGTAGACGACGAGGCTGGCGAGGCCGAGCGCGAACACGGCCGACAGCAGCACCAGGAACGGCAGCAGCGGGCTGCGGTAGACCGCGACGAGGATCAGCGCGACCACGCCGCCGGCGACGAGCAGCAGGATGCCGTCGATGCCGCCGAAGGCCTTGACCAGGTCGGCGATCTGCCCGGCCGGGCCGGTGACGAGCACGGTCAGGCCGTCCGGAGCGCCGCCGAGGCGCGCCCGGACCTCCTTGACGACGTCGGCGGGGTTGCCGTCGGCGAAGACCGGCACGGCGAGCTGCGCGGCCTGGTCGTCCCGCGGCGCCTGCTCCGGTTTGCCGAGCGGACCCGCCACCCCGGGCACGCGCCCCAGCTCCTGCGCCTTGCCGTCGAGGAACTGCCGGTCCGCGGCGGTCAGGCCGCTCGCGCGCTCGGCGACGACGGTCGCGGGCAGCACCTGGCGCGGGCTGAACGCCTTCTGCTCGTCGGCGACCTCCGTGGCTTCGGCCGAGCGCGGCAGGAAGGCGGCGTTGTCGTTCTTCGCCACTTCGCTGAGCTTGCCGGCGAATGGCCCACCGAACCCGCCCAGGCCGAGCCAGGCGATCACCAGCAGGGCCGGGACCAGCCAGCGGAGGCGGCGCGGGTTCTCGTTCATGGTCGCTAAGGTCCTTTCAGGCGCGAACCCGCCCAATTGTTCAGCAAGCTGAACATTTTGCACGACGACCCGGAGTGATGGTGAGCACAACCCCCGAACCCGACCTCGGCACCTGGCCGACCGGCCGGCTGCTGGCGGTGGCCGCGCGGCTGGTGGAGCAACGCTGGGTGGCCGTGCTCGACGGCATGGGCCTCACCCACGCGGGTCTCATCGCGCTGCACACCCTGCGAGACGGCCCGCTCCCCCAGCGGACGCTCGCCCAGCGCTGCCAGGTGACCGACCAGACGATGAGCCGCACCCTCGACCGCCTGGCCAAGGCCGGCTTCGTCGGCCGGGCCGCCGACCCGGCCGACGGCCGCCGCCAGCTGACGCGGCTGACCGCGGCGGGCCGCGCCGTGCACGAGCGGGCCGTGCGGGCCGAACCCGCGCTGCTCGGCGGCCTCGGCGGCGACGACGCGTTCCGCGCCGGCCTGCTGGATCTGATCACCCGGCTGTCCGCGGGCGATTGAGAGCACGCGGGGCTGGGTAGCTCTTCCTACATGTGGATCGCGGTGAGCACCCCAGTGGCCGTCCTGATCGCCACCGTTCTGATGGAGCGGTTCGAACGCCGGTTCCGCTTGGCGCCGAGCGCCGAGACCGAACGCGGTGCGGCCCCGAGCTGACCGGGCACCCTCTCGCGTGATCCGCGTCTCACTCTCCTCCGGAGAGAACCTCGACCGCCCCTCCTTCGACTGACCGGGTAGCTCCGGCTCGACGAGAACCGGGCACGAGGGAGGCAGCGATGACGCACGAAAACCAGCCGCCGAAGGGCGCGCGAGCCACGGTGCGGGTGAGCCCGAACCCGACCACGCACCGGGGCCAGGAAGTGACGATCACCGGGACCTGCGGCGGAGGCACCGGGCTGAAGTCCGTGCTCGGCGGGTTTCCCGACCGGCCCGCACTGGAAAACGTCCGGATCCTCGAGTCCGGGCCGGACCGGTTCGTGGCCAAGGCGAACGTGGCCGGGCACATCGGCAACGGAGTGGGGCCGGTGTTCGTCGACTGCGGCGGCGAAGCGGGCGTGACGTTACTGGTCACCCACGTCTGAGGGGTACGGCAACGGGGTACGGCAAACCCGCTCACCGGCCGAAATCCCTCAGCCGGTGAGCGGGCGCCTCGACAATGACCGCCCTAATTCAGCAGGTCTTCCACGCGAAGTGGTAAATCGTGTCCACGCTCGCGTGCTCGGAATCCATTTCGATGTAACTGCCACCGCCCGAGGAACCGGCGTCCGCCCGCAGTTCCGCATTGACGTTCAGGTTGCGGCTCTCCCCGCACGGGGCGAACACCAGCTCGGCCACGTCGGTGGTGTCGGTGGCCCGCCACACGCCGTGGAACGGGCCGGGGAAGGTGTGCCGCACCCGGGCGGTCGGCGACGTCCCGGTGAAGTAGTAGTTGGCTTGCTCGAGCGCGCTCGCTCCGCTCTCGATGTGCGCGAAGCCGCGGTACTCCACCTCGGCGATCGCGTACGTGAACCCCTGCGGTACGTGGACGAGCACGTTGATCTGGCAGTTCTTCCGGCCTTCGAGCGCGGACACGCCGCCGCCGGCCTTCGCGGTGAAGTTCGTGTACCGCACCGTGAACGAGGTGTTGTCGGACGCGACGTCGGCCGACGCGGTGGCCGTGCCCGCCGGGCAGCCGGAGCCGTTGATCGTCTTGATGTCGAGCGTGATCTTTTCGCTCGGAGCCGAATCCGCCGTGGCATCGACGGGAGCGACGAGGGTGGACAGAATCAATGCGCCTACGACCGACATACCGAGCATGACGCTCCTCCAAATGGGCCACGGTGCCTGGTGGTGATGATGATCGCGCGCGGAGAGGATCGTAGCGCGATCGCAACCTTTTCGACGGCCACTGAATGGAGTAACACGAACACGCACCGAGCGCGGGAAATCCATTTCCCGCTAATTCACGTTTCCCAGGGCTCGATATTCGGGGAATCGAAGGTCAAGACGCCTGGTTCAGACCACCGACGCGGAGGGACCGCGGCGGGGTGCACCCGCCGAGCAGCGCTTCGGCGTCCAGCGTCGCCGCCCCGCTCCCCCGCTCCGCGAACCGCCGCGCCACCAGTGCGCCCGGGTCCTCGACCGGGTCCGCACGGCCGGACAGGAACGCCCACTCGTGTTCGTCGGAGCCGAAGTACAGCACGGCGCCGAACACCTCCCGGAACCGCCGCCAGGACGCCCGCAGCGTCTCGTTGCGCCACAGCGTCGGGCAGCCCGCCTGGCAGGTCACCACCCCGCCCGGCGCCAGCAGGCGCGCGCAGCGGGCGAGGAAGTCCGTGCCGTACAAGCGATTGTGCTGGGCCTCCGGATCGGTGTTCTCGTCCGGCAGGTCGATGGCGATCACGTCGTAGTGCTCGCCCCGGCTCTCGGCCGCGGCGAGGAACGCCCAGCCGTCCGCATAGGACACCCGGACCGGCCCGTCGCCGCGTTCGGCCCGCGCCAGCTCCGCCGGGGTGTAGCCGTAGGGCAGGTGCTCGGCGCAGGCTCGGACGGCGTCGGCGTCGATGTCCACGTGGTCGACCAGTGAAGCGCCGGCGGCGACCGCGAGCCGGCTCGCGACCCCTTCGCTCGAGCCGACGACGAGCACCCGCCGCACCCGCTCGGCCAGCAGCAGCGCGGGCACCATCAGGGCTTCGTGGTACACCAGCTGGCTGGCTTCGGTGCTCTGGCGCTCGCCGTCGCAGAACAGCGAAACCCCTTGCGCCGTCGTCCCGATCAGCACCTCCTGGTACGGCGTGCGCTCGTGGAACCGCACGTCACCGACCTCCCAGACGCGGGTGAGGCCGTCGCCGACCGGTTCGTGGATCAGGGGCATCAGCGTTCTCCCCGGTGGAGGACCGACAGGTGGACCGAAGCGGCGTGCAGCGAGGTCGCCAGCAGCCGCAGGGCGTGCTCGGGATCGGCGCGTTCCCCGCAGGTGAACACGTCGGCGAAGAGCGACCCGTGCTCCGGGTAGGTGTGGACGGACGCGTGCGACTCGGCCAGCAGCGCGATCACCGTGGCGCCCTGGGGCGCGAACCGCTGCGCCACGACGTCGAGGACCGTCGCGCCCGCTTCCGTCACCGCGGCCCGCAGCAGCTCCCCGAGGCGCACCGGGTCGTCGAGCAGGCCCGGGTCGACGCCGTGCAGCTCGGCGAGCACGTGGCGCCCGGTGAACCGGCCGACGTCAGGCATCTCCCCACCGCCCGACGCAGTACGTGCGCAGCGGCTCGATCCCGTTGAACCCCACCGACGCGTAGCTCGCGGTGTAGGCCCCGGTGCCCGGCAGGTCGAGCCGGTCGCCGGTCCGCAGCGAGCGGGGCAGTTCGTACCGCGTCCGCTGGTAGAGCACGTCGTCGCCGTCGCAGGTGGGGCCGGCGAGCACCACCGGCCCGCTCGGGCCGTCGTGCCCGCCCACCGGCTCGAACCGGTAGGCGATCGCTTCGTTCTCGGCCTCGGCCAGGCCGTTGTAGCGGCCGATGTCGAGGTACACCCAGCGCCGGCCGTCCCGGTCGGCGACCAGCACGACCTCGGTCCGCAGCAGGCCGGCGTCCGCGACGAGGACGCGCCCGGGCTCGAGCAGCACTTCGGGGCGCCCGGCCGGGAAGGCCGAGTCGAGCGCCGCCGCGATCGTCGCCGCGTACGCGGCCAAGGGCGGGACGGCGGTGCGGTGGGCGGTCGCGAAGCCGCCACCGAGGTTGAGCCGCGTCATCTCGACGCCGTGCGCCGCGGCCTCGGCGAACAGCTTGGCCGCCGTGGCGACACCGATCTCCCAGGCGGTGACGTCCGGTTGCTGCGAGCCGACGTGGAAGGCGATCCCGGGCCGCAGCCCCCGCGCGGCCGCGCGCAGCACCAGGTCGAGGGCCTCGGCCGGGGCGCAGCCGAACTTCCGGCCGAACGGCGTCGCCGAGTCCGGCGCGTCGAGCACGACGCGGATCGACACCGCCGCGCCCGGCGCGTACCGGCCCAGGTGGTCGACGTCGGCGGGCGCGTCCGAAGTGAACTCCCGGACGCCGCGTTCGAACGCGAAGGCGATGTCCCGCGGTTTCTTGATCGGGTTTCCGTAGGCGATCTCCGCCGGGCCGGCGCCGCGGGCGAGGCACAGCTCGAGCTCCGCCGGCCCGGCCACGTCGAAGCCGATCCCGGCCGCCACCAGCGCGTCGAGCACCGGCGGCGCCGGGTTGGCCTTGACCGCGTACCGGATCAGCGCGCCGGGGAACGCCGCGCCGAACTCCGCCGCCCGGGCCGCGACGGCGTCGGTGTCGACGACCAGGCACGGCGTCGGCGGGTCGCGCTCCTCGAGGAAGCGGCGGATCCGGGTGAAGTCGGCGCACACGGCGCCAGTGTCGCAAACGGCGTCAGACGAACCGCCAGAGGTGGTCCGGCGACCCGTTGTCGTCCCACTGGGTGACCTGCGCGCCGTCCGCCGTGGACTGCTGGTCGACCGCCAGCACCTTGCCGCTGCGGACGTTGACGAGCTTCGACCAGCCGTCGCCGGCGTCGACGATCCGCCAGTTGTGGTCGGGGGTGCCGTTGTCCTGGTACTGCTGGACGTGAGCGCCGTTGTCGAGGCTCTGGTCGTGCACGGCGAGGACCTTGCCGCTGTTGCGGTTGACGACCCGGACCGTGCCGTCGCCGCTGTCCACGACGGCCCAGAGGTGGTCGGCGGTGCCGTTGTCCGACCACTGCGTCACCTCGACGATGTCGCCCAAGGACATGTTCGAGACGGCCAGGACCTTGCCCGACCGCTGGTTCTGCAGCTTCCGCCACCCGGTCGTCGACGCCGCCGGGCGGGTCAGCAGGGCCAGGTAGCCGCCGGCGACCGGGCGGGCCTGGAAGCCGCGCTGGGTGGCGTCGGCGACGACGTACCAGTCGCTGAACGGCACGCGCTGGGGCGTGGTGTTCGCGTAGCTGTAGACGCCCTCGACGAGGGTGGTGCGGATGTTCGGCTGGTCGGTCAGCCACGCCGCGGTCCACAGCTCCCAGTCGGCCTTCGTGTAGTTGTTGCGGGGGTCGAGCACGACGCCGTGGGCGCCCGCCCGCGCCTGGTACCAGGCGGCCTCCTGCGCCGCGACGCCGACCGGGACCAGGTCGAGGCCGAGCACGCGGTCGGCGAAGCCGTTGTACTTCAGGCTCCAGGTACCCGGCTGGTCGTAGGCGAGGCGCAGGTGCTGGCCGTCCTCGGCGAGAGTCACCCACTGGCTGACGTAGCTGCGGGAGATCGACCGGTACCGCTGCACGTCGGCCGCGTTGCCGGTCACGGCGGCGAGCACCCCCATCGCCCCGATGCCGATGATCCCCTTGAGGGCGAGGTTCGCGCTGTGGGCGATGAACCCGGTGAAGTCGTCGGTCTGGTTCTGGAAGCCGGGGTCGAGGGTGTTGGCGACCAGGTACTCCGCCCACTGCCGGAGGATCCGGTAGTGCGCGGTGACGAACGCGCTCGCCTCCGCCGAGGACAGCCGCTGCACCAGCGCGGCCGCCATGATCAGCAGGTTCGCCGACTCCTCGACCGGCATGCTCTCCTCGTTGCCGTCGTTGTGCCCGGTCGCGTCCGGGTAGTGCGTACCGAGGTCGTGTTCGGCGAACGCCATCGGCCAGCCGCCGCGCTCGGCGTAGTCGAGCAGGGGCTCCAGCAGCAGCCGCAGGTAGGCGGGCGAAAGGTAGAGGTAGGCGGGGAACGCCGGATAAGTGACGTCCACTGTGGACATGTTGCCGTTGGAGGAGATCTCCTTGAGGAACGCCCAGGGCGCGCCGCCCCGGTCGACCAGCTCCGTGCCGCCGAACGCCTGACGCAGGGCGAGCGCGCAGATCCCGGCGTAGTGCTCGCCGGTACCGCCGCCCCCGGCCGCGGCGACGGCGTCGTCGTGCAGCCGCTGGTCGATCGCGGTGGCGGCCGACAGCGCGGCGGCGTAGTCGTTCGCGACCCACACCGCCATGTCTTGCCAGCTGCCCCAGTAGTGCGTCCACCAGGGGCGCAGCTCGGTGCCGAGGTAGCGGACGGCGGGCGTGCGGACGTGCCCGATCGCGAGGGTGAACGGGGCTGCCGTGCCGCCGGCCGGGATCGTGCCGAGGTTCTTGTTGAAGGCCAGCACCGGCCAGCGGTCGTTGATCGCGCGGGGCTGCGCGGTGTCGCTGGTGTTGTTCAGGGTGCCCTGGCCGGCCGAGGCGGCGCGCACGAGGGTGTCCGCCCCGATTTGCCAGGTGGTGTTCGACGTTGGCGCCGCGAGCACGAGGGCGCCCCAGCTCGCCTGGTCGCCGTTTTCCTGGAGCACGCCCGGGCTCGCCGGGGTGCAGCTGAGCAGGGTGTAGCCGGCGGCTTGCTGCTGCTGCCAGGTGACCGGGGTGGCGGAGTTGCCGTGCACCCACTCGGCGGAGGTGTCGAAGTGCAGGTCGACGGCGTGCGCGCGGCCGTCGGCGCTCGCGGCCTGGATGGTGACGTACCCGAACGGGACGCACTGGCGTTGCAGGTTGGCCGGGTCGACCGGGGAGAAGAACGTGACGGTGAGGTTCACGCCGCCGCCGTTGAGGACGTAGGTCGAGCGGGTGCCGGTGACCTGCAGGCTCACCTGCGTCATCGGGGTCAGGGCCGGCCCGGACGGCAGGGCGGGGGCGCCGGCGAAGACGAAGGCGGCGCCGTCGATGCGCGCGAGGCCGCACAGCGCGGTGATGCGCCCGGTCCAGAAGCTCGACCAGGTGCCGGGGAGGGTGTCGGCGGGCTGCCAGGTCGACAGGTAGGGCGAGCGGACGATCAGCGGGGTGGCGGGTGGCCGGATCGGGCTGAAGGTCCCGGCGGCTGCGGCGGTCCCGGGCAGCCAGAGAGCGGCGGCAACGGCGGCGGCGGTGCCCCCGGCGAGCCGGAGCAGATCGCGGCGGGTGAGGTGATCGCGTTCTCGGGAGGACATCGGTGGCCCCTTCCAACGGCGTGCGAGCCGGGCAGGGACTTTTTTACATCGTTGATACAACGTTGTAAATCCGCCGAAGGGTCGGTGCGGGGTGGGAGGCGGACCAGCGGAGCCGCAGGTCCGGCCGCCTCCGCAGTGAATGACTCATTCCTGACGTCTGACGTCAGGAATGAGTCCTTGGGTTTTAACGTGTGGTGGTCTTCTTGCCTTGTCGGCTGTTTTTGCGGTGG
>NZ_JBEZYY010000035.1:0-72700 GCF_040638975.1 Amycolatopsis sp. NPDC024027
CGCCGCACAACTTCCCTCGCCGGCGCCGGGACCCGCCGTCGTCCCCCACCTCCCGCCACCCACGCCCCGCCCGGCCACCACCGGCCCGGTTTCCGCCCGCGCCGCCCAGCCCGGCTCCCCCGCGCACCGCCGCGGCCGGTACCGGGCGTCCCCGATCCGATGGAGGTGAGCACGTGGTCCAGCGGTACGTGATGTCCATCGACCAGGGCACCACCTCCACCCGGTGCATCCTGTTCGACGCCCGCGGCCGGCTCGTCTCGGTCGTCCAGCGCGAACACCAGCAGCACTTCCCCCGGCCCGGCTGGGTCGAGCACGACGCCACCGAGATCTGGCGGAACCTCTCCCGGATCGTCCCCCAGGCGCTCGCGGACGCCGGGGCGACCGCCGGGCAGGTCGTCGGGCTCGGCATCGCCAACCAGCGCGAGACCACCGTTCTCTGGGACCGGCGCACCGGCAACCCCGTCGGGCGGGCGATCGTCTGGCAGGACACCCGCACCGACGCCATGCTCGAACAGCTCGCCCGCGAACCGGGCGCCGACCGCGTGCGGCAGCTGTGCGGCCTGCCCCTGGCCACGTACTTCTCCGCGCCGCGGATCCGCTGGCTGCTCGAACGCACCCCGGGGCTGCGCGAGCGCGCCGAACGCGGGGACGTCCTCTTCGGCACCATCGAGAGCTGGCTGATCTGGAACCTCACCGGCGGCGCCGAGGGCGGCGTGCACGTCACCGACGTCACCAACGCCTCGCGCACCATGCTGATGAACCTGCGCACGCTCAACTGGGACGACGAGCTCCTCGAGTTCTTCGACGTCCCGCGCGCGATGCTGCCGGAGATCCGGTCCTCGACCGAGGTCTACGGCACCACTTCGCGGGTCGTCCCCGGCATCCGGATCGCCGCCGCGCTCGGCGACCAGCAGGCGGCGCTGTTCGGCCAGACCTGCTTCGCGCCCGGCGAGGCCAAGTGCACCTACGGCACCGGCAGCTTCCTGCTGCTCAACACCGGCCCGACGCCGGTGCTGTCCACCCACGGCATGCTCACCACCGTCGGGTTCAAGATCGGCGACGAGCCCGCGGTGTACGCCCTCGAGGGGTCGATCGCCGTCACCGGGTCGCTGGTGCAGTGGTTCCGGGACGGCCTGGAGCTGATCGGCAGCGCGCCCGAGATCGAGACGCTGGCCAGGACGGTCGAGGACAACGGCGGCTGCTACATCGTGCCCGCGTTCTCCGGCCTGTTCGCGCCGCACTGGCACAGCGAGGCGCGCGGGGTGATCGCCGGGCTGACGTCGTACATCACGAAGGGCCACCTGGCGCGGGCGGTGCTGGAGGCGACCGGCTGGCAGACCCGCGAAGTCGTCGACGCCATGAACGCCGACTCCGGGCTCGCGCTTTCGACGTTGAAGGTCGACGGCGGGATGACCGCGGACAACCTGCTGATGCAGTGCATCGCCGACGTCCTCGACGTGCCGGTGGTGCGTCCGATGGTGGCGGAAACGGTCTCACTCGGCGCGGCTTACGCGGCGGGGCTGTCCGTCGGGTACTGGCCGGACCTGGAAGGGTTGCGGCGCAACTGGCACCGGGCCGGCCAGTGGCTGCCGGCGATGGACCCGGCCCGCCGCGACTCCGAATACGCGCACTGGCGCCAGGCGGTGGAGCTGACGTTCGGCTGGATGCGCCCGGCCCCGGCCGCGGCGGCGCCCGGTTCGGACCTGGTCGAGGTGCTGCTGGCCGACCACCGCCGGTTCGAGCAGCTGCTGCGCGACCTGCGCAACTCCGAAGCCGACCGGCCCGCGCTGGTGGCGGAGCTGGCGGCGTTGCTGGTCGCCCACACGACGGCGACCGAGCGGATCGTCCGCCCGGCCGCGCCGGGCGAACCCTTCGCCGACGACCTGCTCGCCGTCCTGGAGGGCGACGACTTCGAAAAAGCGTTGCTGCGCCTGGAGAACGCCGTGGATGCGCACGTCCGCGGCGAGGAACGCGGGCTGCTGAACGAGCTGCGCCGGAGTATGTCCACTTCGGACCGGACGGGGCTGGGCCGGGCGTTCGTCGCCGAACGCCGCCGCCAGCTCGACCTGGACTGCGGTGCGGCGGAGCACATCCGCGGCCTCGGCGACCGGCTGAAGCTCTGACACTGCCATCCGGGTGAAGCCGGGCCCGAACCCTCCTCCGGCACGGGCGCCCGGGAGAAGACTGCGGGCACCGATTCGCCACTGGAGGGAGCACTCGTGTCCGCAGCCGCCGACCAGGCCTTGCTGTCCCTGTCCACCCCGGCCGGGCTCGCCGATCCGTACCCGGTCTACGCGCGGCTCCGCGCGGAGACACCGGTCTTCCGCAGCGAAGTCTTCGGCGGCTGGGTGCTCAGCCAGTTCGCGGACTGCCAGCAGGTGCTCGCCGACGGCGAGAGCTTCCGGGTCCTCGACGCCCAGTGGCGCGACCGGCACCGGCCGGGCTGGCGCGACAATCCCGCGATGACGTTGCTGGCCGCGCTCCTGCCGTGGAAGAACCCGCCGGAACACACGCGCGAGCGCCGCCTGCTCGTCCGCGACTTCACCGTCCGGCGCGTCCAGGAGCTGGAGCCCGCCGTCCGCCGGGCCACCGACCGGCTGCTGGACGGCTTCGCCGACGCCACGGCGGACGGAACGGCGGCGGAGTTCGTCGGCACGGTCCTCTACCCGCTCGGGATGGCCGTGATCGGTGACCTGGTCGGCGTCCCCGAAGCCGACCACGACCGGCTTCGCCGCCTCACCGACCTGATCGGCAGGCAGGTCAACCCCGCGATGCCGGCCGAGCTCCGCGCCGAGGTCGACGCGGCCGCCGTCGAATTCCGGGCCTACTTCACGGAGCTGATCGCCCTGCGGCGGAAGGAACCGCGTGCCGACCTGACGTCCGCGCTGCTGGCCCGGCCCACCGCCGAGGCGGAGCTGATGTCGGAGGAGGAGGTGCTCAACTCCCTCCTCGTGTTGTTCGGCGGCGGCTACGAGACCACCGCCGGCGCGCTGGGCAACGGCATCCACGCGCTGCTGACCCACCCGGAGCAGTTCGCCCTGCTCGCCGGCGATCCGGGGCTGGCGGCCGGCGCGGCCGAGGAGATGCTGCGGTGGGACGGCGCCGCCCAGATGAGCCAGCGCGCGGCCACCCGCCCGGCGGTGCTCGACGGCCGGGAGATCCCGGCCGACGACATGGTCGTGCTCCTCACCGGCGCGGCGAACCGGGATCCCGCGCGCTTCGCGGACCCGGACCGCTTCGACATCACTCGCGACGGCGGCCGCGGCCTGTTCTTCGGGCACGGCCTGCACCTGTGCCTCGGCGCGGCCTTGGCGCGCCTCGAGATGACCGTGCTGCTCGAACAGCTGGGAAAGCGGTTTCCGGCGCTGCGGATCCAAGGCGAGGTGCAGCGCCGCCCCAACCCGGCGCTCCGCGGGCTGGCCGCCCTGCCGCTGACCCGGTGACCCCGGGCCGGCGACGAGTGGGAGTTCATCGAGCCGTCTGCCGATCGGCGAGTACGGCCCGTACCTCGAGCATCTCCGCCGGCAGTTCGAGGGCGTGATCCGGCGGTTCAAGACCGGCGCGGACAGGCGGCCGACAGCCACAGTTCACCCCAATGCTGAAGCAGATCCGGGTCCGTGGGCCCGTCGGCCGCCGTGTCGTGCGCTACGGACGGACGTAAGGCCGGGTCATGACCTCCATGTTGTGACCGTCCGGGTCGTCGAAGTAGGCGCCGCGACCGCCGAACAGATCGTTCACCCGGCCGGGGTCGGTGTGGCGAGGGTCCGCGTAGTAGGTGACCCCGACCGCCTCCAGACGGGCGATCACGGCGTCGAACTGCTCGTCGGGCACGAGGAAGGCGTAGTGCTGCGCCTGGATCGGCTCGTCCCTCTTCTCGTAGTAGTCGAGCGTCACGCCGTTGCCGAGGTCGACCGGCAGGAACGGCCCGAACGGTGCGCCGACTTCCAGGCCCAGGATCGCGGCGATGAACTCGGCGGACAGGGAGCGGTCGCTCGCGTAGACAGCCGTGTGGTTCAGCTGGACGCCGGCAGGTGGGTATGGCTGGTGGTAGGACATCAGTGGGGTGTCTCCGGTCTCGGGATCCGTTCGAAAGACGCCGTACGTGGGCGCCGGAAGCTGAAGACGCGGAGAAGGCGGCGGGCCTCTGGCCCGCCTCGGGTTCACGCCGAGGCCGGGAAACTCACTCGTGCATGGCTCAAGGCCGACCCGGCAGTCACGCGACCGACCTTAGTGATCACCGCAGCCGAGGGCAACATCGTTCCCCGGCCGCAGATCGAACGGCTGTCTCTGGTGATCACGCGCGCTAAACGCCCTTGAGGCAGCGGCTGCTCTCCCGCACCACCAGCTCGGCCTCGACCGTTCCCCACGCCGGCACCGCCACGCCGTCGATGCGCGCCGCCAGGGTGGCCAGCGTGTGGCGGCCCGCCGCCAGGTAGTCCTGGCGGACCGTCGTCAACGGCGGGGCGAAGTACGCCGCCTCGGGGACGTCGTCGAAGCCGACCACGTGGGCGTCGCGCGGCACTCGCATGCCCGCCTCCGCGAACGCCGCCACCAGTCCCAGTGCCATGTGGTCGTTCGCCGAAAACACCGCGCCCACCCCGGATTCGACCGCCAGGGACTGGCCGGCGCGGAAACCCGAGCGGGCGGACCAGTCGCCGCGGACCACCGGGGGGACCTCCGCTCCGTGGCGTTCGAGCGTCTCGCGCCAGCCGCGTTCGCGGGCGCGGGCCACCGGTCCTTCCTCCGGGCCGCCGAGGTGCCAGACCGTCGGGTGGCCGAGTTGCAGGAGGTGCTCGGTGGCCTGGCGCGCCCCCGCGTACTGGTCGGTGGACGCCGCGGGCACCAGCGGGATGCCGGCGACCGGTGCCAGCTCGGCGAGGAGGTGCCCGTCGAGCACCACGATCCCGGCCACCCCCTGCAGCTGCAGGCCGGCCACCGCGGCCAGCACCGCCGCGCCGCTGTTGACCGAGACGCTGAAGACGCTCAGCACGGAGCCCTGCTCGCGGGCGGCCGCGCGCAGGCCGTGCAACACCGGGCCCGACGCCGACGCCCCGGTCGCGATCACCCCGAGCGTGCCCCGCCGCTGGAGGGCCCGCGCGCGGAGCGGGCCGTCGGGACTTTCGTCGTCCACGGGCATGCGTAGATGTTAGCGATCACACCGGTAGACGTGAACTTCGTTCACCTTCCATAAATAACGAAACGATAACGGCGGAATCGCGGCTTGAACCGACCCCGGTCCGCGGCCGTTCCCCCCAATGCCGGAACCAGTGACACCGGGCGGGTCCCCCGCGACCCGGTGCTCACTCCCCGGGTTCCGCGCGTCTCCAGCCCGGACACGCAGGCTCCCTTCAGCGTGCCCGGAAAACCGAACGAGGTGAACATGGCCCGGAATACTTCCCGCACCCCCGCCACGGGCAGACATCGCATCACCCGCCGCACGAAGATCGCGACCGGTGGCCTGGCGCTCGCGCTGGCCGTCGGCGGCATCGTCGTCGCGACCACCGCCGGCCGCACCGGCGAGGCCAGCGCCGACGAGGCCGACCCGTCGTTCTTCCTCGACATCGCGAAGGTCCCATCGGGGGTCAACGTGAACAAGGCGCTGCAGCAGAAGGGCGCCCGCGGCACGTTCACCGTGGACTGTGGCCGCAACGAGAACCAGCACTTCAACCCCGACAACTTCATCGCCCAGCCCGGCATCAAGAACGGTGCCCAGCACCTGCACGACTACGTCGGCAACCTCTCCACCAACGCCGACTCGAACAACAAGAGCCTGGTGAAGGCGGGCACCACCTGCAAGAACGGTGACAAGTCGGCCTACTTCTGGCCCGTCGTCCGCATCGACACCGGCGACGCCGAGAAGAACCCGCCCGCCACGCAGCCCGACCGGGCCGGCAGCGCCAAGGACAAGGCGAGCGCCCAGGTCGACTGCCCCGACGTCGCGAGCAAGCTGCCCGACGTCCCGGACCAGGCGATGGACGAGGTCAACCGCAACCTCGACCTGCTCGACACGCAGATCGACGAGGCCAACAAGCGCATCGCGAACGGCGATCTCAAGACACCGCAGGACATCCAGAACGCCGTGGTCGGGCCGCTCAAGGACAAGCGCGCGGCCACCATCGACCGGATCGCCATCGCGATCGGCCGCCGGGCCGCGAAGCCGACCAACCTGGGCGGGCTCGCGCAGTGCGCACTCAAGCAGAACGGCAAGGGCGGGATCGACAACGGCGGCCAGAACAGCAACGGCCAGCCGGCGGAACTGCCCGGCGTCAACGACAAGAACGAGGTCGGCGACAACGACGGCGAGATCCAGCGCGTCCAGTCGGCGACGATCACGTTCACCAGCGGTGGCGCGAGCAAGGTCGTCGCGATGCCGCAGTTCCTCCGCATCCTCTACGGCGACGCCAAGCAGAGCACCAACGGCCCGGCCAACGCCCGGCCGAGCTGGACCTGCACCGGCTTCGAGGACCGGCTCACCGACCACTACCCGATCTGCCCGCAGAACAGCAAGGTCGAGCGCATCCACGCCTTCCCGAACTGCTGGGACGGCAAGAACATCGACAGCGCCAACCACCGCACGCACATCGTGTTCGCCGACCAGCAGGGCAAGTGCCCCAAGGGTTTCCAGAACGTGCCGCAGCTGGTGATCAAGCTGGTCTACAACATCCCGCACGACATCCAGGTCAAGGGCCAGTACAAAGTGGACGCCTTCGCGCAGGAGAAGCACAACCCCCGCTCGGACCACGACGACTTCGCCAACGTCATGGGCCAGCGCCTGATGAACCAGGTCGTCAACTGCATCAACACCGGCAAACGCTGCAACCAGTGACAGGTCAGGACGGCCGGGTCCAGGTGACGGTGTCCGTCAGCACCCGGCCGTCCTGCACGCTGGTGGCCCGGACGACGTTGGGGCCCGGCTGCAGGGCGACGCCCGGCCAGACGGCGATGTGGTCGTCCGGCACCCGGGTGCCGAGCGGGACGCCGTTGACCGACAGGCTCACCGGCGCGGTGCCGGCGTAGACCTTGACGTCGGTCGCCGCGGTCGTCCGGACGGTGTCCCGGGCCGAAGTGATGTGCAAGACGGGCCGGTCCGACCAGTTGGCCTGGTACCAGAAGTAGGCGTCCTTCCGGGTCACCCGGTCGTCGGTGACCAGCCCCTTGTCGTTGATCCCGGGGCGATCACCCTCGTTGCGGCCGTCCGAGGCGAAGTCGAACATCACCCAGACGAAGCTCCCCCAGAGGTAGGGCCGGGCCTCGATCGCCCGCCACGACGCCTCGGCGACCTCCGCCTGGTACTCCTCGGGGTGCCAGTGCCCGCCGGGCGCCGGCGGGACGGGGTGCTGCTCGTGCTGCCGGACGCTCGCACCGGCCCCGTACTCGGAGACCGAGATCCGGCGCCCCGGATCGGCCCGGTGCAGGTCGTCCGCCCACTTCCCCAGGTTGTCCGCGCCCGGCAGGTACCAGCCGTAGTAGCGGTTGTAGCCGGTGAGGTCCGCGTGCCCGGCGAGGGCGTCGGTGTCGGACAGGCAGCAGTGCGCGTACGTCGTGAGCCGGTCCGGGTCGTCGGCGCGGAAGACGTCCTGGACCGCGGCGAGCACGGCGTTGGCGGCCGGGCTGGAGACGTATTGCTCGTTGCCCAAGCCCCACATCGCCACCGACGGGTGGTTCGCGTTCTGCCGGACCAGCTCGTGCGCCTGGGCCGAAGCGTTGGCCGTGAACGCCGGGGAATCGGTGACGAAGCCGACCAGCGGCACCTCCGTCCAGACGACCAGGCCCAGCCGGTCGGCGAGCTCGTACTCGCGGGGCGAGTGCTGGTAGTGGGCCATCCGGACGGCGTTCGCGCCCAGCTCGGCGATCAGCCGGTAGTCGGCGTCGATGTCGGCGTCCGACACCGCGGCGCCGCGGTCCGGGCGGCTGGGCAGCTGGGTGTTCACCCCGTGCAGCGGGTACGGGACGCCGTTGAGGAAGAAGCCGCCGTCCGGATCGGCGGCGAACGTGCGCAGTCCCAGCGGGACGGTCACCGCGTCCCCGCCCGCCTCCGCGGTGACCGAGTACAGGTAGGGGTCCCGCACGCCGTTCCACCGGTGCGGCCGGATGACGCGCAGGGCAGTGGTCACCGGGACCGTCCGGCCGGGCTCCACGGTCACCGCACCCGCCGAGACCGCCACCACGCGGCGCGCGGCGTCCCGGACCAGGGTCCGGACGGGAATCCGCCGGGGCACCGCGGTGTCGTTGGTGACCCGGGTGGTCACCGAGAGGTCGGCCGCCGCCGCGGTGAGCGCTTTCTGCCGCACGGTGACACCCGGCCCGCCGTAGTCGAGCGCGTCGACGTGCACCGGATCGGTGACGACGAGCCGGACGTCGCGGTAGAGGCCGCCGAACAGGGTGAAGTCGCCGTCGAGCGGGGCCACGTCCGCGGTCTTGCGGTTGTCGACCGCCACCGCCACGGGGACGGTTTCCCCGGGGCGGGCGAGCCCGGTGATGTCGAACCGGAAGCCGGAGTAGCCGCCTTCGTGGCGGCCGGCGCGGCGGCCGCCGACGTAGACGTCGGTGACCAGGTTCGCGCCGTCGAACTGCAGGAACACCCGCCGGTCCCCGGCCGGGACGGCCACCCGGGTCCGGTACCACCCGACGTCGCGGCGGTAGTTGCCGCCGCCGTCGGAGCCGTCGGCCGCGTTCCAGGTGTGGGGCAGGGAAACCGGGGTCCAGGACGAGTCGTCGAATTCGGGAGCCGCGGCGCCCGGGACGTCGCCGAGGTGGAACCGCCAGCCGGTGGCCAGCACGGTGTCGGTGCGGGCGCGGCCGGGTGCCGCCACCGCGGCCGGAACGCAGAAGCCGCACAGCAGCAGGGTGATCAGGGCGAAGACGAGCCGACGCATGCCCGGGACTGTCACAGCCCGCCCGGCCGCGGGTCAATGCGGTTCGAGGACTTCGAAAACGCCTTCCGACGAAGGTATTCACCCACACGAAGAGGGGGCCTCTCCCGCACCCGGGAAAGGCCCCCTCGAACGACACCCGGCTCAGGAAGCCGCGCGCCGCTTCGTCCAGATGTCGTAGGCCACCGCGGCCAGCAGCACGACACCCTTGACCAGCATCACCCGCTCGCTCGGGGCGCCGATCAGGGACATGCCGTTGTTGATCACCGCCATGATCAGGCCACCGGTGATCGCGCCGACCACCTTGCCGACGCCGCCCTGGACGGCCGCGCCGCCGATGAACGCCGCCGCGATCGCGTCGAGCTCGAAGTTGACGCCCGCCGTCGGGCCCGCCTGGTTGAGCCGGCCGGCGAAGATGATGCCGGCCAGCGCGGCCAGCACGCCCATGTTGACGAAGATCCAGAACGTCACCTGCTTGACCTTGACGCCCGAGAGCGTCGCGGCCTGCAGGTTGCCGCCCACGGCGTAGATGTGCCGGCCGAACACCGACTTCCCGGCCACCAGCGAGTAGCCGAGCACCAGCACCGCCAGCAGGATGAGCACCCACGGCAGGTTCTTGAACCGCGCCAGCTGCACGACCAGCGCAAGCACCAGCACCGCGATCCCGGCGATCTTGAGCACGAAGACTCCGAACGGGTCGACGTCCTGGCCGTAGCCCATCCGCCCGGCCCGCTTCCGCCACTGCGT
The DNA here is from genome assembly GCF_040638975.1 of Amycolatopsis sp. NPDC024027. Lineage (NCBI taxonomy): Bacteria > Bacillati > Actinomycetota > Actinomycetes > Pseudonocardiales > Pseudonocardiaceae > Amycolatopsis > Amycolatopsis sp. NPDC024027. The sequence goes on from NZ_JBEZYY010000035.1 coordinate 9,621, forward strand.
GAACACGATCCCGGCCACCGCGGCGACGCCGGCGAGCACCGACACCAGGTCGGCGCCGCCGAGCGGACCGAGGGCGATGTTGCCCAGGTAGCCCGAGGTGAAGCCGTTCGACAGCGTGCGGATCGCGTCCGGGAACGGCCCGATGCCCTGGTTGCCCAGCACTGTCAGGGTCAGCGCCCGGAACGCCAGCATGCCGGCGAGGGTCACGATGAACGCCGGGATGCCGAAGTAGGCGACCCAGTAGCCCTGCCACGCGCCGATCGCCGCGCCGACGACGAGGGTGATCAGCACGGCCAGGAACCACGGCACGTGCGAGTTCACCATCAGCACCGCCGACACCGCGCCGGTCATCGCGACGACCGACCCGGCGGACAGGTCGATGTGCCCGGAGATGATCACCAGGATCATCCCGATCGCGAGGATCAGCACGTAGCTGTTCTGCACGATGATGTTGGAGATGTTCTGCGGCTCCAGCAGCGCGCCACCGGTGAGCACCTCGAACAGCACCACGATCAGCGCGAACGCGACGTAGATGCCGCTCTGGCGCGGGTTGATCGAGATCCTCCGCTTGGAGCGCTCAACCGGGGGCACGGCGGGCCGCGCTTCGGTCGTGGTCATTCCCGTTCCTTAGTCATGTACTGCATCAGCAGTTCCTGAGTGGCTTCTTCGCGCCGGGCCTCGCCGGTGATCCGGCCCGCCGAGAGCGCGTAGATCCGGTCGCAGAGCCCGAGCAGCTCCGGCAGCTCGGAGGAGATGACCAGGACGGCCTTCCCCTGGGCGGCCAGCTCGTTGATGATCGTGTAGATCTCGAACTTCGCGCCCACGTCGATGCCGCGGGTCGGCTCGTCCAGGATCAGCACGTCCGGATCGGTGAAGATCCACTTCGCCAGCACGACCTTCTGCTGGTTGCCGCCGGAGAGCTTCCCGGTCACGCTCTGCACGCTCGGCGCCTTGATCCGCAGGTCCCGGCGGTATCGGTTGGCGGTGTCGTGCTCGGCGTGCTCGTTGACCCAGCCGCGCTTGGCCAGCTTGCCCAGCCCGGCCGCGGACACGTTGCGCTGGATGTCCTCGATCAGGTTGAGCCCGTACCGCTTCCGGTCCTCGGTGGCGTAGGCGATGCCGTGCCGGACGGCCTCCTGCACCGACCGGACCTCGATCTCCTGGCCGTGCTTGAGGATCCGGCCGGAGATGTCCTTGCCCCACGACCGGCCGAACACGCTCATCGCGAGTTCGGTGCGGCCGGCGCCCATCAGCCCGGCGAGGCCGACGATCTCCCCGCGCCGCAGCGAAAGCGACGCGTGGTCGACGACGACCCGCCCGGCCTGGGTGGGGCTGTGCACGGTCCAGTCCTCGATCCGCAGCACCTCTTCGCCGATCTCCGGCTCCCGCGGCGGGAACCGGTGCTCGAGGTCGCGGCCGACCATGCCGGTGATGATGCGCTCTTCCGTCAGCCCCGCCGCGTCGAGCGTTTCGATCGTCTTGCCGTCACGCAGGATCGTGACGGTGTCGGCGATCGCCGTCACCTCGCCGAGCTTGTGCGAAATGATCACGCACGTGACGCCCTCGTCCCGCAGCCCGCGCAGCAGCTCGAGCAGGTGGGCCGAGTCGTCGTCGTTGAGCGCCGCGGTGGGCTCGTCGAGGATCAGCAGCTTGACCTCTTTGGACAGTGCCTTGGCGATCTCGACGAGCTGCTGCTTGCCGACACCGAGTTCCTGCACCGCCCGCGTGGCGTTTTCGGCGAGGCCGACGCGCTTGAGCAGCGCGCCGGCCTCGTGGTTGGTGCGGTTCCAGTCGATCCAGCCGCGCTTCTGCTGTTCGTTGCCGAGGAAGATGTTCTCCGCGATCGACAACTGGCCGCACAGCGCGAGTTCCTGGTGGATGATCACGATCCCGCGCCGTTCGCTGTCGCGCACCGACCCGAACTCGCACCGCTGCCCGTCGAAGGTGATCTCGCCGTCGTACGTCCCGTGGGGGTAGACGCCCGAGAGCACCTTCATCAGGGTGGACTTCCCGGCGCCGTTCTCCCCGCAGATCGCGTGGATTTCCCCGCGGCGCACGGAAAGAGTGACGTCCGACAGCGCCTTGACCCCGGGGAAGGTCTTGGTGATCCCGCGCATGCCGAGCAGTTCGGTCATTTCAGCTGACCTGCCGTGTAGTAGCCCGACTCGACGAGTTCCTTCTCGTAGTTGGCCTTGTCCACGGTGACCGGCTGCAGCAGGTAGGACGGGACGACCTTCTTGCCGTTGTCGTAGTCCTTGGTGTTGTTGACCTCGGGCTTGCCGCCCTTGAGCACCGCGTCGGCCATCTTGACGGTGGTGTCGGCGAGCTTGCGGGTGTCCTTGAAGATCGTCGAGTACTGCTCACCGGCGATGATGGACTTGACCGAGGCGACCTCGGCGTCCTGCCCGGTCACGATCGGGTACGCCTGGCCGCCGGTGCCGTAGCCGTTGCTCTTCAGCGCCGACAGGATGCCGATCGACAGGCCGTCGTACGGCGAGAGCACGCCCTGGACCTTCGCGCCACCGGTGTAGGTCTTGGTGAGCAGGTCCTCCATGCGCCGCTGCGCGGTGGCCGGGTCCCAGCGCAGGATGGCCGCGCGGGCGAAGTCGGTCTGGCCGCTCTTGACGACGAGCTTGCCGCTGTCCATCAGGGGCTTGAGGACGGACATCGCGCCGTTGAAGAAGAAGGTCGCGTTGTTGTCGTCCGGCGAACCGGCGAACAGCTCGATGTTGAACGGGCCCGCACCGTCACCCAGGCCCTTGACCAGCGAGTTCGCCTGCTCGACGCCGACCTTGAAGTTGTCGAAGGTGGCGTAGTAGTCGACGTTCGGTGAATTGCGGATCAGCCGGTCGTAGGCGATGACCGGGATCTTCTTGTCGGCCGCTTCCTGCAGCTGCGTGGTGATGGCGGTGCCGTCGATCGAGGCGATGACCAGGAGCTTGGCGCCCTTGGTGATCTGGTTCTCGATCTGGTTCACCTGGGTGGGGATGTCGTTCTCGGCGTACTGCAGGTCGACCTTGTAGCCGAGCTTCTCCAGCGCCGACTTGATGTTGTCGCCGTCGTGGATCCAGCGCTCCGACGACTTCGTCGGCATGGTGACGCCGACCAGGCTGCCCTCGGCGCTGGCGCCGGGCGCGGCCGTCTGGTCCGCGGTCTTCTGGCTCGAACCGCACGCCGACAGCGTGAGCGTGAGCCCCGCGACAGCGATCGCCGCGATTCCTCTGGTGAACTTCATCGTTCTTTCTTCCTTTCTCAGAAGCTTGTGCCTCAGAAACCCTGGGCGAGCCGGTGGTAGGCCTGGTTCCACCGGATGCGGTCGGCGAAGTCGTGCGGGGTCGTGTCCTTGTCGATGACCAGGAGCTCGACGCCGAGCAGGTTCGCGAAGTCGCGCAGGGTCTCGGTGCCCACGGCCTGGGTGAGCACGGTGTGGTGCGGGCCGCCCGCGGTGATCCACGACTCCGCCGACGTCGCCAGCGACGGCGCCGGCTCCCAGACCGCCCGGGCGACCGGCAGGTTGGGCAGCGGCTCGTCCGGCGCGACGACGTCGATCTCGTTGGCCACCAGCCGGAACCGGTCGCCGAGGTCGACCAGGCCGAGCACGACACCGGGGCCGGGCGCGGCGTCGAACACCAGCCGGACCGGGTCCTCGCGGCCACCGATGCCCAGCGCGTGGATCTCGCAGGACGGCTTGGCGGAAGCGATGGTCGGGCAGACCTCCAGCATGTGGGCGCCGAGGATCTTCGGCTTGCCGGGCCCGAAGTGGTAGGTGTAGTCCTCCATGAACGACGTGCCGAGGGTCTTGCCCACACCCATCGCCTTGACCGCGGCCAGCAGCGCCGAAGTCTTCCAGTCGCCCTCCCCGCCGAAGCCGTAGCCGTCGGCCATCAGGCGCTGCACCGCGAGGCCGGGCAGCTGCCGCAGCCCGCCGAGGTCCTCGAAGTTCGTGGTGAACGCGCCGAACCCGCCGTCGGTGAGGAACTTCCGCATCCCGGCTTCGATCCGGGCCGCGTAGCGCAGCGACTCGTGCCGCGCTCCCCCGGCGGCCAGGTCCGGAACCACGTCGTAGTCCGCGGCGTAGGCGGCCACCAGCTCGTCCACGTTCGACACCGCGTCCACGAGCTCGACCAGGTCGTTCACGCCGTAGGTGTTGACCGAGACGCCGAACCGCAGTTCGGCCTCGACCTTGTCGCCTTCGGTGACGGCGACGTCGCGCATGTTGTCGCCGAACCGGGCCAGCCGCAGGTTACGCAGGTGGTCGGCGCCGATCGCGGCCCGCGCCCACGCGTCGATCCGCGCGACGACGGCCGGGTCGGACACGTGCCCGGCGACGGTCTTGCGCGGCACGCCGAGGCGGGTCTGGATGAACCCGAACTCCCGGTCGCCGTGCGCGGCCTGGTTGAGGTTCATGAAGTCCATGTCGATGGTGGACCACGGGAGCGCCTCGTTGAGCTGCGTGTGCAGGTGCAGCAGCGGCTTGCGCAGCGCGTCGAGCCCGGTGATCCACATCTTCGCGGGCGAGAAGGTGTGCATCCAGGCGATCACGCCGACGCAGGCGGCGTCGGCGTTGGCCTCCTGCAGCACGCGGCGGATCGAGGAGGCCTCGGTCAGCACCGGCTTGCCGACGATCTCGGCCGGGAGCGCGCCGGAGGAGGCGAGCAGCTGCTGGATGCGCAGCGACTGGCCGGCGACCTGCTCGAGGGTCTCCTCGCCGTAGAGGGCCTGGCTGCCGGTGAGGAACCAGAGCTGGGGTTTCGATGCCGAAGTCATCGTTCTCCTTGGGAAGATCAGTGCTGGCCGTAGACGTTCTGGTACCGGGCGTAGAGCCGGTCGACGTCCTCGGGCGGGAGGGGTTCGGGCGTGCCGAGCTCGAAGGCCTTGTGGACGGTGCGGGCCACCTCTTCGACGAGCACCGCGGCCTTGACCGCGGCGCGGGCGGTGCGGCCGACGGTGAACGGGCCGTGGTTGCGCATCAGCACCGCGCGCGAGCGGCTCGAGCGAAGCGTTTCGACGATGCCGCGGCCGATGGAGTCGTCGCCGATCAGGGCGAACGGCCCGACCGGGATCTCCCCGCCGAACTCGTCGGCGATCATCGTCAGCACGCACGGGATCGGCTCGCCGCGGGCCGCCCACGCCGTGGCGTAGGTCGAGTGGGTGTGCACGACGCCGCCGATCTCCGGCATGTGCCGGTAGACGTAGGCGTGCGCGGCGGTGTCCGACGAGGGCGCGAGCTCGCCTTCGACGAGCTCGCCGTGCAGGTCGGTGACGACCATGGTGTCGGCGGACAGGTCGTCGTAGGACACCCCCGAGGGCTTGATGACCAGCAGGTCCCGCCCCGGGACGCGCGCCGAGACGTTGCCCGCGGTCCAGACGACCAGCTCGTTGCGGGTCAGCTCGCCGTGCAGCTTCGCGACCGTCTCCCGGAGTTCGGTGACGGTGTCGAGCACTTCACCGGTCAGCGACATCAGGACTGTCCTTTCGCGACGGCCTTCGAAACGGCCCGGCGGCGGGCGGCCAGGCGGTGCATGACATCGTTGCCGCCCCGGCCGAAGTAGTCGTGCAGCTGCGTGTATTCGGCGTACAGCTCGTCGTAGGCGACGACGTGCGCGGGCACCGGCCGGTACACCGCGCGCTCGACCGAGCCCATCGCGGCGGCGGCCTCGCGGATGTCCGCGTGGGCGCCGGCGGCGACGGCCGCGTGGATGGCCGACCCGAGCGCGGGTCCCTGGGCCGAGCCGATGACCGACAGCGGGAGGTTGGTGACGTCGGCGTAGATCTGCATCAGCAGCGCGTTCTTCGTCAGCCCGCCCGCGATGATCAGCTCGGTGACCGGGACGCCGGCGGCGTTGAACGTCTCGATGATCTTCCGGGTGCCGAAGGCGGTGGCCTCCAGCAGGGCGCGGTAGGTGTCCTGGGGACGAGTGGCGAGGGTCTGCCCGACGACCACGCCGGAGAGCTCGTGGTCGACCAGCACCGACCGGTTGCCGCTGTGCCAGTCCAGCGCGATCAGGCCGTGTTCGCCGATCTCCTGCTGGGCGGCGAGGCGGGTCAGGTGCTCGTGCCCTTCGTAGGACGCCGGGACGCCGTGCTCGACGAACCAGCCGAAGATGTCGCCGACGCCGCTCTGGCCGGCCTCGTATCCCCAGAGCCCGGCCACGATGCCGCCTTCGACGACCCCGCACATGCCGGGGACCTCGCGCAGCTCGGCGCCGTTCATCACGTGGCAGGTCGAGGTGCCCATGATCGCCACCATCTGCCCGGGCTCGACGGCCTGGGCGGCGGGCGCGGTGACGTGCGCGTCGACGTTGCCGACGGCGACCGCGATGCCCTCGGGCAGCCCGGTCCAGGCCGCGGCTTCCGCGGTCAGCGACCCGGCGCGGGAGCCCAGCTGGCCCAGCGGGTGCTCCAGCTTGTCGGCCACGAAGGACTCGAAGCCGGGGGCGAGCTCGTGGAGGAAGTCGCGGCTGGGGTACTGGCCGTCCTGCAGGATGCCCTTGTAGCCGGCCGTGCAGGCGTTGCGGACGTAGGTGCCGGCGAGCTGCCAGACGATCCAGTCGGCCGCCTCCACCCAGTGCCGCATCGCGGCGTAGACCTCGGGCGCCTCTTCGAACAGCTCCAGGGCCTTGGCGAACTCCCACTCCGAGGAGATCAGCCCGCCGTAGCGCGGGAGCCACTTCTCGCCGCGGGCGCGGGCCAGGTCGTTGATCCGCACGGCCTGCGGCTGCGCCGAGTGGTGCTTCCAGAGCTTCACGTACGCGTGCGGGTTGCCTTCGAACTCGGGCAGTTCGCACAGCGGCGTCCCGTCCGCGGTCGTCGGCACCATCGTGCACGCGGTGAAGTCGGTGGCGATGCCGACGACGTCGGCCGCGTCGACGCCGGCGTCCCGCAGCGCCGCCGGGACGGCGTTGCGCAGCACCCCGACGTAGTCCGCCGGCACCTGCAGCGCCCATTCCGGCGGCAACGCGCGGCCCGTGGCGGGCAGCGTCTCGTCGAGCACCCCGTGCGGGTACTCGAAGACGCCGGAGCCGAGTTCGGCCCCGTCAGCCACGCGCACGACCACCGCGCGGCCCGACAGCGTGCCGAAGTCGACGCCGACGGTGAGTGGTTCTCCCACGGTGTCTTCCCTCCTGGTTGGTGACCGGGACGCGGCGCGGGCGGCGGTGAACGCGCCGCGTCCCGGGGTCTTAGCGGCCGGTGAGGACCAGCGTCGTCACGGAGTTGGCCGGCAACGTCAGCTTCGACGTCGCGGCCAGGCCGGTGATCTCCCTGGTCTGCGGCACGATGGCGGTCGGCGCGGCGAGGCTGTTGCGCCCCGCCGGGTCGCCGGTGAGCGTGGTGAGCGTGCCGGTGCCGTCGACGGCGGTGACGCCGGTGAGCGCCAGCCGTGCGGTCTGCACCTGCCCGGTCGGGTTCACGAGTTTGACCGTGAAGGTCTTCCTTCCGCTCTTCGTGGTCACGTTGACCACCTGCCGCAGGGGGCTGCCCTGGTTGAGGCGGCTGGTGACGATCTGCTTGCCGAGGGTGCTGGAGAACATCTGCTGCACCCAGTACGACGGCGAACCGTAGCTGCTCCCGGCGTCGAGCCCGATCAGGTTGACCGGCCAGTTGGCCTGGTTCTCGTGCACCAGCACCGGCGCGTACATCGAGCCGATGACGACGTCGCTGTTGCGTTCCAGCCCGGTGAGGAAGGCGGCCTCGCCGATGGCGGCGGCCAGGGTGCCGGTGGGCCGGCCGTCCTGGGCGCCGTACTCGCCGACGAGGATGTCCGGGCCGCTGCGGTCGGCGGTGTCGTAGCGGGTCGAGTTGTCGGTGAACCACTGCGGCGACTGGTAGTAGTGGTCGTCCGCGGCGTCCGGGCGCACCCCGGTCGACGTGCTCGACGCGGCCCCGCCCTGCAGGCCGCCGGTGGTGGCGATGACGGTCAGCTGCGGGTACTTCGCCTTGATGGCGTTGTTGAGGTCGGTGAAGCGCCAGGCGTAGCTGCCGGAGGTGTCGAACCAGTCCTCGTTGCCGACCTCGACGTAGTGCAGGTCGAACGGCGCCGCGTGCCCGTCGGCGATCCGCTTGGCGCCCCACGTCGTCGAGCTGTCGCCGATGGCGTACTCGATCTCGTCGAGGGCTTCCTGGACGTACTGCGGGTAGTCGGCCTGGCTGACGTGCTGGCCGTTGAGGGTGTAGCCGGCGAACAGCGCGAGCAGCGGCTGGGCGCCGATGTCCTCGGCGAGCTTGAGGTAGTCGAGGATGCCGAAGCCGTCGGTGGACCAGTAGCCCCACGCGGTGTTCTGGTGGCCGGGCCGCTGCTCGAGCGGGCCGATGGTGTTCTTCCACGCGAACCGGGTGTCGAGCGTGTTGCCCTCGAGGTAGTTGCCGCCGGGGACGCGGAACAGGCCGAGCTTCATCGCCGCGAGCTTCTGCCCGAGGTCGGCGCGGACGCCGTTCGGCCGGTTCTTGAAGGTCGGCGGGAACACCGACACCTGCTGGAACCAGGCGTCCCCGCCCAGCACCTTCTTGCCCTTGTTGACCAGGGACACGACGATCCGGTTGTCGGTGGACGCGGTGATCGTCGACGGCGTCGTGAAGCTGAAGGTCTGCTGCGCCCAGGCGGTGCCGACCGGCTGGAGGTCCTTGCTCGCCAGCACCGTGCCGTCCGGCTTCTCCAGGCTGACCCGGACACCGCCGGTCCACGTCCCCTTGGCGAAGAGGCTGCCGGTGTACTTCGTGGACGGCTTCGCGGCGACACCGTAGAAGCCGACGTTCGCGGCGGCCACCCGGCCCGCGGCCGGGACCGCGTCGGCGTGCAGCTTGAGCGAGCGGTCGAGCGCGGTGTTCAGCGGGTTCGCGGTGTCGGCCGAGTAGGCACCGGCCGCGCCCGCCGAGGTGACCAGCGACCAGTACGGCACCGGCGTGTCGCCCGCACCGCTGCCGGGCTGGTAGCCCTCCTTGAAGGTGCGGTTGCGGACGAGCTCGGCGTAGAGCCCGCCCTCGACCGAGTGGCTGATGTCTTCGAGGATCGAGCCGTAGGTGGTCGGGCGGGTGTTGGCGCGGACGACGTTGGCGTCGACGGCCAGCTGGTTCGCCCCGGCCAGGGTGCCGATCTGCGCCGCGGTGAGCGGGAAGCGGCGCAGTTCGACCTCGTCGACGGCGCCGGTGAAGCCGGAGCCGACGGTGAACGGCGCCGCCGCGGTGCCCGAAGCCGGGCAGGCGGAGACGTCGAGGGTCGTGCCGGTGGGCGTACCGCACGTGCTGGTGACCGCGGCCGCGTCGCCGTCGGCGTAGACGGTGAGCCGCTGGGCGGCGCGGTCGAGGACGAGGGCCGCGTGGTGCCAGTTCCCGTCGGCGAGCCCGCCGCCGTTCGTGGTCACCTGGATCGTGCCGACGCGGGCGGTGAGCTTGCCGCCGGTGACGCCGAGCGCGTAACCGTCGCCGTGGTCGACCAGGGTGCCCGCCGCGGTGGTGCGGAACCAGGCGGCCAGCGACAGCGAGCCGGTGCCGGTGTCGAACGCCGGCGAGGTACCCATGTCCACAGTGGACTTGCCGTCGAGCTGGACGGCCTTGCCGGCCGCCCCGGCGGTCCAGGTGGCGCCCTTGAGCGTGCCGTCGGCGGCGTTCGCCGAGGCGTCGCGGGCGACCGTGCCGGTGCCCTCGTCGAAGTGCCACGAGCCGCTCGCGGCCAGCGCGGCGACGGCGGACGCGGTCAGCGGCGTCGGGTACGCGCGCACGTCGTCGACACCGCCGGCGAACCAGTCGACCGGGTTCCCGGCCCACTTGCCGCGGCCGATCTCCAGGTGCCCGGACGCGGTCCACGGCGTCGTGAACGGGACGCTCTGCTGGAGGGTTCCGTTGACGTAGAGGGAAAGCGTGCCGGCCGCCCGGTTGTAGACACCCACGAGGTGCTGCCACTGGTCGGCCTGCGCGGGCAGCGTGGACACCGCCGAGGACGCGGCGGAGTCACCGTCGGCCGCGCGGCGGGCGAAGGCGAACCGGCCGTCCGCGGCGCGCTGGAGGTAGAAGCCGCTGATCGTCGAGCCGTCGACGCTCACGGCGGTCCGGAAGCCGGCGGCCGCGGTGGGCTTGACCCACGCCGACACCGAGAAGCTCTGCGCGGTGTCCACGACCGGGGCCGGGACGTCGACCGCGGCGTCGGTGCCGTTCAAGGCCACGCCGTGCGGGCCGACGACGCCGTCACCCCAGGCCGCGCCGCCGGTGAGGGTGGCGGTGCGCGCGTCGAGGGAGTCGTCCGCCGTGGTCGTGCCGGTGCCCTCGTCGAGGCCCCAGTGCCCGGCGATGGCCAGGCGGGCCGCGGCGGCCGCGGTCAGGGTGCCGGAGTAGGCGCGGACGTCGTCGATCGTGCCGTCGACGAAGTCCACCGGGTTGCCGCCGTACTTGCCGCGGCCGATGACCAGGTGCCCGGTGCCCGCCCAGGCCGTGGGCGCGGCGACGGTGGCCTGGCGAGTGCCGTCCACGTACAGCGACAGCGTCGACGCGCTCGCGTCGAACACGCCGGTCAGCTGGTACCACTGGCCCGCGACGGGGTCGAAGTTCCCCGAGGCGACGACGCCGTCGGCCGGGGCGTCCCCGGCCAGGCGGGTGAAGGCGAACCGGCGGGAGTCGTCGCGGAACTGCAGGAAGAAGTTGCTCACCTGCGAGCCGTCGACGCTGACGAACGTCTGGAAGCCGGACGTCTTGTCGAGCTTCACCCAGCTGCTCACCGAGAAGCTCTTGGTCGTGTCGAGCACCGGCGCCCCGGCGTCGGCGAAACCATTCGCGCCATCGGTCGTCAGGGCGCCGCCGCGGACGCCCGGGCCCCAGCCCGCTCCCCCGGTCAGCGTCGCCGGGTGGCTGCCCGCCGTGTCGGCCGCGGTCGTGCCGCTGCCGTCGTCGAACGCCCAGTGCCCGGCCAGTGCCGGGTCGGCGTCCGCCGAGGCGGCCGGAGCCACCGCCACCGGAACGCCGGCGCACAGCGCCAAGGCGGCGAGCACGGCCATGGGCCGCCGCAGTCTGCGGAGCATGACTCTCCCTTGAGTGTGAGCGCTCACATGGTCCACCCGGCCGGCGGACCGGCTGTCAGCGGGTCCGTCTGGTGACGAGGCGTTGCAGGACGATGAAGACGAACAGCAGGGCCCCGGTGATGATCGAGGTCCACCACGAGTTGAGGGTGCCGTCGAAGGTGATCAGCGTCTGGATGATGCCGAGCACCATGATCCCCAGCACGGTCCCGAGCACGTACCCGGAACCACCGGTGAGGATGGTGCCGCCGATGACGACCGCGGCGATCGCCGTCAGCTCCAGGCCGACACCGTTGAGCGGGTCGCCCGAAGACTTGTAGAGCACCAGCAGCAGCCCGCCGAGCGCCGAGCAGACCCCGCTGATCGTGTACACCGCGATCTTGGTGCGGCCGGTCTTGAGCCCCATCAGCATCGCGGACTGCGCGTTGCCGCCGATCGAGTAGACCGTCCGCCCGAACCGGGTGAAGGCCAGGACGTAGGCCGCGGCGGCGACGACCAGCAGGGAGACCACCACGCTGATCGAGATGTGCAGCTCGCCGCCGAGCGGGATCTGCGTCTGGGCCAGGGTGGCGATCGTCGCGTTGTCGATCGAGTAGGCCTCGGTGGTGATCGTGTAGCAGAGGCCACGGGCGAAGAACATCCCGATCAGCGTCGCGATGAACGGCTGGATCTCGAAGAAGTGGATCAGCGCGCCCATCCCGGCGCCCAGCACCGCGCCGACCACCAGCACCACGGCGATCGCCGCGTACGCCGACCAGCCGTGCTTCTGCATCAGGTCGCCGGAGATCACCGTGGACAGCGCGACCACCGACCCGACGGACAGGTCGATGCCGCCGGTGAGGATCACGAACGTCATGCCGACGGCGACCACGAGCAGGAAGGCATTGTTGATGAACAGGTCGAGGATGACCTGGCCGGAGCCGAACGCCTCGTAGCTCGACGCGCCGAAGATGTACGCCCCGATGAGCAGCGCCATCGTCGCGAGGATCGGCAGGTGCCGCTGCTGCGGCCGGTAGCCCTTGACGCGGGCGAGCGTGGTCATGCCGTGACCTCCACCTTCTCGGGAGCGGGCGTGGCGGCCGGCTGCCCCGGCCGGTGTGTCCGGCGGCGCCGGAGCTTCCGGCGGAAGGCCGGCGACTGCAGGAGGCACACCGCCAGCACGACCAGGGCCTTGAACAGCATGATCGCCTCGGGCGGGATGCCGAGGGCGTAGACGGTGGTGGTGAGCGTCTGGATGAGCAGCGCGCCGATCACCGAGCCGCCGAGGGAGAACCGGCCGCCGGTCAGCTGGGTCCCGCCGACGACGACGGCGAGGATCGCGTCGAGCTCGATGAACAGGCCGGCGTGGTTGCCGTCGGCGCTGTGCACGTTCGCGCTGATCATCAGCCCGGCGATGCCCGCGCACAGCGCGCAGAAGACGTAGACGAGCCAGGTCAGCCGCGCCGAGCGGAGACCGGCCAGGCGGCTGGCTTCGGGGTTGCCGCCGACGGCCTCGACCAGCAGGCCGAGCGCCGACCGGCGGACGAGCACCGACGCCAGCAGGAACACCGCCAGCGCGATGAGGATGGCGCCGGGCAGCGTGAACAGGAACCCGCTGCCGATCCACTCGAAGGAGTGGGAGTTGACGGTGATGATCTGCCCGTCGGTGATCAGCTGCGCGATGCCCCGGCCGGCGACCATGAGGATCAGCGTGGCGATGATCGGCTGGATGCCCAGTGCCGCGACGAGCCAGCCGTTCCACACCCCGAGCACCAGGGACAGGCCCAGCGCCAGGCCGAACGCGATCAGCGTGGTGCCGACGCCGTCCGGGTTGCCGCTGACCCAGAGGCAGGCGAGCGCGCCGCTGATCGCCACGACCGAGCCGACCGAGAGGTCGATGCCGCGGGTGGCGATCACCAGCGTCATGCCGATCGCGATGAGGATCAGCGGGGCGCCGTTCTTGAGGATGTCGACGAGGTTGCCGTAGAGGTGCCCGTCGCGCAGCTCGATCTTGAAGAACGACGGGCTCGCGATCAGGTCGCCCACCAGCAGCACCAGCAGGGCCACCACGGGCCAGAAGAGCCGGTGTTTCGTCAAGGTTTTCACGCCTGCACCCCCTCGGCCATCGTGGCCATGATGTCGTCCGCGGTGAGCGCCTGGTTGTCCCGGACCGCCACGACCTTCCGGTCGCGCAGCACGACGACCCGGTGGCTCAGCCGCAGGACCTCTTCCAGTTCGGCGGAGATGTACACGACGGCCATCCCCTCGCCCGAGAGCTGGGTGACCAGTCTCTGGATCTCCGTTTTGGCGCCGATGTCGATGCCGCGTGTGGGCTCGTCGAGGATCAGCAGCCGCGGCTCGGTGATGAGCCAGCGGGCCAGCAGCACCTTCTGCTGGTTGCCGCCGGAGAGGTTGCCCACCAGCGCTTCGGGGTTGGTGGGCCGGATGTCGAGCGCCTTGATGTACTTCTCGGCGATTTCGTCCTGGCGGCGGCGGGACAGCGGCCGCGCCCAGCCGCGGGAGGCCTGCAGTGCGAGCACGATGTTCTCGCGCACGGTGAGCTCTTCGACGAGCCCTTCGGCCTTGCGGTTCTCCGAGAGGAAGGCGATCTTGTGGTCCAGCCCGGCGCGCGGGGTGCGCAGCGAGGTGGAGGTGCCGTCGACCGTCACCGATCCGCTGTCGGAGTGGTCGGCGCCGAAGAGCAGCCGGGCCAGTTCGGTGCGGCCGGAGCCCAGGAGGCCGGCCAGGCCGACGACCTCGCCGGCGTGGATGGCGAGGCTGAACGGCGCGACACCGCCCTTGCGGCCGAGGTCTTCGGCGGCCAGCAGCACCGGCGCGCCGGCGACCTCGGCCCGGCTGGGGCCGGAGTCCTCCAGGTCCTCGAGGACCTGGAGCTCCTTGCCGATCATCTTGGTGACCAGCTCGACCGGCGTGATGTCCGCGGTGGGGAACTCGCCGATCAGCTTTCCGTTGCGCAGCACGGTCATCCGGTCGGCGATGGCGAAGACCTGGTCGATGAAGTGGGACACGAACAGGATCGCCATGCCGCTTTCGCGCAGGGACCGGACGACCTTCAGCAGCTGCTCGACCTCGCCGGCGTCCAAACTGGACGTCGGCTCGTCGAGGACGAGCACCCGCGCGTCGACGTCGAGCGCGCGGGCGATCGCGACCAGCTGCTGCACCGCGATGGAACAGGTGGACAACTCGGCCGAGACGTCCACGTGGACGTCGAGCCGGGCCAGGAGTTCCTCGGCCCGCCGCCGCATCGGGCCCCACTGGATGCGGCCGAAGCGGCGGGGTTCCCGGCCGAGGCAGACGTTCTCCGCCACGGACAGGTTCGGGCAGAGGTTGACTTCCTGGTAGACCGTGCTGATGCCGGCCTGCTGGGCCTCGCCGGGCCCGCTGAAGGCGACGGCGTCGCCGTTGAGTTCGATCGAGCCCGCGTCCACCCCGTACACCCCGGTCAGCACCTTGATGAGGGTGGACTTGCCGGCGCCGTTCTCGCCCATCAGGGCGTGGACTTCGCCGGGGTACATCCGGAAGTCGACCCCGTCGAGGGCGAGGACGCCGGGGAACTCCTTGCGGATACCGCTCATCCGCACCATGGGTTGCGGTTCAGGCATTTGGTCTGCTCCGGGGTGGACGCGGGGGTCGTGAGCGGTGAGGCGGGTCAGCACCCGCCTCACCACTCACGACCCGCAAGCGGTTGTCAGTACTGGCGCTGCGGCAGCGCGGTCTTGGCCGCCGCCTGGTCGAACTCGGTTTCCTTGGTCTCGATGCGGGCGGGCACCTGCTCGCCGGCGGCGACCTTCTTCACCAGGTCCATCAGCTGCGGGCCGAGCAGCGGGTTGCATTCGACGATGTGGTTGATCTTGCCGTCGGCCAGCGCCTGCATGCCGTCCTTGACGGCGTCCACGGAGACGATCTTGATGTCCTTGCCCGGGACCTTGCCCGCGGCTTCGATGGCCTCGATGGCGCCGAGGGCCATGTCGTCGTTGTGGGCGTAGAGGACGTCGATCTTGGGCTGGGACTTCAGGAAGGCCTCCATGACCTCCTTGCCCTTGGCGCGGGTGAACTCACCGGTCTGCGAGGCGACGATCTTGTACTTCGGGTCCGCCGCGATGACGTCCCCGAAGCCCTTCTTGCGGTCGTTCGCCGGCGCCGAGCCGGTGGTGCCCTGCAGCTCGACGATGTTCACGTCGCCGGTGGCGCTGCCGTACTCCTTGGTCAGCCACTCCCCCGCCTTCTTGCCCTCGGCGACGAAGTCGGAGCCGAGGAAGGTCTTGTAGAGGGACTTGTCCGGCGAGTCGATCGCCCGGTCGGTGAGGATGACCGGGATGTTGGCCGTCTTGGCCTCCTTGAGGACGGTGTCCCAGCCGGACTCGACGACCGGCGAGAAGGCGATGACCTTGACCTTCTGCTGGATGTACGAGCGGATCGCGGAGATCTGGTTCTCCTGCTTCTGCTGCGCGTCGGAGAACTTGAGTTCGATCCCGGCGGTCTTCGCCGATTCCTGGATCGACTTCGTGTTCGCCGTCCGCCAGCCGCTCTCGGCGCCCACCTGGGCGAACCCGAGCGTGGTCGCCCCGCCCGAGTTGCCGGACGAACCGCCACTCCCGCAGGCGGTGAGCAGCACGAGTCCGGCCGCCGCGGCCGCCGCGGCGGCCCATCGCTTATTCAGCACGTTCACTCCTCGATCGACGATGATCAGTGGGAAAACCTTTGTGGGGACTATTCGGGGGTGAAAACTGGTGTTGCGTGTTAGCGCTAACAATCCCTCGGGAACCACCGGTCCCCGCCGGCCGCCGCGCTAGCGCGGTCCGGTGCTCTCGCGCACGATCAACTCGGGGACGACCAGGGCGCGCGCGTGCCGGTCGCCTCCGTCCATCCGCCCGGCCAGCAGGCCGAACGTACGCCGTCCGACTTCGATGAAGTCCTGGCGCACCGTCGTCAGCGGCGGCGTGAAGTACGCCGCCTCGGGGACATCGTCGAAGCCCGCCACGCGCACGTCCCGCGGCACCGAGATGCCCGCTTCGGCGAACGCGCGCAGCAGGCCCAGTGCCATCTGGTCGTTGCCGGCGAAGACGGCGTCCAGATCCTTTTCCTTGGCGAGGGATCGCCCCGCCTCGTAGCCGGACCGCGAGCTCCAGTCGCCGCGGATCACCTGCGGGGCCCCGACGCCGTGGCGTTCCAGGGTTTCCCGCCAGCCGAGCTCGCGGTCGCGGGCCTCCAGCCAGTCCTCCGGCCCGGCGATGTGCCACACCGTGCGATGACCCAGCGCCAGGAGGTGTTCGGTGGCGCGGCGGGCGCCGTCGCGCTGGTCGACCGAGATGACCGGCACCGGTGCCGTCTCCCCGCCGCCGACCGCGACGACCGGGAAGTCCGCGGGTGCCGCTTCCAGTGCCCGGCCCGCACTGACGTGCGGGGCGATCACGATGACGCCCTCGACCGCCTGGCGGCGCAGGTTCTCCACCGCGTCGGCGATCGACGACCGGCCAGGACGGCTGACACTGGAGATCGTGATCGCGTACCCGGCTTCCCGGGCGGCGTTCTCGATGCCGTACAGCGTGCTGGCCGGACCGTACAAATTGGATTCGAGCGCGACCACGCCGAGCGTGCCGGTCCGCCCGGTGACCAGCGCGCGGGCGGCGGAATTGGGCCGGTAGCCCAGTTCCTCGATCGCCGCGAGCACCCGGGCCCGGGTTTCGGGGCGCACCGGACCGGTTCCGTTGATCACCCGGGACACGGTCATGTGGGACACGCCCGCCACCCCCGCGACGTCGGTCAGGCTCGGCTGGCGCGTCCCGGCGTTGGTCGCCTTCACGGGGCCGCCGGAGCGGGGTCGTTCGGCCACCGGCGTCCCCTTCCGTCCGCTCCGACATGGTCTGCGTCACTGTTCCGGTGACGACGAGGAGTTAGTGTTAGCGATAACACCCACGGGGTCAAGACCGGGCCGCGTAACGGTCTAGTCACATGCCCTTCACATGGCCCCGACGACGAATTCGACGGCGCGACCTGCGCGGAGCGTCGTTTGAAATTCACCGCCCGTCAGCACCGCCCGGTGTTCAAGCCCATGTTCGCCGGTCTCGCCGACCGTTTACCACACGCCTCCAGCGGGCGATTCGAGGGCTCCGGGCCGCGAGTCAGAAGACCACGGTGGCGGCGACGGGCAGGTGATCGCTGCCGGTGGCGGGCAACGTCCAAGCCGCCACCGGCCGCACGCCGTCGACGAAGATCTGGTCGATCCGGGCCAGGGGCAGCCCCGCCGGCCAGCTGAAGCCGAAACCGTCCCCGGCCTCGTCCTGCGCCGAGTGCATCCGCCCGGTGATCGGCGCGAGCGCGCGGTCGTCGGCGGTGCCGTTGAAATCGCCGACGAGCACGGTCCGCGGCGCGGATTCCGCGGCGACGGCGTCGGCGAGCAGGCCCATCGCGGCGTCGCGGCCGTTCGCGGTGAACCCCGCGTCGAGGCGCACGCGCACCGAAGGCAGGTGGGCCACGAAGACCGCCACCGGCCCCTTCGGAGTGTCCACAGTGGTCTGCAACGCGCGGGTCCATGGCATGATCGCCACCGGCCGCGTGGCACGCAGCGGGAAGGTGCTCCACACCCCGACGGTGCCCTGGACGGAGTGGTACGGGTAGCCCGCGGCGAGGGCGTCCTCGTACTTCGGCACCTCGGACTTCTTCAGCTCCTCGAGCGCGATCACCTGGGCACCGGCGGCGGCGAGGGCGCGCGCGGTCCCCACCGGGTCCGGGTTCTCGTCGTTCACGTTGTGCGAGACGATCGTGAGGTCCCCGCCCCGCTCGCGCTTGTCGAAGAGCCTGCCGCCGAAGAAGCCGCCCCAGACCAGCGCCGGCAGCAGGAGGGCCACGAGGGCGAGTGCCGAGCGCCGGAGGAGCGCCGCGGCCAGCAGCGGCACGACGAACAGGCCGGTCCAGGGCAGGAACGTCTCCAGCAGGCTGCCGGCGTTGCCCGCCCAGTTGGGCACCAGCGGGTGCGCGAGCAGCAGCAGCGCCGTCAGGACGGCGAAGGCGGCGATGACGCGGCCGCGGCGCCACGCCCCGGCCCGGCGCGCGGGGACGGCCGGCAGCCGGATCGGCTCGGTCGTCGCGGTCATCGGGCGGCCGCCGGCAGCTCCCGCTGGATCGCGGCGATGAGCTTCTCGCTGTTCTCGAGCGCGGCCCGCAGCCCGGCCGCCGGGCTCCCGCCGGGGTTCTGGTGGAGGACGACGCCGAGGATCAGGGCACCGTCGCGGGCCCGCGCGGCCCACATCAGCGCCCCGCCGGCGGCGGTCGACGAGCCGGTCTTGAGCCCGATGACGCCGTCCCGGCCGAGAAGGGTGTTCGTGTTGACGACCGCGCCCGGCACGCCGTCGATCCGCAGGCTCGGGGTGCCGGCGATGGCCCGGATAACGGGGTTCTTCATCGCTTCGCGGGCCAGCCGGAGCTGGTCGGTGGCGGTGCTCGTGGTCGAGTCTTCGACACCGCTGGCGCCGGTGTAGCTGGTGCTCGTCATGCCGAGGGCGGCGGCCTCGCGGTTCATCTTCGCGACGAAGGCGTCCTGGCTGCCGGCGTCCCACCGGGCGAGCAGGCGGGCGACGTTGTTGCCGGAGGGCACGAGCATCAGGGCGAGCAGGTCGCGTTCGCTGAAGAGGCGCCCCGCCCGGACCGGCGCACTCGATTCCTCGGCCGAGGTGGACTCGGCTTCCGCCTGCTCGTCGACGGTGATCTCGGGGCCGGCCTCGTCCGGGCCGAGGGGGTGGTCCTTGAGCACGACGTAGGCGGTCATGACCTTGGTGACGCTGGCGATCGGCACGGGCCCCCGCTCACCGCGGCTGCCGAGCGAGCCGAGGTTCTGCACTTCGGCACTCGACTGCCCCTCGGCGGGCCACGGCAGCGAAAGGTCGACATCGGGCCGGGCGGCAAGAGCGCGCCCGGCGGTCTCGGGCGGGAAGACAACCCAGAGGGCGGCGGCCAGCCCCACGGCCACAGCGGCGGCCACTCCCGCGGCGACGGGTGGGATGCGGGGACGGGCCATCGGTTTCCTCCGGGTGCCGGGTGCGCTCGGTGATGCGCACTCCGGTCACTTTGGCCGGGGAAGATCGCCGGCCGGTCGGGATCGTTCGACAGGTGTGAACCAGAAGTGTCCCGATCCTGTACCAACGGCGTCCGGCGCGCCGAAGGGGACCTTCCTCGCCTCTGACGAGAGGAAAGTCCCCTTCAGCCCACGCCGGCCGGCCGGTGCGCCCGCGGGATCACGCCGCGGAGCGCTGGATGCAGTCGAGGCCCACGCCGAGCGCTGTCGCCAGGTACTGGCAGATGTGCGACGAGTGCGCCTGGTCCGTCTGCGTGCAGGCGACCGGCACGCCGAGCAGGTCCACCGAGCAGTACGCGTAGAACTGGGTCGAGCTGCCCGGCACCATGTCCGCCGAGGCCGGAGTGGCCGTGGCGACCGCCGCGGAAACCGTGAGCGCAGCGGCCGTCGCCCAAGAAGCGATCCGGGTGTTCATCGTGCTCTCCTTCCGCCAAGCTTTCCCCTGCGTGCCAAGGGGTTCACCGGGCAGAATTCCCCGTCGAACACCTCTTCAGCGGTGCGTCACCGTAAAGTGTCACGTTCACGTACGTGATCATTGTTCATTCTGTTGACCGATGTCGGGGCGGTGACCTATAAAGGGAAAGTCCGGGTGTCCGCCGCAACACCTCCGCGGTTCCGCTTTCCGGAGGCCATCGGTGTCCTCACGCTCCTCGTCCCGCCGCGCCGTTTTCCTCGGCGCCGTCAGCATTTCCGCCGCCGTCGCGGTCACCGCCGCCCTCGGCGGCCCGGCGCCCGCCCGCGCGGCCGGGGTGAACCTCTCCGCCGCCTTCGCGCGGACATCGGTCTGGACCAGTGGTTACGGCGGCGGCTACACCGTCACCAACCGCGGGGACACCGCCGCCACCGGCTGGACCGTCGAGTTCGACCTGCCCGCCGGTTCGGCCGTGAGCAGCTCCTGGAGCTCCGTGCGCACGCAGTCCGGCCGGCACTACCGGTTCACCAACGCCGGCTTCAACGCCACCATCCCGCCCGGCGGCACCGAGAACTTCGGCTTCAACGTCGCCGGTACCGGCCTCCCCACCGGCTGCACCGTCGACGGCCTCCCGTGCGACGGCGGCAGCCAGGTGACCACGACCCCGACGACCACCCCGGCCACCGCCACGACCACCCCGGCCACGACGACCCCGCCCACCGGCGACGTCGTCGACGTCTCGACCGCCGCCCAGCTGCAGGCCGCCCTGGCGAACGCCGCTCCCGGGCAGGCGATCCGGCTCGCGGCCGGCACCTACCGCGGCTCGTTCGTCACCACCAAGGCCGGCACCGCGGCCAGGCCGATCACCCTCTCCGGCCCGGCGAACGCCGTCCTGATCAACGACGGCCCCGCCGGTGACGCCCCCGACTGCCCGGTACCGACCGCCGGCTGGGACTCCGGCTACGGCCTCTGGCTCGCGAGCGCGCCCTACTGGACCCTGCGCGGGTTCACCGTGCAGGACTCGAAGAAGGGCATCGTCGCGGACAACTCGCCGCACACGACCATCGACGGCGTCACCGTCCACCACATCGACGAAGAGGGCGTGCACTTCCGCCGCTCGTCGGCCGACAGCGTGCTGAAGAACTCCACGATCACCTACACCGGCCTGGTGCAGCCCGGCTACGGCGAAGGCGTGTACCTCGGCTCGGCCAACTCGAACTGGGGCTGCCACGGCAACTCCGGCGGCGTCGACCGCGGCGACCGGATCCAGGTGCTGGACAACCACATCGGCCCGTTCATCGCCGCCGAGCCGATCGACGTCAAGGAAGGAACGTTCGACGGCGTGATCCGGGGCAACACCTTCGACGGCCGCGGGATCTCCGGCCAGAACTCGGCGGACTCCTGGATCGACGTCAAGGGCATCGGCTACACGATCGAAGGCAACACCGGCACGTTCGCCCCGCCCGGCACGTTCGCCAACGGCTACGAGAACCACAACACGAGCACCAGCCCGTCGTTCGACAACGGCTGCGGCAACGTGTGGCGCAACAACAAGTCCGACCTCGGCGGGGTGGGCGACTACGCGATCAAGATCAGTTCGGTGGCCAAGTGCGCGGCGAACCCCAACGTGGTGTACGCGTCGAACACGGTCACGAACGCCCGCTCGGGGCTGACGAACATCCCCGTCACCCCCTGAGCGACTCCGCGTGCCGTGCGGCCCGGCGGCCTCACGGCACGATCGCGTCGACGTACCCGCCGTCCACCCGCACCGCCGCGCCGGTGGTCGCCGACGCGAACGGTGAGCTCAGGTACACCACCAGGTGGGCGATCTCCTCGGGCTCGATCAGCCGCTGCAGCAGCGATTGCGGGCGGTGCTGCTTCATGAACTCGCGCTGGGCCGCCTCCCACGGCAGGTCCTTGTCGACGAGCTCGTACACGAAGTCCTCGACGCCGCCGGTGTGCGTCGGGCCCGCGATCACCGCGTTGACCGTGACGCCGGTGCCGGCCGCGTGCTTGGCGAACCCGCGGGACACCCCCAGCAACGCCGTCTTCGACACTCCATAGTGGATCATCTCGGCCGGGATGACGATCGCGGAATCACTGGCGATGTACTGGATGCGACCCCAGCCGCGGTCGGTCATGCCCGGCAGGTAGGCGCGGGTGAGCCGGACCGCGGCCAGGACGTTGACCTCGAAGTAGTGCCGCCAGTCGGCGTCGGTGATTTCGAGGGGCTCCTGGGCGCCGAAGATGCCGAGGTTGTTGACCAGGATGTCGGCGTCCGGCACCTCTTCGACCACCTGGGCCGCGCCGGCCTCCTCGGAGACGTCGCCCGGGGCCGGCAGGAAGGCCGCGTCCGGCACCTCCTCGCGCAGCCGCGCGATGGCCTTGTGGACACCCGTCTCGCTCCGGCCGTTGATCGCGACGCGCGCGCCCGCCGCCGCGAGGCCCGTCGCGATCGCCGCCCCGATGCCCTGGGTGGATCCGGTGACCAGTGCCGTCTTCCCGCTCAGGTCGACCCGCATCGTGAAAGCCCTCTCTCGCTCGAGTGCCTCCCCCCGGGCGATTCAAGCACAGCTCGCCGGAGCGCACCGGCTGGAAAATCCGGTTGCCTCCCCGGCGGGCGGCGGCCACGATCTGCGCCATGACCACGCCTCGCACCCCGCTCCTGCCGACCGCCGCCACCACCGCGCCGGTCCGGCAGCAGCCGTGCCGTCCGCGGAGGTCGATCACGCCGGTGCCGTGAGCGCCGCGCTGCTCGCCGGCCTGGTCGCCGGCTACGGCATCGCGATCCCGGTCGGGGCCGTCGGGACGTACCTGGTGGCCCTCACCGCCCGCACGTCGCTCCGGACCGGCCTGGCCGCGGCCCTCGGCGTCGCGACGGCGGACGGGGTGTACGCGCTGGTCGCCGTGCTCGGCGGTGCCGCGATCGCGGGCGTCATCGCCCCGTTCGCCGGGCCGCTGCGGCTGCTCTCGGCGGCGATCCTGATCGTCCTCGCGGCGCACGGCGCTCTGCGCGCACTGCGGTCCCACCGCACCCCCGCCACCCGGCCGGTGTCCCCGCTCGGCCCCGGCCGCGCCTACGTCAGCCTGCTGGGCGTCACGCTCGTCAACCCGGCCACGGTCGTCTACTTCACCGCGCTGGTGGTCGGCGGCCGCGCCGGCACCGCCGTCCCGCTGCTCGACCAGGCGGTGTTCGTGCTCGCCGCGTTCGCCGCGTCGGCGAGCTGGCAAGCCGCGCTCGCCGGCGGCGGGGCACTGCTCGGGCGCGTCCTCACCGGTCGGCGCGGCCGGCTGGTGACGGCGCTCGTCTCGAGCGCCGTGATCACCGCGCTCGCCGTCCGGCTTGTCCTCACCTGAGGGGAAACCGTGAACCTGCACCGGTTTGCCCGGTTTCCGGGCGCACTCCGGAAGACGTCCCGCGGCCCGGCACCCGGTTAGCGTCCAGGGGACGGACACGGGAGGTGGCCATGACGATGCCGATGTCGATGTCGGGATGGGACACCGCGGGTGCGGTGCTGCTGGTGCTCTGGGCACTGGCGATGTGGACGGCGGTCGGCGTCCTCGCCTACGCCAACCGCAGGCCGGTGCGGCCCTGGGTGTACCGCGGTGCGGTCGGCGTGATCGGCTTCGGCGTCCTCGGTCAGCTCGGCCACGTCCAGGAGCACGTCGCCCAGGTCGGGTACTGGCTCGGCCACCCGAACGCCCCGGCCTGGATGACGCCGTGGGGCACCGGCCTGGCGAACGGCCTGCAGCAGGTGCTCCCGGACCGGCCGACGTTCGGGATGGAACTGCTGCACCTGACCGGCAACTTCCTCTTCCTCGCCGGCCTGGCCGGGGTCATGGTGATCACGCGGCGGGCACTGGCCACCCGCGCCCGCCGCTGGGCGAAGATGGGCGTCTGGATGCAGGGCCTGCACGGCCTCGAGCACCTGGTCCTGACGCTGTCGATCGGGTTCGGCGCGCCCCGGGCGATCGGGCTGTCGACGTTCTTCGGGCTCATCGACCCGGGCCCGGGGCTGGCCACCTACCGCGTCTGGTGGCACTTCATCGCGAACGTCGTCGGCTCGATCATCTTCGGGCTCGCGCTGTACCACCTGTGGCGCGAACGCCGCGAGGTCCGCGCCACCTTCTTCCTGCGGCCGGTCCCCACGGTCACCGAGCGGGCGGCGTAGCGCAGGTCAGCGTCGGCACCGCCCAGTCCGCGTGGTCCTGCCCGTTGCCGTCACCGCCGTCGTCGACCAGCAGGTCGAGCACCTGGGCCCCGGTGACGTCGACGTCGACCGGGACCGCGGCCTGCCCACCGCGGACCACCGGCGTCGTCACCTTGGTGACGCCGTCGGCCGAGACGCTGAAGCGCACGCTGCCGCCGGTGCCGGTTTCGCCGTCGACGCCCACCGAAGCCGTCAGCCGGGTGCACGCGCCCGCCAGGTAGAGCTGGACGTCGCTCGCCGCGTGGACGCCGAGCCCCTTGGCGTAGGCCACCCCGCCGATGGTCATCGGCTTGCCGTCGCCCGCGCTCGCTTCGCCGTTGCTGGTGTCGCGCTCGACCGGGCCCCAGCCGTTCGTGGCGGTGAGGAACGGCAGGGAGCCGACCGGCACCTGCCCGGCGGGCGGCGCCGCGGGCACCGCGCCCACGATCCGTTCGCCGGACACCGAGCCCGGACGACCCGCCTGCCGGTAGGCCACCGCGACCTTCAGCGCGGCGGTGTCCACCGTGGCGGGTGGGGTCACGGTCCAGGTGAACGTGGCCGGCTTGCCGCCGTCGATCCGCGCCACCGAGGGCGGTGAGGCGGCGCCGACGGTCCACCCGGCCGGCGCGGTCAGCGCCGGCTTGACGTCGAACGCCGGCGGCGCGCCCACCGGCACCCGCACGGTCGCCGACGCGGTGAACGGCTGCCCGCCCGACGCCGTGTCCGGCGCGGTCAGCGTCACCCCGGCCGTGGGCGCCGGCGGCATGGCGTACCGCACGGGGTCGTAGCCGGGCGAGGCGTTCTGCCGGACGGTCAGCGGCGAGCGGTAGCTGCCGTAGTTCGTCCAGGCGATCGAGCCGAGGCCGCCGGTGCTGCCGTCGAGGTTCCACACCGCGACGGCGATGGTGTTGCGGCCGTTCGGGTTCAGGATCCCGTTCGGGATCGGGAAGCTGTGCTGCGGCCCCAGGTAGTTGACGTATTGGCCGAGCTGCCAGCCGTTGACGAAGATCAGCGCGCGGTACTGCCGCGCCGGGCCGTCGGTGATGGTCAGGCCGAGCGAAGTGTCCTGGCCGCGCGGGAGGTCGAGATCCGCGGTGGTCCGGTACCACGAGACGCCGGGGGTCGTGTCCTTCGCCGGGAGCGAGGCCGGTGCCCAGCCGCGGTCCGGGAACCCGGGCAGCGACCAGCCCGCGCGCTCGCCGTAGAGGCCGCCGGTGTTGAGCGGGCCGCGCACCGGGTCGAGCCCGGTTTCACCGCCGCGGACGCCCTGCAGGCGCCAGGTCACCGACGTCAGCGCGGCGCCGGTCAGCCGCGCCGCGGTGAGCCCGCGGGCGGCCTTGTTGCCGTTGCTGGCGCCGTAGTCCTCTTCGTGCCCCATGTTCACGGTCAGCACGGAGATCTCGTTGTCGCCCTGGTGCAGCGACCCGGCGGGGAAGGTGAACGTGTGCTGCGGGCTGGTCGAGCTGCCGAGGAAGACCCCGTTGAGCCACGCCGAGAACGCCCCGGCCGGGCCGCCGCTCTGGCTGGCCAGGGTGATGCCGGTCTGTTTGCCGTCGCCGGTGAAGTGCCCGCGGTACCAGGTGTTGCCGGTGTGGAAGCCGTAGTCGTCGGCGAAGAGAACGGGTTTCGTGCCGAGCGCCGTCGAGCTGTTGGTGGTTTCCTTGTCCGCCACCGGCCACGCCGAGTCGTCGAAGCCGGGCTGGCTCTCCGGGGACTCCTGCTGGTGCTTCCAGCCGGTCAGCGCGGGCAGGCTCACGGCGTTGGCAGCCGGGGCGGTTCCGGTGAGGCTGCCACTGGAGGTCGGCTTCGCCGGGACCCAGGCACCGTTCCACAGCACCGCCTTCGCCGCGCTGAAGACCTCGAACGCGCCGTCGGTGCCGGTATCGCCGGTCAGCGACAGCAGCCCGTACTGCTCGGCCGCGGTCCGGACCAGGTGGGTGCCGCGGACCAGGACCGGGCCGGTCGCGGTGTCCTGGCGCCAGAACGTCGCCGCCGTCGCCTTGTCGGCGAGCAGCAGGAGCAGCGGCCGCGCGCCGGGTGCGGTGACGAGCACGCGGGTCAGGCCGTCGTGGGTGTAGTTGAGCCGCAGGTCGCCGCGGGCAGCGTCCCAAGTGGACGTCGCCGCACCGCCCAGAACCTGCACAGCCGGCTGCTTCGCGAACCGCAGAACGGTCTCGCCGGGTCCGCCGTGGTCGCCGTAGAGCACCGCGACGTCGCGGTTGCCGATGGCGGCGCTCGTCATGATCTCCGACGTCGAGTACTGCATCCGCGTGGCGCCGAGGTCGTAGCCGGCGACGAGGATCTTCGACTGCCGCCCGTTCAGCGTGACGCCGGTGCCGGGCTGCTGCGGCACGACCGGGTAGTAGTCGGTGCTGCCGGACAGCAGGTCGACGGCGTCCACCACGACGAACGGCGAGGTGGCCTGCGCGTTCTTCTGCCCGGTGACGACGATCTTCAGCGTGTGCGGCCCGGCGGCCAGGTCACGGACCTCGTAGCCGGTGATCTGGTTCTGTTTGCCGGCCGCGTAGAGGTCGACCGAGGAGACCTTGGCGTCGTCGAGGTAGACGTCGGCGATGCCGTGGCTCGGGTCCTTCGACGTCACCCAGCGGATTCCGGTGCCGGTGAAGGGAATGCTGACGCTGTCCCCGGTCACGTTGGAGAACGACTCGGTGTGCTGGTAGTCGCCGCCGGTGTAGTTGACCTCCGGGCCGACGTGGCTCCAGGTGCCGGTGTAGCCGACCTCGGCCGCGCGGTCGTCGTAGGTGTAGCCGGCGTGCGCGGCGAGGTCGAGCGCGACGCTGGTGGTGTTCGTGGCGGTCGACGTCGAGTCGCTGTGCCGCAGGGTGTGGAACTGCGTGCGGGTGTCCGGGTTGATCCGGGCGGTGTCGGTGAGCGCCGGATCGCTCAGCGGCGCGCCCGCGAGCCCGTCGGTCTTGGTCAGCGGGGCGACGGACTGGGTGAAGTAGCCGATCAGCTTGTCCTCGGCGTACTTCGGGTCGAACTGGCGCGCCTCGGTGATCGCCGCGCCGTAGTCGTAGGAGGTGTAGTTCTGCGGGATCGCGCTCCAGCCCCAGGACGTGCCGCCGTGCAGCATGTAGAAGCTCTGGCCGGTGGCGCCGACGGCGATGTTCTGCTTGTAGAAGACGTTCGCGAACTGGTCGTTGATCAGCTGGGCGCACTTCTCGTAGCCCGGCCCGCCCCACGGGTCGAACGCACCGCCCTGGAATTCCGCGGTGATCAGCGGCTTGCCGGGGACGTGGTCGTAGCTGATGTCCGGCACGCCGTTCCAGCGGGTGGGGTTCGAGCAGTCGAAGCCCTGCGGGTAGGAGTCGGCGGCGTCGACGTCGAGCGCGGCGGCACCGGCGTTGAAGGTGCCGTTGTTGTTCCCGACCAGCGGGACGGTGATGCCGTCGGCGCGGGCCTTGTCCTCCAGGTGCTGCATGTAGGCGCGGCCGTCGGCGTTGCCGTTGTAGTACTCGTTTTCGACCTGGTAGGCGAGCACGCTGCCGGTGCCGTTCGTGAGCTGGTGGCGCGCGATGATGCGGTCGATCTGCGTCTGCCACTCGTCGGAGTACTTCAGGTAGACCGGGTCGGCGCTGCGGGTGTGCCCGGGCGTGGTGGACAGCCAGGTCGGGAACCCGCCGCCATCGACCTCGGCGTTGATGTACGGCCCCGGCCGCGCGATGACGTAGAGCCCGGCCTGCTGCGCCATGTCGAGCAGCTTGTCGAGGTCCCGGATCCCGCTGAAGTCGTAGACCCCCTGCTTCGGCGAGTGGTAGCCCCAGTCGAAGTAGAGCGACGTGGCGTTGAAGCCGGCCGCCTTCATCTTCTGGAAGATGTCGAGCCACAGGTCGGGGCTGGGGAGCCGGTAGGAGTGGAACTCGCCGGACCACAGGTAGGTGCGGGTCCCGTCGACCAGGAAGGAGTACCCGTCGTAGGTGACGGTGTGGGCGGGCCGAGCGGCGGGAGCGGCCGCGGCGGCCTGCGGGACGACGATCCCGGCGAAGGCGAAGAGGACGGAGAGAAGGACGGTGAACAGCGTCCGGCAACGTTGGGCGGCGCGCATGCGGGGGCCTCCAGGGCGGCGGCGGGGACCACAATCGAACACGAACCTTTGCCGACCACACAGAAGTCGTCAAGATACAACACCAAGATGGATCAGTGCCGAGGTATTGTTAGCGCTAACACGCTGCCTTGAATGTCGTGAATGACTCATTCACTGCGTCGGACGTCAGGAATGAGTCATTCACTGCACTCGGGGCCGGGCGCGGTGGCCACGGCTGTCGCGTCAGCGGGGCCGTGTGCTCTCCCGAACGACCAGCTCCGCGGGCACCAGATGCCGAGCCCCGGCATCCCCGCCCGCCATCCGCTCCTCGAGCAGCCCGAAAGTCCTCCGACCGACCTCGATGAAGTCCTGGCGCACCGTCGTCAGCGGCGGCGTGAAGTACTCGGCCTCGGGAACATCGTCGAACCCGGCGACGTGGACGTCCTCCGGTACCCGGATCCCCGCCTCGGTGAACGCCCGCAGCAGGCCCAGCGCCATCTGGTCGTTGGCCGAAAACAC
The DNA here is from genome assembly GCF_040638975.1 of Amycolatopsis sp. NPDC024027. Lineage (NCBI taxonomy): Bacteria > Bacillati > Actinomycetota > Actinomycetes > Pseudonocardiales > Pseudonocardiaceae > Amycolatopsis > Amycolatopsis sp. NPDC024027. Next base: position 37,861 of record NZ_JBEZYY010000035.1, read on the forward strand.
GGCTTTGAGCCCCCGCTTGCCGACCAGCGCCCGGCCGGCCTCGTACCCCGACCGCGGGCTCCAGTCGCCGCGCACCACCGCCGGCACGCGCAGGCCGCGACCCTCGAGGGTCTCGCGCCAGCCGCGTTCGCGGTCGCGGGCCTCCAGCCAGTCCTCCGGCCCGGCCAGGTGCCAGACCGTCCGGTGCCCGAGGGACAGCAGGTGCTCGGTGACGCGGCGGGCCCCGTCGTACTGGTCGACCGAGAGCACCGGCACCGGTGCCGAATCGCCGCCGCCGACCGCGACCAGCGGGATGTCCGCCGGCGCCGCGTCGAGCGCCCGCCCGGCCGTGACGTGCGGGGCGATCACGACGATCCCCTCCACCGCCTGGCGCCGCAGGCTCTCCACGGCGTCGCCGATCGAGGTCCGGCCCGGCCGCGTCACGCTGCAGATCGCGACGCCGTACCCGGCCTCGCGGGCCGCGTTTTCGATGCCGTAGAGCGTGCTCGCCGGTCCGTAGAGATTGGACTCGAGCGCGACCACGCCGAGGGTGCCGGACCGGCCGGTGACCAGCGCCCGCGCCGCGGTGTTGGGGCGGTACCCGAGCTTCTGCACGGCGGCCAGCACCCGCTCGCGGGTCTCCGGGCGCACCGGCCCGCTCTCGTTGACCACGCGCGAAACGGTCATGTGCGAGACGCCGGCCATGCCGGCGACGTCGGCCAGGCTCGGCTGCCGCGGCCCCGGCGGAGAGGTTCTCGTCTGCTCCCCCGGCTTCGCCCGGTCCACCACCCTGGCCCCCTGAATCTCGTACCGTGTCCCCACCCACGAGACGGTACCGCCGAATCGGCGCGTTCCGGACGTCCCGCGCCGGGTCAGGACCACCCGAGCGGACCAGCAAGCGCTTTCACGACCGCGGTGACGCGCTGGGTGGCGATCGCCCAGCTCGTGGCGGCCGGCTGGGCGGTCAGCACGACCACGACGTACCGCCGGTCGCCGACCACCCCGCTGGTGTGCAGCTCGCGGCCGGGGTCGCAGCAGGACCAGCCCTGGTCCACGGCCCAGTCGGTGGCGGTGACCGCGGCCGGGACGCCGAAGAGCTGCTCGAAGCCGTCCGAGCCGCGGCGGGCCGCGCTTTCGAGGGCCCGCAGGACGATCTGCCGGGTCGCGGCGGGTGCCTCGTCGAGGAGGTACCGGTAGCACCGCACGACGTCGGCGGCGGTGACGAGCGTGCCGCCCCAGTGACCGGGCTCGGCGGGCGGGCGGGTCGAGGTCAGGCCGATCCGCGCGGCCCAGCCGGTGACGATCGCGGGGCCGCCCAGCCGCGCCCACAGCCGGCCGGCGACCTCGTCGTCGCTGCGCGAAAGCAGCTCCGCGACCACGCCCGCCGGCTCCCCCTGCCGCAGCGCTTCGAGCGCGATGAGCAGCTTGACCAGCGACGCGGCCGGGTAGGGGGCATCCGGCTGGTGGGCGACGAGATCGCGGCCGGTCCGGCGGTCGTGGACGAGCACGCTGAGCTTCCCGGGCACCAGGTCCGCGAGCGCCGCGCCGTCGGGCAGGCCGTTCACCGGTGTCTCGGGAGGCGCCGCGGTCGCCGTGGTGGCCGCGCTCGTCGTCAGGGCGGGCGGCGGCGCGGGCCACGGCCGCGCCGCGGCGGGGCCCGGTGGCCGCACCGCGGCGGCCACCACGAGGACCGCCGCCACCGCGCCGGCGCACGTCCCGGCGAGCAGCGTCGCGTTCCGTCGGTGCATACCGGCTGTTGTCCGCAGCGGGCCCGGCTGTTCCCCGGTTGTGGCGTGCGTCTCATCCGGAGGGGCGAGCGGGGACGCGGGCGGCGGGCCGGGACAACCAGTACCGTGACCAGAATCGTCGAACGGCTGGACCGGCCCGACCTCGCCGCACGGGATCCGAAAGAGATCTTCGCGCGGCTCTTCGACGAGTACGCCCCTCCCCTGCGCGGCTACCTCGCGGGCCGGGTGGGCGTGCACGTCGCCGACGACCTCGTGGCGGAGACGTTCGTCGTCGCGCTGCGAAGATGGGCGAGCTACGACCCGAAGAAGGCGCCGATCCGCGGCTGGCTCTACGGCATCGCCACCAACCTGCTGCGCAACCACCTGCGCCAGGAGGTCCGCGGGTTCCAGCTGACCGCGAAGGCCGGTGCCGGGGACCGCCCGGCCGAAAACCACGACACCGCGGTCGCCGGCCGGGTCGACGCGGCGGCCCGGCTGCGCGTGCTCGCCGCCGAACTCGCCGGACTGTCCGAACAGGACCGTGACGTCCTGTTGCTCACCTCCTGGGCCGGTCTCGAACCGGCCGAAGTCGCCGAGGCGCTCGGCGTGCCCGCGAGCACGGTGCGCTCGCGCCTGCACCGCGTGCGTCACCGGCTCCAGGCCCTGCTCGTCCCCACCGAGGAGAACCAGTCATGAACGAGCTCGACGAAACCCTCGAGCTGCTCCACCGCGACGCCCGCACCGCACCGGCCGACCTGTCCGCGGCCCGCGCCCGGCTGCTGGCCGAGCTCGACGCCACTTCCGTCGCCGACGTCGTCCCGCTGCGCCCGAAGCGCCTTCGCCGGTTCGCGCTGCCGGCCGCGGCCGCGGTGGCCGGCGTGGTGGCGGTGACCGCCGTCGTCGTCGCGCAGCAGCGCCCGGCGGCTCCGGCACCCGGCCCGGTCGCCGCGCCGCCGGTCCGGACCACGACCGCGGTCCCGACGTCGGCCGCCCCGGACGTCCGGCTGATGTCGGCGGTCCAGGTGCTGACCCGGGCCGCGGACCTGACCGTCGGCGCGGCCGACCAGCCCGTCGGCCCGGGACAGTTCCGCTACGTCGGCGAGCACACGTGGGTGCAGCGCGGCGTCCACACCGGCGAAACCGCCGGCTACACCTACCTGTGGGAGCAGGAGGTGGACCTGTGGATCCCGGCCGACGAGCACGACGTCTGGCAGCAGACCCGCAAGATCCTCGCCACCGGGAAGTTCCTCGGCGGCTCGGTACCGCAGTCGCAGGCCCCGGAGCCGGAGATCACGGACACCGACCAGGGCCAGTGGCAGGGCCGCTGCGGCGACTTCTTCCCGAAGTCCAAGCCGCCGAAGAAGTGCGGCGACCCGTCCGATTGGGACAGCCCGGCGTTCTACGCGGCCTTGCCGCACGACCCGGCGGCGCTGTACGCGAAGCTGCAGCAGCTGACGAAGGCCCGCGGCTCGACGCCGTCGGTGATGTTCCACTTCGGCATCGAGATCCTCCGCGCGGGCCAGATGCCGGCGCAGCTGCGGGCGCAGTGGTACCGGGCGCTGGCGAAGATCCCGGGCATCACGGTGCAGGCGGCGGAGGCGAACCTCGACGGCCGCACGGGCATCGCGCTCGGGCTGGACGACCGGCACGAAATCCGGCAGCTGATCATCGACCCGGCGACCGGCGGGTTCATCGGCGAGCGCACGATCGCGGGAGCGGAGCCCGACGAGCCGTGGATCAAGCCGGGCACCCAGCTCGGGGCCAGCGCGATCCGGACGGCGGTGACCGGGCGGCTCGGCGAGGTGCCGCCGAAGTGACGAACCCGGAGTGACGACCCGGCTCCCAGCGCCCCCGGATGGCCTTGCGTTCAACGCAACCAAGGTCACTTGTGGGGCGCTGGGGTTTGGGCGGCGGGGCGTCAGTCGTGGGCCAGTCGCACGCAGCACGAGCCCGGTTGCGGGTCCAGCCGGGCCCGCAACCCGCTCTCCCCCGCGCCCGCCAGCATTCCCTCGACCAGCCCCAGGTTCATCTCGCACACCAGGCGCGTGTGGACCTGCGCCAGCCGGTGGAACGGGCAGTTGACGAGCGTCACGTCGCCGTCCTCGAGGCGCGGCTCGAAGCCGTTCTCCTCCAGCGTGCCCAGGATGTCGCGGCCGCCGGCGGCCAGCTCCGTCCCGCGCTCGCGCGCGCAGCGGGTCAGGATCTCCCGCGGTGAACCGCCGGTCTCGTCGGCCTCCTCCAGCGCGGTCGCCAGCAGCCCGCCCGCCAGCTCGTACTGGCGTTCGGGCAGGGAAATGCTCACCTGGCGGTCCGACCGCCGGTACAGCTTCGCCGGGCGGCCCGCCCCCGGGCCGCTGCGGCCGGTCCGGCGCTCGTGGCCCACCGCCAGCAGCCGCTCCTCCACCAGCCGGTCGAGGTGGAACGCGACCGTCGCCCGGGGCACGCCGAGGGCGGCGGCGACGTCGTCGCGGCTCACCGGCTCCGGGCGGCGGACGACGTACTCGTACAACCGGCGCCGGGTCGGCTCGTCGAGCGCCGCGGCCGCGGCCAGCGCCTGGGTCTCCTGCATCGCCGGATTCTAAAACAAAGACGTGTTGACGAAAACCCCCGGGAGCTTCTAACGTCGGTCCGACTTGTTTTTAGAAGGAGGCACCCTCGTGAGCATCGATCCCGTCAGCGCCCCGGTCCCGCTGCGGCACCTCGGTGTCGTCCACGACCGCGACAGCGTCGACCTGCACGCGGCCGAACGCGCGGTCGCCGACCTGTTGCGGGCCCTCGGGAAGGACCCGTCGTCGGAGCACCTCGGCGACACGCCGCGGCGGGTGGCCCACGCCTACGCGGAAATGCTGCAGCCGCGCGACTTCCAGCTGACGACCTTCCCCAACAGCGAGGGCTACGACGAGCTCGTGCTGGCGAAGAGCATCCCGGTGCAGTCGCTGTGCGAGCACCACCTGCTGCCCTTCCGCGGCGTCGCCCACGTCGGCTACCTGCCCGGCGAGCGGATCCTCGGGCTGTCGAAGCTCGCCCGCGTCGTCGAGATGTTCGCGCGCGACCTGCAGGTGCAGGAGCGGCTGACCAAGCAGGTCGCGGACTGGCTGCAGGAGCACCTGGCACCCAAGGGCGTCGGCGTCGTGATCGAGGCCGAGCACCTGTGCATGTCCCTGCGCGGGGTGCGGGCGAGCGGCGCGCTGACCGTGACGTCGTCGCTGCACGGCCTGCTGCGCGAAGAACCCAAGACGCGGCAGGAGTTCTTCGCCCTGAGCGGGGTGAGCGCGTGATGGCCACCTTCGTCATCGCCGGCGGCGGCCTGACCGGCGCGAAGGCCGCGGAAACCCTGCGGGCCGAGGGGTTCGACGGGCGCGTCGTCATCGTCGGCGCCGAACCGGACCTGCCCTACGAGCGGCCGCCGCTGTCGAAGGGGTACCTGCTCGGGCAGGACGACCGCGCCTCGGTGTTCGTCCACGACGAGAAGTGGTACGTCGACCAGCGCATCGAGGTGCTGACCGGCCGGCGCGTGACCGCGCTGGACCGGGCGGCGCACGAGGTGGAACTGGCCGGCGGCGAACGCCTCGGGTACACGAAGCTGCTGCTGGCCACCGGGGCGTCGCCGCGGCGGCTGCGGGTGCCCGGCAACGACCTCGACGGCGTCCACTACCTGCGCCGGCTCGCGCACGCCGACCGGTTGCGCGACGCGCTGGCCGCGGGTGGCCGGGTCGTCGTGGCGGGCGCCGGCTGGGTCGGCCTGGAGACGGCCGCCGCCGCACGCCACCACGGCTGCCCGGTCACGATCGTCGAGCCCGGGCCGGCCCCGCTGCACGCCACGCTCGGGCCGGAGGTGGGCGGGTTCTTCGCCGACCTGCACCGCCGCCACGGCGTCGAACTGCGGTTCGGGACCGGCGTGACGGGCTTCGCGGGAGACACCGCGGTCTCGGCGGTGCTGACGGACGACGGCGAGATCCCCGCCGACGTGGTCGTCGTCGGCATCGGCGCCCGGCCCGAGACGCAGCTGGCCGCCGAGGCGGGCTTGGCCGTCGACGACGGTGTCCTCGTGGACGCGGGCCTGCGCACGGACGACCCGGACGTCTTCGCGGCGGGCGACGTCGCCAGCGTGTGGCAGGAGCGCTACGGACGTCGCGTCCGCGTCGAGCACTGGGCCGCGGCGGCGAACGGCGGCCCCGCGGCGGCACTGGCGATGCTCGGCCGCGACGTGGTCCACGACGACCTGCCGTACTTCTTCTCGGACCAGTACGACGCGGGCATGGAGTTCACCGGCTGGTTCCCGCCGGGTGGTTACGAGCGCGTCGTCACCCGCGGCGACGCCGAGGCGTTCCACGCGTTCTGGCTCACCGGTGGCCGGGTGGTCGCGGGACTGCACGTGAACCAGTGGGACGAAGGCCTGGACGCGGTGCGCGAGCTGATCCTCAGTGGACGGACCGTGGACGCGGACCGGCTCGCGGACCCGGCCCGGCCGCTGACGGACTGAGGTCCGCTCAGCGCGATCCGGCGGCGAACTCCGCCAAGCCGGTGTCGATGAGCCGGGCCGCGCCGCGCATGTCGGCAGCGACCAGCCGGCGGACCTGGCCGGGACTGCGTTCGCCGTCGAGACTCCGGCGCAGCGCCGTGGACTGGACGCGCCAGAGCCCGAGCAGGGCGGTCGCCGCGATCCGGCACCGCGGATCGTCGGCGGCGCGGCCGGGGGTGCGGCCGGTTCCGGCCAGCCCGTCGCGCAGCGCGGCCATCGTGGCTCCGGGCCGGTCGAGGATCAGGGCTTCCTTGCTGGGGAAGTGGTTGAAGAGTCCTCGCCGGCGAAGAGCTGATCGTCCGGTACGGCCCGCACCCGGCACTGTCCCGGTTGGACGATCACGCGCACCTGCCGGCTCGCCAGGCCCTGATACGCCGCCTGCGGGTGGTGGTGCCGATCGTGATGCTCCCCGCGGCCGCCCTCGCCGCGGCGGTCCTCGTGGTGGCGACCGGCTATCGACCGTCCTGGTTGTCCCGCCGGTGCCGGCCGCGCCTCGGCGCCGCGATCGCGGCGAGGCGGGTCGCCAGGTCGCCGCGGCGTTCCCGGCGGGCGTACTCCAGCAGCGCCTGCGCTTGATCCCGCGGCAGCCAGCCGCGGTCCGCGCCCGCCTCCAGGCGGAGCAGGTGGGTCACCAGCTCGCGCGACTCCTCGTCGTGCTCGCCCGCGCGCTCCGCGAACCGGCCGGCCGCCTCCGCCTCGCCGTCGCACCACGCCGTCATCGCCAGCAGCGTCGCCGTGGCCGTCATGATGTCGCCGCGGTGGACACCACCCTCCGCCGCCAAGTGCTCCGCCAGCTGGAAGCTGCGCGTGCCGACGCCCCCGGCCCCCTCGCGGCGCACCGCGTCCGCGAGTGCCCGGATCTGCCGCGTGACATAGTCCCCGCCCGACAACCCCGCCATGTCGTCCCCTCTGCCGCGCACGCCAATTCGTGCGTCACCCCGACAGGTGTACTCCATCCGGGGCTGGATACGTCGAACGCCCCACCGGTTTCGACCGAACGGTCGGGAATTCAGCCCGATCGTCCCGGGTCCGCCCGCCGATGGGACATGTAGACCGCCGCCGAGGTGCGCCGCTCGACGCCCAGCTTGTGCAGCACCGATGACACGTAGTTCTTCACCGTCTTCTCGGCCAGGAACAGCCGCTCGGCGATCTGCCGGTTGGTCAGGCCCTCCGCCACCAGGTCCAGGACCCGCCGCTCCTGCGGGCTCAGCTGCTCGTACCGCGGGTCCGGCGCCGCGACGTTCTCGCCGCGCAGCTTGTTCATCACCGACGCGGTGAGCGTGGCGTCCAGCAGCGAGCCGCCGGCGGCGACCGTGCGGACCGCCTCGATCAGCGACCGGCCGGACACCTGCTTGAGCATGTACCCGGCCGCGCCCGCCATGATCGCGCCGAACAGCGCTTCGTCGTCCGAATAGGACGTCAGCATCAGGCAGGCCGGCGGCGGGTCCACGGTGGACCGGATCTCGCGGCACACCGCCACGCCCTCGCCGTCGGGCAGCCGGACGTCGAGGACGGCGACGTCCGGGCGCGCCTGCGGGATCCGCACCAGCGCCTCGGCCGCCGTCCCCGCCTCCCCGACCACCTCGATGTCGGCTTCGGGCTCGAAGACGGTCTTCAGCCCGGTCCGGACCAGCTCGTGGTCGTCCAGCAGGAACACCGCGATCGTCATCGTGCTCTCCCCCGCTCGCCGGTCATCACCGGCAGCTCCGCCGTCCATTCCAGCCGCGACCCGCTGTCCTCGCCCGCCGCGAGCACGCAGTGGCCGCCCCACCGGGCCGCCCGGGAAGCGAGGTTGGCCAGGCCGCTGAGCCGGCCCGCCTCCGGCGGTGGGCCGGCCCCGTCGTCGCGCACCACCAGCGTCAGGCGCCGGCCGAGCCGGTCCACGGTGACCTCGACCGACGACGATTTCGCCTCGGCGTGCCGGGCGACGTTCGTCAGCGCTTCGCGCAGCGACGCGATCAGGTCGGAGCGGACCGCGTCCGGCACCGCGGCGTCCAGCGGTCCGTCGAAGCCGACGCGCGGCTCGAAGCCGAGCGTGTCCCGGGCGTCCACGGCCACCCGCAGCAGTTCCGCGCGGAGGCTGCCCTGGGCCTGGGCGGGCGCCTGCAGCGAAAAGATGCTGTTGCGGATTTCCCGGATCGTGCCGTCGAGGTCCTGGGCGAACCCGGCCACGCGCGCGGCGACCCCGGCGTCGGCGATCAGCCTGCTCACGCCCTCCAGCCCGAGGCCGGTCGCGAACAGCCGCTGGATCACCAGGTCGTGCAGGTCGCGGGCGATCCGGTCGCGGTCGGAGAACACCGCCAGCTGCTGGCGCGCCTCCTGCGCGCGGGAGAACTCGACGGCGAGCGCGGCGTGCCCGGCGAAGGTCTCGGCCAGCTGGACGTCGGAGTCGGTGAACGGCGAGCGATCGCGGAACTTCGCGACCACCAGCACGCCGAGGGTCTCTTCGCCGACGATCAGCGGCACCGAGATCGCCGAGTCCAGGTCCTTGATCATCGCCGGCATCGGGCCGTCGTGGTCGCGCTGCTGCTCCTGCACGCGTTCGCCGTAGTCGCGCACCACCACCGGGTGCCGGGTGGTGAACGCCATCCCGGTGGCGGTGCCCTCGGTCGGCACGGTCAGGCCGGTCAGGCGGTCGGCGTCCTCACCCGGCGGCTCGACGACGTCGAACACGAGCCGGCCGGGCCCGTCGGGCCGCGCGATCGCCCCGGCCGTCCCGCCGGCGACGACGCGGGCGCGTTCCGCGACCAGCCGCAGCGTGTCCCGCAGGTCCTGGGCCGCGAGCAGGGCACGGGTGACGTCGTAGGACGCCTCGAGCCAGCGTTCGCGGCGGCGCATCTGGTCGACGAGCAGGGCTTTCTCGACGGCCATCCCGGTGGCCGCGGTGAGCGCGCCGAGCACCTCACGCTCGCGCCGGCCGAATTCGCCGCCATTGCCGGGCTCGACGGTCAAGGTCCCGAACGTCTGCGTTCCGGCGCGGACCGGCAGCTCGACCGCGCCGGCGCCGAGCGCGCCCCGGCCGTACTCGGCGATCCCGCCGTCGGTCAGGACCAAGCGAGCGCGCCGGGCGCCCAGCAGCTCGCCCGCCGCCGTCACCGCGCGGTCCAGCAACGCGGGCAGCTCCAGCTCGCGGGCGATGCCGCCCACCGCGGCCAGGATCGCCGGCATGCTGATTTCGTCCGCCACTTCCCGTCGACCCCGCTGGTTCCGCTGGTATCCCGGGCTTGCCCCGGGCGGTCAAGGGTCCCACAGGCCACTGCCCGTGTCGGCCCAATCCGGTTCGTCCATCCGGTGGGTCGGTGCCGGGAGCCGGTCCGTTACGGCGTTCGCGGGATCACTCCGCGTGGCAGGCGATGCGGTGACCGCTGATGGTCTCCGCGGGGACGCGCAGGAACCGGTGGCTCGTGCGGGCGGGTGCCGGGCACGGGCAGGTGCGCTCGCCGAGGTCGACGGCACCGGACTCGGTGGCGCGGCCCAGCAGGCTGACGTACCAGCCGGCGCCGAGGTCGGCGGCGAACTCGTCGGCTTCGAACGCGACGACGGCGTCACGCGCGCCCGCGTACAAGGGACTGCCGGGCGGGACGGCGAACACCACGGCGTCGTCGACGACCGTGAAGCGCACCGGACGCACCGCCGGCATGGCCCGGTGGGTGTAGATCACCCGTCCGAGGCTCGCCGTCCGGAGCAAGGCGAGGCACTGCTGCCGGTCGAGCAGCAGCCCGAAGCCCACGTCGTCCACCATCGCGTCCCTGTGTTTCTCCGGTGAAATTCCCGGCCACCAGCGTGATCGGTTCACCCGTCCGCCGATAGGGCCGTTCGGCCCGGCTCCCCGGCGGCGGCGGCCACGCACATCGCGCCGCTTCCGGCCAGGGCCGGAAGACCCGGTTCGGGACGGCCGGGCGGCCGGTGTGGCGGCCACGCGGAGTGACCTAGCGTCGTGACCGTCCGTTGCCGGGAAACGCAGGAAAAGGGGGTGAGAGCCGATGCCGCCGCACTCCGCCGAGGGTGGTCCCACGCCCGCGGCGACGTTCTCCCTCGACCCGGCGCTCGTCCGGTCGGCGGTGCAGGGCGACCGCGCCGCGGTGGCCGGGCTGCTGCGCGCGCTGCGGCCGATCGTCTTCCGCTACTGCCTGGGCCGGCTGCGCACGTGGCAGGACGGTTCGTCGGACGCCGAAGACTGCGCCCAGGACGTGCTGCTCGCGATCGTGCGCGCGCTGCCGGGGTACCGGCACCCGCCCGACGGCTTCGTGCCGTTCGTCTTCGGCATCGCCGCGCACAAGGTGTCCGACTTCCACCGCCGCCGGGCACGCGACCGCACCAGCCCGGTCGCCGAACTCCCGGCCGGCCGATCGGGCGGCGTGGACCCGACGGGCGAGGAGGTCGAGCGCTCCGCGGCGCTCGACTGGTCCTCCGGGCTGCTCGACACGCTCCCGCCGCGCCAGCGCGAAATCCTGGTCCTGCGCATCATCCTCGGCATGACGGCGGAGGAGACAGCCGCCGCGGTCGGCCTCGGCAGCGCCGGCGCGGTCCGCGTCGCCCAGCACCGCGCCCTGGCGACCCTGCGGCGCAGCCTGGTCGACCACCGGGAAGCCGCTTCCTGACGCGCGTGCGATCATGCTCCGGTGTCCCCGCTGCTGATCGTCGTCGGTGGTCTGCCCGCGACCGGGAAGACGACCGTCGCCGCGGAACTGGCGCGCCGCACCGGTTTCGCCTTCCTGCGCGTCGACACCATCGAGCAGGCGATCCTGCGCAGCACGGCGCTCGGCCGGCCGCTGGGCGCGGTCGGCTACGTCGTCGCCCGGGAGGTGGCCGCCGACCTGCTCCGCACCGGGGTGAGCGTGATCGCCGAGTGCGTCAACCCGCTCGCCGTCACCCGGGACGCCTGGCGGGCGACGGGTACCGGGGCCGGGGCGCGGGTGCTGGAAACCGAAATCGTCTGCTCGGACCCGGCCGAACACCGGCGGCGGGCGGAGACCCGCGATACCGGCATCCCGGGGCTCGTCCCGCCCACCTGGGCCGAGATCGTGGCCCGCGAGTACGAACCGTGGAGCCGCGACCGGCTCGTCGTCGACACCGCCGGGCGGACGATCGGCGAAGCGGTCTCGGTCATCGCCGCAGCTTTCGCCGATCCGGCGTCGTGAACCGGTTATTCACGGCGTCATTCAGCCATTTCACGGCAATTCCCGGCCATCAGCCCTGCCGCGCACATTCCCCAGGCCTCACCGAGGGATACGGACGCCGGTTCACTTCGGTTCAAAGTTTTTTCCGCGAGGCCCGCAGGTCGCGAACATCCCCAGGTCAGCCCCCTCTTCCGCTACGGAAACACGACCCCGGCCTGACGGTTCGTAACGGCGAAAAGAACTTCTTGCCCGGTGTCAAACGCCCGTGTAGGTTCCATAACGGAACGATAACCAGCCGGTTGACGGCGCGGCCACGGGCAGGTGGCCGCACACCCACTGATGTCGGGTCAGTGGACCAGCCGGGCTTCGTTCCTGCCGACACATCCCGCAAGAACCCCGCCTGATCGGGTCGAGCCTGGGCTCGTCCCGGCTCAGTGTCGCGCGTTCCCGCCAGCCCGACACCCCGGAGGATTTTTCCCATGTCCCGCACCCAAGGACGGCATCGCCTTTCCCGCCGGACGAAGATCGCGACCGGCGGCCTCGCCCTCGCGATCGCGGTCGGCGGCATCGTCGTAGCGACGACCACCGGCAACACCGGTGAAGCCAGCGCCGACGAAGCGAATCCCGCGTTCTTCGTCGACATCCTGAAGGTGAAGCCGAACCAGTTCGACCCGCGCCCGGTCAGCGGCGCCGCGACCGGCACGTTCACCGTCGACTGTGGCCGCAACGAAAACCAGCACTTCAACCCGGACAACTTCATCGCCCAGCCCGGCGTCCGCAACGGCGCCCAGCACCTGCACGACTACGTCGGCAACCTGTCGACGAACGCCGACTCGAACAACAAGAGCCTGGTCAAGGCCGGAACCACCTGCCGCAACGGCGACAAGTCCGCCTACTTCTGGCCCGTGGTCCGCATCGACACCGGCGAAGAGGAGAAGAACGAGCCCGCCAAGGTGCCCGACGGCGACCGGGCGCAGGCCGACCGCGAGGCGAAGACCGTCCAGGTCGCGTGCCCGGACGTCGCCAGCAAGCTGACCGACATCCCGGACCAGGCCATGGCCGAAGTGGACAGCAACCTCGACCAGCTCGACGCGCAGGCCGACGAGGCCAACCAGCGCATCGCCGCGACGCAGGGCCAGGGCGGCCAGGACTTCGTGCGCAACGCGATCCTGAACCCGCTCAAGGACCGGCGCAACGCCATCATCGACCGGATCGCCACCGCGATCGGCCGGTTCACGCAGAAGCCGGGCGACCTCGGCGATCTCGCGCCGTGCGCGACGAAGCCGGGCAAGGACACCGGAACGCCGACGCCGCCGCCGAGCACCACGGCCGGCGGGGCGCTGCCCGGGCAGGACGAGAACAACGAGCTGCCCGGCAACGACGGCAAGATCCTGCGGCCGCAGCGCGTGCAGATCACCTTCCGCGGCAGCCCGGTCGGCAAGGTGGTGGCGATGCCGCGCTTCCTGCGCGTGCTCTACGGCGACGCGAAGGTCTCGACCAACGGGCCCGCCAACGCCAAGGCGAGCTGGACGTGCACCGGGTTCGAGAACCGCGTCACCGACAAGTACCCGATCTGCCCCGACGGCAGCAAGGTCAAGCGGATCCACACGTTCCCGAGCTGCTGGGACGGCAAGAACACCGACAGCACCAACCACCGCACCCACATCGTGTTCCCGGACCGCTTCGGCCGGTGCGGCAACGGGTTCAAGGCGGTGCCGCAGCTGCAGATCTCGCTGACCTACGACATCCCGCACGACATCCAGGTCAAGAAGCAGTACAAAGTGGACGCTTTCCCGCAGGAGAAGCACAACCCGGGTTCCGACCACGACGACTTCGCCAACGTGATGTCGCAGCGGATCATGAACGGCCTGGTGAACTGCGTGAACCGCGGCCGGAACTGCCGGGCGTGACCCGGGACCGGCGGCGCACCCGGGGATGGTGCGCCGCCGGTTCCGCGCGCGACAATGGCCGGCATGGTCACCGGCGACGAAGTCCGCGCGTTCGCTTCCACCCTCCCCCGCGCCTACGAGGCACTCGTGCGCGACCGGGTCAAGTTCCGGGTGGGGCAGATCGTGTTCGTGGCGCTGTCGGCGGACGAGACCTTGCTGGGCTTCGCCTTTCCGCGTGAGCAGCGGGACGCGCTGATCGCGGCGGAACCCGCCAAGTTCCTGCTGCCCGAGCCGGCGGACCTGCGCTTCCGATGGGTCCGTTGCCGCCTGGCGGCGATCGATGCCGGCGAGATGCGGGAGCTGGTCGTGGAAGCTTGGCGGATGTGCGTGCCGAAGAAGGTCTGGACCGCTTATCTGGAGACCCACCCGCTCTGACGACGACCCGACCGATCGACCGTGAAGGCCTCTTCGCCGGCACCGCCGGTGCGGAGGCCTTCGTCGTCGCCGATCCCGAAACGGGAAGCATCACCGTCCCGGGTGATCGACCAGGCGTAACGCCGTACCGGGTGCCGGCGACTCACGAGGGTCGGACCGGGGAGGAAGCATGGCGAAACGTCTGGTGATCTGCTGTGACGGGACCTGGAACACCCTCCGCCAGCCGGCTCCGACCAACGTGGGCCAGCTCCAGAAGGCCGTCGCGCCCGCCGACCCGGCCGGTACGCCGCAGCGGGTGTACTACCGCGAAGGCGTCGGCACCGGGAAGCTGTGGGACCACCTCATCGGCGGCGCTTTCGGCATGGGACTTTCGGCGCACGTCCAGGACGCTTACCGCTTCGTCGCCGAAAACTACGAACCCGGCGACGAACTGTTCTTCTTCGGCTTCAGCCGCGGTGCCTACACCGCGCGCAGCACCGTGGGCTTCATCCGCAACTGCGGCGTCCTGCTCCCCGGCGAACTCGGCCGGCTCGACGAGGCCTACCGGCTCTACCGCGACCGCGATCGGGACACCTCCGGCCCGGACAGCCCGCGGGCCCGCGAGTTCCGCGCGAAGTACGCCCGCGAAGACCGGACGCCCATCCGGTTCGTCGGCGTCTGGGACACCGTCGGCGCGCTGGGCATCCCCCTCAGCGGCGGCCGGCTGATCCACCTGCTGAACAAGCGCTGGCAGTTCCACGACATGGAGCTGACGTCGATCGTGCAGGCGGCGTTCCAGGCGCTGGCGGTCGACGAGCACCGCAAGTCGTTCAGCCCGGCCGTCTGGGCGCCGGCGAAAGCGGCGGACGGCCGGATCCGTGAACAGGTCTGGTTCGCCGGGGCTCATTCCGATGTCGGAGGCGGCTATCGGCCGTCGGCCCTGTCGGATCTGACCCTGCGGTGGATGACCGATCGCGCCGAGCAGTGCGGCCTCGCGTTCAAGGAAAACGCGTTCGGGTATCTGGCCGAGCGCGACGAACTGGGCGAGCTGCACAATTCGCTCAACGCGTTCTTCCGCTGGTTCGGCTCGGCCGACCGCGCCATCGGCGGGGTGGATCCGGCGACGGAGTTCGCGGGGTCGTGCGCGCTGCACCGCAGTGAGCAGATGCGGCCGCCGTACCGGCCCGGGAACCTGCTGGCCTACCTCGCGGGTCCGGAGCACCGCATCATGAAGATCTGACTGTCCGAACCGGACTGTGCACCGCACGCGGACGAGCCCCTGTCCGGGAGAGGTGGACAGGGGCTCGAGCACGTTCAGCGGGTCAGTGGTTGACCTGGAACCACGGCTGCGACCAGCCGAGGTAGGTCTGGCCCCACTTGCTCTTGATCTGCGCGATCGTCGTCTCGGTGTAGCTGCCGTAGCCGTTGATGTCGTTCGACAGGAACTTGCCGTCGCCGATGGAGATCATCGTGTGCCCGGCACCGCTGCTCTTGAAGAAGGCCAGCCCGCCGGCCGGGACCTGGTAGTCACCCGGGTGCTTGAACGAGGACGGGATCTGGGTCCAGTGGATGTAGGCCGTGTTCGAGCCGCTGGCGCTGAACCCGTAGTTCTGCGCGTTGATCCGGTCGCACATGCCCTCGTAGGAGTCGATGTCGCTGGTGTGGATGCGAGACTTCGCCTTGGTGACCGCCTCGGCGCAGGTGTTCGGGTCGCCGGTGCCCGCGGTCGAGCAGGCCAGCGTCGAGCCCGCGCAGTCCGGCGCGACCCGGCCGTCGGAGCCGGTGTAGACGTAGGCGTCACTGAGGTAGCCGTTGCCCACCTTGTCCCAGATGTCCGAGGTGCCGTACTTGCCGTCGACGGTCGACCCGTTGGTCTGGCAGGTGATGGTCACCGCGGTGCCGTCGGCGACGCTGCCGACGGAGCTCGCACTGGCACTAGGGGTGGCCCGCAGGGTCAGCGCCGCACCCGAGTCGGTGTGCACGGTGCCCGATGCCGCGAACGCCGGGCCCGCCCCGACGACCACGATCGCCGCGGCGATACCGGCGACCCCCGCCATCCGCTTCACGATGCCCATGTTCATTCTTCCGTCCTCCTGTTTTCGGTGTGAGGACAGAATGAAGACCGCCGGTACAAGCCTCGTACAAATCGCGGGCGCCGTTCTGGAGTTGCGGCAAACCGGACGAATCCCTGTTCAGGCCAGATATTCCGCCGCGGCACGCAGGCTGACGTACGAACCGCTGAACGTGTCGATCCGCGGCCCGTGGTCGTCACCGCCGCCGGGTCCGGGCACGCCCGTTTCCACCCGGATGAAATCCAGTCCGGACAGGGCGGTGAGCAGCGCGCGCACCCGCGGGTGCCGGTGCGCTTCCCGCGTCACCACGACGACGCTGCGGAACCCCGGCGCCGCCTCAAGGACCACGTCGGCGTCGTCGGGGGTCACGGTGAGCGCCCGGGTGCCCGGCACGAGCTCGGCCAGGTGCGCGCCGAGGCCCCACGGCATCGGCCCGGCCGCGATCGTCGGGTCGGTCTGGACGTCGACGACCAGCGGCGGGCCGGCCAGCCGGGGCTCGCCGTGCACCCGCAGCGCCTTGCGCGCCGCTTCCAGGCCCAGCCGCCGGTCGACCGGGCCCACCTGCGCCGGCGCCGGGTCGGTGCCCAGCCCGGCCGTCCGCGAAGCCGCCTCCGCCAGCCGCTCCAGCGGCAGCTCGCCCGCCGCGACCGCGGCCACGATCGCCGTGACGCAGGCGTCCAGGTGCTCGGCCTCGAACGCCGCGCCGCCGAGGCACAGCGCGTCCGCGCCGGCGGCCAGGGCGCGCACGGCCGAGCGGCCCAGGCCGTCGTGCCGTCCGTACGCGCCGGACACCGCGCCCATCTCGAGGGCGTCGGTGATCACCGCGCCGGTGAAGCCGAGCTCGCCGCGCAGGACGTCGGTGAGCGCGGTCCGGTTGAGCGTGGCCGGCTCGTCGCCCCAGGCCGCCACGACCAGGTGGCCCGACATCACCGAGCGGACACCGGCCCGGATCGCCGCGGCGAACGGGACCAGCTCGATCGCGTGCAGCTCCTCTACCGTGCGCGGCAGCACCGGCAGCGCCACGTGTGAGTCCTCGGTCGCCGCGCCGTGGCCCGGGAAGTGCTTCGCGCACGCCGCGACGCCGTACTTCTGCAAGCCGGTCACGTACGCCGCGACGTGCGGCGACGCTTTCGCCGGGTCGGACCCGAACGCCCGGACGCCGATGATCGGGTCCTCGGCGGCCAGGGTCAGGTCCGCGCAGGGCGCCAGGTTGAGCGTGACCCCGCAGGCCGCGAGCCGTTCGCCGAGGGCGGCCGCGACGGCCGTGGTCAGCTCCGGGTCGTCGGCCGCGCCGAGGGCGAGCGGGCCCGGCACGAACGACCCGGTGTTCACGTCGAGGCGGGTGACGTCGCCACCCTCTTCGTCGATCCCGACAACCACCCCGTCGCGCTCTCCGCGCAGTTGCGCGGTCAACGCGGCGACCTGCTCGTCGTCGACGACGTTGCGGCCGAACAGCACCACCCCGCCCAGGCCGCCGGCGATCCGGCGGCGCAGCCAGTCCGGCGCGGTCGTCCCGGCGAACCCGGGCAGGAGGACGGCTTCGGCGAGCTTCTCGGGCGAGGACTGCGTCTCTGGCGTGGACAACGGGGCTACCCCTTCACAGCGCCGGCGGTCGCGCCGGACACCAGCTTGCGTTGCACGAGCAGGAAGAAGATCAGCGCCGGGACCGCGTAGATGACCGACGCGGCCATGACGCCGCCCCAGTCGGTGGCGAACGCGGTGCGGAACGACGCGAGCCACACCGGCAGCGTCTCCTTCGGCTTGTCCCGGATGAAGACCAGCGCGAACAGGTACTCGTTCCAGGCGGTGATGAAGCTGAACACCGACGTGGTGACCAGGCCCGGGCCGAGCAACGGCAGCGTGACGCGCCGGAAGGCGCCGGTCTGGCTGCAGCCGTCGATCATCGCGGCCTCTTCCAGCTCGTACGGGATCCCGTTGACGAAGCCGTAGAGCATCCACACCGTGAACGGCAGCGTGGTGGCGAAGTAGATCAGCAGCAGCGACGGCAGCGTGTTGAGCAGCCCGGCGTCCTTCATCAGCAGGAACAGCGGGATGAACAGCGCCGACACCGGCGCCAGCTGCGCCACCATGACCAGGACCAGGAACCCCTTGCGGCCGGTGAACCGCAGCCGCGAGAGCGGGATCGCCGCCAGCGTTCCGGCGACCAGCGCGCACAGCACCGAACCGACCGTGACGATCAGGCTGTTCATCAGGTAGGTCGGGAAGTTGTCCTTGCCCAGCGCGGTGGCGAAGTTGCCGAACGAGAACGACGTCGGGATCAGGTCGTACTTCGGCGACAGGATCTCGCCGGGCGTCCGCAGGGAGGTGACGAACATCCAGTACGTCGGGAAGAGGATCAGCAGCGCCACGACCACGCCGACGACCGAGAGCGCGATCCGCTGCGGGAGCGACTTCCTCACTTGAGATCACCTTCCGGGGTCCGGACCAGCAGCTGGATGTACCGCCCGGTGATGAGCGCGAGCACGATCAGCATCAGGGTCGCGATCGCCCCCGCCGCGCCGAAGTGGTTGCCCGCGATGCCCTTGAGGTACAGCACGACGGCCAGCGTGGTGCTCCCGCCGTCCGGGCCGCCTTCCCGGATCGCCCAGATCTGCGCGAAGGCGTTGAAGTCCCACAGCACCGACAGGAACGTGACCATGGTGGTGATCGGCCGGATGGCGGGCCAGGTGACCGCGCGGAACGTCTGCCACGCGCTGGCGCCGTCGATGCCCGCGGCCTCGTACTGCTCGCGCGGGACACCGATGATGCCGGCGTACAGCGAGAACGTCACGAACGGCACGGCCTGCCACACGATGAGCAGCCCGATCACGGTCAGCGTGCTGGCGCCGCTGGAAAACCACGAGAACCCGATGAAGCCGGGAAAGCCGAGCCGGTCCAGCGTCTTGTTGAGGATGCCGTACTGCTCGTCGAAGATCCACTGGAACACCGTGGTCGTGGCGATGACCGGGGTGGCCCACGCCAGCACCAGCGTCACCTGGACCATGATCCGCACGACCGGGCCGAGGTGGCGCATCAGGATCGCCAGCAGCAGGCCGCCGAGGATGGTGGCGGCCACGATGGCGGCGGTGAAGACCAGGGTCCGGACGGTGATCGTCCAGAACTCGGAGTCGGCCAGGGTGTTCGTGTAGTTGTCGAACCCGATCCAGACGGTCTTGCCGGAGACGAGCTGGCCGATGTCGAGCTTGCGGAAGCTGATCGCGAGCACCTGGACCAGTGGCCAGGCGAGCAGGACCAAGATGGCCGCTAACGCGGGGAGCAGGAGCAAGTACGGGAGCACCCGGTCGCCGAACCGGCCCCGCCTGCGCCTCTTGACCCGCGTGTCGCGCGGCGATGCCGGCGGGGTCGCCCCCGCCGGCATCGTCACATTGGCGGTCGCTGTCATCCGCCGATGAGCTTGTTCAGCGCTGCGTTGGCGTCGGCGGTCGCCTGGTCGAGCGTCTTCTTGCCGGTCAGGTACGCGGTCAGCATGTCCTTGACCGGGTTCTGGCCGGACTCGACGTCACCCCACTTCGGGCTGGCCGGCACGGCCTTGCCGTTGGCCGAAGCCTTGGCCATCACGCCACCCAGCGGGTCCTTGTCCAGACCGGTGAGGTCGGTCGACGTGCCGGGCACGACGCCGGCCGCGGCCAGCTGGCTCTGGTACTTCTGGCTGGAGAACAGCTTGATGTACTCCTTGGCCGCGGCCACGTTCTTGCTGTTGGCCGGGATGGCCAGGTTGGAGCCGCCGAGGAAGACCGGGGCGCTCTGGCCGGCGGTCTTGCTCGGGATGGCGAAGGCGCCGGTCTTGTCGGTCAGGCTCGCGTCGGTCTTGGCCGCGGTGGCCAGCTCCCACGGGAGGCCGATCATCATGGCCACCTTGCCGGCGCCGTAGACGGTCGCCTGCTGCGGCTTGGCCTCGTCGGCGTCCTTCGGTGCCTTGGTGCCGGAGGTGTCGACGAGCTTCTTGTAGAAGTCCAGGCCGGCCTTGGCCTCGGGGGTGTCGAGGGTCGCCTTGTAGTTCTTGCCGTCGGCCTTGGCGATGTCGCCGCCGTTGTCCCAGATGAAGGACAGCAGCGCGTACCAGTTCTGGCCCGGCATGTAGAGCGCCTGGAAGTCGGGGTCGGAGCCGAACTTGGCCTTCAGCTTGCCGATCGCGTCGATCCACTCGTCGTTCGACGCCGGCGGCTTGGCGATGCCCGCCTGCTCGAACATGTCCTTGCGGTAGATGACCTCACGGTTGGCCGCGTAGAACGGGACGCCGTAGGTCTTGCCGTCGTAGCTGCCGGAGTCGGCGAGACCCTTGAGCCACTGCGAGCCGTTGAAGCTGTCCTTGTCGGCGGTCAGGTCGGTCAGCACGCCGTCCTGCGCGGCGAACGCGGCGGTCTGCGTGTTGCCGATCTCGATGACGTCCGGCGGCGCGCCGCTGGCCAGCGCGGTGGTCAGCTTCTGCTGGATGCCGTCCCACTGCTGGACTTCGTACTTGACCTTGACCCCGGGGTGCGCGGCCTCGAACTCCTTGTGGAGCGCGTCGGTCAGGGTGGCCGGCGCGGAGCCGGTCATCAGCCAGACCGTGACGGTCCCGCTCAGCGGTGCATTGCCGCTCGACGAGGCCGCGGTGTCCGAGCCGCTGGAGCCCGCGCAGCCTGCGGTCGCGAGCGTGAGTGCGGCGGCGCCCGCCGCCAGCTTGAGCCAGCGTTTCACTCGATGCCGTCCTTTCCATGCCCGGCCACCGCGGCCGAGCGCCCCAAATGGTGTAGACCAATGTTGGGGTTAGAGTGGTACGTACCACAGGCCCTGTCAAGGCGGTTGCCGGAACGTTGTAAACGCCTGCGGCGAGTAGCCGGGCGATTACGCGTGACCGGAGAGGGGTGCCAGAAGTCGTCCGGATAGGGAGGCGTCCCGGACCTTTTTCACCGCTGGGGCACCGGAAATCCGCGCGCCCGCGATGGCGTGCCACGACGAAAACCGCCCCGGGAAAGAACTTCCCGGGGCGGTGAGGGCGATCAGGCCGGCGTTTTCACCGGCGGAGCCGCGTGTCGCCGGGCGCGGTGGGCGGCCATCCGCACCGGCGCGTTGGCCACGCCGAACCCGCGGTACCCGCCGATCCGCTGCACCACCTCGAAGAACACCCGCGCCCCGGCGAGCGCGGTGTAGAAGTGCAGGAACTCGCCGTGGGCGTCCCGGTCGTAGAGGATCGAACGCTCCCGCAGCGCGGCGAGTCGTCCCAGCGGCAGGTCCAGCCGGGCTTCGAGGTCGTCGTAGTAGTTGCCGGGGATGTCCAGCAGGGGCGCCCCGGCCGCCCGCATCGCCGCGGCCGCGGCGAGCGCGTCCGCGCAGGCGAACGCCACGTGCTGCGGTTCGGGGACCGCCGGCGCCCATTCGCCGCGGCGGACCACGGCCGCCTCCAGCGTCAGCCGGACCTCCCCCGCCGCCACCGAGCGGCTGCGCACGAGCCCGAACGGCGCCGCGAACTCGGCCACCGGCGACGCCGTCAGCCCGAACACCGAGCGGTAGAACAGCGCCGCCTCCTCGAAGTGGTCGAACGGCTGCGTGAGGGCCACGTGATCGATTCCGAGGACCCCCGCGCCGGCCGCCGTTTCGCCGGTCGGCGTGAAGTCGTCCCGCCAGTCGTCGCCGCAGAGGAACACCTGGGTGCCGTCCGGCGCCGCGACCGACGCCAGGTCGGCCTCGCGCGGGCCGCGCACGCGCGGCAGGACCGGCGCGAGCAGGGCTTCGGCACGGGCGGCGGAGCGGGCCGGGTCGGCGCTCACCAGCGCGACCGCCCCCACGGCACCGTGCGCCGCGCCGCCTTCGTTGACCACCACCCGGGCCTCGCCCTGCTCCCACAGCTCGACCGGCTTGGTCCGGTGGACGCCGGTGCGCGCGAACCCCAGCGAAGCCAGCACCCTGCCCGCCCCCGGATCGGTCACGACCTCGGCGAACGCGTGGCCGGTCAGCGCCGGCGCGGCCGGCAGCTCGAGCACGCCCAGGGATTCCTTGAGCGCCAGCAGCGACCGCAGCGCGTCGACCGCGGCCGGGCGCGGGTCGGCCTGGCGGAACACGTCGTTGAAGACTTCCAGCGACAGCGGCCCGCGGTAGCCCGCGGCGAGCACGTGCCCGGTGAACGCGGTCAGGTCGAAGTCGCCCTGGCCGGGGAAGAGCCGGTGGTGCCGGCTCCACGGCAGCACGTCCATCGGCAGCGTGGGCGCGTCGGCGAGCTGCAGGAAGAAGATCTTCTCGCCGGGGATCGCGCGGATCGGCGCCGGGTCGTGGCCCTTCGAGAGGATGTGGAAGCTGTCCAGGCAGACGCCGAGCGCGGAGTGCGCGGCGCGGCGGACGATGCGCCAGGCGTGCTCGTACCCGCTGACGTGCCGGCCCCAGGCCAGGGCTTCGTAGGCGATCCGCATCCCCCGCGTCGCGGCCAGCTCGGCCAGCGCGTGCAGTTGTTCGGCGGCCAGTTCGTCGTCGTCGATCGCCTCCGGCGACACCGAGGAGCAGACCAGGACCGTGTCGGTTCCGAGTTCGGCCATGACGTCGAACTTGTGCGCCGCGCGGCGCAGGTTGGCCGCGTGCCGCTCCGGCGGCACGGCTTCGAAGTCGCGGAACGGCTGGTAGAGGTCGATGGACAGGCCGAGGTCGGCGCAGCGGCGGCGGATCTCCGCCGGGCTCGACGGGGAGACCACCAGGTCGTTCTCGAACAGCTCGACGCCGTCGAACCCGGCCGCGGCGGCCGCGGCCAGCTTGTCCTCCAGGGTGCCGGACAGGCAGACGGTGGCGATGGCGGTGCGCAGTTCAGGCGGCACGGGCGGCCTCCCCTTCCAGGGCGTCGAAGTGGCGCAGCATCCGCGCCGGGTCGGGCTCGGCGCCGGTGAACAGCCGGAACGATTCGGCGGCCTGGAACACGACCATGCCCCCGCCGTGCAGCACCCGGCAGCCGCGGGCGCGGGCGGCGGCCAGCAGCGCGGTCTCCAGGGGGCGGTAGACGATGTCGGCGACCCACAGCCGCGGGTGCAGCAGTTCGGCCGGGACCGGCGAGCCGGGGTGGGCGGCCATCCCGGTCGGGGTGGCGTGCACCAGGCCGTCCGCGTGGTGGATCGCCGTCAGGTCCCCGGTCGCCGCCCGCCCCGGGCCGAACTTCCGCTCGAGCCCCTCGACGAGACGGGCGCCGCGGTCGCCGTCGACGTCGTGGACGGTGAGGCGGCCGGTGCCCAGCGAGAGGAGCGCGTGGGCGACCGCCGCCCCCGCTCCCCCGGCGCCGAGCAGGACGACGTCGTCCAGGCGGACGTCCGGCAGGCCGCGGGTGAGGCTGCGGGCGAACCCGGTCGCGTCGGTGTTGTGGCCGATCGCGCGGCCCCGGTCGAAGACGACGGTGTTGACCGCGCCGAGCGCGGCGGCTTCGGGCGAGAGCTCGTCGAGGTGCGCCACGACCGCCTGCTTGGCGGGGTGGGTGACGTTGAGGCCGTCGAACCCGGCGAGCCGGGCCGCCGCGAGCACCTCGGCGACCGGGCGGCGCAGCACATCGAGGTCCAGCAGGCGGTAGAGGTAGCGGAGGCCCAGCTCGTCGGCCTCGCGTTCGTGCAGGGCCGGGCTGGCGGACGGCCCGATGCCGGTGCCGACGAGCCCGATCAGGTAGCTGGTCACCCGGCGCCTCCGGTCGCTAATGTACGAACTAGTACGTTCACGGTAGCGCGGCGTCCTCCCCGACGGAAGGGCTGGACTAGAGTGGGTGTTCACCTGCAGCGGAGGGAGCCCGGTGGCCGCACCATCGTCGGAGGCCGAGCGCCAGCGCGACAAGGAACGGACGCGCGCCGACATCCTCGCGGTGGCCACACGGGAGTTCGCGGACAAGGGCTACACCGGCGCCCGGGTCGACGAGATCGCCGCCCGCACCAGCACCACCAAGCGGATGATCTACTACTACTTCGGTGGCAAGGAACAGCTCTACCTCGCCGTGCTGGAGCACGCGTACACCGCGATCCGGAAGCTGGAAGCCCAGCTGGACGTCGAGCACCTCGAACCGGAGGACGCGCTGCGGCGGCTGGCCGCGCTGACCTTCGACCACCACGAGGCCAACCCGGACTTCATCCGGCTGGTCAGCATCGAGAACATCCACCACGCGGAACACCTGTCGCAGTCGGAGATCCTGGCCGGACTGGCCGACCCGGCGCTCGGCGGCATCACGCGGATCCTCGAGCGGGGCCGGAAGGCCGGCCTGTTCCGGCCCGACGCCGACCCGCTCGACGTGCACATGATCATCAGCTCGTTCTGCGTGTTCCGGCTGGCGAACCGGCACACGTTCCAGGCGATCTTCGGCCGCGACATGCTGGACGCGGCCCGGCGGGAGCACTACCGCACCATGCTGGGCGACCTGCTGATCGAGTACCTGACGGCGCACTGAGCGGCGCGCGGCCCCGGCGAAAAGGATCTCTTGACACCCGGCGCCCCGGTCTCGCACTCTCTATTAACTAACTAGACCGTACATTGCTTCCTCGCCCCAGTCTTCAGCACCACAGTCTGCGCAACGAAGCCCGGACGTCAGGAGATCGTGCCCGTGACCGGATCGATGCCCCGCAAGGCGGCGCTGGCCGCCTGGATCGGCAGCGCGCTCGAGTACTACGACTTCTTCATCTACGGCACCGCCGCCGCGCTCGTGTTCGGCAAGGTGTTCTTCCCCGCCTCCTCCCCCGCCACCGGCACCCTGCTGGCGCTGGCGACCTTCGGCGTCGGCTACCTCGCGCGGCCGGTCGGCGCGTTCGTCCTCGGTCACGTCGGCGACCGGTTCGGCCGCAAGCGCGTGCTCGTCTTCACCCTGCTGCTCATGGGGTTCGCGACGTTCTGCGTCGGCTGCCTGCCGACGTACGCGAGCGTCGGCGTCCTCGCTCCGGTCCTGCTGGTCGTGCTCCGCCTGCTGCAAGGACTTTCCGCGGCCGGCGAGCAGGCGGGCGCGAACTCGATGTCGCTGGAACACGCCCCGGAGCACCGCCGCGCCTACTTCACCAGCTTCACGTTGAGCGGCACGCAAGCCGGGCAGATCCTGGCCACCGCGATCTTCCTGCCGGTCGCCGCGCTGCCGGCGGAAGACCTGCTGACCTGGGGCTGGCGGGTGCCGTTCTGGGGCAGCGCGCTCGTGGTGGTGGTCGGCTTCGTGATCCGGCGCAAGCTCGACGAGACGCCGGTGTTCGAACGCACCGACGTCGCGAAGCTGCCGGTGGCGGTCCTGTTCCGCCACCACTGGGCGGACGTCCTGCGGGTGGTGGTCGCGGCGACGATCGCGTCGGTGAGCACGATCTTCACCGTCTACGCGCTGAGCTACGCGGTCAACACGATCGGCCTGTCCCGCACCCCGATGCTCTGGGTCGGCGTGCTCGCGAACGTCGTCGCGCTGGCGGCGATCCCGCTGCTGGCCGGGCTCGCCGACCGCATCGGCCGCAAACCGGTGTTCATCACCGGCTGCCTGGCCTGCGGCGTGCTGATCTTCCCGTACCTGTGGTCGATTTCGATCGGCTCGTACGCCCTGCTGTTCGTGCTCGGCATCGCGTTGTTCGGCGTGGCGTACTCCGGCGTCAACGGAGTCTGGCCGGCGCTGTACGGCGAGATGTTCAGCGCCCGGGTCCGCCTGTCCGGCATGGCGATCGGCACCCAGATCGGCTTCGCGGTAGCGGGCTTCGCCCCCAGCGTCGTGGCGGCGATCGGTTCCGGCAAGGGAGACTGGCTCGGCGTCGCGATCTTCACGGCGGCGGTGTGCGTGCTGGCGGCCCTGGCCGCGGCGACGGCCCGGGAGACCCACCGGGTACCGACCGCGCAGCTCGGCGGCGCGGCGCCCGCGAAACCGTCCACTGTGGTCGCGTCCGCTGTGGACGGCTAGCCCGGGATCCGCCGCACGGCCGCCCGACCGGCGGAGCCGTGCGGCGGCCCGGGGATCTCCGTTCAGACCTTCGGTGCCGAGGTGTCCGTGGCTTTCACCCGCTCCAGCAACAACTGGGCGACATCGCGCACGTCGACGTTCTCCGCCTTCTGCTCGCTCTGGCGCTGGACCAGCCCGTCGGTGAGCATCACGCGGCAGAACGGGCAGCCCGTCACGATCGTCTCGGCGTCGGTGGCGATCGCCTCGTCGACCCGCTCCAGGTTGATGCGCTTGCCGATCTGCTCCTCCATCCACATGCGGGCGCCGCCGGCTCCGCAGCACAGCGCCCGGTCCGCGTGACGGGGCATCTCGGCCAGCTCAGCGCCCGTCGCGCCGACAAGTTCGCGCGGCGGCGTGTAGACCTTGTTGTGGCGCCCGAGGTAGCAGGGGTCGTGGTAGGTGACCTTCGGGCCGTCTTCGACCGGCTTCACCGGGGTCAGCTGGCCCCCGCGGACCAGGCGGTTGAGCAGCTGCGTGTGGTGGACCACCTCGTAGTGGCCGTCCAGGTCCGGGTATTCGCGGCCGAGGGTGTTCAGGCAGTGCGGGCAGGTCGTCACGATCTTGCGCAGCCGCGGCTCGCGACCCTCGAACACGGCGTTCAGCGTCTCGGCCGTCTGCTGCGCCATCATCTGGAAGAGGAACTCGTTGCCCGCGCGGCGCGCCGGGTCACCGGTGCAGGACTCCTCCTTGCCCAGCACCACGTACTTCACCCCGGCGATGTGCAGGAGCTCGGCCGTCGCGCGGACGGTCTTGCGCGCCTGGTCGTCGAACGCGCCGGCGCAGCCTACCCAGTAGACGTACTCGACGTCCTCCGCCAGCTCGCCGTCGAACACCGGGACGTCGAAGCCCAGGTCCTTGGTCCAGGCGAGGCGTTCGGAGTTGTTCTGGCCCCACGGGTTGCCCTTGGTCTCCAGGTTCTTGAACAGCCCGCCCAGCTCGGTCGGGAACGCCGACTCGATCATCACCTGGTAGCGGCGCATGTCGACGATGTGGTCGACGTGCTCGATGTCGACCGGGCACTGCTCGACGCACGCGCCGCACGTGGTGCACGACCAGAGCACGTCGGGATCGATGACGCCGCCGTCGTCCTCCGGCCCGACCAGCGGGCGCGCGCCCTCGTGCTCGGTGCCCGCGAGGATGTAGGGCGCTTCCTCGAACAGGTTGTCACGCAGGTTCATGATGACGAGCTTGGGTGACAACGGCTTCCCGGTGTTCCACGCCGGGCACTGCGACTGGCAGCGGCCGCACTCGGTGCACGTGGCGAAGTCCAGCATCCCCTTCCAGGTGAAGTCGCCGATCTTGCCGCGGCCGAACGTGTCGTCCTCGCCCGGGTCCTCGAAGTCGATCGGCTTGCCCGCGGACTCCATCGGCAGCAGCGGTCCGAGCGCGTCCGGCAGGCGCTTCGCCGAGACGTTGATCGGCGCCACGAAGATGTGCAGGTGCTTGGAGTAGAGCACGATCGACAGGAACACCAGCATGACGCCGATGTGCAGGAGCAGGCCGACCGTCTCCAGCACCTCGGTCGTCGAGTGCCCGAGCGGTTCCAGGAGGTTCCCGACGCCGAGCGAGACGTACGCGCCGGAGTCGTAGGGGAAGTTGCCGGACGCCGAAGAGGCGCCGCGGAAGAAGAACATCGTCCAGACGACGTTGAAGATCATGGCGAGGATCAGCCACGCGCCGCCGGTGTGCGAGCCGTAGAACCGCGACGCGCGATCCTTGCGCTCGGGGGCGTTCCGGATCCGGATGATCGCGAAGACGCCGAGCGAAACGGCCACGGCGACGGCGATGAAGTCCTGGAGGAAGCCGAGCACCGCCCAGTGGCCGATCCACGGGATGGCGAACTTCTCGTCGAACAACGCGCCGTACGCCTCGAGGTACACCGAAGCGAGGATCACGAAGCCCCAGAACGTGAAGAAGTGCGCCAGGCCGGGCACCGACCACTTCAGCAGCTTGCGCTGGCCGAACACCTCGCGCACCTGCGCGAGGACGCGGGCACCGAGGTCGTCCGACCGCTTGGCGTCGGGCTGGCCCGCCTTGATCAGCCGGTACAGGAAGGCCACGCGCTTGCCGGCGACGGCGAGGCCGACGACGGTCATGAGCAGGCCGAGGATGAGACGAACGAGCACGAGTCCTCCGCGTCGTGATGGAAGGACCGGCTCAGTGCGAGCCGGTGTAGTACCGGCACGCCTTGCACGCGTACCGCATCTTCGCGATCCGCCAGTGCTTCCGGTACAGATCGAGGTCGGGCGAGCGCCGGACACCGAGGCGCTGGTAGCGCCCGGGCCGCCGGCCGGTTTCGTACTGCTCGGTCGCCCGGCCGAGGTGGGCGCGCCGCAGCACGCACCCCCGCGTCCCGCAGCGGCCGAGCGCGGTGCGGCAGAACCGGTGCAGCAGCACGAGATCACCGGTCACTTCGTCGACCACGCCGTAGCCGGGGTGGTCGCCCGGCCCGGCCAGCCGCACCGGCAGCCCGCAATACGCGCATTTGAGCGTGCAGGGGAGGCAGCCGGTGAGGTGCCGCATCCGCAGTTCGCGCCGGTCTTCGGAACCGGGTCCCCGAACGCGCGACGCCATCAGGCCTCCTGGAACCACTGTGATCGGCACCACTGTCTGCTACTGGAGGGTAATGAGGAGATCACTTCGCGCGACAGGGCCGACTGGACCAGTTTTCCTGGACCATTCGGCGCAATTTGTTCAGCAAGGATGACCTTACTGTCCGTACAGCGGACACTTAACCCCGCGAATCGTACGTTCGGGCCTGCTGCGCGCTCCGTGTCCTCCGCCACAATCCCGGCATGACTTACCACCCGGTCCCCTACCGGCCCGCCCGGCTGCCCGATGACGAAGCCCTCGCCCGGTCCGCCGCCCTGCGGCGGCGGATGGAAGCCCGGCGCTCGGTGCGGATGTTCTCCCCCGACCCGGTACCCGAACGCGCGGTGCTCGACGCGATCGCGGTCGCCTCGACCGCGCCCAGCGGGGCGCATCAGCAGCCGTGGACGTTCGTCCTCGTCACCGACCCGGCGGTGCGCCGCCGAATCCGCGAAGCCGCCGAGGCCGAGGAACGGATCTCCTACGACGGCCGCCTCGGCGACGAATGGCTGGCCGCGCTCCGGCCGCTCGGGACCGACGCGGAGAAGCCGCACCTGACGGACGCGCCGTTCCTGATCGTCGTGTTCCAGCAACGGTTCGCGCTGGACGGCGACGGCGGTGTCCGCAAGCACTACTACGTCGACGAGTCGGTCGGCATCGCGGTCGGCATGCTGCTCACGGCGTTGCAGGTGGCGGGCCTCGCGGCGCTGACGCACACGCCGTCGCCGATGCGGTTCCTCGGGGAGCTGCTGGGCCGCCCCCGCAACGAATCGGCGTTCGCGGTGATCCCGGTCGGCTACCCGGCCGACGACTGCGTCGTGCCGGACCTGCGGCGCAAGCCCCTCGACGAGGTGCTCGTGCGCATCTGAGTCAGCAGCCGGGCAAGCCGTCCGGCGGCTCCGGGAACGCCGGGCCCGACAGCAGGTCCGCGCCCCGGTCGTGCCACCACTCGGCTTCGGCCCCGGTGGCGATCCCGGCGACCGACACCGACGCCCCGGCCGCGTGCGCCGCGTCGATCAGCGCCGACAGCGGGGCGGCCACCAGCGGGTGCTCCCGCTTGGCGGCCAGGTTCGCCGCGATCCGGACCGCGCGGGCCGGGAACTCCGTCAGGCACGTGACGTCACCGAGGCCGTGGATCTCCGCCCGGACCCCGATTTCGCCCAGCACCTTGAAGTTGTCCGCCGCGTCCCCCGTCTCCGCCGTCAGGGCCGCGGCCGGGAAGCCGGGGCGCACGTGGTCCGGGGCCAGGCCGGTGTCGGCCAGGATGCGGCGGATTTCGCCGACCAGCTCGGGATCCGCCGCCTGCTGCGCCGTCAGCTCGACGACCAGCGGCACGCCGATCCCGGATGCCGCCAGCCGTTCGGCCGCCGTGCGCAGGAGCCAGGTGCCCAGCGGCAGCGCCAGCCCGGTCTCCGCGGCCAGCCGCACGCACGTCTCGTGCGGCAGCACGCCCTCGGCCGGGTGGTTCCAGCGCAACCGCGCCTCGACGCCACTGACCGCACCGCTCGTCGCGGACACCAGCACGCGGTAGCGGGCTTCGACCTCGCCGTTCTCCCACGCGCCCGCCATCGACGCGGCCAGCCCGAAGCCGTGCCGGTCGCGCCGGTCCAGCTCGCGGTCGAACAGGCCCCACTGGTTGCCCGTCCGCTGGGCGCGCCGCAGCGTCAGGTCCGACGCCTGAAGCAGCTCCGCGGGTGTGCTGTCGCGGGGCGGGCGGTGCACGACGCCGATGGCGGCCGACACCGCGACCCCGTGCTGCCCGTCGACGTACTCCGCCTCGGCGAGCTCGTGGGTGATCCGGCGGACGAGCGTCACCACGCCCGGGGTGTCCGCCGTGTTCTGCACCAGCACGCCGAATTCGTCGCCGCCGAGGCGGGCCACGAGCGCCTTCTCCGCTTCGAAGACCGTCTTCAGCTTGGCCGCGACCCCGCGCAGCACCCGGTCGCCGAGCTCCCGGCCGAGACCGGCGTTGATCTGCGAGAAGCCGTCGAGGTCGAGGTGGAACAGCGTAACCCCGCGCGCCGGATCCGCGTCGCGAAGCAAGGTCTCGAGGCGGGTGCTGAAGAACTGCCGGTTCGGCAGCCCGGTGAGGACGTCGTGGAGGGCCTGGTGGCTCAGCCGCCGCTGCAGCAGCGACACCTCGGTGTCGTCGTCGACGATCGTGAGCAGCTGCCGGGGCGCGCCGACCGCGTCCCGGATCACCGACGCGGCGAACGTCGCCCACATCGGCTCGCCGTCCTTGCCGACCAGGCGGCGGCCGGCGCGCAGCCGGTGCAGCCGGCCGGCCACCAGCTCGCCGTAGCTCTCCCGCAGCTGTTCGACGTCCTCGGGGTGGACCAGGTCGAACAGCGTCATCGCGGCGATCTCCGCCGGCGTGCGGTTGAGCGTCTTGGCCAGCGCCGCGTTGGCCCGCAGCACCCGGCCGTCCAGTTCGGTGAGCGCGACGCCGCTGGCCGAGCCGGCGAACACCTCCTCGAACTGCGCGCGGGTGATGACGTGCTTCTGCCGCGTCTCCTGCTCGACCTTCAGCAGCGCGCGGCTCAGGCCCTCCTGCCGCTTCTGGATGTCCTCGCGCAGCATCTCGCCGTAGCCGGAGCTGAAGGCGCCGAGCACGACCACGACGCGCTCGGCCAGCCTTTCGGCCCCCTGCAGTTCCGGTTCGCGCAGCAGCGCCTTGCCCAGCACCTCCAGGCTGCGGCGCAGGCTGTCGGCGCCGACGCACCGCAGCTCGACGAGCCGGCCGCCCGCGCTCGCGGCCGCCTCGAGGGCCGGCGGATCGCTCGCCACCGCTTCGAACAGGCGCCCGGCCAGGCCGGCCAGCTCGCGCTCGATCTCCTCGGGCGTGTGCGGCAGGTAGGCGGTCGTGCTGATCAGGTAGCCCCACTTGCGCGCGAGCGTGCCGAGCCGTCTCGCCGCGCGATCGGCGGACGGCTTCTTCCGCGGGGCGTCGCCGCGGGGATGGGGAGCAGTCACCTCAGGCTGTCCAAGGGTTCAGTGCCCATCACGGTTCGGGGCAATCGATATATCTTGGCCTGGAATTGTGCGCTGCGCACGGGTTCAGTTTCGTCCGATCGAGTGATAACCCTGCGGAGTGATCCCCAGGCGGTCCTGCAGCCAGGAGCGCGTCGCGCCGCGGTAATCGCCGGCGTTTTCGTGCAGCGCCACGGAATGGCCCGCCCCGGGCAGCACGTACGTCGACAACTTCGACGGGTCGGCGTAATAGGGCGCTTCCTGCGCCCGCAGCACCGCCGCGTCGGAACAGTCACGCAACGCCAGCACCCCGCAGAAAAGGACGTCCTTTTCACCGACCACCTGGAAAACCGGTACGGAGATTCCCCACGTCGCGGGCAACACGATGCCGAACAACGCGACCGTGCCCATCCCGGGGACCGAAACCTGGTCCTTCGTCGCCTCATCGGCGGCGACCACGGCGGGGTCGGCGTCGCCCGCGGCGTAGAACAGCCCGGCCCGCGCACCCGGCTTCGTCGTGAAGTACAGCGGGTCGCTGCCCAGGGTGCCCAGCCGGCCGTCGAGCAACGCGGGCTGCAGGCCGAGCGCCGCGCCGAGGGCGAGCACGGGCAGCGCGGGCAGGTGCGTGATGCCGGTGAGGACGACGCCGTCGACGTCGTGGTAGGTCGACGCCTCCACGGCGACGATCCCCGACCCGACCGAGTGCCCGACGATGACCACCTTCGCGAACGGGACACCGCCGGCGCGGCCGGCGCGCAGGTGGCCGACCACCTCGTGCATCGACTCGGCCGCGGCCCAGACCGACAGCGGCAGGCTCAGCGGCCGGCTGCTGCGCCCGGCGCCGAGCTGGTCGGCGGCGAAGGTCGCGTAGCCGTGCGCGGCCATGTCCCGCTGGTAGGAATAGCGCGCCGGCTCGTAGGGCAGGTCCCAGTACGCGC
This sequence comes from Amycolatopsis sp. NPDC024027, assembly GCF_040638975.1. Classification (NCBI taxonomy): domain Bacteria; kingdom Bacillati; phylum Actinomycetota; class Actinomycetes; order Pseudonocardiales; family Pseudonocardiaceae; genus Amycolatopsis; species Amycolatopsis sp. NPDC024027. Next base: position 69,985 of record NZ_JBEZYY010000035.1, read on the forward strand.
TGTTGTACGTCCCGCCGTGCACGAGCAGCTGGACGGTGTCCGGAGCCGCCCCGGCGGGCAGGCACAGCCGGCCGTGCACGACCGCGGGCGCTCCCGGCACCATGGCCGGCAGGCCGGGGCCGGTGACCGGCAGATCCGTGTCGCCGCAGGAGATCGCGGCGGCCTCCGCGGGCACCGCCGCGGTCAGCGAGGCGAACAGGACACCGCAGGCGAACAACGCCGACGTCAGCTTGAGCGGCCGTCTCAAACCCAACCTGCCTTCCGTTCAGGACCCCGGAACACTACACCCGGTAGTGGAATCGGCACCGTCAGGTCCGGCGGGGCACCACGGTCATCGGCAGCCGGTTCGGCTGCATCGTCGCCTTGATCTGCGCGTACACCTTCTTGCCCGGCACCGGCACCAGGCGCCACCGCGCGCCGATGGTCGCGGCCACGATGCCGATCTCCGTCGGCGCGAACACGTGCCCCGGGCACAGCCGCGCGCCCGCCCCGAACGGGATGTAGGCCCCCTTCGGCAGTTCCGCGGTGCGGCCGGGTGCCCAGCGGTCCGGGTCGAACCGGCCCGGGTCCGGGAACCAGCGCGGGTCGCGGTGCAGGGTGTGCTGGCTGACGGCGACCTCGCTGCCCGCCGGGATCGCCACCCCGCCGAGTTCGACGTCCTCCCGCGCGCGGCGCATGAGGATCAGCGGCGGGGTGCGGCGGACGATCTCGTTGACGATCTGGTGCGTGTAAACGAGACCAGGCAGGTCCTCGAAGCGCGCGGGCCGGCCGTCGAGGACTTCGTCGACCTCGGCGTGGAAGCGCCTCTCGACGTCCGGGTGCTGCCCGAGTTCGTGGAAGAACCAGGCCAGCGCGACGGCGGTGGTCTCGGCGCCGGTGGTCAGGATCGTGATGACTTCGTCGTGCACCTGGCGGTCCGACATGCCTTCGCCGGTTTCCTCGTCGCGGGCCAGCAGCAGCATCGAGAGCAGGTCGCCGTGGTCGGCGCCGTCTGCACGGGCCGCGACGACGGTCTCGCCGATCACCTCGCGCAGGCGCGCGGCCGCGGCGTCGAACCGCCGGTTCGGCGGGATCGGCAGCTTCTCGACGAACTTCGGGGAGAACGCCCGGATCAGCACGTATTTCAGCATGACCGGGATCGAGTGCCGGATCTCCGCGAGAGCTTCGTCGCCGAGGGCGGTGGAAAACAGCGTCTGCCCGGCGATGGTCAGCACCAGGTCCTGCATCCGCCGGTCGAACTCGACGACTTCGCCGGGCCGCCACGAATCCACCAGCTCGCCGGCCAGCTTCGTCATGGTGTGTTCGGCGTAGCCGGCGATCCGCGTGCGGCCGAAGGCGGGCATCACCAGCCGGCGCTGGCGGCGGTTGAGCTCGCCGTTCGAGGTGGCCAGGCCGTCGCCGAAGAGCGGGCGCATCTTGTCGAAGACCAGGCCCTTGTCGAACTTGTCGGCGTCGGTGGCCAGCACCTGCCAGGCCAGCTCCGGGGTGGTGACCACGTGCACCGGCAGTGGGCCGAGCCGGATCTTGACGACATCTCCGTGCGCGGGCAGGGAAGTGAAGAACTCGAGCGGGTCGCGCAGCAGGGGCACCGTGTGCCCGAGCAGGGGCACCCGGCCGGGCACGGGACGCGGGTTCGGCATGGCCTCGTCTCCTCGTGACCGGGCCACCTTAGCGGCGGTCCGGGCGCCCGGAGCACGAGTCCACACGAACGGATGAGGGACTAAGCTCCGTCCCCGCAGCGTCCGCGAGGGTGGGAGGTCCCGTGACCGGAGAACTGAGCTGGGTACCGCCGGAGATCGACACCACGGTGCCGAACCCGGCCCGGGTGTACGACTTCTGGCTCGACGGGGACCACAACTTCGCCGCCGACCGGGCACTCGGCGAGCAGATCCTGCAGATCATGCCGGGCATCCGCGACGCCGCCCGGCTCAACCGCGCCTTCCTTCGCCGCGCCGCGCGGTACATGGTCGACGCCGGGATCCGGCAGTTCCTCGACATCGGTTCCGGCATCCCGACCGTCGGGAACCTGCACGAAATCGTCCAGCAGGCCGACCCGGCGTGCCGGGTGGTGTACGTCGACCGCGAGCCGGTCGCCGTCGCCCACAGCGAACTGCTGCTGCAGGGCAACGACAACTGCGCGGTCCTGCAGGCCGACCTGCGCGACGTCAACGACATCTTCGACGCCGAGCCGGCCCGCCGGCTGCTCGATCCCGGGCAGCCGACCGGCGTGTTCATGTTGCTGCTGCTGCACTTCGTGCCCGATTCCTGGGACCCGGCCGGCATCCTGGCCCGCTACCGCGAACGGCTCGCGCCGGGCAGCTTCCTGGCGGTCACGCACGTCGCGGCGGACTCCGGATCGGCGGGCCTCGACGAAGCGATCGAGGTCTACACGAGCCGGCAGAACCGGCAGAACCAGCCGTTCCCGCGCACGCACGACCAGGTGCTCCGGTTCTTCGAGGGCTTCGACCTCGTCGAACCGGGCCTGGTCGGCTGCGCGATGTGGAACCCGGAGGGGGTCGGCGACATGTCCGACGACCCTTCGGTCAACTCCTTGCCGTATGCGGGAGTGGGCCGCAAACCCTGAACTGCCCCGCTCGTGAGTGGTGGGGGGGGGGGGGGGGCCCCCCCCCCCCCCCCAACACACACCCCCGCCAGACCCACGGAAGGGTGAACGGCCCGGCGGACCGAAAGTGAAACAGCTGGCGGCCCCGCGCCG
>NZ_JBEZYY010000036.1:0-62674 GCF_040638975.1 Amycolatopsis sp. NPDC024027
TAGGCTCCCCCTATCCCCCCCTTCGCAAAACTCCTTCCCTTTGGGGGGTGGGCCCCCCAACCCCCACACCCCCGGGGGGGGGGGGGGGGGGGGCCCCCCCCCCCCCCCACCACTCACGAGCACTCACCGCAGCGAGAACGTCGACAGGTTCACCGGGCCGTCGAACGTCAGGTACACGTCGTGCCGTCCGCTCGCCTTCGCCAGCGCCGCGGTCACCGTCGTGTACGCGTACCGGTCACCCGTCGACGACACCGGGACCGTGCCCAGCACGCGGCCGGTCGGCGAATCCAGGCGAACCGTGACGTGCGCCGACGCCGGTGCGGAAACCGAGGCCGAGAACCGCGCCGGGCCGTTCAACGCCACATTGCGGTACGCCACCCAGCTGCCCGCCACGCCGGCGACCGAGGTGCCCGAGACCTTCGACGTGTCCGTCAACGTCGTGCCGGAGTAGTCGTCGAAGTTCTGGGCCTGGGTCGGCCGGCTCAGGTCGCGCGGCAGGGCCCGCTCCCCCGGCACGGAGACCGGCTGCGGTGCCGAGAGTTCGGAGGCGTTGCGGCCCACCGAGAACTCGTACACCCCCGCCGCCACCACGGACCGGTCCCGGGAGACGTCCCAGGACGCGAGGTCCGCCACGGGCACCTCGAACCGCACCGTGCGGGTCTCCTTCGGCGCCAGGGTCAGCTTCGAGAAGTCCCGCAACCGCTGCACACCGGAGTTCTTCGAGTAGAGCTGGACGACGTCGGACCCACTGCGGGCGCCGGTGTTCGTCACGTCGACGCTCACCCGGACCTTCCCACCGGACTGGGACGTGCGGACGTTGTCGTAGCGGAAGCTGGTGTAGCTCAGCCCGTAGCCGAACGGGAACAGCGGCTTCCCGCGGTAGTACTGGTAGGTCATGCCGGTCTTGGCGATGTCGTAGTCGAGGATGCTCGGCAGCCCCGCGTCGGAGGCGTACCAGGTCTGGGTGAGCCGCCCGCTCGGGTCCTTGTCGCCGAAGAGCACGTCGGCGACCGCGTGCCCGGTTTCCTGCCCGGCGTGGCTGGTCCACAGGATGCCGGGCACCGGCAGGGTGTCCCAGCCGGTGGTCGGGTAGCTGTTCTCCACCACGACGACGGTGTGCGGGTTCGCCTTCTGCACCGCCTCGATCAGCGCGCGCTGCGCCGGGGCGAGCTCGGTGCTCGTGCGGTCGTTCGCTTCGCGGCCGTTGATGAACGGCATGCTGCCGACCACGACGACCGCGGTGTCCGCGTCCTTGGCCGCGGCGACCGCGCTGCCGACCCCGCTGGTCAGCACGTCCCGCCCGAACTTCGTCGCGTGGGCGGCGTCCGGGGCGGAGATCGTCAGGACGCCGTCCGCGCCGACGACGGCGAACTTGTTCGGGCCGAACCACGGCTCGTTCACCTCGTTGCCGGCGTACTCGAGCACGTAGCTCCCGTCCGGCTGCGCGTCCAGCTTCAGCTGCTGCTGCACGAACCAGCCGGCCGGCTGGTCGACGTCGTTCACCAGCGCGCCGCCGGAGTAGCTGAGGAACTTGCCGTTCGCGGCCGCGCGCAGCGTGTTCTTGCCCGCGCCCCAGTCGTAGACGTCGAAGGACTCCGCGGTGCCCGCGACGGTCCCGCCCGCGGTCACCTTGCCGGTGGTGGTGGGCGCGGTGAGGTACTTGCCGGTGGAGAGGTCCTTCAGCGCGATCCGGTCGACGCCTTCGGACGAGGCGACCGAGCCCGCCGAGCCGAGCCGTTCCTTGATCCCCTGCACCGGCGTGACCTTGTACTGCATCGCGCCGCTGTACCAGTCTTCGTACAGGGTGTTCGAGAGCGGGCCGACGACCGCGATCTTCTTGTTCCGCGCGGCGTTCAGCGGGAGCGCGTTGCCGTTGTTGCGCAGCAGCACCATCTGCTCGTCGGCGGTCTTGCGCGCCAGGGCCTGGTGCTCGGGCGAGCCGATGACGGCCGGGGTGATCTTCGCGTACGGGTTGCGTCCCGGCGGGTCGAACTCGCCGAGCCGGAACCGCAGTGAAAGCAGGTGACGGTCGGCGTTCTCGACGTCGGCCATGGTCAGCAGGCCCTTGCTCAGGGCCTCCTTGACCGCGGCGGCGGTGATCGAGCCGTCGGTGTCGTTGTCGGTGAAGCTGTCGAGCCCCGCCTTGATCGCCGCCGCGTCCCCTTCGGCCTTGGTGGCGTAGTACTTCTCGGAGTTGACCAGGTTGGACGGCGCGCCGGCGTCGCTGACGACGGCGATGTCCTGCGGCGCCCACTTCCTCAGCTTGCCGTCGAGGTCGGGGCTCACGTGGTTGGGCCGGCCGTTGACCAGGTTGTACGACGGCATGACGGCGTTGGCCGCGCCCGCCTGCAGCGGGATCTTGAACGCCTGCTCGTCGTAGTCGTGCAGGATCTTCGGCGGCACCGAGGAGTTGCTGGTGTCGCGGTTGACCTCGTTGTTGTAGGCGAGGAAGTGCTTCAGCGTCGGGGCGGCCTGCAGGTACCGGGGGTCGTCACCCTGCATGCCGCGGCCGTAGGCGGTCGCGAGCTCGCCGGTGAGGTGCGGGTCCTCGGAGTAGCCCTCCTCGTTGCGGCCCCACCGCGGGTCGCGCAGCAGGTTCACCACCGGGGCCCACAGGTTGAGGCCCCACAGCGTCGGGTTGCGGGCGTTGAAGCCGCGCGCCTCCTGCCCGACGGCCGCGCCGACCTGCTTCACCAGCGCCGGGTCCCAGGTGCTGGCCAGGCCGATGGCCTGCGGGAACACCGTGCCGTCGGCCTTGACGACGGCGCCCTTGTTGTCGTAGTCGGTCGACCAGGCGACGCCGTGCAGGGCTTCGGTGCCGGTCTTGAAGACCCCGATGCCGAGCCGTGGGATGGCCGGTTCGTACTGGTGCAGCAGCGAGATCTTCTCGTCCGCCGTGAGGCGGGACAGCAGATCGTCGATCCGGGTCGCCAGTGGCAGCGACGGGTCGCGGAACGGGGGCGGGGCCGCCGCGAGCGCCGGCGAAGGTGCCAGCAGCAGGATCGCGGCCACCGCCGGGACGAGAGCACGGCGGAAGAGGGAGTGGCGCACGGACAGCCTCCGGAATCGTCGAATCGTTTCGACGGCGCGGCACGAAGATTCGCGTCGAAGGGAGTGGGAGCGTGCCGACTATTACAGCCCGGTGAGCATCAGGTCAAGAGTGCCTGGGAACGCTCCCAGGCCCTCTGATCGAATCTGCTCAACCACGTGCTGAGCTGCAAAAACAGCCGCCAACAGGACAGTTCGACAATTTCGACGAACACCTCGGTTGTCGAAATACAATCGAATGCGGGCGAACGGCGAATGATGCTTGTGTTTCGGGCGTGTGTCACTTACCTTCGTGCCATCGTCGATGCGCTTCGACACCGCATCGCTCGCCCGTCCCCAGGAGGCCGCCCGTGGTCACGATCAACGACGTCGCCAACGCGGCCGGGGTCGCCCCCAGCACGGTGTCGTACGTGATCAGCGGCAAACGCTCGATTTCGCCGAAGACCCGGCGGCTGGTCGAGGACAGCATCCGCAAGCTCGGCTACCACCCGCACGCCGGCGCGCGGGCGCTGGCCAGCAGCAAGACCAACGTGCTCGCGCTGGTCGTGCCGCTGCGCACGGACCTCAACGTCGCCGTCGTGATGGAGTTCGTCGCCTCGGCGGTCACCGCGGCCCGCGCGCACGACCACGACCTGCTGCTGCTCACCAAGGACGAGGGCCCCGCCGCGCTGCAGCGGGTGGCGTCCTCGGCGATCGCCGACGCCCTGATGGTGATGGACGTCGAAACCGCCGACCCGCGGGTGCCGATGCTGCTGGCCCTCGACCTGCCGGTGGTGCTCATCGGCGTGCCCGACCACCCGGCCGGGCTGAGCTGCGTCGACCTCGACTTCACCGCGGCGGCCTCGGCCTGCGTCGCGCACCTGGCCGAGCTCGGCCACCGCTCGATCGCGCTGATCGGCCCGTCCCCGGCGGTCTACCGGCGCGGCACGAGTTACGCGACGCGGTTCCTGCGCGGCTTCGAAGAAGCCACGCAGAGCCGTGACCTGCGTGCGGCCTCCCACGCGTGCGCCCACTCCTACGAAGCGGTGAGCGCCTGCGTCGACGAGCTGCTCGCCGCCGATCCCGGCCTGACCGGCCTGGTCGTGCACAACGAGGCCGTGCTGCCCGGGCTGCTGTCGGACCTGCGCCACCGCGGCCTGCGGGTGCCCGAGGACATCTCGGTCATCGCCGTGTGCCCGGACAGCATGGCCGAGCAGCACGTCGTCTCGCTGACCAACGTGGCCATCCCGGCCGAAGAGGTCGGCACCCAGGCCGTCGAAATGACCATGCGCCGGCTCGCCGGCCACACCACCCCGGAGGTCCGGCTGCTCGGGCCCCGCCTGACGCGGCGCGAGAGCACCGCCTCGCCGCGTACCCCTTATTGATCCGGCCAAAAGCAGGCCGCCCACACACGAGCACGTAACCGTTGCTACCAAGCCATTCGGCCGTGACTGTGGTCGGATCAATAAGCATCAACACAGCCGGTTCTGCTCCGCCGCCGAAGGAGAATCATCATGCCCGTAGTCCGTCGCGCCCTCATCCTCACCGCGAGCGCCACGAGTGCCGCGTTGCTGGCCGCTTGCAGCCCCAGCCCGGCCCCGTCCGCGCCCGGCGGCGCCGGTGCCCCGGCCGCCACCTCGATCACCGAACTCGACTACTACGCCGACGAGCAGGGGTCCGCCGCCTGGCAGAAGATCCTCGACACCTGCGCCACGCAGACCGGGATCAAGATCGAGCGCCAGAAGGTGCCGACAGCCCAGATGCTGCCGAAGGTCCTGCAGGGCGCCAGCTCGAAGACGCTGCCGAACCTGCTCTTCACCGACAACCCGACGCTGCAGCAGGTCGCCGCCACCGGTGCGCTGACCCCGCTGACCGACTACGGCATCACCACCGACGGCTACTACCCGAGCATCGCCAAGGCCGGCACGTACCAGGACAAGCTCTACGGCGTCGCCCCGGGCGTCAACGGCCTCGCGCTGATCTACAACAAGGACCTCCTGCAGGCCGCGGGCGTCGAGCCGCCGAAGACGTGGGACGAGCTGAAGGCCGCCGCGGCGAAGCTGACCAAGGACGGCAAGTACGGCCTCTCCTTCTCCGCCATCTCGTCGGAAGAGGGCACCTGGCAGTTCCTGCCGTTCTTCTGGAGCAACGGCGCCGAACTGTCGCAATTGGACTCGCCGCAGGCGACGCAGGCGCTGCAGTACGTCACCGACCTGGTGAACTCCGGTTCGGCGTCGAAGTCCGTGGTGACCTGGAGCCAGAACGACGTCGCCGACCAGTTCGTCAGCGGCAACACGGCGATGATGATCAACGGTTCGTGGAACATCGCCCGGCTCGACGAGCAGAAGTCACTGCACTACGGCGTCGTGCCGATCCCGGTCCCGCAGGCCGGCGGCAAGCCGGTGGTCGCCCTCGGCGGCGAGGTCGGCACCGTGCCGGTGACCAGCGGGCCCGCCCAGCAGGCCGCCGGCAAGGTGCTCTCCTGCATCCTCTCCGAGCCGACGATGCTCGAGTGGAGCAAGGCGCACGCCTACATCCCGTCGAAGACGGCCACCGCCCAGAAGTTCGGCACCGAGCAGCCGTCGATGCAGGCGTTCGTCGACGAGGTCGGCACGGCCCGCTCCCGCACCGCCGAGCTCGGCGAGAAGTACCCGAAGGTCTCGCAGGCGCTGGCCGACGCGCTCCAGGCGGCGCTGACCGGGAAGACGCCGGTCGACCAGGCCCTCAAGGCCGCCCAGCAGGCGAGCGGCTCGTGACGGTCGCCACCGCCCCGACGGTCTCGGCGTCACCCCGCGCGAGCCGGAAGTCCCGCCGGGACAACCGGTTCGCCGCGTGGGCGTTCCTGTTGCCCGCGCTGGCCTACGTCGTCGTGTTCTTCGGCTACCCCCTGGCCGCGAACCTGGTGATGAGCACGCAGAACTACACGGTGAAGTCGTTCTACACCGGCGAAGCACCCTTCGTCGGCATCGAGAACTACGCCGCCGTGCTGAACAACCCGCTGTTCTCGACGGCGGCGCTCAACACGGTGCTGTTCACCGCCGGATCGATCGTCTTCCAGTTCGGCATCGGCCTGGCGCTCGCGGTGTTCTTCAACGGCCGCTTCCTCGGCAGCGCGCTGCTGCGGTCGCTGCTCCTGCTGCCGTGGCTGCTGCCGCTGGTGGTCAGCGGCGCGGTCTGGCGGTGGATGTTCGACCAGGACCACGGCGTGCTCAACGCGGGCCTGCGGTTCCTGGGGTTCGACGCGGTGCCGTGGCTGAGCAGCACGAGCTGGGCGCTGCCGGCGGTGATCATCACCAACATCTGGATCGGCATCCCGTTCAACCTGGTGATCCTGCACGGCGGGCTGCGCGCCATCCCGGCGTCGCTCTACGAAGCCGCGGCGCTGGACGGCGCCAGGGCGTGGCAACGGTTCCGGCACGTCACCTGGCCGCTGCTGCGGCCGGTCACCGGGATCGTGCTGATGCTGGGACTGGTCTACACGATCAAGGTGTTCGACGTGATCATGGTCGTCACCGGCGGCGGACCGGCCGGCTCGACCCAGACGCTCACCACGTGGTCCTACCGGTTGTCCTTCCAGGACTTCGCGTTCGGGCAGGGCGCCGCGGTCGGCAACGTCCTCATCGTGGTGGCGACGGTCTTCGGGCTGCTCTACCTGCGTTCGGCGAAGGCGACCCTGGCGGAGGCAGCATGAAGACGGCGAACTGGCCGCGGACCGTGGCCGGCGTGCTGATCGTGGCGGTGCTGCTGTTCCCGCTGTACTGGATGGTCAACGCCTCGCTGCAGCCCAGCGGCGCGCTGCTGCGCCCGGACCCCGCGTTCTTCCCGGTCGGCGGCACCCTGGACGGCTACCGCAAGGCCGTCTCGACGCAGGGACCGAACCTGCTCTCCAGCGTCGTCGTCGCGCTCGGCACGGTGCTCGTGTCGCTGCTGGTGGCGGCACCCGCCTCGTACGCGCTGGCCCAGCTCAAGGTGCGCGGCGGCCCGGCGCTGGTGTTCGTGCTGCTCATCGTGCAGATGATCCCGGGCATCGTGATGGCCAACGCGCTCTACACCGTGTTCAGCAACCTCGGCCTGATCGACAACTACCTCGGGCTGGTGCTCGCCGACTCCACCGCGACCATCCCGTTCGCCATCCTGCTGCTGCGGGCGTTCATGATCTCCGTGCCGAAGGAGCTGACCGAAGCGTCCCGGGTGGACGGTGCCGGGTACTGGCGCACCTTCGCCTCGATCATCCTACCGGTCAGCCGCAACGCACTGGTCACCGCCGGGCTGTTCTCGTTCCTGTTCGCCTGGGCGGACTTCCTGTTCGCCGTCACCCTGACCACCGGGCAGTCGTTCGAGCCCATCACCGTGGGCATCTACCGGTTCGTCGGCAACCAGTCCGCCGACTGGAACGGGATCATGGCCACCGCCGTCCTCGCCGCGATCCCCGCGGCCGTCCTGCTGGTCGTCGCCCAGCGCTACGTCGTCGCCGGGCTGACCAGCGGCGCCGTCAAAGACTGATTTCCTAGGAGACCTCGTGATCGCCACGACCGAAGACGGCCGCTCGCTCGAAGTCAGCGTGCGGCACGAGGTGCTGCGCATCGAGCCGTGGGGCGCGGACAGCCTGCGCGTGCGGGCCGGACGGCACCGCATCCTCGACGACGTCCCGGGTGCGCTGCTGCCCGCGAAGCCGTCCGCCGCCACCGCCTCGGTCGAGGGGCGGACCGGCCGGGTGGTCAACGGCGCGCTCACCGCCATCGTCGAGATCGCCGACACCGACACCGGCATCGACGCGCAGCTGCGGTTCGTCCGCACCGACACCGGCGAGGAGCTGCTTTCCGAGCAGCGCGCGCACTTCTGGTGGCCCGGGGCACGGCTGTTCATGCCGTCGCGCAACGGCTACGGCCGGTTGGAACAGCGCTTCAGCGCCTACGACGACGAGCGGCTCTTCGGGCTCGGGCAGCACACGCACGGCCGGCTCGACCAGAAGGGCCTCGTGCTCGACCTGGTGCAGCGCAACGCCGAGGTGTCGGTGCCGTTCCTGCTCTCCAGCCGCGGCTACGGGTTCCTGTGGAACAGTCCCGCCGTCGGCCGGGTCGAGCTGGCCGCGAACGGCACCCGCTGGGTCGCCGACGACGCGCGCCAGCTGGACTACTGGATCACCACCGGCGACGGTCCGCGCCAGATCCTCGGCCACTACGCCGACGCGACCGGCCACGCGCCGATGCTGCCGGAGTGGGCGGCCGGGTTCTGGCAGTCGAAGCTGCGCTACCGCACCCAGGAGGAGCTGCTCGCCGTCGCGCGGGAATACCACGACCGCGGGCTGCCGCTGTCGGTGATCGTGGCGGACTTCTTCCACTGGACGCACCTCGGCGACTGGAAGTTCGACCCGGCCGAGTGGCCCGACCCGGCCGGGCTCGTGCGCGAGCTTTCCGAACTCGGCGTCAAGCTCATGGTCTCGGTGTGGCCGTCGGTGAACCCGCTCTCGGAGAACTACCGCGAGCTGCAGGAACGGGGTCTGCTGGTCGCCGCCGAGAGCGGCGTCCCGGCGCACGCGCCGTGGAAGGACAAGGGGTTCGGCGTCGAGATGCCGGTGGCGTTCTACGACGCGACCAACCCGGAGGCCCGGCGGTTCGTCTGGAGCAAGGTCAAGGAGAACTACTACGACCTGGGCGTGCGCGCGTGGTGGCTGGACGGCGACGAGCCGGAGATCCAGCCGGGCCACCCGCACAACCTCGGCTTCCACGCCGGCCCGGGTGCGGAGGTGTTCAACCTCTACCCGCAGGTCAACGCGCAGACGTTCCACGACGGCATCCGCGCCGAGGGCGACGACGAAGTCGTGCTGCTCTCCCGCTCGGCGTGGGCGGGCAGCCAGCGCTTCGGGGCGGCGCTCTGGTCGGGTGACGTCGGGGCGACGTGGGCGTCGCTGCGGGCGCAGGTCCGGGCCGGGCTGAACGTGGCACTGGCCGGAATCCCCTGGTGGACGACGGACATCGGCGGCTTCCACGGCGGCGACCCGGAGTCGCCGGAGTACCGGGAGCTGATGGTCCGCTGGTTCTCCTACGGGGTGTTCTGCCCGCTGTTCCGCCTGCACGGCTTCCGCGACCCGCGCCCGGCGTTCGGGCCCGAGATGACCGGCGGCCCCAACGAGGTCTGGTCGTTCGGTTCTTCGGCTTACGAGTCGATCACGGCGTCGCTGCGGCTGCGGGAGCGGCTGCGGCCGTACCTGATGGAGCAGATGCGGGTGGCGCACGAGCAGGGCATCCCCCCGATGCGGCCCGTGTTCGTCGACTTCCCGGCGGACCCGGCGGCCTGGGACGTGGACGACCAGTTCCTCCTCGGGCCGGACGTGCTGGTGGCGCCGGTGCTCGAGCCGGGCGTCACCACGCGCCGGGTGTACCTGCCGGCCGGGGCGTCCTGGACGGACGCGGCGACCGGCACCCGCCACGACGGCGGCGACTGGGTCGAGGCGGCGGCCCCGCCGGAGCGCATCCCGGTGTTCCTCCGCGACGGGGCGGATCTGCCGATCAGAGCCGAGTGAGGCCGGCCCACCGCTGCGGCTCGGGCTCGCCGGGTGCCCAGCCCGGCGGCCAGGTCCGGACGACGCGCGCGTCCAACCGGATCCGGGCTCCGGTGAAGTCGAACCCGCCCGCCGTCGCGGCCGTGAAGTCCGCATGGCCGCCGAAGCGGGCTCGGGTGAAGTGAGTTCCTGCGGCGAACCGGCTGCCGGAGAAGATCGTGCGGCCGGCGAACCCCGCTGCTTCGAACGAGACGTCGTCACCGAAGGCCGCCGCGGTGAAGTCCGTGCGAGCCGAGAACCGGGCGGCGTCGAACCACATCGGGCCGCCGGCGGTCACGCCGGCGAAGTCGGCCGTGCCGGTAAAGGTCGCGTTCTCGAAGTCGGCGCCTGTCCCGAACCGTGCGCTGCCGAAGAGAGCGTGGCGGGCGAAGCAGGATCCTTCGAAGCTCACCAGATCGGTGAAGCCCACTTCGCCGAACTGGGCGTCGCCGGCGAACCGGACGCCGCGGAAGCACGCGTCACGGACTTCGCAACCACGGAGGTCGACCGCGTGCAGCACCAAGCTGTCCAGCTCGAGGTCCATCCCCGGCCAGAACCACGGGGACCCGGGGCGCAGGTGCGGCAGCAGGAGCCGCCACAGTTCGGCCTGCCAGGCCGGCGGGTCCGGCCAGCCGGACCGGAACTGGGTGAGGATCTCGCCGACGCACTCCTGGCGCAGCTCGGGGTCAGCGTCGGCCTGCCGGGCGAGGGAGGCCAGCGCGCTCAGCCGGGCGGCTCGCTCGTCGGCCAGCAACCGGGCCGCGACCTCCTCGGGGACCGGCTCCGGCGGCGCCGACGGGGTCAGGACCTCGGCGGGCCGGTCGCGGCGCAGGAGCAGCCACGCCGTGACCGATCCGGACACGGCGCCGATCAGCGCCAGGACCGCGAACGGCGTGACAGTGGACATACCCGGAATTCTCCCGGGCAGGACCAGCGAATTAAAGTGGACCTGTGAGTCCAAAGCTGACCCCGAAGGGCGCCGCGACGCGGCAGCGGATCGTCGAAGGCGCCGCGGCGGAGATCCGCGAGCGCGGGGTCGCCGTCACGACGCTCGACGACGTCCGGGCGCGGACGGGAACCAGCAAGAGCCAGCTGTTCCACTACTTCCCGGACGGCAAGGAAGAGCTCCTGCTGGCGGTCGCGCGCTTCGAGGCCGACCAGGTCCTGGCGGTCCAGCAGCCCCAGCTGGGCAGCCTGACGTCGTGGGCGGCGTGGCAGCGGTGGCGCGACACGGTCGTCTCGCACTACGACAGCCGTGGCCGGCACTGCCCGCTCAACGTGCTGATTTCCCAGCTCGGCCGCGCGACGCCGGGCGCGCAGGCGGTGGTGACCGAACTGCTGCGGCGCTGGCAGGACGAGATCGAGGCGGGCATCCGCCACCTGCAGGAGGACGGCGAGGTCGGCCCGGACCTGGACGCCGGGCGCGCGGCCGCCGCCCTGCTGGCCGGCATCCAGGGCGGCGTGGTGGTGATGCTGTCGACCGGCCGCATCGATCACCTCGAAGCGGCGCTCGACGTCGGCATCGGGAACCTGCGGGCGAGCGGGAACCGGTGAGCCCGGTTCCCGCTCCCGGGATCAGGCGGACTTGATCGCGGAGATCTCGAACTCCAGCGTGACCTTGTCGCTCACCAGCACGCCACCGGTCTCGAGGGCGGCGTTCCAGGTGATGCCGTAGTCCTTGCGGCTGATCGTGGTGGAGCCTTCGAAGCCGATGCGGTCGTTGCCGAACGGGTCCTTCGCGGCGCCCTCGAACTCGAACGGGATGGTCACCGAACGGGTGACGTCCTTGATCGTCAGGTCGCCGGTGACGTCGAAGCTGGTGTCGCCGGTCTGCTTGATCTCGGTCGAGGTGAAGGTGATCTGCGGGTATTCGTCCATCGACAGGAAGTCGTTGCTCTTCAGGTGCCCGTCACGGTCGGCGTTGCGGGTGTCGATGCTGTGGGCCTGGATGGTCACCTGGGCAGACGACTTCTCCGGCGCGTCGCCGTCGATGGTCGCGGAGCCGGTGAACTCGTTGAAGCTGCCGCGCACCTTGGTCACCATGGCGTGCCGGGCGACGAACCCGATCCGCGAGTGGGCGGCGTCGAGGGTGTATTCGCCGGTCAGCTGGGGGTAGGTGGTCGCGCTGGTCATCGCTGTTCTTCTCTCCTCGTGGTGGCGCCCCCCGGTGATTGAGGGTTCAACGACACTGTACTCACTTTGGCTGGTTGCGCAAGCAAGCTTTCGGTAGAGTCGCCGATATGGGTGAACTGTCCGCGCTCGACGCCGACGAAACCGCGTTCTGGCGGCCGCTGATGCGCATCATGACCGCGCTGCCGCGGGCGCTCGAGGACCAGTTCCTGCCCGACACCGGGCTCGCGATCACCGACTACGGAGTGCTGGTCGCGCTGTCCGAAGCCCCGGATCACCTGCTCCGCATCTCGGCGCTGGCCGCGACCACCGGGCTGTCGCTGAGCCGGATCAGCCGGGTCGTGGACGACCTGACCCGCCGAGGCCTGGTCGAGAAGCGCCGCTGCGCCGAGGACGGCCGCGCGTCCAACGCCGTGCTGACCGAGGCGGGATTGGCCAGACTGGAGGCGGCCTACCCTGGCCACCTCGCCCGCGTGCGGGCTTCGGTGTTCGACCACCTGAGCGCCGAGGACATCCGCACGGCCGGGCCGGTGCTGGCCCGGCTGGCCGCGGCCCTGGAAGCCACTCCCCCGACCGACGACTGCTGAGGACGCCGATGACCGACAAGGGCGAGTACAAGCGCGACCTGAACTACCTCCCGGACCGCATCACGGCCGACGGCCGCGACGGCTGGCCGGTCGAGCCGGACCGCTACCGGCTGGTGGTGGCGCGGGCGTGCCCGTGGGCGAACCGCGCGGTGATCGTGCGCCGCCTGCTCGGCCTCGAGCCGGTGCTGTCGATGGGGATCGCGGGCCCGGTGCACGACGAGCGCAGCTGGAGCTTCGACCTCGACCCGGAGGGCCGCGACCCGGTCCTCGGCATCGAGCGCCTGCAGGAGGCGTTCTTCAAGCGCGACCCGGACTACCCCCGCGGCATCACGGTGCCGGCCTTCGTCGACATCCCGAGCGGCGAGGTCGTCACCAACGACTTCGCGCAGATGACGCTGGACATGTCGACCGAGTGGACGGCGTACCACCGTTCCGGCGCGCCCGAGCTGTACCCGGAGAAGCTGCGGGACGAGATCGACGACGTGGCGCAGAAGGTGTTCACCGACGTCAACAACGCGGTGTACCAGTGCGGGTTCGCCCGGTCCCAGGAGGCGTACGAGCACTCGTACCAGAAGTTGTTCACCCGGCTGGACTGGCTTTCCGAGCGGCTCGCGAACCAGCGCTACCTGGTCGGCGACACGATCACCGAAGCGGACATCCGGCTGTTCACCACCCTGGTGCGCTTCGACGCGGTTTACCACGGCCACTTCAAGTGCAACCGCCAGAAGCTGACCGAGCTCCCGGTGCTGTGGGCGTACACCCGCGACCTGTTCCAGACGCCGGGCTTCGGCGACACGATCGACTTCGCCCAGATCAAGGAGCACTACTACGTGGTGCACAAGAACGTGAACCCGACCGGGATCGTGCCGCTGGGCCCGGACCCGAGCGGCTGGCTGACGCCCCACGGTCGTGAGGAGCTGGGTGGCCGCCCGTTCGGCGACGGGACGCCGCCGGGTCCGCCGCCGGCCGGCGAGCGGGTGCCCGAGCTCTGAGTTCTTGGCTACGGTGATCGCCATGGAACGCCTCCGCGATCGCCGGGTCCTGGTCACCGGCGCCGGTTCCGGCATCGGCCGGGCCACCACGCTCCGCCTGATGGAAGAGGGGGCCCAGGTCATCGGCACCGACGTCTCCGAAGAAGGCCTGATCGGCACCCAGCAGGCCGCGCACCTCGAAGGCTTGACGACGTACGTCATGGACGTGGCCGACGAGGCGTCGGTGGAGTTCGGCGTGACGTCGGCGGTGAACGTGCTCGGCGGCCTCGACGTGGTCGTCAACGCGGCCGGGATCCTGCTGGCGTCGCACACGCACGAGACGTCGCTGGAGCTGTGGAACCGGGTGCTGGCGGTGAACCTGACCGGAACGTTCCTGGTGACGCGCGCGGCCCTGCCGGCCTTGCTCGAATCGGCGAACGGCGTGGTGGTGAACTTCAGTTCGACGTCGGCATCGTTCGCCCACCCGTACATGGCGGCGTACAGCGCGAGCAAGGGCGGCATCCAGGCGTTCACGCACTCGCTGGCCCTGGAGTACGGCAAGCAGGGCCTGCGCGCGGTCAGCATCGCCCCGGGCAGCGTGAAGAGCGGCATCACGGACTCGGCGGCGAGCTGGCTGCCCCAGAACGTGGACTTTTCCCTGTTCGGACGGTTGCTGCCGATCCTCCCGACGGAGTTCACGACGGAGGTGGGCAACGCGGTGGCGGCCCCGGAGACGGTGGCGGGAGTGGTGGCGATGCTGGCTTCGGACGACGGCAAGTTCATCACGGGCACGGAAATCCGCATCGACGGCGGCACGCACACCTGAGTCGCCACCGGCGTAACGCCGCTCGCCGGCCGGCCGACTCATGCCACGCCGAGCCAGAACGGTCAACGGATTCGCCGTGAGGTACGCCGATGACGCCATCGCCGCCCAGTCCATGGCTTGCGGCCGCGCAGCTTCGCCACCGCGGCCGCAGCGCCGGCCGCTGCCGTCGTGCACTGGAGAAGCTGCGCCGCGAGATCGAGGAAAGCGTTCATCGTCGGGCTCCGTTCGTCGGGAGGTGCGGTGCGATCACTGTTGCCCGCCCGCATCCCCGAGACGCCGAACGGCGATACCGCGACGAGAAAGCGCAGCTCAGAACACGTGGACCGGGCTCATCGCCGCGATATCGCCCCGGGAGCGCCGATGCCTGAACGAGTCGCTCGGGCCGAGACTATGCACCACCTGGGTGTGGATCTGCGCGACCTGCGCACCTCCGCCCACTTGACCCAAGAACAGCTGGCCGGCCGCATGGGCAAGAGGAGTGACGACGTCGAGCGGCAGCAGAGTTGGGTGTCGGAAGTCGAGAACGGGAGCAGCCGTGGCCGACCGATCGACTGGGAAGAACCGCGGTGTTCCGGAAAGAGCTCGAAGCGACCCAGCACCAGGTCAGTGAGTTGCAGAGCCGCGAGGAACAGCTGACATCCCGGTTGACCGAAGTCAAC
Organism: Amycolatopsis sp. NPDC024027; assembly: GCF_040638975.1. Taxonomy (NCBI): domain Bacteria; kingdom Bacillati; phylum Actinomycetota; class Actinomycetes; order Pseudonocardiales; family Pseudonocardiaceae; genus Amycolatopsis; species Amycolatopsis sp. NPDC024027. Next base: position 14,742 of record NZ_JBEZYY010000036.1, read on the forward strand.
GGCAAGATCGCCGATCTCGAGCTGCAGTGCCACCAGGCCGAGCAGCAGGTCACCACGGGCGGTCAGAAGGAGAGGTTCCTCCGGGACCGCATCCGCGGGCTTCGGGATCAGCTGCGCGAGGGCAGCGAGAGCATCCACGACCTGGAGCGGGAGATCGCGTTCACCCGAGGTCCGCAAGCCCGAACCCCTGACCACCACGTGGCCGCGGGACGTGGGACGACCGAGGAAACTGCTGTCGACGCTGTCGATCATCGCCTTGGCCGTCCTGCTCGTCGTCAGCCTCGTCGCACTCATCTTCTGACTCTCGTCGGCCTAAGTCGCTGCGGCGTACCGCGCCGAAAGCACCTCGAGCCGCTCGGTCAGTTCCGGGGGTGACTCCACCTCGAACGGCACGTCGAGCATCCCCACGACGAACGCCACGATGTCCCACGAATCCGAGGCCAGCTCGAGCCGGCAGGTCTTCGCATCGAGGGCGGTCACCTCGCCGTCGACGCGGCCGGCCACCTCTTCGGCCGGCGCGTGGAGCTTCAAGACCGCGCGCAAGGGCCACATCTCGCGGCCCATCGTGCGTTTGAGGTACGCCGTGAGGTCGCCGTCCGGGGGTTGGCGGTGGGTGAAGCGGGGTCCGTTCGGGGTGCGCAGCGTGAGGCGGTCCGCGCGGAACGTCCGCCAGTCCGCGCGGGCGGTGTCCCAGCCGACCAGGTACCAGCGGCGGCCCCACGAGACCAGGCGGTGCGGCTCGACCGTGCGGCGGGACTCGCGGCCGTCGTGGCTCACGTAGTCGAACCGCAGTGTCTCCGACGCGCGGATCGCCGCCGACACCGCGGTCAGCACCTCCGCCGCCACCACCGGGCCGCGGACCGGGAGCGCCAGCAAGCTCGCTTCCAGCGCCGCCACGCGGTGGCGCAGCCGGGACGGCAGGACCTGCTCCACCTTCGTCAGCGCCCGCAGCGACGCCTCCGCCAGGCCCGAGACGCCGCCGGCGTGCAGGCCGACCACCACCGCGACCGCCTCGTCGTCGTCCAGCAGCAGCGGGGGCAGCTCGGCGCCGGCGCCGAGGCGGTAGCCGCCGATCGGGCCCATCGCCGCGTGCACCGGGTAGCCCAGTTCGCGCAGGCGGCCGACGTCGCGGCGGACGGTCCGGGTCGTCACGCCGAGGCGGTCCGCCAGTTCGGTGCCGGACCAGTCGCGGTGCATCTGGAGCAGCGACAGCAAGCGGAGCAGCCGGCCGGGGGTTTCGCGCATGGGGCAAGTCTGCCGGACATCGAGGACCGTTCCTGTCCTACACGGGCGAGAGGGTGCCGGACATGGATCCTTTCCGCATCGACGTCCCGCAGGCCGACCTCGACGAGCTGCACCACCGGCTCGCCCGCACCCGCTGGCCGGGCGAACTGCCCGGCGCCGGGTGGGCTTACGGCGTCAGCGAGCCCTACCTCCGCGAGCTCGCCGAGTACTGGCGCACCGGCTTCGACTGGCGAGCCCAGGAAGCCCGGCTCAACGCGTTCCCGCAGTTCACGACCACGATCGACGGCCAGCGCATCCACTTCCTCCACGTCCGCTCCCCCGAACCCGGCGCCACCCCGCTGATCATGACCCACGGCTGGCCGAGCACCGTCGCCGACTTCCTCGACGTCCTCGGCCCGCTCACCGACCCCCGCGCCCACGGCGGCGACCCGAAGGACGCCTTCCACGTCGTCGCGCCATCCGTGCCCGGGTTCGCCTTCTCCGGCCCCACCGGCGACCGCGGCTGGAACACCCGCCGAACCGCGCGGGCGTGGGCCGAGCTGATGCGGCGGCTCGGCTACGAACGCTACGGCGCCCAGGGTGGCGACTTCGGCAGCATCGTCTCCCCCGAACTCGGCCGGGTCGCCCCCGAAGCGGTGCTGGGCGTGCACGTCAACGCCGTCGCCAACGCCGGGGTGCCGACCGCTCCCGGCGACCTCGACCGGCTGTCCGAAGACGACCAAAAGCGGGCGCGGGAGAACCAAACCTGGTGGTACGCCCACTCCGGCTACGCCACGCAGATGGCGACCCGCCCGCAGACCCTGGCCTACGCGCTCAACGACTCCCCCGCCGGGCAGCTCGCGTGGAACCTCGAGTGGTTCGTCGGCTGGGACCCCGCCACCACGAACCAGACGCCGGTGCACCGGGACGCCATCCTCACGAACGTGACGATCTTCTGGCTCACCGGCACCGCGGGCTCGGCGGCGCGCCTGTACCTGGAAGCGGGCCAGGACGGCTGGGGCGAGCGCCCGGCCCCGTCCGGCGTCCCGACGGCGGTGGCGAACTTCCGGGGGGACCACGCGCTCCGCGGCCTCGCCGAGCTGTCGAACAGCGTGACCCGCTGGTCGGAGTACGACGCGGGCGGGCACTTCGCGTCCCTTCAGGCCCCGGAAGTGCTGGTCGGCGACATCCGGGAATTCTTCCGGGAGCTCCAAGGCAGCGAGCGAGTCAGCCAGACGACCGCACCACTGTCCTCAGTGGACACGTGATGCGCTTCGAACCCGAGTTTCCCGAGCACGCGCAGCGACGGGGCGTTCCCCGCGCCGACGGTCGCCCAGAGCCGCTTCCGCCCGGTCGCCGTCGCGGCTTCGAGCACCGCGGTGGCGGCCTCGGTGGCGTAGCCGTTTCCGTGCGCACGCCGGAACAGCTCGTACGCGATCTCGGGTTCGTCGAGGGTGGCGCGGCCGATGATCAGCCCGCAGTAGCCGATGAAGTCGCCTTCGGCGCGGCGCTGGACGGGCAGCAGGGCGATCCCGGTCGTCTCCGTCGCGGTGAGCTGCTTCGCGATGAGCGCCCGGATCTCGTCGAGCGCGGGCGTCCCGGTGCCGCGTTCGGCGTGCAGGGCGCGAAGGTCCCCGGCGTCGGACTCGCGCCACGGCCGCAGGACCAGCCGTTTCGTCGTGTGGTGGACCGACATCGGGTCGTGAGTGGCCACGTCAGATTTCTCGGCGGCGCCGCCGGTCCACGGCGCCGTCGAGCAACGGCCGCAGCTCGGCGACCACCGTCTCCAGCGGCGCGATGTCCCGGTGGGCGCGGGCCAGGACGATCGCGCCCTCCAGCGCGCTGAGCATGAGCACCGCCAGGGACGCGCTGCGAGCCGGTGGCACGCCCAGCTGCTCGAGCGTCGCGGCGACCGGGCGCTGCCAGCCTTCGAACGCCTTGCCCACCGCTTCGCGCAGGCTGTCGCTGGTGGCTGCCGTGTCGGCGACCGTCGCGACCAGCGGGCAGCCCGCGTCGAAGCCCGACGTCGTGAACTCGTCCTGCCACTGGGCGGCCATGGCCGCGAACAGCTTGCCCGGCGTCGGGTCTTCGAGCTTGGCCGCCGCGCGCGTCACGCGCCGGGCGGCGTAGTCGCCCGCCCAGGTGACGGCTTCGGCGATCAGCTGGTCCTTACCGCCGGGGAAGTAGTGCTGCAGGGACCCCCGCGGTGCTTCGGCGTGGGCGACCACGTCCCGCATGCCGGTCGCCCCGACGCCCTGGATCCGCACCAGCTGCGCGGCGCTGAGCACCATCCGCTCGCGCGGTGTCCTGGTCATCGACCGCCTCCTTCATGACGTCCGTCATGGTAGCCCAGTCCGGCACGACCAGCACGAAGTCGCGTTCGCCGCGTTCGTACGACGGCTCCGGCCGGAACCCCTGGCCCAGCAGGAGCGCCTCGGCGCCGGCGTTCCCGGCCTGGACGGTGGCCCGCACGGTCCAGCCCGCCCAGCGCCCGGACGCCCACAACCACCGGCTCAGCGCGCTGCCGATCCCCTGCCGCTGCCACGCGTCGGCGACGAGGATCCCGATCTCCGCCTCCCCCGGCGTCTCGGAGACGAAGTTGAGCAGCCCCACCGGGCGGCCGCCGCGGCAGGCGAGCAGTGCGGCGCCGTCCGGCGGCCCGGCGAGCAGAAACCCCTGGTAACGCTGGAAAACCTCGGCCGGCCGGGCGGGGCCACCCATCATGAACCGGCGCCGGAGACTGTCCGGCGAGCAGGCCGCGACCAGCGCGGCGACGCACTCGCGGTGCGCGACCTCTATGACAGTGGTCATAGTCCCATGAGAGCACACCGCGACGGGGAACACACTATGACCGCCGTCATAGCTCACGGCGCCCGGTTCGCCCAGAGAGGACGCGGGTACGTTGCCGTGGCCGCGCTCCCCCACCGCGAAAGGCGTCCCCCCGATGCAGCTCTACGCCGAACGGCCGATCCGCCGTACCGCCCAGCTCGTCAGCGATCTCCTGGCCGTGCTGCTCGTCGTCCTCGCGGTGTGGCTGGGGACTTCGGTGTACGACCAGGTCATGAAGCTCCGGGCGCCCGGGGACGGGCTCGTCGACGCCGGCACCGGCCTGCGCGGCACCTTCGACTCCGCGGCGAACTCCGCCGACGGCATCCCGTTCGTCGGGGACGCGCTCGCGAAGGCCCTCCACGGCGGTTCGGACGTCGGGACCAAGCTCACGGACGCGGGGCGCTGGCAGATCGAAGCCGTCGAGAACCTGGCCTGGTGGATGGCGGCGATCATCATCGCCCTGCCCGTGCTGGCGCTCCTGGTGACGTGGATGCCGCTGCGCTGGCGGTACACCCGCCGCGCCACGGCGGCCGCGCGGCTGCGAGCCCTCGGCGACGAAGGGCTCGACCTGCTGGCCCTGCGGGCGCTCGCCACGCAGCCACTGGGGCGGCTGGCTTCGGTGGGCGAACCGGCCACCGGCTGGCGGGAGCGCGACCGGGACGTCATCGGGAAGCTCGCCGGGCACGAGCTGGCCCGGCACGGGCTCGCTCCCTGAGCCGGAGGCCTCCCCGCCGGAGCTCAGGACACCGGCGGGAAGACCTCCTCACTCCGTGGGCTGTCGGACGTGGAACTCAGCCGACGGAGGGGCCCATCCCGAGGGACTGCGGCGTGCTCGCATCGGGCGAGGGCTGGTGCAGGCCCTCGTCCAGCGGGCCGAACTCGGTCATCAGGGCCGCGCTGCCGCCCCACGGGGTCTGCTCCTCGGCGATCAGCGAGTTCGTCGTGAGCAGCAGGCCCGCCACCGAAGCGCCGTTCTGCACGGCGGACCGGCACACCCGCAGCGGGTCGACCACCCCGAGGGCGATCATGTCCCCGAAGCGGTCGTGCAGGGCGTCGAAGCCCTCGTCGTCGCCGAGTTCCCGGGTGCGCGCGACGATCTCGTGGGCCGGGTGGCCCGCGTTGTAGGCGATGAGGAACGCCGGTTCGGCCAGCGCCCGCCGGACGATCTCGACGCCGATCGCCTGGTCACCCTCCAGCCCGAGGCCCTCCAGGGCCTTCTCGGCGTGGAGCAGTGCCGCTCCCCCGCCGGCCACGATGCCCTCGGCCATCGCCGCCCGGGTCGCCGACAGCGCGTCTTCGACCCGGTGCTGCAGCTCCTTCAGCTCCGCCGGGGTGGCCGCGCCGACGCGGACGACCGCGACCTTGCCGGTCAGCGCCCCGATCCGCTCGGTCAGGACGTCTTCGTCGACGCCGAACTGCGCGCGCTCCAGCTCGGCCCGCAGCTGCCCGACCCGGAAGTCCACCGCGTCCGGAGAACCCGCGCCGCCGACGATCGTGGTGCGGTTCTCGGTGACCCGGACCTGCTTGGCCCGGCCGAGGTGGTCCAGGGTCATCGTCTCCATCGTGAACCCGGACTGCCGCGAGAGCACCGCGCCGCCGACGATGGCGGCCAGGTCCTCCAGCTTGTGCAGCCGCCGGTCGCCGAAGCCCGGCGCGCGGACGGCGACCGACTGGAAGGTGCCGTTCATGTGGTTGTGCACCAGCATGGACAGCGCCGTGCCCTCGACCGTCTCGCCGATCACCACCAAGGGCCGGGGCGCCCGCATCACCTTGTCCAGCAACGGCATCAGCTGCTGCACCTTGGTGATCTTCTCCGCGCACATCAGGATGTACGGGTCGTCGAGCACCGCTTCCAGCCGGCCCGGGTCGGTGACCAGGTACGGCGAGAGGTAGCCGTTGTCGAACTCGAACCCTTCGACGAACTCGACGCTCATCCCGATCGTCGGCGACTCCTCGACCGTCACCACGCCGCCGTCGCCGACGGTGTGCAGGGCCTTGGCGATCACGACGCCCACGGCGTCGTCGTCGTTGGCCGAGATCGCCGCCACCCGGGCGTAGTCCTGTTCGGACACCACCGGGTGGGCCTGCTTCTCCAGGTGCGCCACCAGCAGGCCGACGGCGTGGTCGATGCCGCGCTTGACCAGCACCGGGTTGCCGCCGGCCGAGATCGCCCGCATGCCTTCGCGGACGATCGCCTGGGCGAGCACGGTGGCCGTGGTGGTGCCGTCGCCGACGACGTCGTTGGTCTTGATCGCCGCTTCCTTGACCAGCTGCGCGCCCATGTTCTCGAACTGGTTCTTCAGGTGGATCTCGCGCGCGATGGTGACGCCGTCGTTGGTGACCACCGGGGAGCCGGTGATCTTCTCGATGATCACGTTGCGGCCCTTGGGGCCCAACGTGGACTTGACCGCTTCGGCCAGCTTGTCGACGCCCGCCAGCAGCAGGTCGCGGGCGTCCGCGCCGAACCGCAGTTCCTTCGCCATGTGCGGTGCTCCTAGGGGGTGAGGATGGCCCGGCCGCGCACGCGCCCGGCGTCGAGGTCCGCCAGCGCGTCGAGCGCCGCGTCCAGGGGGTACTTCTTCGTGTGCAGGGTGACCTTCCCGGCCTGGGCCAGCACCATCAGCTCGGCCAGGTCGTTGTAGGTGCCGACGAGGTTGCCGATGACGTTGCGCTCGGTGGAGATGATGTCGATCGTCGGGATCTCGATGTTCGAGCCGTAGCCGATGACGAAGTGCGACCCGGCGCGGCGGGTCATCGCGAACGCGTCCTGCTGGGCGCCCTGTTCGGCGACGAAGTCGAACACGACCTCGGCGCCGTTGCCGCCGGTCAGGTCGAGCACGGCGTCGACCTGTTTGCCGTCGGCCAGCACGGTCTCGTCGGCACCCAGGGTCGACGCCAGTTCGAGGGCGTCGGCGTTGCGGTCGACCACGATCACGCGGGCGGCCGTCAACGCGCGAAGCGACTGGATGCCGATGTGCCCGAGGCCGCCGGCGCCGTTGACGACGCAGGTGGTGCCCGGGTACAGGTGCGGGACGGCCTTGCGCACCGCGTGGTAGGCGGTGATCCCCGCGTCGGCGAGGGCCGCGACGTCTTCCGGTTGGGTCGACGGATCGAGCTTGATGCATGCCCGCGCCGACGTCAGCAGGTATTCGGCCATCCCGCCGTCGCTGCTGATGCCCGGGAAGCTCCCGTTGGGACAGTGCATGTCGTCGCCCGCGCGGCAGGCGTGGCACAGGCCGCACGTCGGCGTCGGGTGCAGGATGACCGTGTCGCCGACCTCGACGTTCGTCACCGCCGGGCCGACCTCGTGCACCCAGCCCGCGTTCTCGTGGCCGATCGTGTACGGCAGCTCGACGCCGGACTTCTCGGCCCACTGCTCCTCGATGATGTGCAGGTCGGTGCGGCAGACGCCGGCGCCGCCGATCTTGACCACGACGTCGAAGGGCCCGGTGGCGCGCGGCTCCGGGACGTCTTCGATCACCGGGTGCTGGTGGTACTTCCGCAGCCGCACGGCCTTCATCCCGTGCCCTCCTCTTCGCTGGTCAGCGCGTACCGCGCGCGCAACATGCCGCGGCAGACGCCCGAGTTGGCCTCCATGCTCGTGCGCGTCAGCCGGGCGAAGGCGAGGTGCCGCTTCGCGTCGGCCGGGGCTACCGCCCTCCCCGTCGCCGGGTCGAGCAGCAGCGGGTCGCCGTCCTCGGCGGGCAGACCCAGCTCGCGGCGGCGGGCCCGCAACCGGTCCAGGTCCGGGCTCGGCGGGACGTCACCGAGGGTCAGCGATCGCGGATCTCGGCCGAGGGACCGGCAGACGCGGTCGGTGCCGGCCAGCACGGCCTTGCGGACGAAGTCGTACCGCAGCGTGTCGAGCTCGTCGGCGGCCTCGCCCTCGAACGACGCGACGAACCCCTGCCGCGCGGCCACCCCGCGGTTGATGACGTCGGACGCGAAGTGGTCGTCGAGCCGGATGTCGAGCCCGGTCAGGCCCGGCACGCCGGCCACGGCGTCGTAGGCGTCCGCCACCATCAGGAACGCGAAGTTGGGCGCGCAGAAGTACGTCGGCAGCCGCAGCCGGACGACGGCGTGGCCCGCGTCGCTCACCTCGCAGCGGGCCACGAACCCGAGGTCGGTGAGGGGTTCGTCCAGTTCGGGATCCCGGACGGTGCCCAGCGCCGCCCACACGGCGGCGCGGGCCCCGGTCACCACGGCGGTCATGAGTTCGGCACGCCGACGGGCTCGACGTTCTTCGGATCCGCGAGCTTCAGCTCCTCGGGGACGTCGATGCCGTAGAGGCGGGCGGCGTTCAGCCCGAGGATCTTCTTCTTCTGGTCGACGGTCAGCGGCGGGAAGTCCGACAGCTCGTCGTCACCGGGCATGTTCCAGTCGACGAACCCCTCGACCTGCCACTTCGGCTCCCAGATCGCGTAGTCCGCCCCGAAGATCAGCTTGTCCTCGCCGAGCCAGAACATCAGCTCGCCCATGACCTTCGCGAAGAACTTCGGGCGGGCGTGCATCAGTCCGCCGACGACGACGGCCAGGCCCGCGTAGACGTTCCGCTCCTGGGTGGCCATGAAGCAGAAGTCCTCGATGCGCGGCAGGCCGACGTGCTCGACGATGAAGTTCAAACCCTGGAAGTTCGTCGCCGCGTAGTCCACATCGGACACATCGAAGGCGTCCTTGTCGAGGGGCCAGATCGTCGGTCCCTTGTGGATGTGGACGTTCTTGACGCCGAGTTCCTCGCACTTCTCGAGGTAGCGAGCCGCCTCCGGGTCCTTCAGGCTCCAGCCGCGGGAGTCACCGCGCCACTCCGCCGTGTAGAGCTTGACGCCCTTGCAGCCGTAGCGCTTGACCCGCTCCTCGAGCGCCTTCAGGCCTTCGTCGCCTTCACGCGGGTCGAAGGTGGTGTTGACGAGAAACCTGCCGGGGTGCTTCTCGGCCAGCGCCGCGTCGGCTTCGGTGGTGTTGAAGCCGTTCTTGTACCACTGCCGCAGGTTCGTCGGCTGGAAGATGGCGGTGTCGACGTGCCCGGCCTCGAACAGGTCGTGCATCATCAGTTCCTCGGAGTACTTCTGGAACCGGTCGATCGGCCAGTGCGTCTCCTTCGGGCCGAGTCCCTGGTAGGCGTGGAAGCACTCGATCCAGCCCTTGGCGTATTCCTCCTGGCCCTCCACCCAGTTCTCCGGGCTCGCGTCCCAGAAGTGGGTGTGGGCGTCCACCACGAAGTACTTTTCGCCGTCTTTTTCGTACATGGTTGATCCTCCTGAGCGGGATCGAGTGCTCGTACCTAGCGGATTACCTTGAGGTCGAAGTCGAGGTACTCGGCCGCGTCCTCGGGGTTGGCGAACATGATCGTGCGGTCGTCTTCGTGGATCATCCGCCCGTAGTGGGTGGACATGCTCTCCTCGAACTCGGCCGCGTTGAACCAGCCTTCTTCTTCGCCGGCGGCCTCGTCGACCTCGGCGTAGACCAGGTCCGTCCGGCCCCGGGCGTCGACGCGGATCATCGACGGCAGCGGGGTCACGGTCACGTTCTCCTTGGCGGCCATGACTTCCGCGATGATCGCGCCGACCTGGTTGTTCATCAGGGTGAACCCGCACATGTTCGACGCGGTGTTGTCGGCCTTGAACGGGCTTTCCGCGGTCTTGAAGACAGTCACTGGCCCAGCTCCTCCGGTGCTTTGAGGCCCAATTCGGACAGGATGCCGGCGAACCGGCTCTTCACGCGGTCGAGACCGTCCTCGAACCGGATCGGCTTGGCGTCGGGCTGCGACCACAGCGGCTGCAGCGTGCGGGCGGCGGCGATGCACCGCGGCACCCAGTCCTCGAGCCACTTCTGCAGCAGCGCCTTGTTGTGGTCGGCGAACTCCTTGTCGTTGATCAGCAGGTGGAACAGCGGCTTGGTGTAGCGGAGGTCGCGTTCGGAGAAGTCGAACTCCTCGGCGCCGATCAGCGTCGGGGTGACGAAGTCGCCGTTCGCCGGCGCGGCCTGCTGGACCAGGTTGCTGCGGAACAGCTCGCCGACGAGCGGCTCGAAGACCACGTTCGCGGCGAAGATCGCCTCGCCCCAGTCCCAGATCCCGGTCAGCTGCTCGGCGGTGTCCCGCACGCCCTGCCAGGCCGGGTCCTCGTTCCAGGTGGCCAGGTGGGCCGTGCCGTCGAAGCCCTCGATCTCCTCGGTGAGCGTCAGGTTGTACAGCGCCAGGTCCTGGGCCGCACGGATGCGGTGCATGCTGTTCACCGAGATGGCGTTGTTGTGCATGTTCGTCGGGGCGCGCCGGTTGGCGTTGGCGAACAGGTACAGGCCGAGGCCGTGGTCGACGTGCATCCACGCGCCGACGTGCTTGGCGACGAAGTCGACCCAGTTGCGGTTCCACTGCTCGAACGCCTTGGCCTGGCGCGCGGCGTCGATGTTCTGGTTGAGCTGGCGGACGACGTTCGCGTTGTAGCGGTAGAGGGTGAGCTCCCACTCCTCGTTGGGGTCGCGGAACTCGTGCCAGCCGTGCGCCGGCCAGTCGTAACCCTTGCCGCCGGACCCGGGTCCGCGTTCCGGCACCGGACGGTCCGAACCCCATGCCTTCAGCGCCGTCCATTCCAGCGGGTACCCGGCCTTGCCGTCGGCGAAGGCGTACAGCCAGCCCTGGGACAGGTAGTGCCGCGGGTCGGGCTGGACCTCGACGGTGACGTCTTCGTAGTGGCTCTGCTTGCGCTTGGCCGGGGTGAAGTAGTTGTACTGGCGGGCAGTGGAGTCCGGGAAGACCTTCGCACCCGCTTCGGCGTCGGTGAACGCCGGCTTCGGCACGCTGCGTTCGGAGGTGGCTGTCATGGGTTTCCTTACCCTTCGCCCGTGGTGGTGAACTTGTCGTAGAAGACGCGCTTGCCGTCGACGCCGAGGGCGGGCAGCAGCTCCAGCGCGGCCTCGACCATCGGCGGCGGCCCGCAGACGTAGGCGTCGGCGCCGGTCAGGTCGACGCCCTCCCGGCGCAGGACGTCGGTGACGAAACCGGTTTCGCCGGTCCAGTCGTCGTCGCCCGGTTCGGACAGCGCGGGGACGTACCGGAAGCCGGGCAGTTTCGCTTCCAGCTCCCGCAGTTCCGCCTCGAAGCAGAGGTCGTGACGGCGGCGGGCGCCGTAGTAGAAGGTCGCCTTCCGGTCGATGCCGCGCTCGGCCATGGACCGCAGCAGCGACAGGATCGGCGCCATCCCGGCCCCGCCGCCGACGAACACGAGGTCCCGGCCCGGGTTGTCCCGGAGGGTGAACACCCCGAACGGGCCGGTCACCCGGAGCCGGTCGCCGACCGCGACTTCGGCGGCCAGGAACCGGGAGAACAGCCCGTCGGGGTAGATCTTGATGACGAACTCCAGGAACCCGGCGCGGGCCGAGGTGTTGGCCATGGAGAACGACCGCGTCTCCTCGGTTCCCGGGACGGCGAAGTCGAGGTACTGGCCGGGGAAGAACTTCAGGTCCTGGTCCAGCCGGACGACCAGGTGCCGCAGGTCGTGGGTCACCGGATCGTTCGCCACGACCTCGACCTCGGCCTCCTGGATCGGCAGGCCGGACTGGATCATCTCCTCGTCGTAGTTGAGCAGCTCGATCGTCAGGTCTTCGTAGGCGTGGGCCCGGCACAGCAGCGTGAAGCCTTCCTCCTTTTCGTAGTCGGGCAGCGCGAAGGTCGAATAGCGGTCGTGCTCGACGTCGTCGCCGTCGAGGAGGAACGACTTGCAGGCCGCGCACTGCCCTTCCTTGCAGCCGTGCATGAGCATGACGCCCTGCTCGGCGGCGGCCCGCAGGATCGTCTGGTCCTCGGCGACGTCGATCTCGATCCCGACCGGCTCGAACCGGACGCGGTGCTGTGTCGATGCGCTCTCAGCGGGAGAGAGTGCTTCGAGCTCGTCCGCCATGCCAGGCCCTTCGCCTCAGGCCTGCGGCGCCGGGCGCCCGGCCGGGCCCTGGCGGTTGTAGTCGGCCACGAACGCGGCGCGCTGCTCGGCGGTCATCTGGTTGAGCAGCACGTTCGGCGACTGCACCTCGGGCATCCGGCGCAGGTGGTCGAGCGTCCACATCTTCTTCGGGTCCAGGTCCAGGTGCGGCTGGGCGACCATGGTCTTGCCGTCGTCGCGGACGAAGCCCATGTCGGAGACGACGTCGGCCCAGTTCCAGCCGTGGTAGAGCGTCTCCCACTCGCGGGCGCCGACCAGCTGGCCCATGTTCGGGGTGCTGCGGCCCTGGTAGGTGGGCCGGAACGCCTCGGCGTCGGTCCAGCGGCACGTCTCCGAGCAGTACGTCCGGTGCTGACCGTCGACCTCGTCGACCACCATGTCCTCGCGGATCAGGCACGGCACCATGCACGTCCAGCAGCGGTGCGGATACACGTAGCCGACATCTTCGGCGACGATCGGGTGGTGCCCGTTCGGCGTGGCGAGGCGGTTGTAGTTCTCCCACCACTTGCCGTACTTGTCGTACCAGCCCGGGTACTTGTACTCGAACCACTCGAAGTCTTCGTCGGTCATCGGGTCGATGCGCCAGTAGTTGGCGAGCCACCCGGTGGCGAAGAACTGCGCGACTTCGTGGACGTAGCCCTTGTTCCAGATCCGGTTCCACGCCTCTTCGATGAGGTCGTGCGGGATCACCAGGCCGTACTTCTCGAGCGGGACGAGGTAGCTGCGGTAGTAGTCGTCGTAGATCCAGCGGCGCCACATTTCCGCGTAGCTCTCGCGGTCCTTGCGGCGGTCCTTGGTGCCGTATTCGATGAACGTGCCGATCGCGGCATCGACGACGGCGTGGTTGTTCCACCACGCGTACCGCAGGTCGCGTTCGAGCAGCTGGTGGTTGCTTTCGTCGGACAACGCCATCAGCAGCGTCGCGTAGCCGTTGCTGATGTGGCGGGATTCGTCGGACTGGACCGAGTGGAACACCGTCGGCAACAGGTAGTCGCCGTTCGCGGCGGCTTCGGCCGGCATGGCGACGAACAGCGTGTTCGTGAACGCCGTTTCGGCGACGATCGTGAGGTAGATGCTGGCCGCGGTGATGGCGTCACCGGTGATGAAGCCTTCGGCGAACTGGCGGCCGATCGTGCCGCAGTAGTCGTTCTGGAAGTTGCGCAGGCTCGAGTTGAAGCCCGCCGGGTCGATGTAGTTCTGCATGTACAGGCGCTTGAGGTTCTGCTGGATCGTCGAGTGCCGGACCTCGTCGATCATCTGGATCGCCTGGCCGTTGTGCAGCTCCGGGTTCGGAACCGTGCGGAACAGCAGCGGCATCGCCCGCGCCGCGGAGATCTCCGGCAGCGGGATGATCGACAGGAACAGCTTCTGCCACTCCAGCCAGCGTTCCTGGACCTGGCGGAACATGTTGCCGCGGATCGCGCCGTCCTCGGCGCCGTAGACCCGGTGGTCCTTTTCCTCCTGCATCGGGAAGTACGAGCGGAGGACCTGCTTCAGCGGGTCCTTCTTCTTGGCCTTCCGGAAGGTGTAGTCGGTGCCGTAGTGCGAAACCGGGGTGTGGTAGGCCGGTTCCCACGACAGTTCCTGGATCTTCTGGTGGGCTTTCGCCACGCTCTGGCGACTCATGGATCACTCCTTGTCTCCTGAGCTCGCCGCCCAGGGCGTCCTGCGCTCACCATTAGGCGGGCATCCGCGGCGGACGCGGGTCTCAATCTGAGACAGAACCGCTGCTCAGGACGTTTCGCCGGGGTCGAGCAGCCGGGCGCGCAGCCCCGCCAGCTCGTCGTGGATCCCGGCCTGCACGCGGGCGTCGCCCTCGACGGTGGGGACGATCCCGAACGCGCGCAGCAGCGCGGCGGCGGGCTCGCCGGGGTGGCCCGCGGCGCCGAGCTCCGGGTGCAGGCCCCGCTCGGCCAGGTGCGTGAAGACCAGGTTGACGATCGTCCAGGGGTTGTACGTCTCGGCGGCCATGCCCCCATCGCACCGCCGCCGCGCCACCGGGAGCGTCTCAATTTGAGACACCGGCCCGGGCCTCGCACGCCTAGGCTGGACGGGCGGCACAACGGGTGTGCCCGCACCCACGTGGGCCGCGGGGAAACTGGAGGTCACGTGGACGAGACGGCCCTGGTCGCCGACGACGTGCTCGCCCGCACCCGGGTGCGGTTCCTGACCGCCGAAGCGGTGCCCGCGGACACGGTCCGCCCGACGATCCTGGCCTCGTGGCGGCGGTCGCGGGAGTTCCAGGTCGAAGCCGACCGGATCGACCCGCTCTACCTCGGCGACCAGAACCTCGACATCCCGCTCATGCGCGGTGCCGAACCGGTGCTGCACAAGCTGGGCGAGCAGTTCGAGGGCCAGCCGATCAGCCTCATCCTCACCGACCCGGGCGGTGTCGTGCTCACCCAGCGGACCGGCGACGCCGACCTGGCCCGGCACCTCGAGCGCGTCGAGCTGGTACCCGGGTTCAGCTACGGCGAGCAGTCCGTCGGCACGAACGGCATCGGCACCGCGCTGGAGGACGGCCGCCCGACGACGGTGTTCGGGCACGAGCACTACGCCGAGCACCTGGAGAACCTGGCCTGCGCGGGGGTGCCGATCCACCACCCGATCTCGGGCAAGAAGGTCGGCGCCGTCGACCTCACCTGCTGGCACAAGGACGCGGGCGGCCTGCTCGTCGCGCTGGCGCGCTCGACGGCCGAGCAGATCCGCCAGGCCCTGCTGCGGCACAGCGACCTGCGGGAGATGATGCTCTTCCAGGCCTACCTGCAGACCTGCCGCCGGTGGACGGGCATCGTGCTGGCGTTCAACGAAGAAATCGTGATGATGAACGACCGGGCCCGGCAGCTGCTCGACCCGGCCGACCAGTCGGTGCTGCTCGGCCACGCCACCGAAGCACTGGCCGAGAGCCGCCGGACCCCGGCGACGCTGTCCCTGTCCAGCGGGCTGCGGGTGCGGGTGCTGTGCCGCCGGGTCGCGGGCCGGCGCGAATCCGAGACCGCGGGTGGCGTGCTGTCGGTGAAGCTGATCGAGGCCGAGGAGCCCTTGGCCGTCCCGACGCCGATGCTGCCGATGTACCTGCCGGGCGTCGTCGGCTCGGCGCCGCTGTGGCAGCGCTGCGGGCACGACCTCGACCGCGGCCACCAGCGTGGCGAGTGGGTCGCGCTCGAAGGCGAGCCCGGGACCGGCAAGCTGACCTTGACGAAGGGCCTGCACCAGCGTCACCACCCGGCGGCGCGGCTGCTGACCGTCGACGCGGCGGCGCCCGGCACGGACTGGGCCGCGCTGCCGCGTGAGCACGCCGAAGCCCCGATCCGCACGCTGGTGATCCGGCACGCCGACCGGCTGACGGCGCCGGCGGCCACCGCGCTGGCCGCGGTCCTGCGGACCCTGCGCGAGGACGCGAGCCCGCCGTGGGTGGTGGTCACCCTCGTGCCGGAGGCCGAGACCGAACCGGCGCTGGCCGAGCTGCTGAAGTTCTTCCCCCGGACGGTGCGCGTGCCGCCGCTGCGCCACCACGTCGAAGACCTCGCCGAACTCGTCCCGCTGGTCCTGAGCAAGCTCGGCTACGGCGGCCGGCTGACGTGTTCGGCCGCGGCCCTGCACCTGCTGATGCGGGCGGAGTGGCCGGGCAACACCGGCCAGCTCCACCAGGTGCTGCGCAAGGTCGCCCAGCGCCGCCGCGCCGGGACCATCCGCCCCGGCGACCTCCCGGCGGAATTCCACGCGGTGACCCGGCGGCCGCTGAACCGCTTCGAGTCGATCGAGCGCGACGCCATCGTGCGGTGCCTGGAGGACGCGGACGGCAACAAGGTCAGGGCCGCGAAGCTGCTGGGCATCTCCCGGGCGACGATCTACCGCAAGATCCACGAGTACGGCATCGTGCCGCCGGCCCGGTAGCCGCCGGCATCGATGCAGTGAATGACTCATTCCTGGCGTCGGACGTCAGGAATGAGTCATTCACTGCATGCGGGAGCCCGTGTCGTCCTCCCCCAGGAGAGACGTCACTTCGCCGGCGGGTTCACCGCCGCGGCGACGTCGGCGATCGTCTTCGCGTCGACCAGCCCGGTGTCCTCCAGGACCGTCATGTGGTCGAGGACGGTCTGGTTCGCCTGTGTGGCGTGCCGCCGGATGACGTCGTTCTGCGTGCCGGCGCGGACTTCGGCGATGGTCGCGAAGATCTTGCCGTGCGAGGCGCGCAGCAGGTTCGCGAACAGCTTGTCGAACTCCAGGCCCTGTGCGTCGGTCAGCTGGCGGACCCAGCCCTGCTGTTCGGCGGTGGCCTGGTCCGGCAGCGTCACGCCGAGGATCTTCGCGTCCTCGCGGACGAGCTGGTCGAGGTGCGAGTGCCCGTCCAGCAGGTGCAGCCCGGCGCGCTTCACCTGTTCGCTGCTGGCGTGGGTCTGCGCCAGGTCCCCCGCGGGAATCTCCCAGAGCCCGGCCTGGCGGACCTTGACCAGGAACGTCTTGTCGAGCTCGGTGACCGGCCCGGCGCCGGCCACGTCGTTCGTGCCCCCGGCCTGTGCGGCGGACCCCATCTGCATACCGGCCATGTCGTGCGCCGGGACCTGCGCCTGCGTCGAGCCGGGCGCGGTCTGGGCGCTGGCGTTCAGCACCATGACCGAGCCGACGCCGACCACGGCGAGCGTGGCCACGACGACCAGCGCGGTCCGGGCCTTGGCACGGCCCGTCATGCCACGGTGATCCGGCATGCTTCCTCCTTCTGACGGCAGTTCGGTACCCGGAACACGGATGCCGCCATGCGGAGGTTCAACGAAATCCTTATGAATGTCTTACGCGCCAACGGAATCAGTGAACTGGGCAGCCCTCGGCCACGATAAAAGGAAGCAACGGCCGACCGGCCGGACACCGCCGGCGAGCGCCGGGGATGTCCATCTTGACCGATGCTCTTGCGATTGGCAAGTATTGCGCCATGCAACCCCTCGAAAACGCGGTCCCGGGCGCCGACCCGGACGTGGCCGCCCTCGACGGCCTCACCGTGGTCCTGGTCGGGATCGCCTGGGAATGCGCGCACGCGGCGCCGCCGGAGGTGTCGTTCCCGCAGTCACGGCTGCTGCTGATCCTCGACCGCCTCGGCCGGGTCCCGAGCTCGCAGCTGGCGGCGGCGATGGGCGTCAACGCGTCCTCGGTGACGCGGCTGGCGGATCGTCTCGAAGCCCTCGGCTATGTGGTGCGCGGCCGCAGCCCCGGCAACCGCAGCGTCGTCACGCTGGAGGTCACCGGGACGGGGCACGAGATCGTGGCGCGGATGCTCGAGCGGCGGCACGCCGCGCTGGGGGCGCTGCTGGACAAGCTGCCGCCGTCGCAGCGGACGGCCGCGGCCGAGGCGGCCCGGCAGCTGGTGCACGCGGCCGCCACCATCCCGGCGCTCGGCCCGGCCGCGCTGTGAGTGCCATCCTGGACGGCATGCCGACCCGGTGGACGTGCCCCCGCTGCGACCGCGAGTTCGCCCGCGCCGGGCAGGGGCACACCTGCGTCCCCGGCTGCACGGTCGAGGAGACCTTCGCCGGCAAGGCCCCGTGGCAGCGCGAGGTCTACGACGCCGTCCTCGAGCACTTGCGCACCCTCGGCGACGTCCACGAAGACGCCGTCAAGGTCGGGGTGTTCCTGAAGCGGGACCGGAAGCTGGCGGAGCTGCGCCCGCGCTCGCGGGATGTTCTGGTGTACCTGTGGTTGCCGAGCCCGGTCGAAACGGCCCGCATCGCCCCGGCGAGCTGGGCTCGTGGTCCGCGCGTCGGGCACAAGCTCAGCCTGCGCGCAGTGTCCGATGTGGACGACGAAGTCCGCGGCTGGCTGACCGCGGCCTTCGCCGTCTCCTGAGGTTCAGGAACCCGTGGGTCCCGTCCACCCGTCGGGCACGTGACCGATGCGGACCCGCTGCGGGTGGTCGCCGACCGGCACCGAAACGAGTTTCTGCCCGGTCGCGAAGTCGATCGCGGTGACCTGGTCGGCGCCGGCCTCCGAAATCACGCAGGCCTTGCCGTCGCCGCTCACCGTCGCCCAGTACGGCTTCACCGCCGGCACCAGCGTGCCCTGCTGCAGGGACGCGCGGTCGACGACCGTCGCGTAGTCGTCCATGGTCCCGGCGATGCAGAGCTTGGTGCCGGCCGGGTTCATCGACATGCCGTGGTGGCGCGAGTCGTTGACGAAGGTCTTGCGGTCGTCGCTGGTGGCCGGGTTCTTCGGCAGTTCCTTGACCCGCGTGATCTTGTCGGTGGCGACGTCGTACTCGGCGAAACCGTTGAAGAACGACACCTGGAAGTACAGCTTCGACTCGTCCGGGGTGAACGCGACCGGCCGCACGGCGTCCGAAAGGTCACTGCGGCCGAAGGCGTCCAGCCGCTGGCGCATGTCGATCACCTTGACCTGGCGGAACGTCGCCGCGTCGACGACGGTGATGTGCCGGTCCCCCTTGGTGAAGTCCCAGCCCGGGTCGTCGAGGTCGGTGTTCACGTCGCCGATCGACATGTTCCACAGGTACCGGCCGCCGTCGGTGAAGACGTTCTCGTGCGGCTTGTCCCCGGTCGCGAAGGAGCCCACCTGCTGACCGGTGACGATGTCCAGCACGTGCACGGTGTTCGACGTCGAGGCGGAGACGGCGACGCGGCGGCCGTCCGGCGAGACCGCCATGTGGTCGGAGCGGAAACCCGACACCGGGAAGCGCCAGTTGATCCGGCCGGTCGCCAGGTTGATCGAGACGACGTCGGCGAAACTCGGCCGGGACGCTACCACCGAACCGCCGTCCGGTGTCGTGTACATGTCGTCAACGAACTGGTCGTGCCCTTCGCCGGGCCCGTTGCGGATGCCGAGGAAGAAGGCCAGCTTGATCGGGTTGAGGTAGATCTCCGTCAGGCGCTGGTCCTTGTCCGGGATGATGTTCACCCGCGCGATGCGGGCGAACGAACCGCGCGACTGGATGACGTCCGCCGTGCCTTCCCAGTTGTTGCCGACGAACATCACCTCCCGCAGGGCGGCCGCGGCGCCGGTCGCCGGCACCGCGGCGCCGGTCGCCAGGAGCGCGACCGACGCGGTGAGGCAGGCCAGGCGGGAGAGGTACGAGCGTTTCCGACGGACCGGGGAAGTGCGCACGGGAGACACCTTTCGGCACTGAAGAGGTGTGGTGACCTTCGGTCGATGGATTTCGCGAAGGAACGGGGTTACTGTCCGGTATTGTCACGATAACCGGCCACCGGAGCCGCTCCGGTAGGGCCGCTCGCCCAACATCGCGGACGCGGTGTTGTGGCCCTGCCACAACGGGAGGGTGCCGTGCCGGCCTCACCGCTGCTCCGGCAGGTGCTGGACGCGATGGCCGCCGACGACGCCGTGGTCGACGAGCTGGTGAAGGCCGCGCGGAGCGAGTCACCCGAGGTCGCGCGGCTGCCGGAGGCCGAGAACCGGCGGCACGTCCAGTTCCTGCTGTCGGCCGCGCTGCGCGCGACGACGAACCCCGACACCGCGGACTACACCACCGCCGAGGCGCTGGGCGCCGACCGGGCCGCGCAGGGCGTCCCGCTCACCGACCTGCTGCGCGGGGTCCAGGCCGGTCGCACGCTCGCGGCCCGCTTCGCCGTCGAACGCGCGCGGGCGGCGGGCCTGTCCGACGACGTCATCCTCGAGACCATCCTCGACGCCGAGCGCTACACCGGTGCGCTGGAACGGCACATCGTCAAGGGCTACCACGCCGCCGAGCTCCAGCTGTCCCGGACGGTCCGCGACGCGCGGACCCAGCTGCTGCGCACCCTGCTGCTCGCCGGGCACCCGCCCACGCCGGAAGAGCTCCGGCAGGCCGGGCTGCGTCCCGATGGGCGGTACTCCTGCGTGGTGTCCGACGTCAGCGACCCGACGCGGGCGCGCACCCTGGAACAGGCACTGCTGGAGTTCGGCGGGGTGTACGGGCTGGTCGAGGGCAGGCTGACCGGCCTGGCGGCCCGCCCGCCCGCCGGCGTCGCGCTCGCCGACGGCGTCCTGGTGGTCGTCGCACCCCCGGCCGCCCAGCCGGAGCTGCGGGAGGTGCACCGCCTCTGCACGGCGGCGGCCCGGATCGCCGGCCCCGGCTACCACGACCTCACCGACTTGGCGGGCGAAATCGCGTTGACGGCGCAGCCGCTGCTGGCGGACCTGCTCGCGGCGGGCGTGCTCGGCGCCCTCGACCCGGGCAACGCGTTCCACCGCGAGCTGGCCGCGACGGCGCTGGCCTACCTCGACCACGGCCAGCGCCTGCGCACCACGGCCGAGGCACTGCACCTGCACCCCAACACCGTCCGGTACCGCCTCGACCGGCTGGCCGAGCTCACCCCGCTGGCCCTGGCCGAAAACAGCGGCGGCCGCGTGCTCGACGCCGTCCGCTCGTGGTGGGCCCTCCACCACTGGCTCGACGGCCGATAGGGTCACCCGCATGGCTGAACTCCGCCGCATGCCGGCGACCACGTCGACCGGAGAATGCGTTTTCTGCGCGATCGGCTCGGGCCAGGCCCCGGCGGCTTTCGTGCACGAGGACGACGACTTCGTCGCGATCGTCGACCTGCGCCCGGTGACGACCGGCCACCTGCTGGTCCTCCCCCGGGCCCACCACGCGGACCTGGCTTCGCTCCCGGCTTCCGCCGGCGCGCGGATGTTCACGATCGCCCAGGAGCTGGCGGCGGCCCTGCGGCGCACGGACCTGCAGTGCGAGGCGATCAACCTGTTCCTGGCCGACGGCAAGGCGGCGGGCCAGGAGATCCCCCACGTCCACCTGCACGTGATCCCCCGCTTCGCGGGTGACGGCTTCGTGCTGAACGCCGACTGGCGGGTGCGGACGAAGGAGGAGCTGACGGAGGTCGCGGCGAAGGTCCGGGCGGCGCGTTAGGCCTGGTTTCAGGCCTTGTGCAGCTTGTCCGGGTGGTGCACGGCGGTCTTCCCGGACTTCTCGCTGCGGACGAAGTACTGCGGGTTGTCGGGTGAGGCTTTGACGTCCCGCTTGCCGGCGTGGGTGTCCTCGGTGAGTTTTTCCTCGACCGTGCCGACCGAGCTCTGGTTGCCCGCGTCCCACCGGACGCGGTCACCCTTCTTGAATTCCTTGGTCATAAGAGCGCCTCCTGACCAGCGGGTACCCCGGTTCCAGCCAATCACCACCCAGCTTCGGCGAACGAGGAGGGGGATAACAATCGTCCCGCCGTCGTAACGGGACAAGGCTCTCGCCCGACCACGATCAAGTACGTCACCGAGGTCGTCGCAGTGGATGGCGGCAGCGGGCGACCTGACACCCGAATGGGTCGTGATCGGGGAGGAACGTGGCATGGGATATCGGTTCAACCCACCGCCTAACTGGCCTGATCTTCCTCCGGGGTGGACACCGCCGAAAGGCTGGCAACCGCCGGCGGACTGGCCCGCCCCACCACGGTTCTGGCAGTTCTGGACGCCGGAGCCGGAGTCATCGGCGAACACCAGCGCACCGATTTCGCCTCCGATGTCTGAGCACCCTCGCGTCTTCGGTGTCCGGAAGCGGCTCCGAGCGACCGAAGCTGAGCTGGCGGCAGCCCGATCACTAGTGCAGCAGACTGCGGCATCACTGCAGAGCGAGACCGCGAAGGCGGCTGAAGTAGCCCACCAGCTCGGGAAAAACAAGGCGGACAACATCGCTCTGTCGCATCAGCTGCAGGAGCTCACGGCTCGTTACGACGCTCTTCGGGGGAAAGACGCTGTCGCCCTCGAACGCGATATGGAGGCCACCCGCCAGGCCGTCGCGCAGCTCACTCTCGACCGCCAAGCGCAGAAGGTAGCGCTGACACGCGAGAAGGACGCCGCCGAAGTCGAACTCGCCGCTGTCCGTGCGCAGGTCGACGAGACAGCTCAGCTGTTGAAGGCGCTGCAGGCGGAGGTCGTCGAAACCCAGGAGATCACGTTGCTCCAGGAGGCCGGCATCTACGAATTCCGCCACCGTTTGGCGGATGCCGTCGCGTACAAGACCGCGTTGCAGCGTCTCAAAGACTCCATCAAGATCTCCGCCAAGAACAACCACGCTATCACCGCGAGCACCGACTGGACCGTCAACGGCTCGGCCGTCGAAGGACAACGGATGGTTCGGGACTTTTCGAAGCTGATGCTGCGGGCGTACAACGCCGAAGCCGACAACTGTGTCCGTTCCATGCGCCCGTACCGGCTCGACTCGGCGAAGGACCGCCTCACGAAGACCCGGGACGTCATCTCCCGGCTCGGCAAGACCATGAGCATCAACATCGCAGCCGGCTATCACCGGCTGCGGCTCGAGGAACTCGAACTCACCGCCGATCACCTGGCGAAAGCCGAGGAAGAGAAGGAACGAATCAGGGCGGAACGGGAGCGGCAACGCGACGAGCAGCAAGCCCAACGGGAGTTCGAGCGCGAGAAGGTTCGCTTGGCCAAGGAACAAGCACACTGGCGGACCGCGATGCGGAAGTGGGCGGAGTCGGGAGACGAAAGCAAGACCGCGGCGGCACAGAGCAAACTCGACGAGCTCGACGAAGCCATCAGGGG
Organism: Amycolatopsis sp. NPDC024027; assembly: GCF_040638975.1. Taxonomy (NCBI): domain Bacteria; kingdom Bacillati; phylum Actinomycetota; class Actinomycetes; order Pseudonocardiales; family Pseudonocardiaceae; genus Amycolatopsis; species Amycolatopsis sp. NPDC024027. The sequence goes on from NZ_JBEZYY010000036.1 coordinate 37,238, forward strand.
CGTCGAGGAACGCGAAGCCAACATCCGGACCGGGTGGGTTTACGTCATCTCGAACGTCGGTTCGTTCGGCGAAGGAGTGGTCAAGGTCGGCCTGACGCGGCGACTCGACCCGCTCGAGCGCGTCAGGGAACTGGGTGATGCCTCAGTGCCGTTCAGGTTCGACGTCCACGCGAAGATCTTCGACGCCGACGCGGTCAGTCTCGAGACCCGGCTGCACCAGCGGCTCGCGGACTGCCGGGTCAACCGGGTGAACCTCAGACGTGAGTTCTTCTACGCGACACCCGGCCGAATCCTCGAAATCCTCGAAGAGATGGGGCTCCGGGACAACCTGGTCGACTACGTGCAAGAGCCCGAAGCGCAGGAATGGCGGTCCAGCCGCCGGCTGGCGCAGGCCGCGGGCCAGCAGCCACTGCCTGCCGATTAGTGGTCACTTCAGAACGAGTTTGCGGAGGCAGATCACGGAGCAGGCCACGCTGAAGATGACTTGATGCACGTCGGCTCGTCGTTCGGTGCGGATACGGAGGCGGCGGATGTTTTTGAGCCAGGCGTAGGTGCGGTCCAGGGTGATCGGTTAGGTGCACCGGAACCTCGCCCAGCGGCCGTCGGGTGAGGTGACGGACACGACCTGGCGGCACCGCTCATGAACTGGGGGCACGATCCCCTGCACCGACGGCCGCATAGTCCTTCAGCTCCAGCGCGTTCGCTGCCTCGCGGATGGGACGGGACATCTGCTCCAGCACCCGGTTGCGGCCCGGCAGGTACGGCATCAGCTTGATCATCCGGGTGTTGAACCACGCGAACGCCCGGGACTGCGGGATGATCCCGCGCAACGCCGTCTTCGCCAGCGCCTGGTTCTTCTCGATGAACGGCCGCATTGTGGCTTCGTACCGGGACAATGCCGTCGTGATGTCGTCCGAAGTGGCCAGTTCGCCCGCCAAGACGTACGCGCCCGCCAGTGCCAGGCTCGTGCCCTGCCCCGACGCCGGTGACGCGCAGTAGCCCGCGTCGCCGAGCAGCGTCACCCGGCCCGCCGACAGCTTGTCCAGCACGATCTGGCACACCGGGTCGAAGTAGAAGTCGTCCGCTTCGCGCATCGCCTCCAGCAGCTCCGGGATTTCCCAGCCCAGGCCGGCGAACCGGTCCGCCACCAGGTCCTTCTGGCCGTCGACGTCGCGGCGGTCGTAGGTCAGCGGGGGTGCGGTGAACCAGAACGCCGCCTTCGCGTCGGCCGCCCGCGCCGTGCTGTAGACGTTCACCATCTTGCCCGGCGCCGCCGAGTGCAGCAGCTCCCAGCGGTCCAGCTCGAAACTGTTGGGCACCGTCGAGATCGAGATGTAGGCGTCGAAGCGGCGCAGGTAGTCCTCCTCCGGGCCGAACGCCAGCGCGCGGACGCCGGAGTGCAGGCCGTCCGCGCCGACCACCAGGTCGAACCGGCGGGACGCGCCGTGGGCGAACGTCACCTCGACGCCGTCGGGACGCTGGTCGAGGCCGGTGATCCAGTCGCCGAAGACGTACTCGGTGTGCGAGCGCGTGGCGTCGTACAGAATGCGCGCCAGGTCGCCGCGCAGGATCTCGGTGTCGTCGCCGTGGCGGAAGCCGAACGTGTCCGCGTCGAGGGTGGCCAGCTGCTTGCCACGCTTGTTCACGAACGCCGCGCCCCGCATGTCGGTGCTCGCCGCGTGCACCTGCTCCAGCAGGCCCATCCGGCGGACGACGTCGACCGCGACACCGCGGATGTCGACCTTGTAGCCCCCTTCGCGCAGGCTCGGGGCGCGCTCGACGACGGTGACGTCGAAGCCGTGGCGGTGCAGCCAGAAGGCGAGGGCGGGGCCGGCGATGCTGGCGCCGGAGATCAGGATGTTCTTCGTCATGCCCCGAAGGATCGCCCGCGCCGCTGACCGTTCACGAACCGAGCGCGAACCGCCGCTGACCGGCCTCCTCGACCGCCTGCTCGGGCGGCAGTTCGCGGCCGCGGTCGAACGCCTCGGCGTAGGCCCCGGCGCCGAGGCGCGCCCGGACGCGGTCCGTCACCGACGCGACGTCGGGGTCGCCGCTGACCGGCGCGCCGCGCAGGCCGACCGCCACCCCGAGCAGGAACGCGGCCCGCTCGTCCTCGTCACGCCCGGCGAGGACGCCGGCCAGTCCTTCGATCGCCTGGGCCGCGCCGGGCAGGTTCGCGTGTTCCAGCGCCGTGGCCAGGGCTTCCTGGTGCAGCTCGGTCGCCTCCTCGAGGCGGCCTTCGGCGGCCGCCGTCCAGCCGAAGCCGGTGTGGACGCGGATCCGCGTCTCGCCGCCGGTCACCGGGTCGGCGGCCAGGGCGAGCGCCGAGGTGTACCAGCGCCGGGCCGTGGCCAGGTCGCCCGCTCGCCGCGCGAGCTCGCCCAGGCCGCCGCGGGCCCGGGCGAGGGTCACCGGAGTGCCCGCGGCGCGCGCTTGCTCGGCGGCGGCTTCGTAGTCGGCCTTCGCGGCTTCGGCGTCCCCTTGCCGCAGGACGCCGTCGGCGCGGCGGCACAGCAGGTCGGCGGCGTCTTCGGCCGCGCCGAGTTCGGCGGCCAGCCGGACGGACTCGTCCATCAGCTCGCGGAAGAGAGCGTGGTCGCCGCGCCAGTCCGCGAACTCCGCGAGTTTCTCCAGTGCGCTCGCTTCACCCCAGCGGTCGCCCAAGGTGCGGAAGGCGTCCAGTGCCGCCGAAAAGTGCGCTTCGGCTTCGGCGATCCGGCCGCGGTACTGCGCGCCGAGGCCGTCGCCGATCCGTGCGAACGCCCGTGACCACGCGTCCGGGCCGATCAGCGCGGCCAGCCGTTCGCCGTCCTCGGCCTTGGTGCGCGGGGAAAACGCCCACAGCAGGAAGAGGTACGGGTACTCGAGCGGCCCGTCGAGCCGCCGCAGGATCGGCTCGATCGCGACGTCGGTGTCCGAAGCCTGGATCACGCAGACGACGTACTCCTCGGCCAGTCCCGGCGGCGGTTCGGGACCGACGGCGGCGAGCACGGTGTCCGCGATCGGCGTCACCTCGCTCCGCCGGCCGCTCAGCCACCAGTACCAGGACAGGGCCGCGATGAGCCGCAACGCGGTCTCCGGCTCCTCGGTAGCGCTCCAGCGCAGGGCCGCGTGCAGGTCGGCGTGTTCGGCGGTCAGCTCGGCCAGGGCCGTCAGCTGGTCCGCGCCACGCAGTTTCGGCTCGCGGGCCACCGCGAAGTCCAGGAAGTACTGCGCGTGCGCCGCGCGCCGGTCGTCGCCCTGCTCGGCGCAGAACGCGCGGATGGTCTCCAGCATCCGGTACCGGCCGCCGCCGAACTCCACGAAGGACTTCTCGACCAGGCCGGTCAGCACCGCGTCGGCGTCGGGGACGTCGCACACGGCCTCGACCGCGGCCGGCCGGGCGCCGCCGGCGAACACCGCGAACCGGCCGGCCAGCAGCCGCTCCTCCGGATCGAGCAAGTCCCAGCTCCATTCGACGACGCCGCGCAGGGTCCGGTGCCGCGGTTCGGCGGTCCGGTCGCCGCGCGACAGGAGCCGGAACCGGTCGCCGAGCCGGGCGGCGACGTCGTCCGCGGACAGCGACCGCAGCCGGGCGGCCGCGAGCTCGATGGCCAGCGGGAGGCCGTCGAGGGCGGCGCAGATGCGGGTGACCGCGCCCGGATCGGGTGCCGCGCCGGGCGCGACCGCCGCGGCCCGGTCGGTGAACAGCCGGGCCGCGGCGCCGGCGGGCAGCGTGCCGACCGGCACCAGGGTCTCGCCGGTCAGGCCCAGTGCCTCCCGGCTGGTGGCCAGCACGCGCAGGCCCGGGCACTCGCCCAGCAGGCGCCGGACCAGCCGCGCGGCCTCGGCGACGACGTGTTCGCAGTTGTCGAGGACCAGCAGCAACGGCCGGTCGGCGAGCCCGGCCACCAGGCGATCGGCCGGGTCCGCGGCCGCGCCGGGCGTCAGCACGCCCTGTTCACGCAGGCCCAGCGCGGCCAGGACGGTGCGCGGGACCTCGGTGGTCGTCGCGAGCTCGGCGAAACACACCTCGCCCGCCGCCCGGGCCGCGGCTTCGACGGCGAGCCGGGTCTTGCCCGCGCCGCCCGGTCCGGTGAGCGTGACGAGCCGGGCGTCGCGCAGAGCCGCGGTGAGCCGGTCGAGCTCGGCGCGGCCGACGAACCCGGTGAGCGGCACCGGCACCCGGCGGGCCGGGACGGGCGCCGCGGCCCGCAGGACCGCGGTGTGCGCGTCCGCGAGCTCGGCCGACGGGTCGGCGCCGAGTTCGTCGGCCAGGCGCTCCCGCATCTGCGCGAACACCGCCAGTGCTTCGGCGGACCGGCCGCTGCCGTGCAGCGCCCGCACGAGCTGGGCGGTGAGGCGTTCGCGCAGCGGGTGCTCGCCGGTCAGCTCCCGCAGCTCGGCGACGAGCCGGTCGTGGTGGCCGAGCGCCAGCCCGGCTTCGACGCGGTCCTCGGTCGCGGCCAGCCGCAGTTCCGCCAGGCGGGCCGCGCGCGGCGGGTCGGCGAGCCCGTCGAGCGCGGGGCCGCGCCACAACGCGAGCGCTTCGGTGAACAGCCTCAGCTTCGTGGCGGGATCGAGCATTTGCCGCGCTTGTGCGGTGAGCCGCTCGAACCGGTGGGCGTCGACGTCTTCGGGGTCGACGGCCAGCCGGTACCCGGCGGGGGTAAATTCCACCAGGCCGTCGGGCGCGCCGCCGTCGCGCAGGCGGCGTCGCAGCCGCGAAACCTGGGACTGGAGGGCTTCGGCCGCGCCCTCGGGTGGGTGCTCGCCGTGCAGGCCGTCGATCAGCCGCTCGGCGCTGATGACCCGCCCGGCGTCGAGCGCGAGGAGGGCGAGCAGCCCCCGCAGCTGGGGCCCGCCGAGGGCGACCGGGGTCCCGTCGGGACGGCGGGCTTCGACCGGCCCGAGAATGGCGAACTGCACGCCGACGATTCTGGCCCAGCGCGGGGGCCCGGCGGCCGGCTTTCGGTGAATCGGGCCGGCCGGGCCGCAGACACCCGCCGGCCGGCCCCCGCCGAACCGGACCGCCCGGCCCCCAACCAACCGCCGGTCAGCCTGCGGTGATCCGGACCGACCGGTCCCCCGCCTCGAGAAACGGCAGCAGCCGCTCGCCTTCCGCCTCGGTCTCCGCCCGCTCCCCCGCCGCGAGCCGGTCGTGCGGCGTGACCTCCAGGCTCGTTCCGTGCAGTCGCCAGTCCGCACGGTAGAAGCCGTCCGGCAGGAACCGCGCCGGCGCCGGGGTGTCCGGGTCCGGGAGCAGGCCGTCTTCGACGTCGTACAGCAGCTCGCCGGACTCCGCGCGCACCGTCCGCAGTCCCATCGGCTCCACGACCTCCCGCAGCTTCGTCAACCCCGACCACGCCTGGACGTCGGCGACCGACGCCGGCCCGAACGCGCGCAAGCAGCACCGCACGACGTCCTCGATCGGCGGCTTTTCGGCCGGCGGACGGCCGAGCCAGCCGTCCAGGGTCGTGAGCGTGGCCGGGCCGGTCGAGCCCCAGACGCCGCGGGGCGGGAGCTGGGCCGTCGGGACGAAGTAGCCGACCGCGTACGAGAGCGCTTCGGCATCGTGCGCGGCCGTTCCTCGAGCCACGGCCGCCCGGCGGCCGCCACCGCTCGGCGAGGACGAGGTGGACCGTCCCCCCGCATCAGCGACCCGCGCACCGCGCCGAGGTCGGCGTCGCCGATTTCGACGTGGGGGCAGTGCCCGGTGCAGCCGCCTCCCGCCCGGTGATCAGCGCGGCCAGCTCTTCCGGCCGGAACCCCGAGATCCGCGTCCACAACCCGACGTACGGTGCGAGCGGGGCCTGCGCCTGCGTCCCGACCAGGTGCCCGAGCACCGCGGCGACCGGCTGGGCCGTCCGCTCGAGGAGGTGCTGCCGCGCGAGCAGCGCCCGGTTGAGCGCGCGGACGTTCACGGCCGCAGCCCGCGGAAGAACGCGCGGATGTCGGCGACGAGCAGCTCGGGCTCTTCCATCGCCGCGAAGTGGCCGCCGGAAGCGAAGTCCGACCAGTGCGCGATCTTCTCCTCGGGGTCCATGATCCGCCGGACCACCGGCGAGCTGTTGAACACCGCCCAGCCCGCCGGCACGTCCGACGGCGCCAGCCAGCCGTGCCCCGAGTGGGCCGCCTCGTACAGGAACCGGGCCGCGCTCGCGCCGCTGCGGGTGAACCAATAGAGACTGACATTGGTCAGCAGCCGGTCGCGATCGATGCCGTTCCCGCCGGTCCACCCTTCGAACTTCTCCGCGATCCAGGCCAGCTGCCCGACCGGGGAGTCGGTGAGCGCGGCCGCGATCGTCTCGGGCTTGTGCGACTGGAGGTCGAGGTAGCCCCGGCCCGCCTTCCACGCTTCGCGGGCGGCATCCAATTCGGACTGTTCGGCTTCGGACAGGTTCTCCGGCAACGGCAACTGCTCGCCGGCCAGCGCGATCGTGCCGCGATCGCTGTTGACGTGGGTGCCGATGACGCGGTCCGGGTACAGCGCGGCGAGCCGCCCGGTGACGCCCGCGCCGATGTCGCCGCCCTGCGCGGCGAAGCGGTCGTAGCCGAGCCTGGTCATCAGCTCCGCGAACGCGTCGGTCGTGCGGGCCAGCTCCCAGCCGGGACCGCTCAACGGCGTCGAGAACCCGAACCCGGGCACCGACGGGACGACGACGTGGAACGCGTCCGGGCCCGGCTCGGTCAGCGGGCCGATGACGTCGAGGAATTCCGCGACCGAGCTGGGATAGCCGTGCGTGAGCAGCAGCGGCACCGCGTCGGCCTGCGTCGAGCGGACGTGCAGGAAGTGGATGGCCTGGCCGTCGATCTCGGTCGTGAACTGAGGAAACGCGTTGAACGCCGCTTCCTGGGCACGCCAGTCGAAGCCGTCGCGCCAGTACTCGGCCAGCTCGCGCACGACGTCGGTGGGGATGCCGCGGGACCAGTCCGGCACGTCGCCGCGCACGGGCTCGGCGAACCGGGCCGAAGCCAGCCGCCGGTGCAGGTCGTCCAGCTCGGCCTGCGGGATGTCGATGCGGAAGGGGCGGATTTCGTTCGTCATGAGAAGCACGCTAGGAGCTATTGCGGAAGACCTTCTTCCGCGATTCATGCGATCCTCGCAAGATGTTGCAGACCTCCGCCCGCCTCCTGCGGCTGCTGTCGCTGCTCGAAACGCGGCGCGACTGGACCGGCGCCGACCTGGCCGGCCGCCTCGGCGTCACCGCGCGCACCGTCCGCACCGACATCGGCAAGCTGCGCGAGCTCGGTTACCCGGTCGAGGCCGCCCCCGGCGTCCAGGGCGGCTACCGCCTCGGCGCGGGCGCGCAGCTGCCACCGCTGCTGCTGGACGACGACGAAGCGGTGGCCGTCGCGGTCGGGTTGCGGACCGCGACGGGCGTCGCCGGCATCGGCGAGACGTCGGTGCGCGCACTCGCCAAGCTGGAGCAGGTGCTGCCGTCGCGGCTGCGGCACCGGGTGCGGGCGCTGCAGGCCGCGACGGTCGCGGTGCCCGGCGCCGGCCCGGCCGTCGACGCGGACGTGCTCACCGCGATCGCGACGGCGATCCGCGCGAGCGAGCGGCTGCGCTTCGACTACACGAGTCACCAGCGCACCCCGAGCCGCCGCGACGTCGAACCGCACCGGCTGGTCACCTGGGGGCGCCGCTGGTACCTGGTGGCCTGGGACACCGCCCGCGACGACTGGCGCACCTTCCGCGTCGACCGGATGACGCCGAGGGTGCCGAACGGCCCGCGCTTCGCCCCGCGCGAGCCGCCGGAGGGTGATGTCGCGCAGTTCGTCCAGCGCAGCGTGGGCACCGCAACCTGGCGCTTCCACGCCCGGGTGCGGCTGCACGCGCCGGTGGACCACGTCCGGGCGCGGCTGCCGATCGCGGTCGATCTGACGGCCGAGGGCCCGGACCGGTGCGTGGCCGAACTCGGGTCCGACCACGCGCAGATGCTCGGGCTCTACCTCGGCCTGCTCGACGTGGACTTCGAGGTGCTCGACGCGCCGGAGCTCGCCGAGGCGCTGGCGAAGACGGGCGAGCGGTTCCTGCGGGCCGCTAGCGCAGGGAGTCCGCCAGCTCCTGGATGATCGTGAACTGTTCCCGCACGCCGACCTCCATCCCGGACTGCAGGATCGTGTCGCGCAGTTCCTCGCTGCCGGTCTCGGTCAGCAGCTCCAGGCGCGTGCGGTCGCCGTCGAGCGCGGTGAAGGTGACCGTGATGAGCGGGCCGTCCACGGAGTCGAGGTCGACGCCGGGCAGCTCGAACACCTCGGTGTAGACGAGCCGCTCGTCCGGCACGATCTCGCGGTATTCGCCGTGGAAGCCGACCTCGGCGCCGTCGTTCGTCTTCAGCACGTACCGCCAGCGGCCGCCGGGCCGCAGCTCCATCTTGACCTCGGTGGTGGTCCCGCGGTGACCGCTCCACCAGCGGCTCACCAGCTCCGGCGTGGTCCACACACGGTAGACCAGGTGTTTCGGCGCGTCGAACTCGCGCGTGATGAGGATCCGGTCGTCGGCGGGGGTGGTGATCTCCACGTCACTGCTCCTGTTCCTTGAGGTCCTCGAGGATGTCGTCCATCAGGTCGAACCGCTCCGCCCACGTCCGTTCGTAGCGCTTGACCCAGTCGTGGATGGGCTTGAGCGCGGCGCCGTTGAGCCGGTAGAGCCGCTGGCGGCCGTCGCCGCGCACGACCACCGCGCCCACCTCGCGCAGCACCCGCAGGTGCTTCGAGACCTGGGGCTGGGCCAGGCCGAGCAGGTCGACGAGGTCGCCGACCGACCGCTCGCCGTCCCTCAGGACGTCGAGGATCTGCCGCCGCCGGGGTTCGGCGACCGCGTTGAAGGAGTCCGCCGTCGTCGCTGCTCGTGCCACGTGGCCATCATATTCCCATATGGGTATGCGTCAAGCCCGCATCCTGGGCAAGCTGGGCGCGCGCCGGTTCGTCTGCCACGATCGGGCGATGACCAGCCGGGCCATGGGTCCACAGAGGACGGACGCACGCGGCGCCCGGCGCAGCGCCAGCGCGAGCGCCGTGCTGCGGGCGGTGCTCGACGGAGGTCCGATCGCGCGCAGCACCATCGCGCGGCGGACGGGGCTGTCCGCGGCCGCGGTCACCGGGCACACGGCCGAGCTGACCCGGCTCGGGCTCCTGCACGAACTCGTCGAGCCCGAACCGCGCGGGCGCGTCGGACGGCCGCACGTGCCGGTCGACCTCGACACCGGGCGGCACGTCGCCGGCGCGCTGCACCTGGCCGTGCACCACGCCACCGTCGCCCTGCTCGACCTGCGCGGGAACGTGCTGGTCCAGCACGAGGAACCGCACGACGGCCTGGCCGCCGAAGACCTGCTCGCGCGTGCGGCCGAGATCTTCGACGACCTCCTGCTCGGGCACGCCCCGGACCGCGAGCCGCTCGGCCTCGGCGTCGCCACCGGCGGCTGGGTCGACCGCGCGTCCGGCACCGTCGTCGAGCACCCGCTGCTCGGCTGGCGGAACGTGCCGGTCCGCGACTTCCTCATGGGCAGCACCGGGCTGGCGGTGGAGGTCGACGGGCACGCGCGGGCGCTGGTGCACGCCGAACGGCTCTTCGGGCACCCGCGAGCCCGCGACAGCGTCGTGCAGCTGTTCACCGGCAACGTCGTCGACGCCGCGTTCGCCACCGGCGCCGGCGTGCACCACGGACCGCGTTCGGCCGCGGGCGCCGTCGCGCACCTGCCGGTCGACGGCAGCACCGAGCCGTGCCGCTGCGGGCGCACCGGCTGCCTCGAAGCCGCCGTTTCGGAAGGAACGCTCGCTCGCACGGCCGTGGAATGCGGTTTGCTCGAGCGCGCGGACTTTCCGGAATTGCTCGCGCTCGCCGAATCCGGCCATTCCGCGGCGGCCCGGTTGTTCCACGAACGCGCGCGGCTCGTCGGCCAGGCGGCGGCGCTCCTGCTCGAAGTGCTCAACCCGGCCGTGCTCGTGGTGGTCGACCGCAGTGTAACCCGGGTACCCGGCTGCCTTCCCATCATCCGGGACGAGGTCCGCGACCGATCGCGCTGCACCGATCCGGCGGAAACCGTTGTGGGTACCAGCTTCCCGGGTACGGAGCTGGCGACGGCCGGGGGCGCGGTGCTCCTGGACGTGCTCTACGACGACCCGCTCGGTCCGCTGCTGACCGGGTTGCCGCGCGCCTCGTGAACCGGCGGAGTTATTTCACGAACTCGCAAAATTGACCGTCCGCTCGTCGGCTGCGAACAATTGCTCCATCCCCGCCGACTCCCGGAACGGACGAAACCACCGTGAAGAAAACCCTGCCCCTGTTCGCCGCCGCCGTGGTGCTGCTGGCCGGCTGCGCTTCGGCGACGGCCACCGGTGCACCCGGCCAACCCGAGAAGCTGGAACTGCGCTACCAGGGCAGCGCGAACTCCGTGACCTTGCCCGAACTCGCCGAGGACCTGGGCTACTTCGGCCCGGTCAAGCTGAAGTGGGTCGGCAACACGATCAGCGGCCCGCAGGACATCCAGTCGGCGGCCACCGACCAGACCGACTTCGGCGGCGCCTTCACCGGCGCGGTCGTCAAGCTCGTCGAAGCCGGGGCGCCGGTCAAGGCGGTCGTCAACTACTACGGCTCCGACGACCGGACCTTCATCGGCTTCTACACCAAAGAGGACAGTCCGATCCGGACCGCCCGCGACCTGATCGGCAAGAAGGTCGGCGTCAACACCGCCGGGGCGAACCTCGAGGCCGCGCTCGACACGTGGCTGAAGGGCCAAGGCCTCGCCGACGACGAGATCAAGCAGGTGCAGCTGGTCGTCATCCCGCCGGTGAACGCCGAACAGGCCCTGCGCAACGGCCAGCTCGACGTCGCCGCGCTGCAGGGGATCCTGCAGGACCACGCCCTCGCCGCCGGTGGCGTGCGGCCGCTGTTCACCGACGTCGGCGCGTTCGGGCCCTACAACGGCGGCCCGTACGTGCTGCGCACCGACTTCATCAAGAAGTACCCGGAGACCGCGAAGATCTTCGTCTCCGCCGTGGCCAAGGCGATCGAGTGGGAGCGCACCACCCCGCGCGACGAAGTGATCGCGCGCTTCACGAAGATCATCAAGTCCCGCGGCCGCAACGAAAGCACCGACACACTCAAGTACTGGAAGAGCGTCGGCATCACCCACGGGGGCCTCATCTCCGACGCGGACTACACCCGGTGGGAACCGTGGCTGAAGCAGGAGGGCTACCTCAAGCACGACAAGATCGACACCTCGAAGCTCTACACCAACGAGTTCAACCCCTACCGCGACGGCGCCCCGGCGGTGGCCAAGTGATCAGCATCCGCTCGGTGACCAAGACCTTCGGCGAGCTGACCGCCCTCGACGACGTCTCCCTCGACATCGCCGACGGCACGTTCCTGTCCCTGGTCGGCCCCAGCGGCTCGGGCAAGTCGACGCTGCTCGACCTGCTGGGCGGGCTCACCACCCCGACATCGGGCGAGGTGCTCATCGACGGCGAGGCGGTGCGCGGCCCCGGCCTCGACCGCGGGGTCGTCTTCCAGCAGTACGCGCTGTTCCCGTGGCGCACGGCCCGCGCGAACGTCGAGTTCGGCCTCGAAGGCGGGTCGCTCGGGAAGCGGCAGCGGGCGGAGCGGGCGCGCGAATACCTCGCCCTGGTCGGGCTGTCCGGCTTCGAGGACCGCTACCCGCACGAGCTGTCCGGCGGGATGAAGCAGCGCGTCGCGATCGCCCGCAGCCTCGCCTACGACCCCGCCGTGCTGCTGATGGACGAACCGTTCGCCGCACTCGACGCGCAGACCCGCGAGCAGCTGCAGGAGGAGCTGCTGCGGATCTGGCGCCGCACCGGCAAGACGATCGTCTTCATCACCCACGGCATCGACGAGGCCGTCTACCTGGGACAACAGGTCGCGGTGCTGACGTCGCGGCCCGGGCGGCTCAAGGCCGTCGTCGACGTCGACCTCGGCGACCGCACCGGGGACGTGCGCTCCGGGCCCGAGTTCGGGCGGCAGCGCCACCGGCTCTGGGAACTGCTGCACGACGAGGTCCGCAAGGCGGCCGAACACGAACGGAGCGCGGCCCGATGACCACCACCCTGGAGGCACCGACCGTCCACGTCGGACTCACGACCTCGGCGAGGAAACCCCCGCGGTGGCGGAAGAGACTCACCCGGGCGGTGCACGCGTCCGCCGCGATCGTGCTGTTCGTCGCGCTCTGGGAGCTGGTCCCCCGGTTCGTGCTCGACGAGAGCACGCGGACGTTCCTGCCGCCGCTGTCGGAGGACCTGCGGGCGCTGTGGGACCTCGCCCTCGACGGCGAACTCGCCGACCACCTGCTGGCCAGCATCGGGCGCTCCGCCGCCGGGTTCGCCGTGGCCGTTGCCGTCGCAGTGCCCCTTGGCCTGCTGATCGGCTGGTACCGGCCGGTGGCGCGGTTCCTGCAGCCGCTGCTGGAGCTCGCCCGCAACACCGCCGCGCTCGCGCTGCTGCCGGTGTTCACGCTGCTGCTGGGCATCGGGGAGCTGTCGAAGGTCACCCTCGTGGTGTACGCCTGCGTGTGGCCGGTGCTGCTCAACACGATCGCCGGGGTCAACACGGTCGACCCGTTGCTGGTCAAGGCGGCCCGTTCGCTGGGGCTGTCCAGTCCGCGGCTGTTCCGGAAGGTGATCCTGCCCTCGGCGGTGCCCACGGTGTTCACCGGCATCCGGATGGCCGCGTCCTACTCGATCCTCGTGCTGGTGGCCGCGGAGATGGTCGGCGCCAAGGCCGGGCTCGGCTACCTCATCAACACGAGCCAGGTGAACTTCCAGATCCAGCAGATGTACGCCGGGATCATCGCGGTCTCGCTGCTCGGCGTGCTCGTCAACGCCGGTTTCGTCGCCCTCGAACGGCGGTTTTCCACCTGGCGCCCCAAGGAGAAGCCATGATGCACCTCAACGCGTTCGTGATGCCGAACGGCCACCACGAAGCCGCCTGGCGGCACCCCTCGACCGACCCGCACCGGGCGCGGACGCTGCAGCACTACGTGGACATCGCGCGGACCGCCGAGCGCGGCAAGCTCGACTCGCTCTTCCTCGCCGACGGCGTCGCCCTGTGGGGCAACGTCAAGCACAACTCGCACAGCCACTTCGAACCGCTGACGCTGCTTTCGGCGCTCGCCGCGTCCACGGTCCACATCGGACTCATCGCCACGGCGTCGACGACCTACAACGAGCCCTACCACCTGGCCCGGAAGTTCGCTTCGCTCGACCACCTCTCCGGCGGCCGCGCGGGCTGGAACATCGTCACCTCGGCGGGCATCGACGAGGCCCGGAACTTCAACCTGGCCAAGCGCCCGTCGCACGACGCGCGGTACGACCGGGCCGAGGAGTTCGTCGAGGTCGTCAAGAAGCTGTGGGACAGCTGGGATGACGACGCGGCGGTCGTCGACCGGGCGGGCGGCGTCTACGCCGACACGGACCGCATCCGCGCGATCGAGCACGACGGGCCCCATTTCCAGGTCCGCGGGCCGCTCAACATCGAACGGCCACCCCAGGGGCACCCGCTGCTCGTGCAGGCCGGGTCGTCGGAGACCGGCAAGGAGTACGCGGCCCGGCACGCCGAAGCCGTGTTCACCGCGCAGCAGACCTACGCCGAAGGCAAGGCGTTCTACGACGACGTCAAGGGCCGGCTCGCCCGGTACGGCCGGACCCCGGACGAACTCAAGATCCTCCCCGGGATCTCGCCGATCCTCGGCCGCACCGAAGCCGAGGCCCGCGCGCGGGAAGCCGAGCTGAACGCGCTGATCATCCCGGACTACGGGCTGCGGCAGCTGTCGAAGATGCTCGACCACGACGTCACCGGCTACCCGCTGGACGGCCCGCTGCCCGACGTCGGCAGCTTCACCGAGGGCGGCCAGAGCCGGTTCGACCTGGTGGTCGGCCTGGCCCGGCGCGAGGACCTGACCATCCGGCAGCTCCTCGAAAGGCTGGCCGGCGGGCGCGGGCACCGCGTCTTCGCCGGCACCCCGGCGCAGGTCGCCGACGAGCTGGAGGCGTGGTTCCTCGGCGGCGCCGCCGACGGCTTCAACGTCATGCCGCCCACCCTGCCCGGCGGGCTCGACGACTTCGTCGACCTCGTCGTCCCGGAACTGCAGCGGCGCGGGCTCTTCCGCACCGAGTACTCCGGCACCACCCTGCGCGAGCACTACGGCCTCGCGCGTCCCGCCAACCGCAACCGAGTGAAGGAGCCCGCATGACCACCATCGGCACCGACGTCCGCAAGCTGACCGGGAGGATCGGCGCCGAGATCGTCGGCTTCGACCCGGCCGGCGACCTCGACGCCACGCAGGTCGCGTTCCTGACCGACGCCCTGCACGAGCACAAGGCGCTGGTGTTCCGGAACGCCCGGCTCGACGACGAGGGCCAGCAGCGGTTCGCCGCGCGCTTCGGCGAGCTCACGAAGGCCCACCCGACGGTGCCCGCCGTCGAGGGCGCGCCGACGATCCTGCCCGTCGACAGCGAGCGGGGCCGCGCCAACCACTGGCACACCGACGTCACCTTCGTGCTGAACCCGCCGAAGGCCAGCACGCTGCGGAGCCTGGTCGTGCCGCCCTACGGCGGGGAGACGCTGATCGCGAACGCCGCCGCGGCCTACCGCGACCTGCCGGAGCCGCTGCGCGCGTTCGCCGACACGCTGCGGGCGGTGCACACCAACGACTACGACTACGTCCAGCCGCCGGAGACGGTGGACGAGCAGGAGCGGGCGCGGCGGGAGCAGTTCGTCTCGCGGAAGTACCGGACCGTCCACCCGGTGGTGCGGGTGCACCCGGTGACCGGCGAGCGCGGCCTGTTCATCGGCGGGTTCGCCCAGCGCATCGAAGGCCTGTCGGTGACCGAGTCGCGGGACCTGCTGCGGCTGCTGCAGTCCTACGTCACGCGGCCGGAGAACGTCGTGCGCGTGACCTGGGAGCCGGACCAGCTGGTCCTGTTCGACAACCGGATCACCCAGCACTACGCGATCGACAACTACGACGGCCTGCCCCGGCGGCTGAACCGGGTCACGGTGGCCGGGGACGTGCCGGTGGGCATCGACGGGCGGCCGAGCGAGTCGCTCGAAGGCGACGCGTCGCACTACACCTCCGTCGCCTAGTTGGCTCCCGTCCGTGCCCGGGTACCCGGGCACGGACGGGAAGGAGTGCGAACGTGGTCAGTGTGCAGGCGAAGGTCAGGATGGTGTTGCTGCGGGCGTCGGGCCAGAAACGGTTCTACGACGACGCCTCGGCGTTGCACCACCGGCTGCCGCGGCACCAGAAGCCGTCGATGGCGCGGCCGCCGCGCAAGATCCGGCGGCGGGTCGACGTCGAAGAGCACGACGTGCGCGGGTTCCCGTGCTTCACCTTCCGGCCGCGGGACGGCCGGGCGGGCGACCTGCACGTCCTGCACCTGCACGGCGGCGGGTACGTCGAGCAGGTCGAGAAGCACCACTGGCAGTACGCGGCGGACGTGGTCGCGCGGCTCGGCTGTGCGGTGACGCTGCCGGTGTACCCGCTGGTCCCCCACCACGACCACACCGCCACCATCCCGGTGGTCCAGGCCGCCTACGACGAGATCGAAGCCGGGCGGCTCGTGGTGACCGGTGACTCCGCGGGTGGCGCGCTGGCCCTGGCGATCGCGCAGAACCTGCGTGCGGACGGCCGGCCGCAGCCCGAGCGGCTCGTCCTCTATTCGCCCTGGCTCGACGTGCTGCTCGAGGACCCGGTCTCGGAGCTGCTCGACGAGACCGACCCGATGCTCGGCATCGCCGGGCTGCGCGAGGCCGGCCGGATGTACGCCGAAGGCACGGACCCGCGCGACCCGCTGGTCAGCCCGATCCACGCCGACCTGACCGGGCTCGCCCCGATCACGCTGTTCATCGGCACCCGGGACGTCCTGCTGCCGGACGCCCGCCGCTTCGCCGGGCGCGCCGCCGAAGCGGGCGTCGAGCTGGACTACCGCGAATACCCCGGCATGTTCCACAACTGGCTCATGCAGGCGATCCCCGAAGGTCGCGAGGCGATGAACCACGTGGAGCGCCTCCTGCGGCGGCGCCCGGTCAGCGCCCGTTGCGCGCCAGGTCCCGGAAACAGTCCCACGCGCGGCTGACCAGCGCCGGGTGCGTCCGCAGATCGATCACCGTGCGCGCCAGGGCGGCCGCCGAGGCCAGCATCGCCGCCCGGCCGCGCGGGCTCGCCGCCGCTTCCGCGAACTCCGGCGTGTGGTCCGACTTCTCCTCCGCCGTGATCGCGACGAACGGGTGGATCGCCGGGACGCGGACACTGACGTTCCCGATGTCCGACGAACCGAGGAAGACCCCCGGCGCCGGTGGGGTCGCGTGGATCCCGCGCGCCGCCAGGTGCTCGGTGAACCGCTCCGACAGCACCCGGTTGTCGCGGAAGTGCGCGTACCCGCGGCCGAGGCGTTCGACGTCGACCTTCGCCCCGGTCGCCAGCGCCGCGCCTTCCGCGCACGTCGTCACGTCCTCGGCGAGGCGGTCCAGCGCGTCGGTGGTCAGGGCGCGGAGGCCGAACCGGCCTTCGGCGCGGTCGGGGACGATGTTCGTCGCCTCGCCACCGTGGGTGATGATCCCCTGGACGTGCGATCCGGCGGGCAGCCGCTGGCGCAGGGCCGAGACCGCGCCGAACGCCTGGATCAGCGCGGCGAGGGCGTCGATGCCGTGCTCCGGGTCGCCGGTCGGGTGCGCCGCCCGGCCGTGGAAGGTCACCTTCAGCTCCACCTGCGCGGTCAGCGGCGCCCACGACCACGAATGGACGCCGGGGTGCACCATCAGGGCCGCGTCGACGTCGTCGAAGACGCCCGCCTCGGCCATCGCGACCTTGCCGCCGCCGCGTTCTTCGGCCGGGGTGCCCACCGCGAGCAGCGAACCCGGAGCGTCTCCCAGGACGTCCTTGGCGGCCAGCGCGGCGCCCAGGCCGGCCGCCGCGATCAGGTTGTGCCCGCAGGCGTGCCCGAGGCCGGGCAGGGCGTCGTATTCGAGCAGCAGCGCGACGCAGGGACGTCCTTCGCCGGCGCGCGCGACGAAGGACGTGGGCAGCCCGGCGATCCCGGTTTCCACCGCGAAGCCGTCCGCGGCCAGTTCGCCGGTGAGCCGCTCGGCGGCGGCGTGCTCCTCATAGGACAGTTCCGGCCGTTCGTGCAGCGCCGTGGCGACGGCCCACAGCCGCTCGTCCAGGTGCTCGATCCGCTCGTCCGCCCGCTCGTGCAGCTCCTCGTGCCACTCCATGCCCTCCGGAATACCCCAACCACGCAGGGCCACGCCACCGGGGTGTTACGTGCGTGTTTCGCGCGAGCCGCGTCCGGCTACCCGGCGGAATGGACCACAGCAAAGCACCGGTGCTCGAGGCGCTGCGCGACTACCACAGCGCCGGCTACGTTCCGTTCAACGCGCCCGGCCACAAGCAGGGCCGCGGCATCGACCCGCGGGTACTGGAGATCGTCGGGGCCGACGTCTTCAAGTCCGACGTCATCGCGCTCAACGGCCTCGACGACCGGCTGATGCGCCAAGGCGTGCTCGCCGAAGCCCAGGAGCTGATGGCCGACGCGGTCGGCGCCGAGCACACGTTCTTCTCGACCTGCGGCAGCTCGCTTTCGGTGAAGAGCGCGATGCTCGCCGTCGCCGGCCCGCACGAAAAGCTGCTGGTGCCCCGGCACGTCCACAAGTCGGTGATCTCCGGGCTGATCGTCAGCGGCGTCCGGCCGGTCTGGGTGCGGCCCCGCTGGGACGCCGGGCGGCACCTGAGCCACCCGCCGGGCGTGCGGGAGTTCGCGGAGGCCTACGAGAGTGACCCCGAGGTCAAGGGCGCGCTCGTGGTGACCCCGACCGACTACGGCACGGGCGGCGACCTCCGCGCGATCGCCGACTGGTGCCACGAACGCGGGCTGCCGCTGATCGTCGACGAAGCGTGGGGCGCGCACCTGCCGTTCCACGACGGCCTGCCGCCGTGGGGCATGGACGCCGGTGCCGACGTGTGCGTCACGAGCGTGCACAAGATGGGTGCCGCGGTCGAGCAGAGCTCGGTCTTCCACCTGCAGGGCGACCGCGTCGACCCGGCCGTGCTGAAGGCGCGGGAAGACCTCCTCGGCACCACGAGCGCGAGCTCCCTGGTCTACGCGGCCCTCGACGGCTGGCGGCGGCAGATGGCCGAACAGGGCAAGGACCTGCTCGACGGCGCCCTGACGCTCGTCGAGTCGGTGCGCGGCCGGCTGACCGAGCTGGGCGTGTCGGTGATGCACGACGAGTTCCTCGGCCCCGACCTCGCCGACTCGGTCGACCCGCTCAAGGTCGTGCTCGACCTCGACCCGCTCGGCATCAGCGGGTACCAGGCCGCCGACTGGCTGCGCGAGCACCGGCGCGTCACCGTCGGACTGTCCGATCACCGCCGGATCGTCGCCCAGTTCACCCACGCCGACGACGAAGCGACCGCGGGCACGCTGATCAACGCCGTCGACGCGCTGGTGAAGGTCGCGCCCTCGTTCGAGAAGCCGCCGAAGGTGGATCTGCCCTCGCCGCGCGAGATGGAGCTGGAGACGGCGATGCTGCCGCGCGACGCGTTCTTCGGCCCGGCCGAGCAGGTGCCCGCGGCGGAGGCGGCCGGCCGGATCGCGGCCGAGATGATCACGCCGTACCCGCCGGGGGCACCCGGTGTGCTGCCCGGCGAGGTGATCACGCAGCCGATGCTCGACTACCTGCGCAGCGGCCTCGCGGCCGGCATGGAGCTGCCCGACCCGGCCGACTCCGCGCTGAAGTCGATCCGGGTCGTCGCCAAGCACTGAACCCCGGCGCAGTGAATGACTCATTCCTGGCGTCCGATGCCGGGAATGAGTCATTCACTGCAGGTCCGGGCCCGGCAGTCAGGCCTTGGCGCTCTTGAGGTCCAAGGGGTTCTTCGGCGCGGCCGAGCGGGCGTCGATCATCCGCTGCCCCAGCTCCTGCAGCTGCTTGCGGCCCATCGCCGAGCGGACCTCGGGGAACCACTCGTCCTCCTCCTCTTCGACGTGGTGGCGGACGTTCTCGGTGAGCACCGTGACCTTCGCGTCGAAGGTCTCCTCCTTCGGGTCCATGCCGTGCAGTTCGGACAGCATCCACACCACCACGTGGTGCTCCTCGACGCTCTCCAGGATGTGGTCCTTCGTCTGCGGCACGGCTTCCCGCGCCGCCGGGTAGAAGATCTCCTCCTCGATGTAAGCGTGGACGGTCAGCTCCTCGATGATGGAGTCGGCGATCCGGCGCTTCTCGTCGTACGCGTCCTCCCCCGCCTTCTCGAATTGCTTGAAGAGCTTCTCCACGGTCTTGTGGTCGTTTTTGAGCAGCACGATGGCGTCGGTCGACATGACCGGTCGAATACCCGCTCACCGCGCCGGAAAACGCCGTTTGCCGGAACCGCCGCACGGGTATCCAGCCGGTTCCCGAACCCCAGGAGAACACCGGTGAACCAACCGACAGGCGACGTGCTGACGTTCGGCATCGAAGAGGAGTTCTTCGTCGTCGACCGCCGAGGGCACCTGTCCCACGCCGGCGACGACGTCGTCGACGCGGCGGAAGCCGCCGGCGACGACCAAGGCGAGCTGCAGCACGAACTCACCCGGTCCCAGGCCGAGGCGGCCACCGATGTCTGCCGGACCCACACCGAAGCGCTGCGCCAGCTGCGCGGGCTGCGCGAAGACCTCGCCGGAGCCGCCCGGCGGCGCGGGTACCGCGTGCTGCCCGCCGCGTCCCCGCTGCTGTTCGAAGCGGACCCGCCGGTCATCACCCCGAACCCGCGCTACGAGCGGATGGCCGAGCACTTCGGCGCCACCGCGCGGACGTCGCTCACCTGCGGCTGCCACGTCCACGTCGCCATCCCGGACAAGGAGAGCGGCGTCCAGGTCCTGAACCGGATCCGGCCGTGGCTGCCCATCCTGCTCGCGGTGACGGCGAACTCGGCGATCTCCGACGGCTACGACACGGGCTACTGCAGCTGGCGCTACCAGCAGTGGAGCCGCTGGCCGTCGGCGGGACCGCCGCCGCGGTTCGCGTCGCTGGACGAGTACGAAAGCATCGTCGACGGCTGGCTGCGCGCGGGCTCGATCCTCGACCGCGGAATGATCTACTGGGACGTGCGGCTGTCGGACAAGCAGCCGACGCTGGAGTTCCGCATCGCCGACGTCGCCGCGGTGCCGGAAGACGCGGTGCTGCTGGGCGTGCTGGCGCGCGCCCTGGTCGCCACCGCGCTGGCCGAGGACGCACCCGCGCCGCACCTGTCGAACGAGGTGCTCCGGGCCCAGCTCTGGCGCGCGTCGCGCGAGGGGGTCACCGGCTGCTGCCCGCACCCGAAGAGCGGGGATTTGGAGCCGGCGAAGGTGGTGCTCGACGACCTGGTGGCGCTCGTGGCCCCCGCCCTGGAAGCGGCCGGCGACCTCGACTTCGTCTGGGAGGGCACAGCCCGCCTGGCCGCCGAGGGCGGCGGCGCCGACCGGCAGCGGCGCCGGTTCGCCGAACGGAACCGCGCCGAAGACGTGGTCGACCTCCTCACCGGCGACTAGCTGAGCCGGTGCCCACGTTCACTCGGATGGCGGGCAACCGCCTACCGGTGCGAGGGGAAGCGCACACGTGGGTCGCTGGATCACCAAGAACGGAAACCGGATCTACATCGAAAGCGGTGCGGGTCCGCTGGTGGCGGTCGCGACCGCGGCCGTCCTTGCCGGAGGTGGCGTCGCCGGGGTGAGTGCGGGCGGCCTGTCAGCGGGGGGTGGCGGCGTCGGGACAGGAGCGGCATCCGAGGTTTTCGCCGGCAATGCCGCCGGTGACGTCGTCGATTCCCTGCCGGGACGGTCGATCAAGACCCGCCGGGCCGAAGGCCGCGAGTCGGCGAAGAAGGGCAAGCCGGGCGAGGCGTGGAGCAAGTTGAAGGTCAAGCAGCTCAGGCGGCAAGTACACGACCTCGAGCATGCGGCCGAGTGTGTCGCGGCCTCCACGGACGAAGTGCGGGAGTTCCTGATGAGAACACCGTGTTCGTCCCTGCATCGGATGCTGCTGGCCGTCGGTGACGGGCACGGCGACGCCGCGGTCATTTCGGTGGTGCGCGTCGGCTTCCGCAGCAAGAAGCAAGCCGCCGCGTTCGAAAAGGTGGAGCGGGTGCAGGGCAGCGGAGATGTGCGGCCACTGGACGTCGCCGTGGTGCTCGGAGTGGCCGGAGTGAAGATGACCGGGCTGCACTACGCCTCCCGCCCGGAGGGCTACGGGATGGTCGTGGCCGAAGCCGACAACGCCACCGGTCACTTCGACGGCGAGACACTCGACGCGCTGGCCGACGTCGCCTCCTGGATGTCCCTCAAGAAGTGACATCCCCGTCGCACGGGTCACCCAATGGGGGTGTTCGCCTGACGCCCTACCCCTGAAGCCGGTCGAGCAGTTCGAGCGCCCGGACCGCGGCCCGCGAGCCGCCGGGGTCGACGACCAGGTGGACCCCCGCAGCCTCGGCGTGGCGGTGGGCGCGCAGCAGGACGCGGATGCCCGCGGCGCCGAGGAACCAGACCTGGCCCAGGTCGATCCGCAGGACGCCGGGACGCGCGCGGAGGTGCTCGTCCAGCACGGCCGCCAGGCGGGTCACCGAGCACAGGTCCACTTCGCCCAGGACCTCCACCACCACCGCGTCGGGGGTCTTCCACCGGATCCGGCTGCCCAGGTCGCTTTCGGACGGGGCGCGGGGCGCGGGCAGGCGGTGCACCGGCGGGGTGACCGGGGTGGCCACCCCGGTCACCCGCAGCCGCTCGTGGGTCGTCATGGGTGCGAAGTACCCGCGGCTCCCTCGCGATGAAACCAGCCCGGGGCCCGGACGCATTTACGCCACCGGAACGGGTAACCCCAGCCGGTCCGGAAGGAGCCCGCCCATGTCCGACGGCCCGCCCACGATGGGTGTCGAAGAGGAGTTCCTCCTCGTGAACCCCCGCACGGGGCACGCGTCGCCGTGCGCCGAACCGGTGCTGGCCCGGTACCGCCACCACGGGCCGCTGCCCGACGGCGTCCGGGTGCACCGGGAACTGCGGCTCACCCAGCTCGAAGCCGCCACCGGCGTCTGCACCACCGCCGACGAGCTCCGCCACCAGCTGACCGCCGCGCGCCGCGTGCTGGCCGGCGCCGCGGCGGCCGAGGACTGCGCGCTCCTGGCCGTCGGCACGCCGGTCGGGCCCGGACCGGCCACGGAGCCGCCCGCGAGCACCGGCCGGTACGCCGAGATCGACGCCACCTACGGCGGCGTCGTCGCCGACTACGAGGCCTGCGGGTGCCACGTCCACGTCGGGGTGCCCGATCCCGACACCGCGGTCGCCGTCGTCAACCACCTCGGCCGGTGGCTGCCCACCCTGCTCGCCCTCTCCGGCAATTCGCCGTTCGACCACGGCCGGGACACCGGCTACGACAGCTGGCGGATGGTGCTGCAGTCCCGCTTCCCCGGCGCCGGCGTCGCCCCGCACCTGAGCGGGCACGCCGAGTACCGCCGGGCCGTCGAGACGCTGGTCGGCTGCGGCGCGCTCGTCGACCCGGACCAGACCTTCTGGCTGGCCCGCCCGTCGGGCCGGTTCCCCACGGTCGAGTTCCGGGTCGCCGACACCGCGCTGACCGTCGACCACGCGGTGCTGCAGGCCCTGCTGAGCCGGGCGCTGGTGCAGCGGGCCCTGGCCGATCTCGCCGGCGGCCGGGAAGCCACGCCGTTGTCGCCGCAGGTGGCCGCGGCCGCGGTCTGGGCCGCGGCGCGCCACGGCCTCTCCGGGGACCTCGTCGACGCCGCTGCGGAAACCCGCCGTCCGGCGTGGACGCTCGTCGACGAACTCCTCGCGCACGTCCGGGCGCCTCTGGAAGAGAGCGGTGACCTGGCCGAGGTCCGGAAGCTCGTCGACGCGGTCCGCGACGGTGGTACCGGCGCCGCGCAGCAGCGCGCCGTCGCCGATCGGGAGACGGCGGCCGCGGTGCGGTGGCTCACCGCGGCGACGGTGCCCGTAGCGCATGGAACGCTGCTGACCGGGTAGCCGGGACCATGACGACTTCCACCACTGCCGGAGCGGCCACCCTGCCGGCCGTCCGGGGCCCGCTCTCGGAGTCGGTGCTGTCCACGTTGCTGCGCGAGCACCCGCGGGCGGACCTGGACTTCGACGGCCTCGCCGACGCCGACCCGCTCGGCGACGACCTCCAGCTGGCGTTGCACCTGTGCTACGAACTGCACTACCAGGGCCTGCCCGGCGTGTCCCCCGACTGGGAATGGGACCCGGAACTGCTGCGCCTGCGCGGGGCGCTCGAGGCGCGGTTCCTCGCCGCGCTCCGCGAAAACGTGGCCGGCGGCGACGACGTCACGGCCGCCCTCGACGCCCTGCTGGTCGAGCCGATCGACGTCGAAGGCGTTTCGCACTACCTGCGCGACCACGGCGACTGGACGCAGCTGCGCGAGTACTTCACGCACCGCTCCGTCTACCACCACAAGGAAGCCGACCCGCACGCGTGGGTGATCCCCCGGCTGCGCGGCCGCGCCAAGGCCGCGCTGGTGGCGGTCGAGTTCGACGAGTTCGGCGGTGGCCGAGCGGAGCTGATGCACGCGCGCCTCTACGCCGACCTGCTGCGCGCGGCCGGCCTGCCCGACGGCTACCTCGAACTCATCGACCGGGTTCCCGGCTCGATGCTGGCGGTGGTCAACATGATGTCGCTGTTCGGCCTGCACCGGTCGCTACGGGGTGCGCTGTGCGGGCACTTCGCGGCGGCGGAAATCACGACGGCACCGTCCGCGCAGCGGATGGACCAGGCCTTGCGGCGCCTGGACGCGCCGGAGGCGTGCCGGTTCTTCTACACCGAGCACATCGAAGCGGACGCGGTCCACGAGCAGGTCATGCGCCACGAAGTGCTCGGCGACCTGCTGGAGCAGGAGCCCGGGCTGGCCGCCGACGTCGTGTTCGGCATCCAGGCGACCGAGTTCCTCGAGGGCCGCTTCGGCGAGCAGGTGCTGAGCCGCTGGAAGGTCGGGAAGTCCTCACTGCGCACCTGACGACGGCAATGGCCTCCCGGATCCCCCGGGAGGCCATTTCGTCAGTCGTCGGTCTGCGTGCGGACGCGTTTGCGGTGACTGGTGTCGCAGAACGGGAACCGCTTGCTGCGGCGGCACGCGCACACCGCGACCACGAACCGGTCGGACCGCACGAGCTCGCCCTCGGGCGTGCACAGCTCGACCGGCCCCTCCACCAGGACCGGGCCGCCCGGGACGACGGTCACGCGACGGGGACCCCGCTCAGCGGTCGGCACGCAGCACCACCAGCTCCTCCACCCGCTGGCCCGGCTCGATCAGCCCGGCCGCCTCGAGAAAGTCCGTCCGGCCGGACAGGACCGGCCCGAACGGGATCCGGGCGCGCCGCACCACCGATGCCCGAAGCCCTTGCGCGGCCAGCATTTCCCGGGACTTGTCCACATCGGACAGTGTGGAGTGGACGAGCAGCATGGTCCCGCCCGGGCGCAGCAGCGTGCCCGCGGCGGCGCACAGCGGGTCCAGTAGCGCGCGGCCGTCCGGGCCGGCGTCCCAGCCCCGGGTGGACCGGACGGTCGGCGCCGGGGACGGCACGTAGGGCGGGTTGGCGACGACGACGTCGAACGGGCCCTCGCGCAGTGCTCTGGCGAGGCCTCCCCGGCACGGGCGCACGGCGAGCTGCCGGATCAGCGCGTTGAGCCGCGCCGAGGCCAGCGCCCGGCGCGAAAGGTCCACGGCCAGCACGGTTCCCGCGCCGCGGCGGGCCAGCGTGATCGCCTGCGCGCCGGTGCCGGTGCACAGGTCGAGGGCCCGCGCGCCGGCCGGGATCGCCAGTTCGGCGATCGCCGACGCGAGCAGGGCGGTGTCTTCCTGCGGGCGGTAGACGCCGGGCAGCCGCAACATCCGCGGGGCGGCCGGCACCGGCTGGTGGACGACGGACCGGGCGGCCAAGGGGCCCGGGCGGACGGGTTCCGCCGACGTGGTCATCTGGGTCTCCTTCACTCGCCGCGGTCCCGGCGCGATCGCCGGCGGACAACCGCGTCGCTCCCGGGCTTACCCGGCGATCATCGCGGCAAACGCCGGCGGTTGAGCCGGGCGCGTGCGGGTATCCGGTACGGAAAGGACCTGGGAAGGAGGCACGAAATGACATCCGAAGAGCGCACCCAGCACCCGACCGACCCCGCCGAAGGCGCCCGCGGCGACGACCCGCACGGCGACACGCCGGAAGCCCAGCGCGAGACGCTGCGCGGCGAGCAGGGCACGTCGAGCGGCGACGAGCACGACGACAGCGACCCGCAGTCGGGCTGACCGCGGCCGCAACGACCTGGCGGGCACAAAGCGGGGGTCGCGGTTGGTTTTTTCCGACCCGGCCCCCCCGGTTGCGCGTCGGGGGGAGGCGGAGGCGGACACGAACGGCGGCCGGGCCACCCACCCCCGGGACGAATGCACCCACAGGTGGTAGGTGTGG
>NZ_JBEZYY010000037.1:0-59831 GCF_040638975.1 Amycolatopsis sp. NPDC024027
AGCATTCGCCCAGCTCGCCTGCGCGGTGATCTGCTACCGCCGAGCCATCAAACTGGACCTGCTCACCCACAACAACCCCAAATGAGATGCGGTCTTAGGCAGCCGAACCTGCAGGGCTTCTTTCACTACTTGCCCGACGTCGTGCGACTCCTGTCCAGATCGACGCTGCGCCCGCTGCTCTTTCAACAATTCAGCCCGGTCGGCCGGTATGTCGAAAGCCGGACCATCCTTCCGGGATCCGCTGCCAGGCTGGTACCGGGGCAAGTCGGGCCGGACCTTCTCCTCGGCCTGCACGTGCTGCGGCTCGCCGAGCAACCGGCGCAGCAACGTCTCGATACCGGCCGGATCGATGCTGGTGACTTTGAACCACGCGACGCGGTGCAGTTCGTTCGGGATGTGCGCGTCCGACTCTCCTGGCAGCAGCACGATCACAGCCTTGCGCTGAAACTCCTGCTGATCGCGGTTGAAGATGCCTTTCAGCGCGTCCATCTCCCGCACCGCACCGGCACCCTCGTCCGGCCGGTTCTCTCCCCTCCAGCGCTCCCAGAATGCCTTGCTGCTGATCATCAGGACGGTGCCAGCCGCCTCGATGGCACGCGGACCGTACTCCGTCCAGTTCATCCCGGCATCCGTGTAGTGGAAAAGGTCCGCTTCGACCTGGACGTACTTCCCGAGCAGGTGCGCGAAGTCGTACACCATCGTCTTCCACGCCTGCGTCTGTTGGGCGGAAGCCCGGTAGTCGGCGTGCGCCCATGTGATGAACACCGGCAGCTGGTCCATGTCTCGCTTCCTATGTCCAAAGTGGATCGGTGAGCACCGTTCGCAACTGCTCGGTGTCGCCGGCGGCAACGGCCGTGGTCGCCCTCCGCAGGAGGGTCCACGGGTGGTATCGGCCATACAACGCCGCGCTTCCCGACGCGGCTTCCTGAAGGGGGAGCTCCGCGTCCGGCAGTTTCGCGATAGCAGCCAGCCTGCCGACGTTCGCCTGCCAGCAGAGCCGTTCGCCCGCGTCCAGGTCTACGACTTCGTCTGCGAGCAGGTGCATGAGCCTGCCCGCCTCCCAGCCAGGTCGTTCCGGATCCACAGGCGGCTGGCCATGCCTCGCCAGATCAGCGTCGAACCCGCCGGACTCCACGCCGCACAGGGAGTCGAGGTTGTCGAGCAGCGGCCGAACCGCGCTGGCCCGCAACGGCCGGCCTGTCGCGTTGGAACGCAGGAGCGCGTGCCTCGCTCGGGAAAGCAAAGTAGTCGGGTGTGCGGCGCCGACGGCAGATTCGCGCATGCGCACGGCGCGCGCCGCCACGCGCACATCGTTCTCGTCCGATTCACCGCTACCGGCCAGTGCCCACGCGGTGTGGAAGTCCATTGCGAGAGCGGCGTGCACTCCTCGATCTCCGAAGGCCGCCGCGAGCTCCTGGGCCAGTTTTCGAGCGGTGACAGGCGGAAGAGCAGCCACACCCGTGACCCACGCCGACTGCACTCGGCGCAGCGGAACCCACACCGACTCCGTCTCGCCGTTCGCCAGGGTGAGGCGGAGGTCGGCGAGCACCGCGTCGTTGGCGGCCGCGAATTCACCGCGGAAGACCTGCAGATCGGCGAGCATCATCCGGCGGATCATCGTCTCGCGGTCGTCCTCGCCGAGCCGGTCCGCCGCGGTTTTCCAGCTGCCGTGGACCAGCTCGAACCCTTCACCGGTAGAGCCCAGGTCGTAGGCGACCAGCCCCAGGCTGCACTGCTGGATCAGGACGCTGCTGTGCTGAGGCGAGTGCCGATCCAGGAGGAAGTCGAGCCCGCGACGGAAGCGTTCGTGCGCGGCTCGAAGAAGCCAGGTGAGGTGCTCGGTTCTGGCGACGTTGTTCCCGATGTTGTGTTCGACACTGGGATCGAGGTGATCGAGCGAAGCCTTCAGGGCGCGAGTGAACTCGGTCCTCGCGTCGACGTAGTGCCCGTTCTCCATGAGCACGAGTGCCCGGTCGTTGACGAGTTCGGTGTACTTGCCGTCGTTCCGCCCGTCCGGGAAGGACCGTTGCAACCGCAGCCCGGCGTCGAAAATTCGCAACGCCTCCTGACGCCGCGGTCCCAGCGAGACCAGGAAACCGAGGTTGTCGAGGATCTCGACGCGAACGCGCTCGCGCCACGGGACATCGTCCGCCGTTTCGGGAGCGGGACCTGGCGCTCGTCGCGGCATGATCTCCAAGGCGCGGCGGCCGTACGCCTCGGCGGCGGGCATGTCCACGTCAGAGATCAGGATCGAGTTCTCGTTGAGCCAGCGCGCCACTGACTGACTGCGCAGCCCGCGGGGGACCTGGCCCAGCTCCGCGGCCGGCACGATCTCCGCCGGCTCGAGGTCGGTGAACGTGTCCGACACATCGCCGGACCAGTCACGTACCGCAGCGTCCGCCGCCTCGTCACCGTGCATGGCGATTCCGAGCAGACGCGCCCGATACGCACCGCGTGCGTTTCCGCGCTCGTGGAGGTAGGCGGCGGGAAGCCACAACGCGTGATTCGCGTACCGCTGTGCGCGATCTGCGGAGAGCAGGCGTGGATCGCGTTCACGTTCACGCTGGACGAGCCGGGACGCCGCGACCGCCGCACTGCTCAGCCCCAGCACGCGGGACCACTGGGTCGTGTCGTCGACATCGAGTTCGCGGATCAGGTCGCCTGCCGCAGCGCCGACCTTCAGCGCGGCGTACCCGACATGGAACTCGGGATCATCCCTGACCAGTTCGGCGAGCAGCGGGTGCACGAGCAGCGTTTCCTCGTCGGCACCGGTGCGAACCAGGCTTTGTGCCCGCAGTTCCGTGACGGCGGCGTCACGTCGCGCCATGTCCCTGCACAACAGCGTGACCTCGTCATCGGGATCTTCGCGAAGCCCGGCGAGCAGTTCGGCGGGTACCGCGCCTTTGCCCGCGCACGAAAGAATCTGCAACACCGCCAGCGCGTCGGCACGGTGTTCTCGCAGGAGGCCGATGCGCACCTCCCAGGCGGAGCGGGGCGCGGAAACGCGCTCGTGATGGCGTTCCAACCACCCGCGCAGGGAGATCCCGTCGACGACAGCGGCAGCGGTCTGCTCCAGTGCGAACGGATGGCCGCTCACCCTCTCCGCGACGGCGCGTGCCAGGTCCTCGTCCTCCGCACCGGTGCGCGCCAGCAGGTAATCGACGGACTCACCAACGGTGAGCGGATCCAGCTCCACGACGTGGGCGACCGACCTCCAGCGCGCCGACTGCGAGGTGACGAGCACGTGCAGCCCCGGCCTCGACGGCAGCGACGTGGCGAACAGCGCGGGCTCCGGGGCGTCGTCCACCACGATCAGGGCCGGGCCGCGCTCGACCAGCGCGTCGAAGACGTGCGTGGGGTCATCCTCCGCCAAGCCGAGCCGTTCGGCGAGCAAGGCGACGGACGTCCGCCACGCGGTGGCGTCGTCGGCGGAGAGCCAGCCGACGACGCGATAGTTCTCCTCCAGCAGATGGCACAGCCGGACGGCCAGCGCGGACTTGCCCATCCCCGATGTGGCGACGATCGCCGCGCGCACCGGACCGCGGGTGTCGGCGAAGCGCGCTACCAGGCCTTCCACCACGGATCGTCGTGTCACGTTCTCGGCGGGGCTACCCAGCTGTGGCACGACGAACACGCGCTCGATGCGGCGAGTCTCCTCGCGGGCCTCGGCGGAGAGGTCTGCGGGGCGAGGCCACTCTCGAACGATCTCGTCGACCAGCCGGCTGACTTTGGCGGTCTGGTCTGGCTGCCCTGGCCGGACCCTGAGGTGTTCCTCGAACTCCACCGGCCGCGGAATCCACATACGGCGAAACTTCGCGTGCAGAAGGCGACGCTGCTGATCAGTGGAGGCCTTACCGTTGAGGACACTGAGAACTCGCTGCGCTGACGATCTTCGATCCGCGCGCAGTATAGCGCCGACGAATTCATCTACCGTTTCCGTGGTACATGCCGTGCGCACCAACAAACGCAGGGCTTTGATCATGGAGCTCGGCACGTCCGAAGGCCCTTCGCCCACCACGGCCAGCACGGTCGCCAGGTCCAGCGGCGCGGAGTCCACCAGCTCGGCGATCGCGTCGTCATCCACTCCCGCGGCCAGGACGCGCACGTCGAGCCTGGCAGGACCCGGTTTGCCGCCAGCGACATCGATGCGGACCGATGTGCCCGCGCCCGCCGGTTCGACACACAACCGGGCCACCGACCCGGCGAGACCGAGGATCGGCTGGCCCGTGACGAGGCTGGTGAGCGCCGTGCGCACAACGCCCAACGCGGGTTCTGGCAGCAGACCGTTCGTGGCTTTCGCGCTTTGCATCGAGTTCAATCTAACCCTTTCGCGGAGCCTTCCCTGGACAATCGCGCCCGTACGCGATCCGCATCGTCGATGCGGTGCTGCGATTGGAAGAGATCGTACGCCACGCGCAGCATTCGGTGTGCTTTCTCCGCGTCTCCCTGGCGTGCGAGGACGTCGGCCAGATGCTCGGTGCACTCGGCTTCAGCGAAGACGTTTCCGAGTTGCTTCGCCTGTCGTGCGGCTGCCGCAAAGTGCTCCACGGCCTGATCCAGGCGGCCGTCCCGGCAAGCGATGTGCCCCAGCGCGTCCAACGTGCTCGCTTGGCCGCTGACGTTGCCATGGGCGCTGTGTAGCTCCAAGGCGCGTTCACAGCATTCACGGGCAAGAACGAAGTTCTCAAGCTGTGCGTGCTGCCAGCCCTGCGCGTTGAGGGCGTGCGCCTCGCCGACGGGATTGCTCTCCGCCCTGTACAACTCCATCGCGGAGATGGCGTGCTGCAACGCCTGCTCGTGCTCACCCCGCAATGATAGGACCCGTTGCAGATCGTGGTGGGTGTGCGCCTGCCCCATCACGAATCCGGCTTCTTCTTCGAGGTTCAATGCCTGCGTAAGGCACCGCCCGGCCTCGTCAAGATCGCCCGCGCGGGTGCAGGCGCGTCCGAGTTGACGCAACGACGACGCGCGCAACCGCACGGAGCCGATTGCCATGGCCGCCTCCAGTCCGAGACGCGACGACGCCACATTCTCCGCCAGTAGACCGAGCCGGTATTGGTAGGTGTCCAGGCCGTGGGCGATGTGCCACACCGCCTCATACCACTTGCGGTCGACCGCGATCCGGTGCATGACGGCAATCAACGCGTGCTCCGCACCAAACCACGCGACCGCCTCGGGTTCATCGGTCAGGCGCAAAGGGTGGCACCCGTCAGGCAGGGCAGGAACTTCGAAGGCGTGCCGGTGCGGGTACAGCAAGATATCGGCGGTCCGGACGGTGTACGCGTAAAACGCCACCAACCTCCGCACCGCCCGCGTCGACTCCGCCCCAGACGGCAGTTCGGCGGCGTGCAGGCGCACCAGGTCGTGCATCTGGAACCTCTGCGGAACGTGCTGGCGTACCAGATTCGCCGCCTCCAGCGAGCGAAACATCGCGGCCGCGTCGCGGGGCGGCACCGCCCACAGGCACGCCGCCGCAGCGACGCTGATCTCGCCCAGCGGTGCGACACCGAGCAGTCCGAAGGCTCGTCCCAGCCGGTCGTTCAGCGACGCGGAGGACCAGGACAGCACCGCCCTCAGGCTCGCGGACTCGTCGTCGGCGTCGAAGGCGCTCAGTCTCGTCGTCTCGTCGTCCAGTTCGTCGGCGAGAACCGACATCGGGAATTCGGGGTGCGCCGCAACTCTGGCCGAGGCGATCGCCAGCGCGAGCGGTAGCCCACCGCACCTGCGCGCGATCGCCGACACGGCTTCGGACTCCCTCTTGGCGGCATGGGTCGGCAACATCCGGTTGAGCAGCGCCGAGGCGTCAGACTCGTCCATCGCCTCAAGCCGCATGACGTGGGCGCCCTGGACGCGCAATGAGGACAGCCGCATTCTCGTCGTCACCAGGACCGCGCACGACGGCGTTCCAGGCAACAGCGGTGCCACCTGATCGGTGTCCCTTGCGTTGTCCAGCACGATCATCATCCGCCGGTCCGCCACCGCGCTACGAAAGAGCGCAGCCGCGGCGTCCGGATCTGCGGGGATCGCCGCGGGCTCGACTCCGAGTACGGTGAGGAACCCCCGCAACACCGTAGCAGGCCTGGCTGGGGCGGCTTGCGGGTCGAAGCCCCTGAGGTTGGCGAAGAGTTGTCCGTCCGGGAACCGGTCTGTGTGGGAATGCGCCCAGTGGAGTGCCAGCGTCGTCTTGCCGACTCCTCCCGCGCCCTCGATGACAACCAGAGGTGGTCGTCCCTCCTCCAACACAGCCGTCAGTTCGCCGAACTCACGCTCGCGGGCCACGTGCCAGCGCGGCGCCATTGGCAGTTGTCTCGGAGTCCTGAGCGGCTGCGCACCGGCCACGTGCAGATCCCCGTGCACGACCCCCGCCTGAATCGCTGTGCCGACCTGGTCCGACCGAACCAGGTTGCGTATGTCGTCGGACATGCTTCCCCAGACAAGTGGCCCCAACCGCGCCTGACGAACTCCATCGTCGTGCCGGGTCGGGCGCGCCGCTTCGGCCTTTCAGGTCCCGTTCACCTCACATGGCTGGCCTATGTGCCTCCGTGACCACTTCATGGATCTCGTTGGCCATTTCTGGACACTCGACCTCATGGTCTCCAACGCGACGACGCCGGCCAGCGTCGCCGTCCAGCTCCTGATCGTGGGCTATGAATGCACGCAAGCCCTCGACTGGGTAGCCCTCAGACGGATCCTCGCCTGGCGCGTTGCGGCAGGCCCAGCTGTTGACAGCCTCGACGTTCGGGGTGAGCCGGTTGCGCGGGAAGCCGTCCGGCCGCTGCCACCGCCGAAGAGTGTCGACACTGACTTCGGCGTGCCTTGCCAGCTGCCGGACACCACCCACTCGATCGATGATCCAGCGCAGCAGCGTCTCCGGCGTCTTCGACTCCCCCTCCATGCCTCAAGTATCGGACCTTCCGCCGGCCCGCAACCGTCAGCAAGCGGGCGTTTACTCACCCTCTGACCCTCCGGCCGATGACCGCACCAACCGAACGGATTAGGCGACAACAAGGCCGATGAGCAGCGATTACGTTGCCGATGTGCGCTCGGTCGGTGAACGTCGAGCTTGTCCACGCAAGCCGCTTCGACCGGAGGAGACATCCCATGAAGCGCACGATCGCCTTGCTCGCCGGCTGCCTCATCGCCGCGACGCTGGGGACGCTCAGCCCGGTAGCCGCCCAGGCCACTTCGACCGAGAGGACAACCGTTCACCTCGTCAGCCGACAGGTGGCCACCACCGCGAGCGCAGCCGAAGATGCCGTGAACTGGGCCCGCGCACAGCTCGGGCAGAGCGCCTATGAAGGCCTGTGCCTGTCCTTCGTCGTCAACGCTTACCGCAACGGCGCGGGCGTCGACATCGGCAGCGCTCCGGCCGCAGTCGACTACTGGAACGCCCGCCCCGGCCAGCAGCACCCGAATGACGGCGCCGCACCGCTCGGCGCCCTGGTCTTCTGGGACGCGACTTCCGCCAACCCCTATGGCCACGTCGGTATCAGTCTCGGCGACGGCACGGTGATCTCGTCCTACGAGCATTCGGATCACACCATCCACGTCTTCGCCATCGCCGATCGCAACGGCGCGGGGTACCCATACCTCGGCTGTCTGCAGGTCGCCTAGGTTCAGGGACCCGCAGGCAAGAGCGCCGCCGTCATCCCTGTCTTCGGAGGCCGGCGGCGCTGTCGTCACTCTGGGTCGAGGACCCACACGCGATATTTCGGTATTTTCGGCCGTTCGAGTGAACTCCGCCAGTACGCGCCCAGTTGATCACCGATGGTCGACTACTGGGTATGCGACTGTCTCGGACCGGGTGTGAAAGCAAGGCGATCGCCGCCCCTGGCCCGAATTTGTCCAAGATTTGACTATAGCCGGTTCTCCGTGCTGGCAGGAAACTGTCGGCGACCCTGACGTGACGACCTCATCGACAGCGGTCAACGGTAGTGGCAAAGCTGGTGAGTGCTGAAAGGCTATCCGAGCGTGGTCGATGATCAACGCGTTTCAAAAGGCAGAAGTCCGCTCGAAAAGAAGTTCGAAATGATATATCCGGTGTTACACGCAAAAGTTCACCGGTTCGCCAGGTTTCGCGCCGGCTGGCTGGACTGCGACGAGATAACGGATACAGTGATAGAGCGACTTTGGGAGCGGGTTCACGGCCGCGGTGTCGCCGTCCGAGAACTGGAAGCGATGGCGATTGCCATCGCTTCGAACGTGGTGAAAGACGCGATCAAGAAGAAACGGCCGGTGTACACGGACGACATCGCGAGCCTCGCCACCGGGTTCGACCTCCTCGGGACAGGCGGCGACCAGGAAGGACGCCTTGACCTGCGGGACGCGATCGAGGCGCTCGAGCCCCACCTGAAGGAAGCGCTCAAACTGGTCCACATCGACGAGCTGTCCACGGTGGAGGCGGCAGCCGTCCTCGGTGTCGGCAGGGGTGTGGTGCGGCGCCGCGTCGACCGAGCGCTCGCAGAACTCCGGCGACTGCTCGAGGATCGTCCACCCGACCAGGGTCCGAGTTTTCCGCGGAAATGATTGGTGGAAGGGGAGTGCGAAGTGAGAATCTCGTGGTGGCGGTCCAAGAATGCGGATTCCGGGTATACGGGTGACCTCGAGAGCCGGCTTGCCGATCTCCGGGAGGCGATGTTCCAAGCGTCGTACGCCCGAAGCAACCCGGCTCGCCAGCGTGAATTCCTGGAAAGGCTCTTCGAAGGAACACGAGGTCAGGACTCCTTCGTCTCGGTCGTCGAGGGCCGGGACTTTCCCGATGAACTACCGGAGACTGTGCGGGTGTCCGCTTCGAACCGCGGCGCGCCGCGGTCGAAGCGCGGAGGCGTGGTCGGTGCTGTCGCCGCCGCGGTGGTCCTCCTGGTGGTGGGCGTGTGTTACGGCGTCGCGCACCTGTCGCGGTCCGGTGGAAGCAAGGAAGCGGCCGGCCAGGCCGTGACGCTGCGGGTCGGCCTGCTCAACGTCGTGGACACCGCCCCGTTCTACCGTGCGTACGATCAGGGCTATTTCAAGGACGAGCACCTCAACATCAAGATCGAGAAGTTCCAAGGCGGCCCCAACGCGATCAGTGAACTCGCCGCCAGGAAGATCGACATCGCCTTCACCACCTACCCCGGCGCCTTGACGGCGCAGGCGAGCGGGGCCGCCGATCTCAAGATCGCCGCAGCGGCCTACACGGCGCGCAACAGTCACCTCATGCTGATGGGGCTCCCCGGCGGTTCGCTCTCCCACGCCCGCGAGGCGCCGGGCAAGCGGATTGCGGTGACCGCGACGGGGTCGATCTCGGACATCGGCACGATGCTGGCTCTCCGCGACGCCGACGTCGACCCGGCGTCTGTGTCCTGGGTTCCCTTGGCCATGGACGACATGCTCGACGCGCTGAAGCGGGGGGACGTCGACGGTGCCGTCATGGCAGAGCCCTACGTGACACAAGCGGAGGAGGCCGGAGCGGTCCCGGTGCTCGACGTGACCCTGGGACGCACGGCATTGCTGCCGCTGTCCGGCTGGTTCGTGACCGCCGAGCAGGTGGAAAGTCAGGCGGAGGCCATCAAGGGGTTCCAACGCGCCTTGGCGCGCGGGGTGCGCGACGTGCAGAAGCGTGACATCAGGGACTCGGTGCTGACCAAGTACCTCAACGTGACCCCAGCCCAGGTCGACGACGTCCGCATCGGGACGTATCCGGAGTCCGTTGATCCGGTCGAAATCAAGAAGGTGGCGGACCTCATGTCGCTCAACGGCTTCCTGCACGTCCCGGTGGATGTCGGAAAGATGGTGATCCGCTGGCCGAGCACCGGCTGATTCGAGCGGGATGGCTCAATGAGCCATCCCTTTCGCTCTTGATCGATTCAATGCGGATTCGAGGAGTGGCTCGTGCCGGTATTCGTCGCTTACGCGCATGACGAACGAGGGAGAGCGCTTGCGAGAGCGCTCGTGTCGGCCCTGCGCAGCAGGAAGGTTTCAGTGGTCTGGGACAGGGACCTCAAAGAGCAGAATGTTCCATCGCAGGCAGCCTGGATGTCCACCGCGATCGCCGAAAACGTGGTGATTTGCGTCCTGTCCGAAGCTTTTGTCGAGCACTTCGGCCGGAGCTCGGATTCGTCCGTGCACCGCGGAGTACGGTTCGAAAGCTTTCTCATCATCCAGAAGTTCTACGACCACGTGCGGTCGACTCACTGTCCGATCATCCCCCTCGCCGACGAGGAGTTCGCCGCGGAATCGGCGCCGGGACTCCTGGCCGGAATTCCCATCAGCCGGCTCGGGGCGGACCCCGGACCGGGGCTCGAGGAGATCATCCAGCGGATCCGGGTCATCGAGGACGCCCCGCCGGACGCGGTCACGCAGCCGCGAAAGCTACCGGAAATCGTCGACGACCTGGAGTCGACCGGGACCACCGAGGTGTCCGGACCCGATCTCGTTCGCGAGTGGTTGCGCTGCCTGATCACGACCCCGGTCGACGCCGGTGAGTTCGTCGGCACGCTCCCCGCGGTGGAGAACGTCCTCCGCGGCGCCGTGGACGACCAGCTGGTGCGGGAAGTGACCGACAGGTGTGTCGCGGCGCTGAACGTGATGCCGGCAGGCTCGCTCGGACCGGACGAAAAGGCGAGAGCCCTCATCGTGGGACTCGCTTGGTTCCTGAGGCGCCGGCGGGAGTTCGGACTGGCAGCCAAAGTCGTGCACGAAGCGGTCGAGGTCGCCGAGGTGGCCGGAGACCACTCGACCGCAGCGCTCGGATATGCCTGCCTGGGACACATCTACCGGGAACTCGCCGAGGACACGGCCGGCCGGCAGCGCGCCGTTCTCCTCCGATCCGCCGAAGAAAACGTGAAGAACGCGGTCGAGCTGCTCCGTCGTCACGGGGATCGCATCGGCGCATGTCACCATGTGCGCGCACACATCCGGTGGACCCGGTACCAACTGCTTGGCGACGTGCTCTCGCTGATGATGGCAGACCGGCTGGCGGAAAAAGCGGCTCGGCAGCTGAGCGCGGCGGACCTGCCGATGCACCACGAGATGCTGCTGCTGCGCGCGGAGATCGCTGTGTCCCGAGGCGAGCTACAACGGGCGGGAGAGCTGGTCGATCGGGTGGTGTGGACGCTCACGACTCACCCCGGCTGCTCCATCGCGTCGTCCGGCATGGCCGGCCGAGCCCACCTGGTGTCGGCCGAGATCTACCGGCACGCGGCGCCGGCGAAAGCCACCCGGCATGCCGAAGCAGCCCTCAAGTTGTTCGATCGCGCGCAGATGTCCCGGTTCGCCGATTCGAGCCGATGGGTGCTCGTGACGCTCGATCCCGGATCTTCGGGCTTGCAGCCGGCGGATGTCCGCTACCTGGAAAGGCACTGTCAGGAGCCTGATGTCCTGCTGCAGGCGGTGGCCGAGCGGCGCCGCCGGGTCGACGACCACGTCCGGCGACGGAGGACGATGCGGGCGGAGTGGCGTGACATCCTCAAAGCGGTCGATCGAGCCGGGTGTTCGAGGGCCACGTGACGAACCAAACGGGGGCCGGTGTTCCGGTCAGGTGTCGTTGCCGGGCTGAGCCGAGCTCAACCTGGCTCGCACCCGTTCCGCTTCCGCGCAGCGATTTTGCCCGGCGTAGAGCTCGTAGGCTCTGCGCAGAGCTTCTGAAGCTGCTTCGCGCGATCCCAATTCGGCCAGCGCGTCGGCGAGGTTTTCGTTGATTCCGGCCTGGGCGAAATAGTTGCGGAACTCGTCGGCGAGGGCCAAGGCATGCTTATAACGTTTCGCGGCACCTTGGGGGTTCCCGGTCTGTGCGGCGATGTATCCGAGAGAATCCAGAGTTGCTATTTGCCCGCTGGTGTTGTCGTTCTCGATGTGCAGTTCCAGAGCTCTTAGGCAGCAGCTCTCGGCGGCGGCGAAGTCACGTAGCTGCGCGTGCTGACGCCCTTGAGCGTTCAGTGAGTGTGCTTCGCCGACGGGGTTCTTGTCGAGCTGGTACAGCGCGAGCGCCGACGTTGCGTGCTCGAGCGCGTCGTCGTATCGGCCGAGCAGGGAGTAAACCCGTTGCAGATCGTGGTGCGCGTGGGCGCGTCCTGCAGTGAATCCGGCCTTCACCTCGAGTTCCAGCGCTCGGAGGAGGTACGATTCGGCGTTCTGCAGATCGCCCACCCGCGTGTGTGCTCGCCCGAGCTGCCGTGTGGCCGACGCCCGGAGCCGTAGTGAACCCGTCGCTTCGGCAGCCGCCAATCCGATTCGCGACGTCGCCACGTTCTCGCTGGAGTAGCCGCGTCGATATTGATAGGTATCCAATCCGTGCGATATGTGCCAGGCCGCCTCCGGCCACTGTTCGTTCATAGCCGTCCGCTGGACTGCGAGCAGCATCTGGTGTTCCTCATCGAACCAGGTCAGTGCCGCCGGCTCGTCGTTCGGCAGGAAACGTTCGGTGCCGCTGGGAGCACGCGACGGAGAAGCCGCTGTCCGGTAGGGGTAGAGCAGGAGATCAGCGGCTCGCGCCGCGGCCGCGTAGAAGTCGACCATGCGATGCAGTGCTTCTTCCCGGTACCGCAGGTTGTTCTCGCTGCCCTGGAGCTCGGTCGCGTAGGCACGCACGAGATCGTGCATGCGAAAGCGGGTCGGTGTGTACCGCTGGACCAGATTGGCGACCTCGAGCGAGCGCAGGTTCTTTCTCGCCTGTTCCGGTGGCCAACCCAGCAGGCAGACGACCGTGACCGCGGTAAACTCCGAGAGCGGGGCGAGGCCGAGGACCCTGAACGTTCGAGCGGCGTCGTCATCGAGAGAAGCAACCGACCATGACAACACGGCTCGGAGATCCGAAGTGTCGTCGCCCGCGTTGAACGCGTTCAGCATCGTGGCCTCCTCGCAGAGCTCGTCGGCGAGAGCGGACATCGGGAAGCTCGGGTAGTCGGCGACCCGTGAGGCGACGAGGGCCAGAGCCAGCGGCAGGCCTCCGCAGTGTTGAATCACCGCGGTCGTCGCCGGAACGTCGGCGTCGAGCACGCGATCGGTGACGTACCGGTTCAACAGGGACCGCGCGCCGGCCGGACTGAGCGTGGCCAATCGCAAGCTGGTCGCGCCCCGGAGGCGGAGACTCGGCAGGTGACGGCGGGTGGTCACGATGACCGCGCACGAATCCGCCCCGGGAAGCAGGGGGAACACCTGGTCCGCATCCCATGCGTTGTCGAGGAAGATCAGCATGCGTCTGGAGGCGACCGAACTGCGGTACAGAGTCGCCGCGGCGTCCGGGTCCGGAGGGATGCTGTTCGGCTCAGTGCGCAGGGCCAGCAGGAAACTGCGGAGGATCGTTTCCGGAGGGGTGGGCGTCGCGCGGGAGTCGAAGCCCCGCAGGTCGGCGTAGAGCTGCCCATCAGGGAAGGCTTCTGCATGCTGATGAGCCCAGCGCAAGGCCAGTGTCGTCTTGCCGACACCCGCGACGCCTTCGACGACGAGCACGGGGGGACCGGCACTCGCTTCACTGGCCACGAGGGTCCTCGTCAGCTCGTCTAATTCCTGCTCCCGGCCAATGCACCAGGGCGGAGCCATAGGGAGCTGTTGCGGTCGTTCGGCGCGCTGTAAAGGCAACTCGAAGCGGTCGTCGCGGGCGAGCTCCGCGTAGCGTAGGGCGTTGGTGAGTTCAGCGAAGCCGAGCGGCTCGTGTGGTGCACCAGCCATGGTTCCCCGATCCGGAGGTCATCCCGTCGTGTTCCGCCTGCAGCGCATCCTTTCCATGGTGCCGTGGTCGTGGCGGTGCCGAGCAGCGCCATTCGAGGGATCCGCGAGCACGTGCGAACCGCGAGCCAGTCCGGGGGCGTAGTAGCCACTTCTGCTCGTTTAAGTAGCTGGGTAGGGCGTCGGCAAGATAGTCATGGTCGAGGAGTGAGAGGGCGCCGATCGGTGCTGGCGAGGTCCTCGGTACGACGCCGCTCGTCGGCACTTAACGCGGCGGACACATGCAGCAAGTCAGCATAGTTGAGCAACCTTCGGTTGCGATGTCACGAGCAAGTTTCCAACATCAGGCGCGGGAGGCCAGTTCAAGCGCGTGTCGGCAAAGCGCGCAGCGCCTTGATCATCACGGTGTCTGGGAACGGGCGCCCAGCCGGTCAGCCGGTGATCCTGCCGAACAGGTGCGCAGCGGGGGCGTCCGGGTTGTCGCCGTAGAAGAACTCCTCCAGTGCCTGGTGGAACTCGGCGCGATCCAGGCCGCCCGAGCCGTCCACGTCCAACGCGGCGAAGACCGCCGAACAGTCCTCAGAGGACACATTGCCCGCCAGGCCGAAGATCTCCCCGAACTCCGCCTGGTCGACCCGGTCGTTGCCGTCGAGGTCGATCAGGTCGAAGTAGCAGTCGGCCACCGGCCCGACCTGCTGCGGGTACAGGGCGGGATCGGCCAGCGCCCGCCGGAACCCCTCGGTCATCTCCCGCAGATCGACCTGCCCGTCGCCGTCCTGGTCCATCGGCGCGATCACGTTGGCCCAGAACGCGTCCAGCCCTTCGGTCAGCCGGCGGGCGGTCGCGTCCTCGGGTGCGGCACCCCGGGCGGCGACGTAGCGCTCGCCCATCAACCGGACGTCCTGACGGGTGATCACCCCGTCGCCGTCGACGTCCGCGCCCTTGAACCACTGGCGGTACTTGAGATCCCGAATTTCGGTCATGGGCCCGCAACGTATGCACGCCCTTGCGTGATGTCCAGCGGCGTCCCCCAAGGAGGGAATCGGATCATTCGTTCGGGTGGCTACCGGGCGGCACGAGGCTCGGTGGCGCGAAGGCGAGCACTTCGGGCAGGGGGCCGTCGTAGCGCTCGACGTCGACCAGCGCGCTGAGGGCACTCGGTCCTTGGGACAGGCGCGAGCACGGCCGGTCCGCAGTGAGAACGTTCGGATTGCCGTGGCGGTCCATGGTTCCGCTCTCCCCCGGCTGAACCGGATCCCACCACGCTCCCGTCGACAGTTGCACGACGCCCGGCATGACGTCGTCCGACAGGATCGCGCCCGCGAGACAGCTGCCGCGGTCGTTGTGGACGCGCACGATCATGCCGCTCTCGATGCCGCGTGAAGCGGCGTCCGACCGGTTGATCGTCACCGGCTCCCGGCCACGGATCTTCGAGCCGAGACTGTGTCCGCCGTTGTCGTATTGGCTGTGCAGGCGTGAGGCGGGCTGGTTCGAGATCAGGTGCAGCGGGAACCGGTCCGACAGATCGGCACGCAGCCACTCCGCCGGCTCGAACCACTTCGGGTGCCCGGCGCAGTCGTCGTAACCGAACGAGTCGATCTCCTCGGAGAAGATTTCGATCCGGCCCGACGGCGTCGTCAGGGGGAACCGCTGCGGGTCCGAGCGGAGGGCTGCGAAACTGCCTGGATAGGGGCCGGTCGACGCCGGCAGCTCAGCGCCGGAACTCTCCCAGAACT
Organism: Amycolatopsis sp. NPDC024027; assembly: GCF_040638975.1. Lineage (NCBI taxonomy): Bacteria > Bacillati > Actinomycetota > Actinomycetes > Pseudonocardiales > Pseudonocardiaceae > Amycolatopsis > Amycolatopsis sp. NPDC024027. Next base: position 15,381 of record NZ_JBEZYY010000037.1, read on the forward strand.
CGTCGAAGGCCGGCAAGGCGGCATCGCCGCCGAGCTTGTCCCGCGTCTGCTCGTAAAGGTGCCGGACCCATTCGATCTCCGAACGCGACTCGGTGAATTCCCGCTCGAATCCGAGCCGGGAGGCCAGGGCAGCGAAAATCTCGTGATCGGTACGCGATTCACCCGCCGGCTCCCGGACTTTCGGCATCGCGACGAGGTGGGGATCGGAGAATCCGGCGGCGAAGTCGTCCCGCTCCAGGCTGGTGGCGACGGGCAGGACGATGTCGGCGAACTTCGCCGTCGTGTTCCACCAGGCTTCGTGCACCACCACGGTGTCCGGGAGCTGCCAGGCGCGGGTCAGCCGATGGAGATCCTGGTGGTGGTGGAACGGGTTCCCGCCGCACCAGTAGATCAGGCGGAGCTCGGGCAAGGTGAGGCGCCGGCCGTCGTAGTCGATGACCTTGCCCGGATGCAGCAGGGTATCGGCGATCCTCGCGACCGGGATGAAATCCCCCAGCGGGTTGGCCACCTCCGGCACCGACGCCACGAAAGCGCGGTCTTCGGCCACGCCCGTCGCGTCCATCGTCGCGTAACCCGCGCCCCAGCCGCCCCCGGGCCGCCCCATCGAACCCGCCATGGCGGCCAGCACGACCGACATCCAGATCGGTTGTTCGCCGTGGTCCGCCCGTTGCACCGCGTAGTTGACCATGACGAGAGAACGCCGGCTGGTGAGGCGGCGAGCGAGGTCGACGAGAGCGTCGCGGCCGATACCCGTGATCTTCGCCGCCCAGGCGGCGTCCTTCGGAACGCCGTCGAGCTCGCCGAGCAGGTAGGCGGCGAAGCGGTCGAACCCGGCGCAGCACCGGCGCAGGAAATCCTCGTCGTGCCACCCGTTGACCAGCATCGTGTGGGCGATGCCGAGCATCGCGGCGGTGTCGGTGCCGGGGACGACGGGAAGCCACTCGGCGTCGAGGAAGCCGGCGGCGTCGCTGCGGATGGGGCTGATGTTCACGAACCGCACCCCGGCCGCACGGCACCGGCGTTGCAGCTCCTGCGTCTGGTGCTTGACCAGCCCGCCGGGGTTGATCTGGCTGTTCTTGAGGGCGAGTCCGCCGAATGCCACGACCAGCTCGCAGTTCGCGGCTATTTCGTCCCACATCGGCATCCGGCTCTGGTAGCTCCACGGGTGACCGCCGATCACGTGCGGGAGGATGACCTCCAGAGCCGCGGTGCTGTACGTGTTGCGCGAGTCGGTGTAGCCCCCGCCCAACGCCAGAAACCGGTGGAGCTGCCCTTGCGCGTTGTGGAACCTGCCCGCACTCGCCCACCCGTAGGACCCGCCGAACACCGCGTTGTCCCCGTGCCGGTCACGAACCCGGCGGAGTTCCTCGCTCACCAGGGTGAGCGCCCGGTCCCAGCTCACCTCCACGAAGGCGTCCGCGCCTCTGGCGGCGCCGTGGGTGCGGGGCTCGCCGTTCAGCCAGCCCCGGCGCACGGCGGGGCGCACCACGCGAGCGCTGTCGTCGGCGGCGGTCACCATCCCGGGGCCGATCGGCGATGGCGCGGGGTCGTCGGGCCTCGGCTCGATGCGCACCAACCGGTCCGAATCGACGACGGCGACGAAGCTGCCCCAGTGCGTCGCCACCGGCACGCGTCGTTCCATCACGCATCAGCTCCTTTCCGGGCCGAGACCGCGCGCAAGCCGGCCGACCAGGTTTCCCAGTCCGTCCGCCGCAGGAGCGGCGCGGTGACCACCACCCCGGGGAGGGTGCCGGCGACCAGCCTCGTCAGCGTTCCCTTCGGCCCGCATTCGACGAATTCGCCGACGCCGTCGGCTTGCACCTGCCGCACGGCGTCGAGGAAGCGCACCGGCATGGTCAGGTGGCCGGTGACGATCCGGTCGACGTCGGCGGGGCCGGTCACGTACCGGCCGAGGATCGACGAGTACACGCGCAGCCTCGGCGCGCGCCGAGCGATCACCGTGGCGTCCGTCGCGAACTTCTTCGCCGTTCCGGCGAGGACGGCATTGTGGAAGGGATGGGGAACGCGCAACCGGGTCGCCGACACCCCGAACGCCCCGGCCACCCGACTCAGGTGCTCCAGCTCGGCGTGGGGGCCCGAGACCACCACTTGACCGGGACTGTTGTCCGCGGCGATGCCGAGGTGCCGCTCCCCCACGGCGGCCAGCAGGGCGCGCGCACGGCGGGCGCCGCAATCCAGGGCCACCATGCCGCCCCGGGCCTTCGCCGACCGCCGCAGGGCTTCGTCGCCCAGCACCACCAGGCGGACCCCGTCGTCCAGGGACCACGCCCCGGAAACCGTCAGGGCGATGAGATCGCCGAAGCTGTGCCCCAGCAGCACGTCCGGCCGCACACCGCATTCGGTGAGCAGGCGGTAGGTCACCACGGACGCCGTGAAGATGGCCAGGTGCAGGGTCGTCGGCTCGGCGCCGGCCAGCTGCTGCAGGGAAGGCGCCCCGGAGCTCAGGAGCACCGGCGAGACCGGCTCGTGCCCCAGGCGGGCGACCGCGGCGTCCACGGCCGACAACGTGTCGGCCACCACCGGGCATCGGCCGGCAAGCTGGCCGAACAGCCCGGGCACGTAGCTGCCCTGGCCGGGGAACAGGAAGGCCAGCCGGGCGCTCACCGGTTCCCTCCCCCGGGCGGCTTCCTCGGACCGGGAACGCCGGGGGCGGGAACCGGTGTGCCGGCACGCGGGGCCGGTGTCCTGGCCCGCCCGCACTCGCGCGGGTCCACCAGACCCTCGGACAACGCGGTGAACGCCGCCTTGGTCCGGTTGGTCACGCCGAGCTTGAGCAACAGGGCGTGGACGTAGTTCTTGGTCGTCTTGTCCGAAATGTTTTCGACCTGGGCGATCTCCCGGTTCGACAGGCCTGCGGCCACGAGGGTCAGCACGCGGTGCTCGCGCCTGGTCAGCGCGGGTCCACCGGCTCGACGGCGGGCGGTGGTCCCGGGGTTCCCCGCGGAACCGCCCGGGCCGGGTGAAAGCACTCTCGTCAGCCCGGCCAGGGTCTCCTGCACCTGCTGAAGGCCGTCCACGGCTCTTTCGAGCAATTCGGACAGCTCCTCAGACAGCGGTACCGGCGATCCTGCGCCGGAGTTCGTCGGGACGGTGGTGGTCACAGTGGTTTCTCCCGGGCGCAAGGTGTGCCGGTTTCCCGTGCGCACAGTTTCGGGGCGATTCGAGACCCCGCTGATATCCCTCAGTCAACTGCACGCCCGAATCATTCGCCATAGCCCAAAAGGGAGAGGCCGTTCGTGGCGGCGGAAACGGCCGTCGCTGCTCCTGAGTCCGCCAGGAAGACACCATTCGCGTGCCGATACACGTGCCGATTCCCGTGCATCCAGGTCACATTCGCCCATGTGGTACCCACGCACTAGGCCGAAGGGTTGACGGCCACGGTGATCGACATGGCAAGCAGCGGAAGAGGTTCGCCCGGTCGAGGCCGGAAAACCCCCGAATACCGTCGGTTTATCACCCTTTCGGGGCAGAATCGAGAGACACTTATGGATCTCACCACGAATACGCAAACTGAGCAGTAACCTCAGCCGGTAGGCCGATCGGCCCAGTAGTGTGCAACGAGAGGAAGGCACGGTACGTCGACGCACTCGCCGAACGAGGGGAAGTTCAGCATTCACCACTGGTCCGAGGGGACTCGGCGACTGGGCGCCCGGGTCTTCGGCGGGTCCCGAAGCAGGTCCAGGGGTCGAGGAGGGGCGGATCTGTGCAGCACGAAGAACCGGATGAAGATCAGGTGTCCCCTGGCGAACTGGTCCGCCTGATACGCGCCCACCAAGAGATCGCCCAAGTCCTGCTGTCCAGGTTGGAGCAGCTTTGCCAAGATTCTCCGGCGGCCGGCCCCGCGAACGGAGCACCCGAGACCGAATGGCATTTCACCGATCGTGAGAGAAATGTCGCCGAACTGCTCGCCGAAGGGATGAGCAACCGGCGGATCGCCCGTTCGCTGGGGATTTCCGAACGGACCGTGAAGAACCACCTGCACGCCATCTTCCACAAACTCGGGGTGGGTGATCGCACGCACGCCGTGATCAAATTGCTGCGCGGCGCGTGAGCTCCGCGACCCGGCCACGCGCGACCGGGCCGCGGAGTTCTCAGGTCGGGACCCCGACGCCGGCCGCCTCGACCCGGCCCATCGAGGCGCACCGCGCGTCCTCGATGCGAGCCAGCGGGGTCCCGTCGGGGGCGGTCGCGGAGAACACGCCGGTCGTGGCGTCCCACCGCAGGTGGATGCCCTCCGGGTAGCGCCCGGCCAGCTCGACGTCATCGGCCTCGGTGAACCACTCGAGGAGACCGAGGTGCCGCGGTGCTTCGACCTGGTGGGCGTTTTCGCCGTCCACCGGCCGCAGGGCCCGGGTCCGCAGCAAGCCGTCCAGCAACAGGATCGGCACCGCCGGGCCGCCGAACGCCACCGGCGGGCCGGCGGGGCGCCACAGTGCCGCGGCGCCCCACGGACCGGCGAGCCCCTCGTGCGTCGTCCGGAAGGTGCCGGCCAGCGAAACCCGGGATTCCGGGTGGTAGTACGGCGACTCGACCGGGTGCCCGGTTTCGCCGGCCGGCGGCGGTGCGGCCGGGGTCCGCCGTGGCCCGGTGAGCACGGTCGCGCGGAAGTGTTCGCGGTCCCGCGAGAGCACCTGACCGCGCGGCGCGACGACGTCGGAAGTCAGCCGCACCAGGACGGCCGGGGGTCGTCCCGGGTCGTCCCCGTGCCGCACCTCGGCGCGGACGCGGTACTCGACGGGCCGGTCGGCGCGCGCCCGGACCCAGTGGGTGAAGGACACGCCGCGCAGCGCGTGGATCGCCGCGCCGGGCAGCAGCGCCCGGGCGGCTTCGACCGCGATTCCGGCGAGCAGCGTGCCCGGCACCGTGGGCTTGCCGTCCACGAGGTGCTCGTGCAGGTAACGCTCCCGCCGGCTGTCGAACACCACCGTCCACGTTGCCGTCGCCGCGTCGCGGGTCTCCGGTTCGGCCAGGAAGCGGGCGGCGCGCTTCACGCCCGGGCCGTCGTCGGCGTAACCGGGGAACTTCCGGGCCAGCAGCTCCCGTTCCGCGCGGCCGATGAACGACACCACCGGATCCCGCGGTCCGGGCTGGGCCAGTTCGGTGAGGAAGTGCGCGACGCCCTCGGCCCGGCTCATCGAGCTGAGGCGCCGGCTGCGCGCCAGCGCGGCCCGGGTGGCCGGATCGCCGCTGATCCCGGCTCCGTCCCACACTGTCCAAGCGACGGTGAACTCCTCGGTGCGCGCCTGGTGCTCCGCGGCGCGGACGAGGAAGTCGTTGGCGGCGGAGTAGTCGGCCTCGCCGGGCAGGCCCATGAGGCCGGCCAGGGAGCCGAAATTGCACCACAACCGCGGCGGCGAGTCCTCGAAAGCCCGCTTGAGGTGGTGGTAGCCCCGCAGTTTGACGTCCCGGACGTGGCGGAACCGCGCGAGCTGCTTGCGCGAGAGGTCACCGGGGTGGTGCGCGCCCGCGCCGTTGATCAGCAGGTCGACCCGGCCGTCCCGGTCCAGGACGGTGCGCACGGCCGTCCGCACGGCGTCGGGGTCGGTGACGTCGCAGGTGAGGTGGTGGACCGCGGCCGCACCGTGGTGCCGGCGCAGGCGGTCGAGCGTCAGCCGGCTCTCCCGGGCCCGCAGCAGGCGGTCGAACCGGCGGGTGAGCTCGGCGACGGTGGCGCCGGATCGCCGTCCTTCCGCGATGAAGGCCGCGCGGTGGCGGGGCACGTCCTCCTCGCCCGCGGCGAGCAGGCCGGCGGGGACGTCCTGCGGCGCCGACGAGCCGAGCAGCCACACCCGCAGCGGCAGCCGTTCGAGCAGGCCCTCCACCGCCGCGGCGGTGATGCCGCGCGCCCCGCCCGTCGCCACCACCACGTCGCCCGGTGCCAGTGGCAGCTCACCGGCGCGCGACGGTGCGGGCCGCAGCCGCGGCCGGTACCGGACGCCGGCGCGGCGGACCACCGACGGCAGCCCGCCGGGCCGGGCCAGCTCCGCCTCCAGGTGGCGCCACGAAGTGCCGGCGGGTTCGTCGGTGATCAGGACCCGGCAGACGCAGCCGGGCAGTTCCCACGCCACACTGTTGACGAGCCCGGTGAACAGGCCGGCGTGCGGCTCGGGAACTCCGCGCCCCAGCGGGTCGACCAGCAGCGCGCCGACGGAGCCACCGGCACCCAGCGCGTCCCGGCAGTGGCGGGCGGCCACGAACACCGCCTCCTGCAGGGCCGGCGCCGCCTCCGGCCGGGAGGTGCAGGCGCGGAGGTGCCGGTACTCCCGGTTCGCGTCCAGCACCGGCGCCAGCACCGCTTCGGGATCATCGTCCGGGCGCACGACCACGGTGGCGGCGGCCGCCGCGGCCGCGGGCGCGGCGAGGACCGCCGCGGTCGCCTCGTCGGTCAGCACGAGACAGCCGGCCGGGAGGACGTCGGGGGTCTCCGGCGGAGGCGCCGCCGGCTCGAGCCGGGGGACGCACCGCGTCGTGACCGGGTCTCTTGGCGGCTCCGGCACCACGGGTGACGCCGGAGGCCCGGCGACCGAATCGCCTGGCGCATCCGGCACCACAGGTGCCGACCCCGCAACACCGGCGACATCACCGGAGCCGCCGACGGGATCAACGGTGACAGCAGGACCCGGGAACGGCCCCGCCACGGTGACCGGACCCGCCGGGGGCGACTCCGAAACCACAGCTGCCGCCGACACCGCCACACCAGCAACATCCCCCGAGCCGCCCACAGGATGAACGGTGACAGCAGGACCCGGGAACGGCCCCGTCACCGTGACCGGCCCCGCCGACGGCCCCACGAGAGCGGTGAGCAGGTCGATCGCGCCGTCCGCGCCGAGGTACGTCCGGTCGCGGGGCGGTCGTTCCGCCGCGCTCGCATCGCCGCCGGGTCGTGGTTCGGTGGTGACGGTGGCCAGCACCGGCCAACCGTGGGCCTGGGCGTCCCGCTTGCGTGCCAACGCGAACAGGAACGCGCCCTCGGCCGGTTTTCCGGCCGGTTCGCCCAGCAGCGCGGCCCACTCGGGGGTGCTGTTGCCGTTGAGCGCCAGCACCAGCGCCAGGTCGAGCTCGCCGGTGGCCAGGTACCGCGCCGCCGTGTGCACCGCGGTCAGCGTGGAGGATCGGCCCGTGTCGATCGTCAAGGTGGGGCCGTGCAGGTCGAGGCGGTTGGCCAGCCGCGCCGGGATGATGTTGGGTCCCAGGCCGGGCAGGGTGTCCTCGTTGGTGGCCGGCCGTTCCCGACGCACCTCGTCGAGGCAGTCCCGCAGGGCCTGCTCCAGCGCGGCGGCCGAGATCCCGTCACCCGGCCGCGGGGTCAGGGAGGCCAGATCGCCCGCGTAGCAGCGAAACGCCGTCAGCCCGGCGGCGCTGGTCGGCCCGGTGTGGGCGGCCACGATGCCGGCGCGGTCCCGCACGGCCTCCCACAGCGGTCCGTGTTCCTCGGCGAACCGGGCGGCCACGGCCAGGGCCATCAGCTGGGTGCGGTCCAGGGTCTGCACCGTGCGCGGCGCCATGCGCAGCGCACGGGGCTCGGGCACCGGGTACGGCGTGGGGAACGACGCTTCCGGAGCCGGTGCGGCCCCCGCAGCCAGCCTGGCGCGGACCTCGTCGGCGGACGGCTCTCCCGGCAGGTGGGCGGTCCAGGCGACCAGCACCGTTTCGTCGGCGTCCGCCCGCGGCACCGACCGGGGCACCGGGCCGCCGGGGCGCGGAGCGTCTTGCAGCAGCAGGTGGGCGTCGGTGCCGCCGAAGCCGAAGGCCGACACACCCACGACCCGGGGCCGGTCCTCCCGCCGCGGCAGCGGCAGGTCCGCCGCCGGGATCCGCACGCGCTCCCCCGGCGCGTCGGGTGCCGGCTCGACCGGTGGACGCTGGGCCGGCACCACCCCGTGGCGCAGGCCCAGCAGGGCGTGGATCAGCGACACCGCGCCCGCCGGCCAGCCGGTGTGCCCGACGAGGGACTTGTTGGAGGTGCACGCGTACCCGGCGCCGTCGGCCAGTTCCGCCAGCACACCCAGCTCCACCCGGTCGCCCACCGGGGTGCCGGTGCCGTGGGCGACGATCCAGTCCACGTCCGCGGCCGGGGTCCCGTTGACGTTCCTGGCCCGCCGCACCGCCCGGTCCTGCCCGGCGGGGTTGGGCGCGTAGACGGCCTTGCCCCGGCCGTCGGAGGCCACCCCCGAGCCGCCCAGCACGGCCAGCACCTCGTCGCCGTCGAGCCGGGCCCGCCGCAGGGACTTGAGCACCACCGCCGCCGCGCCGTCGGAGAACAGCGTGCCGTCCGCGTCCCGGTCGAACGCGTGCAGGCCGCCGCTGCGGCTCAGCCCCCGCAAAGCGCTGAACATGACGGAGAACCGCGGGGTGTTGGTGAACACGCCACCGCACACCGCGGCGTCGCAGGCACCCGAAGCCAGGGCCTTGGCCCCGAGGTCGACGGCGTAGAGGCTGGAGGAGCAGGCGGTGTCCACCGTGGTGTAGGGCGACCCCGGGGGCAGCAGCCCGGTGATGGCCGCCTCGGCCACCCGGTCGGGCAGGTGCTGCCGTCCTTCACCGGTGACGAGGGGGTAGTGCCGGCGCAGCAGCGCGCGTAGCCGCCCGGACAGTTCGGACCGGTCGAACCCGCCGTCCGGCCAGTGCGCGATCAGCCGCTGGACGGCGACCTCGGCGAAGAGGGATTCGTCGAGCTGCTGGTTGCCCTCGACAGTGTTGGCGACGAAGCACTCGACCCGGTCGTCCGGCCGGCGGACGACCGGGTCGTACGCCTGCGCGATGCTGTGACGCAGCCACTGGGCCGCGAAGTCGTGGGCGCACGAGCTCGCCCCGGCCTCCTCGTGCAGCCGGGGCCGGCGGATGTACCCCCCGCGGAACGTGTACGCCCGGTCCGGCGCGTCCGCACCGGATTCCCGGAACGCTTCGTCGCGGAAGCGCTCCCGCGGTTCCCCGAACACCGGCTTCCCGCGGCGCAGCAGCTCCCAGAACTCTTCGGGGCTGTCGGCCCCGGGCAGCACGAGCCCCATGCCCACCACCGCGACCGCGCCCACCTCGGCATCGGCGCCGGCATCGGGCCGCTCCTCCCGCGTGGTGACGGGAGCGAGCGGCCGCGCCGGAGCGGGCGGGCCGGGGCGGAGCATGGCGTGCCCGAGGGAAAGGCCGCCGTCGGCGAGCACGCTCTGGCCGGTCACCCACGACATCCGCGGGGACGCCAGCACGGTCACCAGGCGCGCCAGCTCCGCTTCGGTGCCCAGCCGGCCCAGGGGTGCGTTGGCACCGCAGGTGTCGCGCAGGGCGGCGCCGCCGGGGAAGAGATCCGCCGTCGGGTTGTCCAGCAGACCGGCGGAGGCCACGTTGACCCGCACGCCGTGCCGGGCGAATTCGACCGCCAGGTACCGGCTCAACGCCTCCAGCGCCGCTTTGCTGACTCCGACCGTGGCGTAGTTGTCCACCACCATCCCCGCGCCGATGGACGACACGTTCACCACCACCCCGCCGGTGCCGGCCAGCAGCGGCAGGGCGGCCCACGCGCAGCGGCGGGCCCCGTGCACGTTGACGTCGAAGACCTTCTGCCACTCCAGGTCCGACAGAGTGCCCGCCGGGGCCAGCACTCCCCGGGCGGCGTTGTTCACCAGCACGTCCAAGCGGCCCGCCTGCTCCCGCACCCGGTCCATCATCGCCGTGACGTCGCCGGTCCGGGCCACGCTCGCGCGGATGACGTCTCCCGACCCGCCCGCGGCGACCACCTCCTCCAAGGTGCGCCGCGCCGCCTCCGCCGAGTGGAAGTAGTTGATCAGGACGTGCGCTCCCGCGGCGGCGAACTCGCGCACGATCGCCCGGCCCACGCCCTTGCCGCCGCCGGTGACCAGGACGACCCGGCCCGCGAATTCCCCCGCCGTCCCGCGGGGTGCGTCGGAGTTCACGCGTCACTCCCCACCGGGTGCCGGCCTTTGCGCAGCCGCAGGACGAGGTCGACGATCGCGTCCATCGTCGGGTAGTTCGTCAGCCGCGTCCCGGATTCCGCGGGCGGGATGCCGAAGTGCTCCAGGGTCCGCGTGAACGCTTCGGTCTGCTTGATCGAGTCGATGCCGAGGTCCGCTTCCAGGTCGGCGTCGGGTTCCAGGGCATCGGGCGGGTAGCCGAGCAGGTCGGCGTACACCGAACGCACGGTGTCGAACACCGCCTCGCGATCAGTGCCGGCCGACGGGACCTTCGGTTCCGACGGTTCCGACGGCCGCGGATCCGGTTCGGCCCGCCGCGGGGCGGGAGAGCCGGACCCGGGCTCCACGACCGGACCGGCAGTGGTCGCCGCCACCCGGCTCGACGGGGCCCTGCGGAGCGAAACGGTGGCCCGTCCGGCGCGTTCGGACGGAGTCAGGCCGCTCAGGTCGGCCTCGAAGCCCCGCCGGTCCGTCCGCCTGCGCAGCGGGGCGACGGTCGTCGCGTCGGGGACGATCGCGGCCACCAGGTCCACCAGTACCCCCTTCGGGCCGCACTCCACGAACCGCCGCGCGCCGTCGGCGTGGATTTCCCGGGCCGCATCGAGGAACCGGACCGGCATGACCAGGTGCCCGCTGATCACCTGCTCGACTTCCGCGACGTCGTGGAGGTAGCGGCCGAGCAGCGCCGAGTACACCGGCAGCCGCGGGACGCGCTTGGGGACGTCGGCCACCCGGGCCCCGAAGTCGTCCGCCGTGTCCGCCAGGATGCCGTTGTGGAACGGGTAGGGGATGCGCAGCCGCGTCGCGGTCAGCTCCAGTGCGGCGGCCACCTCCTGGAACCGCGCCAGCTCGGCGTCCGGGCCGGACACCACCACCTGGCCGGGGCTGTTGTCCGCGGCGACCGCCAGGTCCCATTCGTCGAGGGCACCGATGATGTCGTGGGCCTGCTTGGCTCCGCAGTTCACGGCGACGAGCCCTCCTCGCGGCGCCTCGATCCGGCGCAGCGACTCGTCCCGCTGGGCCACGAGGTACGCGCCGTCCTCCAGGGTCAGCGCCCCGGCCGCGGTCAACGCGGTGAGCTCGCCGAAGCTGTGGCCCAGCAGCAGATCCGGCCGGATCCGGTACTCCTCGGCCAGCAGCCGGAAGGCGATCACCGAGGACGCGAAGATGGCCAGGTGGAGCGCGGGCGGGTCGTGCTCCACCAGGTCCTGCAGGGTGGGCGAACCCGGGTCCAGGAGCATCGGTGAGACGGGCGCGCGGCCCAGCCCAGCCCCCACTTCGTCCACTATGGACAGGCTCTCGTCGATCAGCGGGTGGTGGCCGGCGAGGGTGCCGAACAGGCCGGGCAGGTAGCTGCCCTGCCCGGGGAAGAGGAAGGCGGTGCGTGCGGGCATCGGTGAACTCCGTGTCATTTCGGTTCGGCCGCCGGGGGCGGTGCGTCGGAAGCGCGGGCTGCGGGCTCGTCTCGCCCTCCGGCGAGGAAGGGTTCGACGATGTCGAGGAAGCGGTCGGCGTCCTCCAGGTGGGGGTAGTGGCCGGCGGGCAGGAACCGGTACCGGCCCCCGGGCACGAGCTGCACCGACCGGGCCTGCCAGGCCGGGGTGATCGGGTCGCCGATCCCCCAGACGGCCAAGACGGGCAGCCGCAGCCGGCGCAGCTCCGGCCGGAAGTCGTACCGCTGGCCCAGCAGCGTCGTGATGTCGGTGATGACGGCCAGGGACGTGGCCGCGAACTGCGGGATCCGGCTGCGCCGGATGTGCTCCTGGTACCAGAGCGCGGGAATCCGCCACGGCTGCCGCGCCGCGTAGAGAGCGCCGGCGACGGTGCTGACGAGGGCCCCGCCGGGCAGGAGCCCGGCGGCCAGGGCGACGCGCCGGACGCCGGGCCGCCCGAGCAGGATCTGGATGGGGTTGGTGGCCCGGCCGAGCCCGCCGGAGCACACCAGGACCATGCTGCGCAGCCGTTCGGGTGCCTCCCAGGCCATCAGGACGGCCATCATGCCGCCGAGCGAGTGGCCCACGACGGCGAACCGGTCGAGCTCGACCGCCGTGGCGAAGGCGAGCGCGAACCGGGCGAACGCCTGCGGCGAGAAGTCCTTCAGCGGCGGTGTCTTGCCGTAGCCAGGCATGTCGAGGGCGACCACGCGGTGGTTCGCCGCGAGCCGGCCCAGCACCGCGATCCAGTCGAAGGCGTCCCCGGTGTTGCCGTGCAGGAGCAGCAGGGGCGGTCCTCCCCCACCGGCTTCGAGGTAGTGGGTGGCCACGCCGTCGACGTCGACGCACCGCTCGTGGACGCCGGCGGGCAGGCGGATTTCGTTCGACATGGGACGGCCTTTCGGAGGTGGCTTCTCGGACAGGGGCTCTTTCAGAGGTGGATGTAGGTTCCGGGCGCCGGGGCACCGGCCGGGTAGCGGTCGTTGCCCATCGGCGGCGGGGCGGCGCGCTCACCCGCCCGTTCGGACAACCAGCTGATCCAGGGCAGCCACCACGACTCCTTCCGGAGCTGGGCGCCCTCCAGCCACTGCGCGGGGTCGTCGGGCAGCGGGGCGCCCGTCCAGTGGGCCGCCTTGGGGTGGGGCGGGTTGACGACCCCGGCGACGTGCCCGCCGGAGGTCAGGTGGAAGCGGACGTCGCCGCCGAGGAGCCGCGCGCCGCGGTAGGCGGAGGACCAGGGCACGATGTGGTCGTTGCGCGCGGCGACGACGAAGGCGTCCTGGCGGGCGCGCTCCAGGCTCAGCGTCCGCCCCGCGACGTTCCAGACGCCGGCGGCGAGCTTGTTGTTCAGCGCCAGCTCGTGCACGTAGTCGTGGTGGGCCGCGGCCGTGACGTTGGTGGTGTCGTTGTTCCAGGCCAGCAGGTCGAACGGCGGCGGGCTCTCGCCCATCAGCCAGTTGCGGGCGAAGTAGTGCCAGTACAGGTCCTTGCCGCGCAGGAGGTCGAACAGCAGCGCGAGGGTGTGGCCCTCGAGGTAGCCGCGTTCGGTCATGAGGCGCTCGCCCGCGGCGAGGGTGTGCTCGTCGGCCAGGGCGTCCCACACCCCGATGTCGGAGAAGTCGATGTAGGTGTTGAGCAGGGTGGTGCTGCGGACGCGCCGGTCGCGGCCCGCGGCCAGCCACGCCTGCAGCATCACCACGAGGGTGCCGCCGTTGCAGGCACCCAGCAGGTTCACCTGCGGGGAGCCGGTGATGTCGAGCGCGGCCTCGCAGGCGCCCAGCAGCCCGTCGTGCATGTAGCCGGCCAGGGTGACGTCCCGCAGGCCGCGGTCGGGATTGCGGTAGCTGATCACGAAGACGGTGTGGCCGTGCTTGATCGCCCACTCCACGAGACTGCGGCCGGGAGCCAGGTCCAGGCCGTAGTACTTGTTGACCCACGGGGGGCTGATCAGCAGCGGGACGGTGTGGACGGCCGGGGTCTGCGGGGCGTACTGGATGAGCTCCAGCAGCGGTGTGCGCAGCACCACCCGTCCCGGGGTGGCGGCCAGATCGCGGCCGAGCTCGAAGGCGGCCGCGGGTACCTGGCGTGGCCGCCCGTGGTTGTGCCGCAGGTCCTCGGCCGCGTTGCGGGCTCCTCTCAGGAGGCTTCGGCCCCGGCTCCGCAGCGCACTGCGGAGGGCTTCCGGGTTCCCCAGCACGGTGTTGGTGGGCGCAAGGGCTTCGCTGAGCAGCTGCACGGCCAGGTGCGCCCGGCGGTGCGGGCTGTCGGGCAGCCCAACGCGGTCGACGACTTCGTGCGCCAGCCCGTCAGACAGCAGGTACGCCTGTTGCAGCAGGTGGAAGTACCGGCGGGTGGTCCACGCACCGTCGCGGAAGCGGCGGTCGCCGTCGGCCGGGACGACCGGGGTGGCGCCGGGGTGCCCCGCTCCGAAGAGCGCCGTGGCCACCGCCGCGGTGGCGGTGTCGCGCGCGGTGCGGGCCACCGCACCTGCGGTACCGGGCCAGTCGCTCAGCGCCCCGCGGGCCACGGGCGCCAGTGAGGCACCGAGCCACCGGGCCGCGATCCACGCCTGCCGGACGGTCGCCGCGACGCCGCGGCCGGGTTCGGCGCCGGACGGGCTGGAGAGGGGGGACATCGGCCTCACGCCGGAACTCCTTCGGTCGGGGGCGGAACCGTTCGGTCACGGCGTTCACATGCGCAGGCCGCCGTTGACGGCCCAGACCTGGCCGGTGATGTAGCGCGACGCGTCCTGGCACAGGAACGCCACGACGCGGGCGACCTCGTCGGTGCCGCCGACCCGGCCCACCGGGATGCTCGCGAGCACCCGCTCCCGGTTGCGGCCGGTCAGGCTCGCCGTCATCGACGTGTCGATCAGCCCGGGTGCCAAGGCGTTGACGGTCACCCCCGGCGCGGATTCCGTGACGGTGCCCGCCTTCGCCGCCAGCAAGGCCGCTTCCTGGGCCAGGCACATCGTCAAGCCGATCAGGCCCGCCTTGGCCGCCGCATACGGCGCTTGACCCACGGCGCCGGCCTGCCCGACCACCGACGACATGTTCACGATCCGGCCCGCCCCGCGCTCGATCATGGCCGGGAGCACGCGCTTGGCGAGGTAGAACGGGCCCGACAGGTTGATCGCCAGCACCTGGTCCCAGTCCTTGTCCGGCACGTCGGGGACCATGGCCGGCCGGGTGGCGCCGGCGTTGTTGACGAGGATGTCGATGCCGCCGTGCCGGTCCGTGACGTCGGCGACCAGCCGTTCGCAGTCTTCGACCGAGGAGACATCCGCGCGGTGGAGGGAAAAGGCGGCGCCCTGCCCGGCGAGCCTTTCGGCCGCGGCGTCGGCTTGCTCGACCGAGGTGTGGTACCCGATCGCCACCGTGGTGCCCGCGTCCGCGAGCGCCTGGCAGATCGCCGAGCCGATGCCCCGGGCACCCCCGGTCACCAGAGCGACCTTGCCCGCCAGAACGCCATCGGAGTGGGGAGAAATCGAGTGGGTCACGGGAACTCCTGCCTGCGGGGGAAGGTTCGACGTCCCGCACGGGCCGGTGCTTCTCGTGGCGGCGGGATCGGGATGGCCTCCATCGTTTTCCACGGGCGGGCGCCCGGGCAATGGTCCGGGCGATACAGATCCTTCGGAGCGGTCCGTTCCGGCCACGCCGGTCCGAGGCCCCCGGTAACCGCTTTCACCGGGCTCGATGCCGGGCCGGAACCCCTTGGGAAGCAAGGGCAACGGGCTTGCCGCCGACGCCGCCGGGGCGCGACGCTCTGGGTCCGGCGGCAGCATCCGGGAGTGCGGCCGCCAGATCCGACGAGGAGGACGTCCCATGACCGAGCGCGTGATCCTTTTCGGCGGCCCGGACTACGTGGCCGCCGCCGACCGCAGCCGCGTCGTCGACGATCTGGCGGACGAGGTCAAACTGCCCTGCTACGGCGGTCACGAACACTTTTCCTTCACCGGTGACTACGAGGTCGTCGACGGCGGCCCCGCGGCGGTGATGCGGTGGTGCGGCCGCACCACCGTGGCCGAATGACCACCCGGGACGGCCCTCGTGGAATCACACCCGGGACGAACCGCGGAACGGCCGGGCGAGGCCGGCACCGTGCTGGACCGCCTCGGTGCGGTACCCGCCGGCGAGTGGCAAGGGTGCCCCGCCTGCCGGTGCGCGCTGCACCGCACCACGTGGAAGCGCTTGCACGGCGCGTGCCCGGGCCGGCGGCTGAGCGCCGGGGACCGGATCGCGCAGCTCGCCGATCCCGGAACCTTCACCGAACACCTGGCGCGGCTGCGCTCCACCGACCCGTTGGGGTTCACCGATTCGAAGCCCTACAGCGCACGGTTGCGCCAAGTGCACGCGGGTACGGAGGCGCCCGAGCCGCGGTCGTCGGCACCGCCGACCTCCGGGGCCGCCCGGTCGTGCTCCTGGTGATGGACTTTCCATCCCTGCGATAGCAGTTCGAAAAACCGCTCGTCGCCGGTTTTGCCACCCTGCGGCTCACCAATGAATATCAGGTCAGTGCCGCCGGATTCCTCAAAATTGATGAGAGCCTTAGAAGCCATGTCACTGCCCCACGCTGGCGGCCAGCAGAGAAATAGGACCGAATCCGCCTGATTCTCTTTGCGCTTCTCGAACTCCTCCAGGCTCCCAACTTTATGCCACTCGCCACGTTGTCCGCGCACACTCGGAAACGAAGGGTTCTGTGCCGCATCTGGCGGTTCGACGTCGTGTGCGTCGATCGACAAGCCGCACCGAGCCAACTGGGCTACCCAATACCCTCGACCGGACCCCAGTTCGAGCAGCGGACGCCCCCCCCCCCAAAAAAAGATGCCGCTACCCATTCAAGAGTCTCCGGCGACGGGATTGCATACGCATAGGCGGATTGCAGGATCATCGCCGCGTAGCCGAGCCGGCTGCTGCCTGCCGCTTGTCCGCCGTTCACGACGCGGCGCCCCTCGTGCTCGAACACGAAGGGCGATGGGGTTGAGGCGCGGGGCGGTTTCGATCACTTGGCCGACGTCGCCGAGGTCCAGAGCGGCCGACAGCCGGTGGAGCTCGACATTGGCCGGCCCGAACCCGGTCTGCCAGTAGTTCGCGTCCACGCCCAGCTGGTCAGCAGCGGTTTTCGCGTGCCCGAGGAAGGTCGTTGGCGGTGGTCCGGTCCTGGTGCCGCGCCGCCGCGACAGCCGTGCGGAGGTAGAGCATCCCGTACAGGCTCAGCGCGGCCGGATCACCTTCGGCCATCCTCGGCAACAGCCACTTCGCCGCGACGTCGCCCAGCTCCAGCGCGTCATCAAACCGGCCCACAGCCAGGAGCGCGTGCGTGCCGGACCGGGCGGCCGAAGCCAGGACCAGGGGGTCATCGGAGTCGTCCGCTGCCTGCATGACGCGTTCGGCGGCGATCCAGGCGAGGTCAGCCTCACCGATCTTGCTTAACGTGGTCGCGGCCAGGTGATGGACCCGCACCGAGATGGCCGCACATGCCCGTTTATACATGGCATCGTCGGCCGAGGCCGCAGGGTCAGGTCGTGCACCAGCCGGAGTCACAGCCGCCGTCGCTCTCGTCGAAGGGCAGCAGTTGCGTGCCTGGGTCGACGGCCTCGCGCAGCGGCCGGCCGAGGCGGGTGAGGTAGACGACGGGGTCCTCACCCAGGACCGCGCGACGCTCGTTGAGCACGTCCTCCAGCGCACACGACCGGGCGAACAGGTCGGGCTCCTCCGCGCGCATGGTCTGCCAGGTCGAGAGCCGATGGAACGGGCAAGTTATGGCGAATACCCGGTAATGATCGGCTGCGACTGAGCACCTCAGCCGGCCGGGACTGAGGGACGCAGGCCGCGCCCTCCGTGCCACCGATGACCACGGGGTCGAGGGGTTTCGCGATCATCGCGTGGCAGACTCCGGCCATGGCTTCTGAGACGATCGATGCGGCGGCAGCAGGCACCTGGACCCTCGGGGATCTGACGGTCAACCGGGTTGGGTTCGGCGCGATGCGCTTGCCCCAGCGTGGTCCGGCGTTCGCGCCCGAGGCCATCCCGGGCGACCGTGACCAGGCGATCAAGGTGCTGCGCCGCGCGGTCGAGCTGGGCGTCAATCACATCGACACCGCTGGCTTCTACTTCTCCTCGCTGCGTTCGGCCAACGAACTGATCAACACCGCACTGTCGCCGTACCCGGACGACCTGGTCATCGCCACCAAGGTCGGACCTCGCCGGGATCCGTCCGGCGAGTGGCTGCCCCAGTCCACCCCGGCCGAGCTGCGCGGCCAAGTCGAGGAGAACCTGCGCCAGCTCGGCCGCGACTGCCTGGACCTGGTGAACTTGCGCCTGTCCGGACTGGACTCGATCGCTGACCACTTCGGCGCGCTGGCCCAGCTGCGTGACGCTGGCTTGATCCGCCATCTTGGCGTGTCCAACGCGCGCCCGGAGCATCTGGCCCAGGCTCAGGCGATCGCGCCGGTGGTGTGCGTGCAGAACTCCTACGGCCTGGGCCACCGCCCCCAGCAGGATGAGTTCCTGCGTGCCTGCGGCGAGCAGGGCGTGGCCTTCGTCCCGTTCTTCGCCATCGCCGGAGCCGGACGCGAGGCCGGCCCCAGCAGCACGGAGCACGATGACGTGCTCGCGATCGCCCGCACGCACCAGGCCAGCCCTGCGCAGATCCGCCTGGCCTGGGCACTGCAGCGTGGATCGCACGTACTGGTCATTCCAGGCACCGGCAATCTCGACCACCTTGCCGATAACATCGCCGCTGGAGCGCTGCAGCTCGCGCCGGACGACCTGGCCAGGCTGGACGCAATCCACCAAGACCAGCACTAAGCCGAACAACCAAGGACGGCACTCACGATGTCCGCTGGGAGCCTGAATACCAGCGGCCTGCACTGACACAGCCCCGATTGTAGGGGTGACCTGTGGTTATGCGACGCAGTCTCAGGCTGAGGCATGGGCAGAGGCAACGGATTCAAAAGCCGCGCAACAGACCGCACTAGGACGGTCCCTGCTATTGCCTCGACCGCGGCAAGTCGAGTCACGGTCGCTTCGCGGAGACACAGCAGACTTCGCCACCGACCCCTACCGACTGCTCAGGCTAACTTGGTGCATAACATCGACACAGTCGTCCGTCAGCACGGAAACGCAACACCCATGGGTGTGGACCGCAGCGCGCGTACCGACTGCCGAGCCGACACCAGCGCCGCCGCCAAGCCTATGTCCTGCCGCGCCCGTCGGCCGAAGTGCTGGTCGACGCCGGCCTGATTCTGCCAGTCGTCGACGGGCTGGACGAGATGGACGCCGACGAAACTCCCGGCTACACCTCGCGCGCCGCCCGCGCCGTCCAGGCCCTCAACGTCTACCAGCGCGGGCGCGAGGCAGCGCCACTGATACTGACCTGCCGCAGCTGGCAGTACCAGGCGTTGGGGGACGTCCAGGTTTGGACACACGACGCGGCGCGCGTCGAGATTCGCCCGGTCGACTCGACCAAGGCCGAACAGTTCATTCGAGCCCGCGTGGACGACGTGACCCGCTGGCAACCGGTCCTGAACGCCATCATTAACCACCCTGGCGACACTTGCCGTCGGCCTGTCCACACCGTGGCGACTGACCCTGGCCACCATCGTCTACGAGCAGCGCGAACGGGAAACCGGGACCTGCCTGCGCGAACCTGTCGCATTGACCAAACTCGGCGCAACCGGCCCCGAGGCGGTACGCGACCATTTGCTGGAACATTTCGTCCCCGCCGCCATTGCCGCCCACATGGCCGCGGCCGAACACCCGGAGCAGCGCTACTCCAAGCAGCAAGTCCACCAGCGGCTCCGAGTGCTTGCCCGCTACCTCGACCACAACGCCAAGACTGGCCGCACCCTGGGCGGCGTGCCGCTGTCCGGCACCGATCTCGTCCTGCACCAGCTGTGGCCACTCGCCGGGGTCAACCGCGTCCGCATCACGGTACTGGCGGCCTTAGCCTTGATCTGGCTCATCGCCGCCCCAGTCCTGCTGGCACACTTCGGAATCGGCTTCAGCGGCCGCCAACTGTTTGGCGCTAGTGGCCCGGCGCTCGCGGTTGCGTTGGTTGCCTATCTGTCATGGTCAGATCTCTGGCCCTCACCAACACATTTCACTGCCAATATGCTTCGCACTCGAAGGGGGCGCCGCCAACTCGCCCGACCGCTGGGGCTTGGGCTCGTACTCGGGCCCGGCCTCGGGGTCGCGGTCGGGCTCGTGAACGAGCGCGAGATCGGGCTCGCGCTCGCGAACGGGCTCATGGCAGGGATCGCGGCCGCGATCGCTGTCGGGGCCAGGGAAAACGACGCGGCAACGCCAATGGACCCACGCGAGATCGTCAGTTCGATCTCGCGTGGGGGCTCGGGTTCGGGCTCTTTGCCGGTCTCGTGACCGGGCTCGTGCTCGAGTTCGCGGTCAGGAGCGGGATCGGGATCGGGATCACCGGCGCTCTCGCGTTCGGGTTTACGGCCATTACCGTGTCCGGGCTCGCCGGGGCCCGTTACGTTGCCTTTCTGGTCTGCACCAGGCGACACTTTACGACCGACCCACTGCCGTGGCGACTCGGTCGGTTCCTCAACTGGTGCAGCCGGCGATGCGTAACCGGAGGCGGGCAACGAGGAACAGGACAGTCCGAGCCAGCGGCGGTTGAGGGCTCGGCCGAGCGGATCGTGCAGGTTTAGAGCCCGCTCATTAACACACCGACATCGGCCGTACAGCTGCGGCGCGTGGACCACCTGTGGACCATCGCTACAGCAACGGCCGCAAAATCTGCAAGTCGAGCACACTTCGACTGACGACTGGTGTTACCGTTTTCGCAGGTCACGCATGCCGTCAAGTCCTGGGGGTCAAGGGGTCGCAGGTTCGGATCCTGTCAGCCCGACAGACAGCGGGTTTTCGCAGCTCACCGCTGCGGAGGCGCTTTTGCGTGGACGCGCGGCGTTCCTCGGCCCCGGCTCCTGGACCGTCGTAGCCCTCTACGCCCTGGGTATCGCCGGCCTGTTTGCCATCGCCGGCTCCTGACCTACGGGCTCGCGATCACCTGCTCCCGCCTGTCGGGGGCACTGGTGACGGGAACCGGGGCGGTACGTGCGACATGACTCCCCATGCCGCTGACCAGGCCGGCTGACGTCGACGCGTCGGCTCCGTGGCTGGTCACGCGGAAAGCCGCGGTCATCCGTCGACAGCTTCACCTTTAGGCCGGGGCAAGGCTTCCGTTAGCGGCTCGGCTCACGATGGTTTCGTGACCGCGTCGGACGAAAGGGGCCCGCGATGTCGGTGAGGGAAGCAACGCTGCTCGGTGGATCGCAGGGGCTTCCCCCGCGGTTGCGCGTGCGATGGGTGACGACCACGGCGGACACCATCAAGGTCCAGTTCGGCTCCGGCTACGAGCACTTCGTCTATGACGAAGAGCGCACGATCCAGGGCGGCGGGGACGTGCTCGTGTTCCATTGGGTGGCGCACACCGAAATCGCCGAGTGACCGCGCGGATCCGCAGCGACGCCCGGCGCAACCGGGCCCGGATCCTGACCGCCGCGGCTGAGGCTTTCGCCCGCTCCGGCACCGATCTGCCGATGGATGAGCTGGCCGGTCGGGCCGGGGTGGGCATCGGCACGCTCTACCGGCACTTCCCGGGGCGGCAGGCTCTGCTCGACGCCGTTGTCGCCGTCGAGATGGATCGGGTGCGTGCTGCGGCCGTGTCCGCGCTGGCCGAGGAACCGACCGTCTGGGCTGCCCTGTGCCGGTTCGTCCGGACGCTCACCGCCTGCCACGCGGGCGCCGTTCTTGCCCAGCTGGAACCCCAGCCGCACGAGGAGTCGGCACTGTCGGCGGCGTTGGCGTCGATGGTGTCGGGGGCGCAGGCCGAGCGTTCGATGCGGGCGGACGTCGGCGTGACCGAAGTCCATGCCGCCGTGGAAATGCTGGTGCGTGGCCGCTCCGATGCGCCGAAAATCGCGGAGATCATCCTCGACGGCCTGCGATCCACGCCCCGCGAGTGACACACCCACGCCGAACCGGCTGACAGGCCTGGAACCGGGTTCCAGGCCTGTCAGCCTTGGGGGTCGCGGCCGATCCGGTGGCTGGGGGGTTGTAGCCACACCGGATCGGCCGCAGGTGCGCCGGCCGGTCAGCGGACCGGCCTTGGTCCCGGTCGCCGCCGGGCCGGGGTCACTTCGCCGCCTCGGCGGGAACGTCCACCGGCTTGCGGGGGAGGAGCATCGCGGTGAACACCGACACCAGCAACAGGCCGGCGGCGACGATGAACCCGAGGCTGAATCCGTCCGTGAGCGCGGTGACCTCGGGTGTTCCGGCGTCGAGCCGGTTGGCGGTGTAGCTCGTCGCGACCGCCGCGACGACGGACAAGCCCAGCGCCCCGCCGCTGACGCGTGAGACGTTGATCAGGCTCGAGGCCACTCCCTGGCGTTCGTCGGGCACGCCCATCCCCGCCGCCAGCGACAGCGGGAGGAACGTCAGCGCCATTCCGACACCGATGGCGATGTACGGCCCGAGGATGTTCACGAGGTAGCTGCCGTCCGGGCCGGCGAAGGCGAACGAGCCGAGGCCGACCATCACCAGGACCGACCCGATCATGACGGTGACGCGCACACCCAGCTTGGCGACGAGCTTCGGCGTCTGCTGGGCCGCGGCCAGCAGGACCACGGTCTGCGGGATGTAGCCCAGGCCGGTCTGCAACGCGTTGTAGTGCAACACGTCCTGCTGGTACAGGGTGGCGACGTAAGTCAGCACGAACATGCCGGCACCGACCAGCGCCTGGGTGAGGTTCGCCCCGGCGACGGTGGGGATCCTGAGCAACGAGAAGGGCAGCATCGGGTCCTTCGCCAGCCGTCCTTCGTGGAGGACGAAGTACGCGACGAACACGACACCGAGGACCAGCGGCACGATCGTGGCCCGCGAGCCCCAGCCCACCTGCCCGGCCTGCACGATGCCGATGGTGAGCAGCGACATTCCCAGCGTGACCACGACGGCGCCGACGACGTCGAGCCGTTTCCGGCGCTCGGTCGACCGGTCGCGGTCGAGCCAGATCAGCGTGCCGACGATGATCAACAGGCTCAGTGGCACGTTGATGAAGAAGATCCAGCGCCAGCCGGGACCGACGGTCAGCAGGCCGCCGAGCACCAAGGCGAGAAAACCGCTGAGCGCGTTGGCCATGCCCCAGACCGCGATCGCCTTGGCCCGCGGGCCTTCCGGGAAACTCCTGGCCACCAGCGCCAGCGTCATCGGGGTGATCATCGCGGCCCCGATCCCCTGCAAGGCCCGCATCGCGATGAGCGTGTTCGCGTCGCCCGTGACGCCGGCGACCGCCGAGGCCACGCCGAACACCGCGAGGCCCGCCAGCAGCACACGACGATGGCCGAAGACGTCGCCGGCTCGCCCGCACAGCAGCAGGAAACCGCCGAACGTGACGAGGTAGCCGTTCACGACCCAGCTCAAGCTCGCTTCGGTGAACCCGAGCTCCGCCTTGATCGTGGGCAGGGCCACGTTGAGGGCCGAAATGTCGATCGTGTCCAAAATCGAGGCCGCACAGATCACGACGAGTATCAACGTGTGGCGGCCTGTCCACACGAATGGCTCCTCCGCCGCCCGCGACGGCGCGCTCTGCGCCTGCTGGGAGTCGGTCATCCGGCTTTCCCCTTGCCTATTGAACGGTCGGTAGGTGACTGGACTGTAGGACGCTTACCGACCGGTCGTCAAGCTGGTCGATCGCGCAGGCGCCCGGCGTCCGCGTACTGCGAACGGGGCCGGCCCCGGGAACGGGACTTCTCACGGGGCCGGCCTTCGGTCGGCGGAACGGCGACCCCGTCAGCTGAGGCCGGTCAAGCTGCGGATGCGCTCCTCCTGCTCCTGGTGCACGTCCGAAGGCTTGATCTGCCCCATCGCCTTGTAAACCGCGAGCGCGTCGACGAATTCGGTGAAGCGCTTGATCTGACCGTTTTCCGTGGTGAAGACGATGAGACCGGGAAGGCAGAGTTCGCCGGTGGTGGAACTGCTCCCGTAGACGTCCTGGTGCACGATGATGGTGTTCGGGTCATCGGTCAGGTAGGCGGCGATCGTCACGTAGCGCTCGTACTTGATGGGACCGTTCCAGTTGGAGGTGGTGAACTCCATGACGGCGTCCCGGCCGACGAGGTGCGGGGGCACGCCCGGCATCGCGAAGGGGAAATCGTGCACCACGTCGTCGGCGTACAGCTTCGCGGTCCCCTCCACGTCCTGCGCGATCGCGCAGGTGCGGAGTTTTTCCAGTACTTTCCCGGGCTCACCCAGAGGCGGCAGGTCCGTGGGCATCTTTCCTCCTGCGAGGTCCATGGTGCTCGTCGAGGTATGGCGCCGCTGACGGTTCGAGCCGAACCGGCAGGGACTGACTTCATGGTGGCCGCCGGGCTTGAGCGGCACTAAAACCGCACGGCCGGCGCGGCGGAGCCGGCACCGCGGCCGAGAGCGCGCGGGCGTGGGCGGGACAACCCGTCCAGGCCGATTAAGCGGGACCTTAGCCCCCTCGGCGAGGCTGCAAAAAGCCGCCGTCCGACAACTGGGGAGAACGGCGGGACCATCATCTGAAAGGGAGGTTTCCGGATGGCGCAACCCGCCCGAGGGACCGGTGACTCGTCCGCGATCGTTGCCGTCGCCCGGCGGTTCGCCGAGGCGAAATGCCTGCTGACCGCGGACGAACTCGGCCTGTTCGGCCTGCTCCAAGCGGGCCCGTCGGACGCCGGCGAGATCAGCGCGAAGCTCGGCATCCGCGACCACGCCGCACCGGACTTCCTCAGCGTCCTGGTGGCACTGGGAGTGCTGGAGACCGCGGACGGCAAGTACGCCAACAGCCCAGACGCCGCACGTTTCCTGGTTCCCGGCAGCGCGGAGTACCTCGGCAGCATGCTCGGGTACTACAACAAGACGCTGTACCCGACCTGGGGAAACCTGACCGAGCTGCTCACCAGGCCGCAAGGGGAAGGGACCGTCGACGGGAACGCACGGGAGAACTTCAGCGAACTCCTCGAGGATCCCGATCGGGCCCGCACCATGCTGGACATGATGGTGCACCTCAACGGTTTCCTGGGCCCGGCGCTCGCCGCGGAGTTCGACTGGAGCGAGCACCGTTCGGTCGTGGATCTCGGTGGCTCCACCGGGCAGCACGTGATCGATCTCGTCTCGGCCCACCCGCACCTGCGCGGCGGGGTGTTCGACCTGCCCCCGATCGGCCGGTTCGCGGCCGAGAAGATCGCCGCCGCCGGGTTGACCGAGCGGGTCGAGTTCCACCCCGGTGACTTCTTCGCCGACGACTTCCCGCCGGCCGACGTCTACGTCTTCGGCCACATCCTGCACAACTTCGCCCCGCAAACGCGCTACGCGCTGGTAGCCAAGGCGTACGAGACGCTGAACCCGGGCGGGGCGGTGCTGGTGGTCGACCGCATGGTCGACGAACAGCGGGCCGATATGGCGAGGCTGGTCGAGAGTCTGCACCTCTACGTGATCAGCGACGGCGGCGGAAGCGACTACCGGCCGTCGGACTGCCAGGAGTACCTGACCGCCGCCCGCTTCACGCGCACGTCCGTGCGGGCCCTCACGGACGCGGAGACCCTGGTAACGGGCTACAAGGAGACACGATGACACGCTCGCTGACCACCGGCCCGGCGCAGGGGCCCGACGACGTACCCGCCTTCCCGATGCCCCGGGCGGCGGGCTGCCCGCTGGACCCACCGCCGGAACTGACCTCACTGCAGGCCGAAGCGCCCTTGGTCCGGGTCCGGTTGTGGGACGGCACCACGCCGTGGCTGGTGACCAGGCACGCCGACCAGCAGGCCGTGCTGGCCGACGACCGGGTGAGTGCGGACACGCTGCACCCCGGGTACCCGCACGTCAGCGAAAGCCTCCGGGACCGCGCGGCCGACTTGCGCACCTTCATCACCATGGACGATCCCGAACACGTCCGCCAGCGCCGGATGATCGCGCCTTCGTTCGCGTTCCGGCGGATCGAGGAACTCCGCCCGGCCGTGCAGCGGATCGTCGACGACCTGATCGACGACCTGCTCGCCGGTCCCAAGCCGACGGACCTGGTGTCGGCGTTCGCCCTGCCCCTTCCGTCGCTGGTCATCTGCCAGGTGCTCGGGGTGCCCTACGAGGACCACGACTTCTTCCAGCGCACCAGCCGCATCCTCATCCACCGCGAGAGCGCGACGGAGACCGCGCTGGCGGCGCAGCTGGAGCTGGCCGGTTACCTGGACCGGCTGATCGGCCGCAAGCTCGACGACCCCGCCGACGACCTGCTGTCCCGGCTGGCCACCGAGCAGCTCAAGACCGGGCGGATGACGCGCCCCGACCTCGCGATGATGGCCCTGCTGCTGCTGGTGGGAGGCCATGAGACCACCGCTAACATGATCGCGCTCGGCACGTTCGCCCTGCTGACGCACCCCGACCAGTTCGCCGTCCTGCGGGACACCGACGATCCCGCGGTAGCCGCCGGAGCCGTCGAGGAGCTGCTGCGGTACCTGTCCATCGTGCACGGCGGCCGCCGCCGGGTGGCCCTGGAGGACATCAAGATCGGCGGGCAGGTGGTCCGCGCGGGTGAAGCGCTGGTCATTCCCACCGAGATCGGTGACCGGGACGAGCGAGTCTTTCCCGACCCGCACGTGCTCGACCTGCGACGTCGTGAGGCGCGGCGCCACATGGCGTTCGGGTTCGGCGTACACCAGTGCCTCGGCCACCCGCTCGTGCGGGTCGAGCTCCAAGCGGTCTACGGCACGCTGTTCCGCCGGATCCCGACGCTGTCGCTGGCCGTCGATCCCGGCGAGCTGGAGTTCAAGCACGAAGGGTTCGTGTACGGCGTGTACGAGCTGCCCCTGACCTGGTAACAGAATCGCGAGAAGGAGGATTCTCATGCGCGTGAGCGTCGACGAGAACAAATGTGTCAGCTCCGGGCAGTGCGCGATGACCGCCCCCGCTGTCTTCGATCAGCACGAAGACAGCGGCGTGGTCTGGCTCCGGACGGACCGCCCCGCGGCGGAGCAGCAGGAGGACACCCGCAGCGCCGCCCTGGTGTGCCCGGTGGTGGCGATCACCGTCACCGAAGACTGATTTCCCTTTCCTCCCCGGCCGCCGGAAACGGAACCGTCCGGCTGAGTTAGGTTTCCACCCGGCGGCCGGCCCGATCCGGTCGGTGGCGCGGGGAGGGAGCGAAAGGGTGCGCAACGTGTTTCGTCCGGCCGCAGGGCCGCATTCGGCGTCACCGGTGCTCGGCGAACTCGCCCGCCTGTGGGACCGAGCCGCGACCGCGGGTGCGGAGCCGACGTTGTCGCGGCTCGCCGAAGCAACAGGCCTGCCGTACCGGACGGTGGATTCGTGGGCCACCGGCACGTCGCTTCCGCCCGACGCCGGTCCGCTGCACACAGCAGGCCAGGCGCTGGCCGGCTGGGCCGGCGAGGAGCCGCCGGCCGCGTGGCAGTGGGAACAGTGGCTGCGCGACGACCGGGCCGCCGTGGACGGTCCGCTGCCCGCCGGACTGACCGATCCGTTCGCGCTGGGCGTGCGCCGCCCGATCGCGGTGTCCCCGGCCGGCGCGAATCCGGCGGATCCGCCGGTGCTGCCGCCCTACATCCCACGCCGGCACGACGAGGAACTGGCCCGGGTGGTCGCCAAGGCCGCCGCGGGCCGCAGCGCGATGGCGGTGCTCGTCGGCCGGTCGGCGACCGGCCGGACCCGGGCCTGCTGGGAGGCCGTCCACCGGCTACCGCCGGATTGGCGGCTGTGGCGACCGTCCCGGCCCGAAGCCGTACCGGACGAGCTGGCGCGGCTAGCACCGCGGACCGTCGTGTGGCTGGACCGGATCCGGACTTATCTGTCCACTTCGGACGGTACCGGTGCACTGGCCGCGGCCGCGCTGCGTGCGCTGCTCACCGGCCCGCACCGAGCGCCCGTGCTGGTGCTGGGCACCCTCGGGCCCGCGGAGTGGGAGGCACTGACCCGGGACGGCACTGCGCACGCCCGGACCCGGGAATTGCTGACCGGAACGGGCATCCGGGTGCCTTCCGCGTTCACCGCGGACGAGCTCCACGACCTGGAACGAGCGGCCGCCGCCGATGTCCGGCTCCGCCGGGCGGCCGAGGCCGGGACCGGCGAGGTGTGCCAGTACCTGGCCGGCGTACCGGAGCTGCTGGCCGCCTATCGCGGTGCCTCACCCGGCGCGAAGTCGCTGATCCACGCAGCGATGGACGCCCGCCGGCTGGGGCACGGCGCGGCCTTGCCGTCCGCCTTTGTCGAAGCCGCCGCACCGGCCTACCTCACCGGGGCCGAACGGGACGGCCTCGGCGAGGACTGGCCGGACCGGGCACTGGCCGACCCGGCGGTGGCGGGCCGGGACGGCCGCGAACCACTCCTCAGCCGGGACGCCGGCTCGGCCTACCGGCTCGCGGACCAGCTCGCCGACCACGGCGAACACGACCGGAGGAGCCAGTACCCGCCGACCGGGTTCTGGGCCGCGGCGGCCCGGCACGCCTCCCCCGCCGACCAGGCCGCGCTGGGCCACGCCGCCCAGGTGCGTGGCCTGTTCCGGACCGCCGCGCAGCTGTACAAGAACGCCGCCGGCCACGGTGACGGCCGCGCCGTTCACCACCTCGCCGAGGCTTCCGGCCCCCTCCGCGCCGACGACCGGCCGCTGAGCTGGGCCGCCGCCCACACCGCGCTGGACGACCCGGCGACCTTGACCACGCTGCTGGACCGCCTGCGCGAGACGGACGAGCGTGCATGGATCGCCCCGCTGCTGCGGCGCGATCCCGCCACGCACGTTTCGCTCGCCGACCCGTCCGCGGTGTCCGGGCTGCTGGTGCGGCTGGAGCAAATCGGGGCGCGACAGCAAGCCGGGGTGCTCGCCGGCCGTGCCGCGGCGGACGTCGCCCTCGGCGACCCGGCTGCCCTGGCCGAGCTGTTCCGCAGTCTGCGGGCGGTGGGCGCCCGGGAACAGCTCGACGCGCTGGCCGGCCGCGCCGCCGGCCAGGTGCCCCTCGACGACCCCGCCGCCGTGGCGGCGTTGCTGGCGGAACTGCCGGGAACCGGGGCGCGGGGACCGGTCACCGCACTGGCGCACCGCGCGGCCGGCCACATTTCCCTCGATGACCCGGCGCGCGTGGCCCGGCTCCTGGTCCAGCTGCGGGAAACGGGTGTGGACCAGGCGGTGGGCACACTGGCGCACCGCGCGGCCGCCCACGCACCCCTCGACGACGCGTTCGCCGTGGCCGGCCTGCTCGACGTGCTGCGCGAACTGGACGCCCGAGAAGAGCTCGACGTACTGGCCGGCCGCGTGGCCGGCGACGCACCCCTCGACGACCCTGCGCTCGTGACCGGTCTGTTCGACGCGTTGCAGGACATCGGCGCGGAGCGGCACATCACCGGACTCGCGGGCCGCGCGGCCCGCGACGCCCCTCTCGGTGACCCCGCACTCGTCACCGCACTGCTGGACAGGCTGCGGGAAATCGACGCACGGGAACACGTCACGGCGCTGCTGCGACGCGATCCCGCCGCCCACACTTTCCTCGATGACCCGGCGCTCGTCGCCGGCCTGCTCGGCGGGCTGTGGGACGTCGGCGCGCAGCGGCAGCTCACGGATCTGGCCGGCCGGGCCGCCGCCCACGCTCCCCTCGACCACCCGGCCGCGGTCGCCCAGCTGCTGGAGGGACTGCGCGGGGTGGGCGCACTGGGCGAGGTCGCCACGCTGCTGCGGCGAGATCCCGCCGCCCAGGTCTCCGTCGCCAGGCCGGCGGCCGTGACCTGGCTGCTGGACGGGCTGCGGGAGATCGGCGCACAGGACCAGCTCACCACGCTCGCCGAGCGCGCCGCCGCCCACGCTCCTCTCGGCGACCCGGCGCTCGTCGCCCGGCTGCTGGACGGGCTGCGGGAATGCGGTACCCCGCACCACATCGCCACCCTGCTGCGACGCGATCCCGCCACCCAGGTGTCCGTCGACGACCCGGCGCCCGTCGCCCGGCTGCTGGGCCGGCTGCGGGAGCTGGACGCACGCGACCAGCTCACCACGCTCGCCGACCGCGCCGCCACCGGCGTTCCCCTCGACAGCGCATCCGCCGTCACCGGGCTCCTCGACCGGCTGCGGGAATCGGGCGCCCGCCAGCAGCTCACCGTGCTGGTCGATCGGCTGCCCGCCGAAGGACGGTTCGACCTCTTCCAGCGGGTCACGGGAACGGAGTCCCGGTTCGGCCGGGATCCGGCCGGCCGGCCGGCCGGACCGTGGGGCTGGGCCGATCTGGCCTGACCGGGAACGCACCTCACACGCGGGGTACGGCCAGGGTGTAGATCTCCTCGAGGTTCGCCGCCTCGAGCACCCGGGACAGCGAGATGCTGCGGCCGGTCGTGCGCTCGACCGCGCCGACCAACGACAGGAGGTGCACCGAATCCCAGCCCGGAAGTTCGTCGAAGCTGCGGGTAGCGCCCTCCGGCGAGACCGACAGGCCCAGCTCGGTTTCGACAAGGGCGAGGAAGTCGTCGAGCGTGTTCACGGTGTGGCTCCTGCGAGGTCGGTCGTGAGAGTGACGTGCTCCGGCGGTCCGGCGATCCGTTCGAGGTCGTGGTGGAAGGTGACCGTCGTGCCGTCGTCGGCCACGCTGCGGAAGCCGTTGCGGCGGTAGAAGTCCTTCACCACGCCGTTCCGCGCGGTCGCCCGGTACCGGCCCACCGCCGCGCGCGCACCGGTGTCGCGCGCCCACCGCAGCACCGAAGCCAGGCAGGCCTGCTCGATGCCGCGCGAGAACACCCGACAGCTCAGCAGGAAGTTGTCGATGTGCGCGACAACCCCGTCCCGGCGCAGGAACACCGCACCGACCAAGCCGTTCTCGCCGAAGCGGTCCGCCGCGTGGATCGCCAGGACCAGCGAGCCGGGTTCCTGACGCCGACCGTCCACATCGGACACCTGCAGGCGCTCGGTCGTCAGGTTGAATTGGTTCGTCCGAAGGGTGAGCTGCGCGACCCGGGCCACCTCGGCCGCGGTGGCCGGCGCGAGCCGGACCCGGACCGCCAGCTCGCGCAGGTAGTCCTCGAGCGAGTCGAAGGTGTCGAGGAAGCTCTGGCGGACCACCTCCTCGCGGTACCGGACCGGCCGCACCCGGTCCTCGTCCGTCAGTTCACGCACGTCGAACCAGCCGTCGTCGAGGAGCCGGGTGATGTGCCGGGACGGCTCGTCGTCCAGAGCGACCACCGCCACGGCCGGGAGTTCGT
Source organism: Amycolatopsis sp. NPDC024027 (assembly GCF_040638975.1). NCBI lineage: Bacteria > Bacillati > Actinomycetota > Actinomycetes > Pseudonocardiales > Pseudonocardiaceae > Amycolatopsis > Amycolatopsis sp. NPDC024027. The sequence goes on from NZ_JBEZYY010000037.1 coordinate 45,981, forward strand.
GCCGCACCAGTCCGCATTCGTACGGGCTGTCGTCGGCGAACACGAGACTGTCGACGCCCAGGCCCAGCGTGGCGGCGAGGTCGGCGAGATTCTGGTGCTTGGGCCGCCAGTTCGCGACCACCTGGACGAAGTCTTCCTCGCGCAGCTGCAGCTGCGGATGATCCCGCAGTGCCTCCCGGACCGGTTCCGGATCGTTCTTGCTGACGGCGGCCAACAGCACGCCCTGCGCCCCGATCTGCTTGACCACTCGCTGGAAGGCGGTGAACGCCTCACCCCGGTAGCTGCCGGCGACCTCGATGCCCGTCACGCCGTCCTCACCCAGCACACCGCCCCACAGCGTGCCGTCCAGGTCCAGCGCCAGCACTTTCTTGGTCATGCCCGCGATCTGCCGGGCCAGGTGCCCGACCTCGCGCGCGTAGGCGGCCAGCACGCCGGCGGACAGGTGAGCCTTGGCGTACAAGGACATCCGGGCGTCGCTGGCGGCGATCCCCTCGGCCAGCAAGGGATCGAGGTCCACCGTGCAGACCGACGGATGCTCGCCGGGCAGGCACAGCAGCCGGGCATTGGCCTCCCGCCAGAGCACGCCCAGCCGGGCGCGGGCGCGGTGATCGATCAGCTGGGCGGTGAAGCGGCGGAGCAGTGGCATCGTGTTCAGCACGAGCGTGCCCCGTCCCCTGCTCGCGAACCTGGCCGCCAGCTGCTCGACGAGCCGGATCTTCTCGTCCAGGACACGGCCGAGGTCCGCCGGCCGCCACGGCGCCGGCACCTCGTCGAACACGACCATGGGATCCAGGACGCACAGCACCAGATCGGGGTCGCTCGCATAGAGCTCACTGCTCAGGTCGCCGAGGTCGAAGACGTAGCTGTCGAAGTCGCCGAGGAACGGGCGCATCAACAGCCCGTGGCGCGCCAGTTCCGCGGTCAGCGCCGGGCGGAGCGCCGACAGGGTGCCGTGCCCGGTGATCGCCACTTTCGTCGTCGGCGTCCCCGGGTGTTCGCGCAGCACCTCGTCGGGTTCCAAAAGTGACAACAGCCGGCCCGCTCGCGTGAGCTCCGGACCGGACACCTCGGCCAGCAAGTGCCGCACCAGGGGATATTCGGCCGAAAGCCGCCCGGACCGGTGCAGTTCCTGCAAATGGTCCGGCTCGTCGGCCGGTGACGAATCGCTCCGCGGCGGCCGAGCCCGGGGACTGTCCATCTCGCTCCTCACCTGAGGTGACCGTGCACCGAATGTTCAGCCGTCGCCCTAAAGGGGCGCTAACAATTTCGGCGGCCACGGCCGGGAATTCCGCGGTCCTCCGGGATCGTCCGGAACCGGGATCGTCCTTTAGCAGCGCTTTGGGCGGGCGGCCCAACGTGGTGCCACCGCCGCCCGGCCGGGCGGCGGTGTCGCGAGAACGAGGAGTTGCCACGGTGGGGACGCGGGACATTCGCCTGGTGTCGACGGGCACGGCCCTGCCGGGCGAGCCGGTCGGCAACGCCGAGCTCGCCAGGGCACTCGGCATGACTCCGGTGTTCCAGCAGTGGATCGACGCGTTCGTCGGCACGCGCAGCCGGTACCTGGCCATCGACCTCGGAACGGGGCAGGTGCGCTGCTCCCTCGCCGATCTGGGTGTGCGGGCTGCTGATCAGGCGATGGCCGCCGCCGGGGTCGGCGCATCGGACATCGATCTGATCGTCATGGCGACATCCATGCCGGACAGACTGCTTCCGACCACCGCCGGCGAAATCGCCGCCAGGCTGAACACCGGCCCGATTCCCGTCCACCAGCTGCAGTCCGGCTGCACCGGTGCGGTGCAAGCGCTCGACCTCGCGCACCAAGCACTCCTCGCCGGGGCGGGCCGCACGGCGCTCGTGCTCGGCGGGGACGTCTGCGCGAAGCACGTCGACCTGGGGCTGGATTACGGCCGGCTGCCACCCGCCGAGATGGTGAACGCGGTGTTGTTCGGCGATGGCGCGGGCGCGGTCGTGCTGGGCACCGGAACCGACTTCCCCGCCTCCCCCATGCTGCACCACGTCCTGGTCCGGCTGACCGGTCTCGGCCGGCCCACCGGCCAGACGGTGGAGTGGTTCGGGCCAGGTGACCCCGACACCTCCCGGCCGGCGGTCTGGGAGGACTTCAAGGCCATCCAGGAAGCGGTCCCGGTCATCGCGGCGGAAATCCTCGGCGAACTGCTCCGGGGCCAGGAGTGGACACCGTCCGACGTCGACTACATCCTGCCGCCCCAGCTTTCCGGCCGGATGACCGAAACCATCACCGGCCGGCTCGGCGTCCCCGCGGCCGAGGAGGTCAGCTGCGTGGCCGACACCGGAAACACCGCGAACGCCCTGCCGTTCACCCAGCTCCAGATGGTCCTCCCGGCGTTGGCCGGCGGTGACCGGGTGGTCGCCGTCTCGGTCGAGTCCAGCAAGTGGATCAGGGCCGGATTCGTCCTGGAGCAGCCGTGACAGCTCGCCATCACCAGCGGAGGGACCCCGTCATGACCTCGACCACGCCCGTGCCTCGCGAGCGACGGCACACCCTGCACTTCCTCAAGTACGCCCGCGCCCACGCGCCCGTCTACCTCGACACCGAGGTGGACATGTCGGCGATCCGCCGGGACCGGGAGCAGACCGGCGTGACCGGACGCCCGCCGTCCTGGGTGGCGTACGTGCTGTACGCGGCCGGCCGGGTGCTCGCCGCCCACCCGGATGCCAACGCGGCCCTGTGCGGCCGGCTGCGCCGGCGCGTCGTCCGGCCCGCCGGGGTGCACGCCAAGCTGGCGTTCGACAAGTCGCTCAACGACGTGCGGGTGGTGCTGGCCGGGCTCGTCCCGGACGTGCACACCGCCAGCCTGCCCGACATCCAGGACCGGATCACTCGCATCCGTGACGGCGACCCGGCGCGGATGGACGAGTTCAGCGGCACGCGCCTGCTGCACCGGCTGCCACCGTGGCTGGGGAATCTGGTGTTCCGGGCGGTGGCACACTCGCCACAGCGGCGGCCGGGTGTCCTGGGAACGCTGGCCGTGACGTCGCTGGGGCACCGGCCCGTGGACGGCTTCCACTCCAACGGCGGCACCACGATCACCCTCGGGGTCGGCCGGGTGATGGACCGTCCCGTGGTCCGCGACGGCGACGTCGTCGTCGCCCCGGTCATGCGGCTCAGCCTGGCCTTCGACCACCGGGTCATCGACGGCGCGGCGGCCGCCGACGTCCTCGGCGACCTGGTCGGCGCACTCGAGCAGTTCCCGGCGTGCGGGCGGAACCGGTGATGGGGGTGGCCGGCCGAGGCAGCGGGATGACCGCGGTCGTGATCGTCGGGGCGGGCCCGACCGGGCTGATGCTCGCGTGCGAACTGCGGACCGCCGGTGTGGAGACCGTCGTGCTCGAAAGCCTCGCCGAACCGTCCGGTCAGTCCCGGGCGCTGGCCTTGCACGCGCGCTCGGCGGAGGTGCTCGACCAGCGCGGCCTGCTCGAACCGTTCCTCGAGGAAGGGGTGGTGTGGCCGAACGGGCACTACGCCGGCCTTCCGCTGGACATGAACCGGCTCGACGGCAGGCACAAGTACACGTTGCACCTGCCGCAGTCGCGCGTCGAGGCGCTGCTGGAGAAAGCCGCCGTAGAGCTGGGTGCGGACATCCGCCGCGGCCACGAAGTGACCGGCTTCGTCCAGAGCGACGAGGGCATCGAGGTGACGGTACGCACGGAGCAGGGCGAGCACCGTCTGTCGTGCGGCTACCTGGTCGGCTGTGACGGCTCGCGCAGCGTCGTGCGCGGGCACGCCGGCATCGGCTTCCCCGGTACGCCGTCCTCCCTCTGGGGCGTGCTCGCCGACGTGGACGCCTTCGACGCGCCGGTGGCCGCCCGCGAGGCGATCATCACGGAGCGAGGCTGGTTCTCGCTCATCCCCTTGAACGACAAGCTGACCCGGCTGATGTTCATCCAGGACGAGCCGCCCGAAGGCGACATCGAGAACCTGACCTCCGACCGGCTTCGCACCATGGTCCACCACATGACCGGGCTCGACCTCGAGATCGGCCGGCCGCACTGGTCGTCCCGGTTCGGTGATGCGTCGCGGTTGGCCGAGCGGTACCGCGAAGGCCGCGTGCTCCTCGCCGGCGACGCCGCGCACATCCATTTCCCGCTCGCCGCGCAAGGCATGAACACCGGCATCCAGGACGCCGCCAACCTGGGCTGGAAGCTGGCCGCCACGGTCAACGGCTGGGCGCCGCCCGGCCTGCTGGACACCTACCATGCCGAACGGCACCCGGTGGGCGACTTCGTCTGCACCAACGTCCGCGCGCAGATCACCCTCACCTTCCCGGTCGACCGGATGGCACCGGCGCGTCAACTGCTTTCCCGGCTGCTGGAGTTCGACGACGTCCACGACTACCTCGCGGGGCGGATGTCCGGCACCGACGTGCGCTACCCCACCGCGGACACGGAACCGGACGAGTACCTCGGGCGACGGCTCCCGGACGCGGTCGTGTCCACGACCGACGGTGAGACGACGGTCCTCGGCGCCCTGCGCCGCGGCCGCGGCGTGCTGCTCGATCTGTCCCGGCGCGCCGACCTGAGCGCCGCCGGGGCGTGGGCCGGCCGGGTCGACGTCGTCCACGCCGAACCGGTCGCCGAGCTGCCACCGGAAGCGTTTCTGCTCCGGCCCGACGGGCACGTGGTGTGGCGTGGGGCCACCGGCGGCAACGCCTTGACCGACGCGCTGCACGCGTGGTTCGGCTCGGCCGCCGTCCGGTCCGCGGAAACGGCGGCCGGCGCGTGACCGGGGTCGCCGACCCGGCGAACCCGGACATCACCGCCACCGGCCTGCGGCGCTGGACAGCGCTCGTCGTCCTGTCCGTCTGCGTGCTCGTGCCCTTCATGGACGTCACCATGATCAGCATCGACCTCCCCGAGATCACCCGGGCGCTGGCGCTGACGTGGGTGGACGCGCAATGGGCGATCGGCGGGTACCTGCTCGTCTGCGGCGTCGGCATGCTCGTCGTCCCGGCGATCGGCGGACGCTGGGGCTACCGGCGCACCCTCGTCGCCGGGATGGCCCTGTTCGGGGTGGGCGCGGTCGTCGCCGCGTGGGCACCGGGCGCCGGCGTCTTCATCGCCGCCCGGGTCGCCATGGGCCTCGGCGCCGCCACCGTGCTGCCTGCGTGGGTGAGCATCACCGCCGCGATGTTTCCCGCGGAAGAGCGGAAGCGGGCCTACGCGGTCAGCGCGGCGTTCGTGTCGGCCGCGACTCCCTTCGGCCCGGTGGCCGGTGGCGCTCTGCTCGACAACGCCTGGTACGGCTCACTGTTCCTGCTGGACGCCGTCGTCGCCGTCCTGGTCGTCCCGCTGATCGGGTGGCTGACGCCGGAGACCCGCCCCGGTGCGGGCCGCCGGCCCGACCTGATCGGCATCGGTCTTGCCGCGTGCGCGGCCGTGGTCCTGTTCTGCGCGTTCACCGCCGCGCAGGGCGCTCAGGTCGCCGTCTGCCTGGTCGCGGCGGCGATCCTGCTGGCCGGCTTCCTCCTGAGGCAGCGCATGGCGGCCGATCCGCTGATCGACCCGGCCGTGCTCCGCCGGCCGAGGTTCGTCTGGTCCCAGCTCACCATCTCGATGGTCAACTTCGCCTGGACCGGACTGCTTTTCCTGCTGCCGACGTACTTCCTGGTGATCCGCGGCGCCAGCGCGCTCGGCGTGGCGCTGCTGCTGGTGCCGCTGGCCGCCATGGCCAGTGTCGCGTCGGTGATCACGGAACGGGTGACCCGCCGGTTGGGCGTGCGCGGAACGGTGATCACCGGTCTGCTGTTGTTCGCCGCGGGACTCGCCGCGCTCTCGCTGCTCACCCAGGAGTCGGGGTACGGGCTCTACGTGCTCGCATTGGCGCTCGCGGGCCTGGGCGCCGGCCTGCCACAGGCGCCCGCCCTCGCCACCGCCATGGGCGAACTCCCGGAACGCTCCGCGGCGAACGGACCCGGCGTGATCAACGCACTGCGTCACCTGGGAGGCGCGCTGGGAGTGGCGATCGGCGGCCTCGCGGTCGCCACGGCCTACGCCGGCGGGCTTCCCGGCACTGCCGGCGTCGCGGCACGGAGCTCGGTGGTCCATGTCGGCGACGACACCGGCGGATTCCGCGCGAGCGCATACGCCGCGTTCACCGAGGGCGTCTCGATGTCCTTGCGCGGCGGCGCTGTGCTGCTTGCCGCGCTCGCCGTGCTCGCGATGATCCTGCGCGAACGAACGCGACACCGTGACGGAACGACCGGGGAGTGAAGATTCGCGTCCGAGGCCGGGCCGCCGATCACGACTTCAGGCAGCGCACGGCAGCGGCCAGGAGTGCCTTCCTCGCCACCGCGGACAGCGTTCCGTCCCCCGCCTGGACCGCCCAGAACGTACCCTGTTTGGCCACCGCGAACGCCGCCCATGCCTTGGCCCGCATGGCTTCGGCGGGGTTCGGCCCCGCGAGCAACTCGACGAAGGTCTGGATGCTGCCCTCGACGTCGTGCAGGCGCTGCAGCAGCGGGGTGATGGACGGGTCGTTGCTCAGCAACGCGAAGACCGTGTGGGTCTCGGCGGTCAGGTCGATCAACGCCCCGAGCACGTCGGCCGGGCCGAGGTGCTCGGCACGGCAGCGATCGGCGAGGTCGGCATAGCCGGAGAGCGGCTCGGCGAGCAACGCGCCGAGCAGCTGTTCCTTCGAGCTGAAGTGGTAGTAGAGCGCCGCCTTGCTGGTACCGAGTTCACGGGCGATGTCCGCAATAGACGTACCGGCGTAGCCGCGCTCGGTGAACAACTCCTGCGCAACTTCGAGAATCCTCGCCCGGGTGCGAATGCCATCACGTTCGGCCACAGCCACAAGATCGACCTCCTCCGCCCAGGATACACGTCTTGCCGACCGGTCGGTAATGCCACGCGGAGGCCCGGCCGCGAGGGTGCCGGAGGCCGGACCGCCCGGCCATCGGTGCCCGGCGGTCCGGCCTCGCAAATCAGCTGCTCAGCGTGCCCGCGGCGGCGGGTCCGGCCCCCTCAGGCGAAGGTGCGCAGTGCGGGAAGGTTGTCGAACTCCCAGCGGGGCCGGGGGACGACCGGCTCACTCCTCCCGGCGTCCAGATCGCCGTCCGCGCGCAGGATCGCGGCGTGCAGCTCCTGCAGCGCACGGCCCGGTTCCAGGCCCAGTTCGTCGACGAGGACCCGGCGCGCCGCCTGGTACACGCCCAGCGCCTCGGCCTGCCGTTCCGACCGGTACAGCGCGACCATGAGCTGCCGGTAGAACGCCTCGCGCAGGGGGTGCTCCGCGACGAGCGAGTGGAGCTGGCCGATGACCTCGCGGTGGCGGCCGAGTTCGAACTGCGCGTCGATCAGCGTCTGGACGCAGCCGATGCGCAGTTCGGCCAGCCAGGAATCGAAACCTTCGAGGATCGGCCCGCCCCGCAACTCGTCGAACGCCGGACCACGCCAGAGGCCGAGCGCGGACTGCAGGCGGGTCACCGCCTCGGCGTGCCGCCCGTCGCGCACGCTTTCCTTGCCCGCCTTCACCAGGTCCGTGAACACTTTCACGTCCAGTTCGTCGTCACCGAGCTGGAGCATGTAGCCCGGCGAACACGTGACGACCTGGCTTTCCCGCTGCTCCGGCCGGCGCAGCACCTTGCGCAGCTGGGAGACGTAGACGTGGATGCCGGCCATGGCTCGCCGTGGTACGCCGTCGCCCCAGATTTCGGTCATCAGCTGACCGGTGGTCACGACCTCCCCCGAACGCACCAGCAGTACGGCCAGAAGTATCTTGATCTTGCTCGCCCGAATGGTCAACCCTTGACCGCTATGCGTGACACGGATTGGCCCCAGCAGTTCATACCTCAACACGTACCCCCACATAATTTCCCGGCAGACGATGCTCAACCGGAGCTTTAGCTCCGGCTGAACCTCGAGTTTCGACTAACCGATAGTCGGCCCGCGCAGGCGCCGCTGTCCACCCCGTGAGCGTGTGGTCGCACGACGGACAGACCCCACGCGCATGGGGTTGACGACCTGCACCACGGGGAGCACTGTGGGGAGGACGCGGCTTCTGGGGGGACTGCATCGCATGCCGGATTCGACTACGGGCCAACCCATATCGAGCGAGACGACACCCGGCCAATGGCCAGAACTGATGAAAGTGGTGAACCAGGCAATCCATTTCTCCCGTTGGTGCCTGCTGATGGGCGATCCCCGGGTCGGTGGATTCTGCGTCGCCGGGGTCACCGGCACCCCCACCGCCATTGACGTGCAGCGGCAGTTCTGGGATATGGGAATGAGTCTCCCGGATACACTCAGAGCCGGCAGGGTCTCGAGGGGCCGCCGCCACGCCTACCTGTTCGACACGGCCACCCAAACCGATCTGGCACGGTGGGTACGGCGCAAGGAGGTCCTCCGCAGCCAGGGCATCGGCGACGAGCTGTGGATGCCCCTGACCAGCGAAGGACGTCACTGGGGGTCGTTGGCGCTCTACCGGGAGAGCGACGAGCCGCTCTTCACCCGCAACGACGCCCGGGCCGCCGCACAATTGGCTCCGACGCTGGCCGGAGCGGCCCGGAACAGCTGGATAACGCCGGTTCGGTCACCTCTCCCCCCGCCGAGCCACGCCGGCGTGTTGCTGCTCGACTCCACGGGCGAGAAAGTCGGCACCACCCTGACCACCGATCAATGGCTCGCCCGGCACGACAGAACCACACAAAGCGAGCAACCCATCATCGACTGCCTCCGCGCCCGGCTGAACGGCCAGCCAGAAGAAGACGGCACAGCGAATACGCTGATCCGCGACGCGCACGGCAGCTGGGTGAATATCTCTGCTTCCCGAATAGTTGACCGAAATGAATCGGGCGTCGTCGCGGTCACCTTCGAGGCTGCGCCACCGGAAGTCATCAGCGACGTGTTGCTCCACGCTTATCCTTTCACCGAACGCGAACGCCAGATCGTCAGCCTGACCATCGGCGAGGCCACGAACAAGGAAATCGGGGCTTATCTCAAGCTGTCCCGCTTCACCGTCGCCGATTACCTCAAGTCGATCTTCGCCAAGACGGGCGCGCATTCGCGGAACGACCTCGCCCGGGTGATGACGGGCCGGTTACCCCTGTAAATTCCGGATGAACACCTTCATCCTGCGGCGCGGTCATCGGGCCGCGGCCGGCCCGGTCTTCCGGCGACGGCGCGACGCTGTTTAGCCGCTCTTCAGCGGATCCGCCGACGATGACGGCGAAGCGGAAGCCGCACGGCTTCTCCTCCTGTCACCCGATGAGTGGAACCGATGACTGAAGAGCTGACTGGAACCACCGCACCGGACAACGCCATCGCCATCGTCGGCATGTCGTGCCGGCTGCCCGGCGCCCCCGACACCGCTCGCTTTTGGACACTGCTCGAGCACGGACGGCACGCCATCACCAGGGCGCCGGAGGACCACCCGGTGTCCGGCGACGGCGACCGCGGCGGGTACGGCGGTTACCTGGACGCGACCGGCGATTTCGACGCGGCGTTCTTCGGCATCTCACCGCGCGAGGCCACCGCGATGGACCCGCAGCAGCGACTGGTCCTGGAATTGTGCTGGGAAGCGCTCGAAGACGCCGGCATCGTGCCGGCCACTCTCGCGGAAAGCACGACCGGGGTGTTCTTCGGTGCCATCGCGAGCGACTACGCGACCCTCCTTTCCCGGCGGGGAAGCGGCAGCATCTCCCCGCACGCGCTGACGGGCACGAACCGGGGCATCATCGCGAACCGGGTGTCGTACACACTCGGCCTGCGCGGCCCGAGCATGACGGTGGATTCTGCGCAATCATCCTCGCTGCTGGCCGCCCACCTGGCCTGTGCCAGCCTGCGCAGTGGCGAGTCCGCCATGGCGATCGCCGGCGGCGTGAGCCTCCTGCTCGATCCACAAAGTACGGACACAGTGGACCGGTTCGGCGCCCTGTCGCCCGACGGCCGTTGCTTCACCTTCGACGCGCGCGCCAACGGTTACGTGCGCGGTGAAGGCGGCGGCGTCGTGGTGCTCAAGACGGTACGGCGGGCGCGGACCGACGGCGATCGGATCCACGGTGTCATCCTCGGCAGCGCGGTCAACAACGACGGGGCCACCGACGGCCTGACCGTCCCCCGGGTCGAGGCGCAGCGGGATGTCATCCGGATGGCGGCCCGCGCGGCCGCCGTCACGCAGGACGACATCCAGTACGTGGAACTGCACGGCACCGGCACGAAAGTCGGCGACCCCATCGAGGCCGAGGCGCTCGGCGCCGCACTGGGCGCGGACCGGCCGGCCGGGCAGCCGTTGCGAGTCGGATCGGCGAAGACCAACATCGGCCACCTCGAGGGCGCGTCGGGCATCGCCGGGCTGCTGAAGGTCGTGTTGAGCGTCAAGCACCGCCGGCTTCCGGCCAGCCTCAACTTCGACGTGCCCAACCCGGCCATTCCGTTCGGCGAACTGAACCTGAGCGTGCAGCGGTCGCTCACGCCGTGGCCGGACGAGCGGAGGCCGCTGGTGGCCGGGATCAGTTCGTTCGGCATGGGCGGCACCAACTGCCACCTCGTCGTCGCCGAGCCACCCGTCCCCGGCCCGGGGGACGAGCCCGCTCACCGGGACCGCGCCGTCGTCGGCTGGCCGGTCTCCGGCCGCACCCCGGCGGCCTTGAGCGCGCAAGCCGCGCGGTTGCGAGCCCACGCGGAAACCCACGCCGGCCTCGCCGCCACGGACATCGCCTTCTCGCTCGCCACCACGCGGACGGCCTTCGAGCACCGTGCGGTCGTGCTCGGCGAGGACCACGCCGAGTTCGTCTCCGGGCTGCGGGCGCTGGAGCGCGGCGAACAGGCGGCGAACGTGCTGCGGGGTGTCGCCCGCCCGGTCGGCGAGACGGTGTTCGTCTTCCCCGGGCAAGGTTCCCAGTGGGCGGGAATGGGGCTCGGTCTGCTGGACACGTCCACCGTCTTCGCCACGCACCTGGACGAGTGCGCGGCCGCGCTCGCCGACTACGTGGACTGGTCACCGATCGACGTCCTGCGCGGCAGCGCCGGGGCGCCGGGGCTCGAGCGGGTCGACGTGGTCCAGCCCGTGCTGTTCGCGGTCATGGTCGCCCTCGCCCGGCTGTGGGAGGCAGCGGGAGTCCACCCGGCCGCGGTGATCGGCCACTCCCAGGGCGAGATCGCCGCCGCCCACATCGCGGGGGCTCTGTCCCTGTCCGACGCGGCCGCCGTCGTCGCCCTGCGCAGCCAGGCGATCACCGCGCTGGCGGGTTCGGGCGCGATGGCGTCGATCGCCGCACCCGCGAACGAGGTCCGGGCGCGGCTCGCCGGGCTCACCGACCGGCTCGACGTGGCGGCCGTCAACGGGCCGGCCGCCACCGTCGTCTCGGGCGACGCCCGGGCACTGGCCGAGCTGCTGTCGGGCTACGAAGCGGCCGGCGTCCGCGTTCGCACGATCCCCGTCGACTACGCGTCCCATTCGCCGCAGGTCGAATCCATCCGCGACCGGCTGCTGAGCGTGCTCGGGGGCGTCCGGCCGCGCCGCTCGGAACTCGCGTACTACTCGACGGTGACCGGCGGCCGCCTGGACACCACCGAGCTGACCGCCGAATACTGGTACCGCAACCTGCGCCGGCCGGTCGAACTCGACGCCGCTGTCCGAGCCGCGCTGGCGGACGGCCGCCGGGCGTTCGTGGAAAGCAGCCCGCACCCCGTGCTGACCGGTGCGATCGGCGAGACCCACGAGGCCGCGGACGTCCGGGATTCCCTCGTCGTCGGCACCCTCCGGCGGGACCACGGCGACCGGCGGCAGTTCCTGTCCGCGCTCGGCGAATACCACGTCCGGGGTGGCCGGGTCCGGTGGGCGGCGGCCGGGGCCCGGCGCGTCGAACTGCCGACCTACGCCTTCCAGCGCAGACGGTTCTGGTCCGACACCACGTCCGCCGCCGCGCCGCCGTCACCGGCACCGGACGTGCCCGAGCCCGCCGCCGATCCGGACACGCCGGCGTTCACCGACGCCGCGGTGTTCGACCTCGTCCGCGCCACCTCGGCCATCGTGCTCGGCCACGAAACGCCGGACGCCGTCGACATGGACGTCACGTTCAAGGACCTCGGCGTCGACTCCGGAATGGCCGTGGAACTCCGCCACCGCCTCGCACTGGCGAGCGGCCTGCGACTGGCGAACACGCTCGTTTTCAACCACCCGACACCGAATGCGCTCGCCCGTCACCTCCGCGACGAACTGGCCGGTGGCGGGACCGGCGAGGCCGCCCCCACCGCCGCCGCGGTGGTGTCCGGCGAACCGATCGCGATCGTCGGCATGGCCTGCCGGTTCCCCGGCGGGGTGCGGTCGCCGGAACAGTTGTGGCAGGTCGTCGCCGACGGGATCGACGCGGTCGGGGAGTTCCCGGACAACCGCGGCTGGGACCTGGACCGCCTGTACGACCCGGACCCGGACACGCCGGGCACCACCTACACCCGGCGCGGCGGCTTCCTGTACGACGCCGACCGGTTCGACCCGCAGTTCTTCGGGATCAGCCCGCGAGAGGCGGCGGCGATGGACCCTCAGCAGCGGCTGCTGCTGGAAACGGCGTGGGAAGCGATCGAGCGGGCCCGGATCGACCCGGCGAGCCTGCGCGGCAGCCGCACCGGCGTGTTCGCCGGCGTCATGGCACAGGATTACGGGCCACGGCTGCACGAGCGGACGAACGGCCACGGCGGCTACCTGCTGACCGGGCAGACGTCGAGTGTGGCTTCGGGTCGCGTGGCCTATGCGCTCGGCCTGGAAGGCCCGGCGGTGACCGTGGACACGGCGTGCTCGTCTTCGCTGGTCGCGTTGCACCAAGCCTGCCAGACCCTGCGCGGCGGCGAATGCGACCTGGTGCTCAGCGGCGGGGTCACCGTCATGTCGTCGCCCGGCATCTTCGTGGAGTTCAGCCGGCAACGGGGGCTGGCGCCCGACGGGCGGTGCAAGCCGTTCGGGGCCGGCGCCGACGGCACCGGCTGGGCCGAAGGCGCCGGGATGCTGCTGCTGGAACGGCTTTCCGACGCCCAGCGCAACGGTCACCCGGTGCTGGGCGTGATCCGCGGCTCGGCGATCAACAACGACGGCGCCAGCAACGGGCTCACCGCCCCCAACGGACTCGCCCAGCAACGCGTCATCCGCCAAGCACTCGCCAACGCCCGGCTCTCCCCCGCCGACGTCGACGCCGTCGAAGCCCACGGCACGGGCACCACGCTGGGCGACCCCATCGAGGCCCAAGCCCTGTTGGCCACCTACGGACAAGACCGTCCCGCGGACGGTCCGCCGCTGTGGCTGGGCTCGATCAAGTCGAACATCGGCCATGCCCAGGCCGCCGCCGGAATGGCCGGCGTCATCAAGATGATCCAGGCGATGCGGCACGCCACCCTGCCGAAAACCCTGCACGCCGACGAACCCACGCCCCACATCGACTGGGCCACCGGCACGGTCTCCCTCCTGACCGAAAACACCCCGTGGCCGGACAACGGCCCCCGCCGCGCCGGCGTGTCCTCGTTCGGCATTTCCGGCACCAACGCCCACGTCATCCTCGAGCAAGCACCCCACCGGGAAGTCATCCCCGACGGCGACGGCGAACCGGCCCTCGTCGCCTGGCCGGTCTCGGCCCCATCCCCGGCGGCGCTGCGGGCCCGGGCAGAAGAACTGCACCGTCACGTCGCCGACCGCCCCGGCTTGGCCGCCGCCGATGTCGCCCATGCGCTGGCCACGACCCGCACCGCGTTCACCCACCGAGCCGTCATCATCGGCACCGGAACCGGGGAACTCCTCGACGGACTACACGCACTCGCCCAAGACCGTTCCGCACCCGGCCTCGTCACCGGAACCGTCCGCGAACCCGGCAAAACCGTCTTCGTCTT
>NZ_JBEZYY010000038.1:0-52248 GCF_040638975.1 Amycolatopsis sp. NPDC024027
TTTTCCTGTCACGTGACAGGAAAAGCCGGTCGCCGCGAGTCCGGATTCAGCCCGCCGGGCTGACGTCGATCAGCACCTTCCCCGTGATCCCGTCCTCCGACGCCGCGTGCGCCTTCGCCGTTTCCGCCAGCGGGAACCGGTGGATGGGCACCCCGCGTTCCTCGCCGACCCCCAACGCGCCGTCCGCCAGCGCCGCCGTGATGTCCTCGGCGCCCGCGCGGAGCTTGTCCTCGCCCACCGTGTACAGCACCAGGAACTGGTACCGCGCGTTGAGCATCAGGTTCGGCCCGAACTCCAGGCTCACCGTCCCGGTGCCCCGGTCGTCGCCGTACGTGGCGACGGTGCCGCGGGGGCGCAGGACCTCCGTGTGCAGCTTCGCGTTGACCCCCATCGCGACCTCGACCACCAGGTCGACACCGTCGGGGGCGACCTCGCGGATGCGGGCGCCGAGCTCCGGGTCGGGGTAACGCAGCACGTGCTGAGCGCCGGCCGCCCGGGCGAGGGCGGCCTTTTCCGCGCTGCTGACCGTCGCGATCACCGTCGCCCCGGCCCAGCGGCCGAGCTGGATCGCCGCGTTGCCGACCGCGCCCGCTCCGCCGCTGACGAGCACCGTGCGGCCGGCCAGCGCGCCGGGGGAGAGCCGGGACGGGCCGTCCTCGGCGACCGTGAGCGCCCGGTGCGCGGTCAGTGCCGGGACGCCGAGGCCGGCGCCGTCGTCGAACCCGGCGCCGTCGGGCAACCGGACCAGCTTCGAAGCCGGCAGCACCGTGTACTCCTGCGCCGTGCCGGACGCGGGCCCGTACGCGCCGGCGAGGATCAGCCACACGCGGTCGCCGGGTGCGAAGCCGGTGACGTCCGGGCCGACCGCGTCGACCACGCCCGCGCCGTCCTGGTCGGGCACGGTTTCCGGGACCTCCGCCCCGGGTTCGGCACGCAGGCCGCCGCGCGCTTTCCAGTCCGTGGGGTTGACCGCGGACACCACGATCCGGACGCGGACTTCGCCCGGTCCAGGGTCCGCGACGGCCCGCTCCGACAGCTCCAGCACCTCGGGTCCGCCGTGGCGGCGGTAAACGATTGCCTTCATGCCGGGTGCAATCCGCGGCCGGGCCGGGATATTCCCGGGACCCGCGGAAATGCGCCGGGAAATCGTTTTTCGGTGCCGGGAAAGCGCGAAAACGAGATCCCCCGGGCGGGCGATTTTCGGTGCTCGTGTCAGCGAAATCGGGAGCCGTCGCAGAAACTGGGCGCGTGGGAGAGGAAAAGAGCACTCCGGGGGATGAGCGGCCGAAGCGCGACGACGGTGAGCCGACGCCGATCTTCGACGCCGTGTTCAGCGCGACGCGCGCGCAGGCGAAAGTGCCGAATCCGGCGCGGGAACCGGACGAATCCGGGCGGTGACCCGGCAGCGGCCGGCGGGCGGACCGCCGACGTACAGCACGTTGTTCGACGTCCGCGACGAACATGTAGCATCTCGGGTGCCCGAACACCCGTGGCCGAGGAGTGAGCCGTTGGCCGGCGTCGTCAACAGCCTGATCGCTGCCGAGTACGCGGCGGGAGCGTCCATTTCGGAGCTGGCCGAGCGCTGGGGGATCGACCCCCGGCAGGTCGTCGAGCGGATCTCGGCGGCCACCCGCACCTGAGGCGGCTCAGATCGCGCGTTCCCCCTTGCCCAGCACGACGATGCCGCCCTCGCTGACGTGGTAGTGCCCGCGGTCGCGGGCCAGGTCGACACCGATGTGCGCGCCGGGCGGGACCACGACGTTCTTGTCCAGGATCGCCCGCCGCACCACCGCGCCGCGGCCGACGCGGGCGCCGTCGAGCAGGACCGATCCCTGCACCACCGCGCCCTGCTCGACGAGGACGTCGGGGGAGAGCACCGAGTCGACGACCTGGGCCCCGGAGATGATGCAGCCGTTGCTGACGATCGACTGGTTCGCCGAGCCGCCCTCGACGAACTTCGCCGCCGCGCGCTGGCCGGGGTGGGCGAGGATCGGCCACTTCCGGTTGTAGAGGTTGAAGATCGGGTGCGTCGAAATCAGGTCGGTGTGCGCGTCGTAGTAGCTGTCGATGGTCCCGACATCGCGCCAGTAACCGTGGTCGCGTTCGGTTTCACCGGGCACGACATTGGTGTTGAAGTCGTAGACGGCGGCTTCACCCGATTTGACCAGCGCCGGGATGATGTCGCGGCCCATGTCGTGGTGCGAAGCGGAGTTTTCGGCGTCGGCGTGCAGCGCCTCCAGCATCACCTTCGTCGTGAAGAGGTAGTTGCCCATCGACACGAACGACTCCTCGGGGGAGTCCGGCAGCCCCGGCGGGTCGGCCGGCTTCTCCATGAACGCGTCGATCATCAGCCCGTCGGTGGTCCGGATGACGCCGAACGAACTCGCTTCCGCCCGCGGGACGCGGATCCCGGCCACCGTGACGCCCGCCCCGGACGCGATGTGGGCGTCCAGCATCTGCCGGGGATCCATCCGGTAGATGTTGTCCGCGCCGAACACCGCGATGTAGTCGGGGTCCTCGTCGTAGACCAGGTTGAGGCTCTGGTGGATGGCGTCGGCGCTGCCCTGGTACCAGCGCGGGCCCAGCCGCTGCTGCGCCGGCACCGGCGTGACGTACTCGCCGGTCAGCGCCGAGAGGCGCCACGTCGTCGAGATGTGCCGGTCCAGCGAGTGCGACTTGTACTGCGTCAGCACGCACAGCCGCCGGAACCCGCCGTGCACCAGGTTCGACAGCACGAAGTCGACCAGCCGGTGCACACCGCCGAACGGCACGGCGGGTTTCGCGCGGTCGGCCGTAAGCGGCATCAGGCGTTTGCCCTCGCCACCCGCGAGGACGATGCCCAGCACGTCGGCTCCAGTTGTCACGACGACCTCCCGCACGCTTCGTAGAGGGCGACCGTCCGCTCGGCGATCGCCTTCCAGCCGAACTCGCCGACCGCGCGCTCGCGGCCGGCGGTGCCCATCGCGGCGGCCCGGTCCGGGGAGCCGACCACTTCGTTCAGCGCGGCGGCCAGGCCCGCCTCGAACGCTCGCGCGTCCTGTTCGTCGTAGTGCACCAGCAGCCCGGTGCGCCCGTCGTCGACGACCTCCGGGATGCCGCCGACGTCGCTGGCCACCACCGGGGTGCCGCACGCCATCGCCTCGAGGTTCACGATGCCGAGCGGCTCGTAGACCGACGGGCAGGCGAACACCGCGGCGTGGGTGAGCAGCTGCACGACCTCGTCGCGCGGCAGCATCTCCGGGATCCACCGGACGCCGGTGCGGGTCTTTTCCAGCTCGGCGACCAGCCCGCGGAACTCGGCGTCCAGTTCGGGGGTGTCGGCACCGCCCGCGCACAGCACCAGCTGGATGCCCGGGTCGAGCTTCGCGGCGGCGCGGACCAGGTGCGGGACGCCCTTCTGCCGGGTGATCCGGCCGACGAACAGGACGTACGGCCGATCCGGGTCGATCCCGTGCTTGGCCAGCGCCCCGGTGCCCGGGTCGGGCCGGTAGAGCGTGGTGTCGATGCCGTTGTGGATCACGTGCACGCGCTCGGGCGGCACCGCGGGGTAGGCGGCGAGGACGTCCCGGCGCATGCCACCGCTGACCGCGACGATCGCGTCCGCGGCCTCGTAGGCCTCGCGCTCGATCCACGACGAGACGCGGTAGCCGCCGCCGAGCTGTTCGGCCTTCCACGGCCGCAGTGGTTCGAGCGAGTGCGCGGTGACGACGTGCGGGATGCCGTGCGTCATCTTCGCCAGGTGCCCGGCCAGATTCGCGTACCAGGTGTGGCTGTGCGCGAGGTCGTGACCTTCGAGCGCGTTCGCCATCGAGACGGCGATATCCATGGTCGTGAACGCGGGCTGCCGGTAGCCGTGCGGGTCGGTGTGCCCGGTGGCGTCGGGCCGGTCCGCGCCCCAGCAGTGCACGTCGAGGTCGACCAGCGGTCGCAACTCCCGGGCGAGGAACTCCACGTGGACCCCGGCGCCGCCGTAGACCTCCGGCGGGTATTCGCGGGTGAGCAGACCGACCTTCATGATGCGAACCCTAGGGCCTCACCGGCCCGTGGCGCAGTCTGGCGGACCGGGGAATTCCGCGAGTTTTCCGTCACTGCCCGGGTGATCGCGGTGCCCGGAGGGACCGGCACCTTCCGGAGCGGACCGGACCGGCGGTCCGGCCGGTCCGCTCCGGCGGGATCAGCGCTGGTACCGGAGAGCCCACTCCTCCCCGCAGTTCCAGCAGCTGCCGACGAAAACGGCCCCGCTGTCCCCGTCGACCGGGTGCCAGCCGTCGACGCGCACGGTGTACGGGCCGGCCGGGACACTGCCGAACGCCACGTGGCCCTCCGCGTCCGACACCGCGGTCGCGGTGACCGAGCCGTCGACCCGGTCGACCAGCTCGACCGCCGTCGCGGTGATCGGCTCGCCCGCGTCGACGGTGTAGTTGCCGTTGTCGTCGTGGTAAAGCACGCCCGCGGTGGTACCGGCCGGGGCAGGGACGCGGGCGAAGAGATCGACGCTCGGCTGCCCGTCGGCCGGGCCGGGGGCCGGCCCGAAGTCGCAGGCCAGGTAGAACGAGCCGTAGGTGGGCGCGGCCGTGGGGACGGTCCCGGTTTCGGTGAACGTCCGCGTCTGGCCCGCGGCCAGGTCGAACGCGCCCGGCGTCATGATGTCGGCCCAGCCGGTCCACCCCAGCAGGTGGGTTTCGGACCCGAAGCGGTCACAACCCCCGGTGATCCCGTGCACGTCGCCGCCACTGACGTTGGTCAGCGTGAACGTGACCTGGACGGTGTCGCCCACCTGGTAAGTGCCGCGGTCGAACGAGCCGGTCGCGCGCACCTTCTCGGAGAACGGCCGGAGCGCGCGCACCTGCACCGCGGGCCCGGGGTCGCTGCCGTCGACGTCGACGTACTCCTGGGGGCCGTCGTGCACCCAGCCGTCCGGCAGGGGACGGGTGGAGATCCCGTAGCGCTGGGCCGGCAGGTCGGTGAAGGTGAACCGCCCGTCGGCGTCGGTGGTCGCCTCGATCGGGTTGCCCCAGCTCGTGCCGTACAGGTAGGCGACGGCACCGGGCAGGCCCTCGCCCGCGTCGAAGGTGCCGTTTTCGTTCCGGTCGCCGTAGACGACACCGGACGCCGGACCGTGGGTCGTCGCCGGGTCGACCATCGGGACGACCAGATCGCCGCCGGGGGTCCAGTCGGCGCGGAACCGCTCGTGCGGCGCGCCGTTCCAGCTCCAGACGATGGCGGTGATCGTGAACGACCGGGTGGCGCCCGGGTCGAGCGTCACGCCGGCCTGCGGGCTGCCGCCGAGGTCCGCCCAGTCCTGGATCGACAGCCACGAGCCGGAAAGGTGCTCGTCCCAGACCGTGACCTTCGTCAGCGGCTGGTCGGTCGTGTTGGTGAGCGTCAGCGTGATCGGGAAGGCCTTCCCGACCAGCTGCGGTCCGGCGCCGATCGAGGCGGTGATGATCAGCGACGGGCCGTCGGCGTGGGCGGCCGGCACGGTGAGGGCGCCGGTGGTGAGCACGGCGGCGAGGACGGCGAAGAGCCGTCTCACCCCGCGCAGGGGTGTTCTGGACACGGTGGATCCCCCTGGAACGGCCGGGCCGGCGGCTCCCCGCGGCGCCGCCCGGCGATGGCGCAGAAGTCTGCGATCATCGTCAAGCTAGCGAACGCGGAGACGCCGGACCAGGGCCGACGGGGTGATCAAGCCCTGGGCGCGGCGCCGGCCGCTGCGCGTGTCGGGTTTGGTGGTCGGTGGCGGCAGCCGGTCCGGACCGGGATCCGCAACGGCCGCGGTCCGCGCGGCGGCGATGGTGTCGGGCGCGTTCCGCGGCGGCACCCAGCGGGCCGGTCCCCGGATCGGAGACCCGCCGCGGCGCGTGGTCCCTCGCGGGCGCCACTGCGGCATCCGAGGGAAGACGATGCACAAGCGTTGCGTCGCGGTATAGCGTGGTTCGGGGACGGGTTCCCCGTTACGTCACCGGCCGCGGCGGTTGCCACACCGCGCGGCCGGCGCGATCCGGCTGACGCGGGCCGGATCGCCGGCGCCGGGCGGCGCCGGAGGGGACGCGGCCGGCCATCGCCCCGCCGCCGCGTCCCCGCCGCGGCCTGCGTGTCTTCGCCGTTCGGCCGCCGGGAACATCGCTAAACTCCGTCCGTTCGCGATCAGTGAGGCGAAGGGACACGGTGGAACCCGACAACGACGCGCTCCCCGCCGCCGGGGCCTGGGCGCCCGGCAAGGTGGCCGAGCTGCTCGGGGTCTCGCCGGTGACGTTGCGCAGCTGGAGCGCGCGCTACGGGATCGGCCCGCCCGCCGGCGCCGGCCGCCACCGCCGCTATTCCGACGCCGACGTCCGCCGCCTGCAGCACATGCAGCGGCTGGTCGGGCGGGGAATGCCGGTGCGGGAGGCGGCGGAGGCGGCGTTCGGCCGCGCGCCCGCCGGGCTCGAGGTGCCGGCGTCCCGCCGCGCGCGCGAGCTCACGGACGCGGCGGAGGAGCTCCGGTACGCCTCCGTGGCGGGCCTGCTGGACGAAACGCTGAGCACCCTCGGCCCGGCCGCGGCCTGGACCGAGGTGCTGGCCCCGGTCCTGCGCGGCCTGGGCGACCGCTGGCAGCGCGGCGATGTGTGTTTCGCGGCGGAGTGGGCGCTGACGTCGGAGATCTCCCTGGCGTTCGAGCGCTTCAGCCGCCGGTTCCCGGCGGCGGTGCCGGGCCGCCCGGTGCTGCTGGCCTGCTGCCCGGCGGAGCGCCACTCGCTGCCGATCGAGGCGCTGCGGGCCGCCCTGGCCGAAGCGGCGGTCCCGGTGGCCTACCTGGGCCAGCTGGTCCCGGCGGAAACGGTGGCGGACCTGGCGGCCCGGTTGGACCCGGTGCTGGTGCTGCTGTGGTCGATGGCCCCGACCACGGCCGACGACCTCCTGGCGGACCGGATCCGCACGTCGGGCCGCGAAGTGGGCACGGCGGGCCCGGGCTGGGCGCACCTGGGCGATCGCGGGTTCCGGTGGGTGAATGATCTGCCCTCGGCGGTGGAACTGGCGCTGGAGCACTCACAGGCCTGAGGCCCACAGCGCGGGGGACAAGGTCGATCCTGGCTTCGGGCGGTGCGACGCGGACCGCACCGCTGCGGCGGCGGCCGCGAACCGCACCGCCGCGACGGCCCGTGGGGACCGCCGCCGGGCCCGGCTCGTGGGCGAAAACCGACTCGGCCGGACCGCACGCCGCCGCGGGCGATCAGCCCAGCTCGCCCAGTACCCCGCGCAGTTTCGGCACCACCTCGTCGCCCAGCCGCTCGAACTCGCGCTTCAGCAGCGGGCTCGCGAGCTTCGCCCAGCCGTTGAACACGATCGTCGCGCGGTACCGGACCGTCGTGCCGTCCGGGCCGGACGTGAGCGTGAAGTCGTCGGTCGAGGTGGCGGTCTTGTTCTCGCCGACGAAGGTCACCTTGCCGGGTTCGCGGCGGGTCAGGCGGTAGTCCAGCTCCGTCTTCCGGCCGCGGAACTCCGACACGTTGTGCCACCGCGCACCCACCACGATCGGCCCCGGGTCGGTCCGGGTGCACGAGATCGTGCCCGGGTCCCAGTCCTCCGTGTGCGCGAAGTCGGCCAGGTACTGCGCCACCGCGCCGATCGGCGCCGCCACCTCGACCGTGCGTTCGACCTGGACCACTCCGGCCTCCCAAGATCGCTGCAAGTTCGTTGCAACTCTACCGCGTCCCATCCAGCGGGGCCGGCTGGCGACATCGATGTCAGCGGTCCGGATTCTTGTCCTCCTTGTCTTCTTGACGGTGTCGGCGATCGCGGCAGAAGCTTCCTGGCAACGTTGTCAGTCCTCGGTGCCACACCCCGCCAGGTCCGGTCGCCGCTGGAAGAACCGCGGGAAGAACCGCTTGAAGAACGGAGTCCGCATGGCGGAGGAGAACGAGCGCGCGGAGGTGGCCGCCCTGTCCCGTCGGCACGTCCTGACCGCGGGAACCGGGTTGCTGGCCGGATTCGGGCTGGCGGCCGTCCTGCCCGGCGTCGCCTCGGCCGCGCCGGCCGGGCCCGGGAGCCGCCGGAGCGACCTCGCCCTGTTCCGGCCGGTCCGGGTTTCCTCGACCGACTACGCCGCCACCCCCGCCGAGTTCGCCGTCGACGGCCTCGCCCAGACCGGTGTCCGCGGCTCCGGCTGGCGTGCCGCCCGCGGCGACGACCAGTGGATCGTCGTCGACCTGCAGGCCCCGTGCGCCATCGAATCGGTGGTCCTCACCTTCGAAGCCCGGCCCGGCGACCCGGCCTTCGACGCCACCGCCTCCCGCTCCCGCACCAGCGGCTTCGAGATCCAGTCCAGCTACGCGACGGCGTTCGACCTCGACGTCTCCGGCGACGGCAAGGCGTGGCGGACCGTGCACCACACCGACGCGGGCACCGGCGGTGTCGTCACGATCCCCCTGGCCGTCACCGCGCGCTGGGTCCGCTTCACCGCGAGCCGCCGCTCGACGACGAACCCGCTGGGCCTCAACGGCTTCCAGGTCTTCGGGACCAGCCGCGAGGCCCGGCCCGCGGTCCGCGGCTGGACGAGCTTCCCGGTGCGGCCGGACGACGAGCCGCCCGCACTGGCCGTGGCGGCCGACGGCACCGTGCCGCTCGAATCCGGCTGGGTGCTCACCATGGACGACTGGGCACCCACCGGCGACGGCAAGCTGCTCTCCGATTCCGCTGTGGACACCCGCGGCTGGCTCCTGGCGACCGTGCCCGGCACGGTGCTGGCCTCCCTCGTCGAGCAGGGACAGCTGCCCGACCCGGTGTCCGGGATGAACAACCTGCACGTCCCGGAAGCGCTTTCGCGCCACGCCTGGTGGTACCGCCGCCGCTTCGCGCTGCCACGCGGCCTGGACACCTCTCCGGGCCGCCACGTCTGGCTCGAGTTCGACGGAGTCAACCACGAAGCGCAGATTTGGCTCAACGGGGCCGAAATCGCCACGCAGAGACACCCGTTCGGCCGAGGCGTCCACGACGTCACCGCCGCCCTCCGCCGCACCGGCGAGCAGGTCCTGGCCGTGCGGATCGCGCCGATGCCGCGGCCCGGCAGCCCCGGCGACAAGGGCGCCGGCGGCAGCTCCTGGGTTGACGCCGGCGGCACGATGTTCGACAACTCGCCGACCTACCTCGCCGTCTCCGGCTGGGACTGGATGCCCGCGGTGCGCGACCGCGCGGCGGGTCTCTGGGACCACGTCCGCCTGCGCTCGACCGGCGCCGCCGTGCTCGGGGACGTCCGGGTCGACACGAAGGTGCCGGACGGCAAGACCGCCGAGGTCACGCTCACCGTCCCGGTGCGCAACGCCGCCGCGACCGCCCAGCGCGTCAAGGTCACCGCCGCCTTCGGCCCGGTGAACCTGGCGACCACGGTCACCGTCCCGGCCGGGCAGAGCACCGACGTCGTGTTCCCGAAGCAGCGGGTCGAGAACGCGAAGCTGTGGTGGCCCAACGGCTACGGCGACCCGAATCGGTACGACCTGACGCTGACCGCGGCGATCGGCGCCGCCACGAGCGACCGCCGGACGGTCAAGATCGGCCTGCGCGAACTCGGCTACGCCTACGACCTGCCGATCGTCATCGCCGACGGCCGGGCCACCCAGACCGTCGACCTCGGGCCGCAGAACGCCCGGTTCGTCCGCATGCTGGGGCTCAAGCGCGCCACCGGCTGGGGTTTCTCGCTCTGGACGATGTCCGTGCCGGACGGCTCGGGCACCGACCTGGCGCAGGGCAAGCCGTCGGCGGCCCAGTCGGTGGCCGACGGCAACCCGCCCGAGCGCGCCTTCGACGGCGACCCGAACACGCGCTGGACGTCGGCCTACGAGGACAACCAGTGGCTGCAGGTCGACCTCGGCGCCGCGACCGCGTTCGACCGCGTCGTGCTGACCTGGGAAACCGCCTACGCGGCGACGTTCAAGATCCAGGTGTCGCAGGACGGCGGCACCTGGACCGACGCGGCCACGGTCGACAACAGCCCGAAGCCGCTGACCTTCCTCGTCAACGGCGTCAAGATCTTCGCCCGCGGCGGCAGCTGGGGCTGGGACGAGCTGCTGCGCCGGATGCCGGCCGAGCGGGCCGACGCCGTCGTCGCGATGCACCGCGACATGAACTTCACGCTGATCCGCAACTGGGTCGGCTCGTCGTACCGGCCGGAGCTGTTCGACGCCTGCGACAAGTACGGCATCCTGCTGTGGAACGAGTTCTGGGACGGCTGGTCGACCGACCCGGCCAACCACGACGTCTTCCTGGCCCAGGCGAAGGACACGGTGCTGCGGTACCGCCACCACGCGTGCGCGACCGTCTGGTTCGGCTGCAACGAGGGCACTCCGCCGCCGGCCGTCGACAACGCGCTGCGCGACCTCGTCCACACGCACACCGACCTGCTCTACCAGGGCAACTCGGCGAGCGGCGTGATCACCGGCGACGGGCCCTATTACTGGCAGGATCCGAAGCGGTACTTCTCGGGCGAGGCGACCGGCGGGAAGTACGGGTTCTGGAGCGAGATCGGGCTGCCGACGGTGCCGGTCGTCGAGAGCATGCGCAACCTGGTCGGCGCCGGGGACCCCGGCTGGCCGATCGGCGCGCCGTGGTTCCTGCACGACTGGTCGACGGGCGGCAACCAGTCGCCGCAGAGCTACCTCGCGGCGATCGACGCCCGGCTCGCGCCGTCAACGAGCCTGGCCGAGTTCTGCCGCAAGGCGCAGTTCGTCAACTACGAGAGCATGCGCGCGATCTTCGAAGCGTGGAACGCGAAGCTGTGGGCCGACGCCACCGGCGTGCTGCTGTGGATGTCGCACCCGGCGTGGCACAGCACGGTGTGGCAGACCTACGACTACGACCTCGACGTCAACGGCAGCTACTACGGCGCACGCAAGGGCTGCGAGGCCCGGCACGTCCAAGCCGACCTCACGACGTGGCAGGTGCGCGTGGTCAACCACACCCCGGCCGCGCTGACCGGCGTGACCGCCACCGCGCGGCTCCACGGCCTCGACGGCGCGGCGCTCGGCGAGGCCCAGGAGCAGAAGCTCGACGTGGCACCGGTTTCGGCGGCGGCCGCGTTCACCGTCCCGCTCGCCGACGGCCTGCCGGACCTGCACCTGCTCCGGCTGACCCTGACCGACGGCCGCGGCACGGTGCTGTCGGAGAACACGTACTGGCGGTACCGGACGGACGCGGCGATGCGCGCGCTCAACCAGCTCCCGGGCGCGCGCCTGACCACGTCGCTGCGGCCCGACGGCGACGCCTTCATCGCGACGATCCGCAACGACGGGCGGACGGTCGCGGCGATGATCCGGCTCTCCCTGCGCGAACGCAACGGCACCGACCGCGTGCTGCCGACCCGCTACGGCGACAACTACTTCTGGCTGCTGCCGGGGGAGAGCCGCACGATCCGCGTCGAGCCGCGACGGCGGGTGCCGAACGCGAAACTGCTGGTGGAGGCGTACAACGTGGCTGCGAAGCTGAGCTAGCGGCGGTTTTGTCGGACCCCGTCGCTACGCTGGCGGGGCTCGCGAGCGGGGAGTGCCGGTGCGTGGCTGTGGGTCGCGATCCGGGACGAGTGGAGGGGTGCACGTGTCCCCTCACCGCCCGCCGACGACCAGCCCGGAGCCGATCCGGGTCTCGGTTCTCCTCGCTCGCGCGCCGGACGTGGGGGAGGGGCGGTCATCGAAGAGCTGTACCGGACGGTGCTGGCCAGAGCGGCGTACCAGGACGCGTTTTTCGCTTGGCCGCGCCCGGGGAGGGAGCGGTACGTCTCGCTGCTGCGGGCGGCGGATCCGTCGTGGGCGCGGGGTTTCCTGCGGTGGCTGCGCGCAGAGACCCCGATGCGCTATCCGGCGCTGGTCGGGGCGGCGGCGTTCGTGGCCGGGCGGCTGGAGCGGGGTGAGCACGGGATCTCGCGGCAGGTGATCGCGTCGGTGCTGTGCCGCGCCGACGACCCGGGGCACCTGCTGGCGTACTGGGCTTCGGCGTACGGGCCTTCGCTGCCGAAGCCGGTGAAGCGTGGCGTGGCGGATGCGGTGACGCGCCTGTACGACGAGCCGGCCCTGCTGGCGTACGACAACGGCGGACACCACTTCGAGCTGGGCTTCGTCCGCGCCGATTTGTCGTGGCTGGGCGGCATCGGCACGCCCCGCCCGCTGCGGTTCGGCGAGGTGATCAGGCGCGTTCACCCCCGGGCCCGCGATGGCGCACAGGGTGACTTGTTCCGGCACGCACTGGCGCGGCGGCACGGGAGGGTCCGGACGGTCCCGGAGACGTTGCCGCTGGTGCGGAGCTGGGCCGGGATCGCTGGTCCGGGGAACGGTGCATCCTGGGCGGGGGACTCCGCTGGGCGGGATGCTTCGGGGCTTCCGCTGGCTGCCGGGGTCGGTGCCGGAGCCGAGGTACGGGCCGAGCCGCTGCAGCGGATTCCGGCAGCGGAGCCTCTGGGACGGGGAAGTATGGCGGCGGGGCCAGGAGAGTCGGCGGCCGAAGGTGAAGTGGCGGCGGGATGGCTGCGGAGGGGCCGTGTGGCGGCCGGGCAGGTGGAGCCGGCCGCCGAAGAAGGGGAGCAGGCTGGATCACTGCCGCCGGTCCAGGTGGCGGTGCGGCCGGAAGCGTCGGCGGCCGAGGCTGGGCCTCTGGGGTGGGGCAGTGTGGTGGGGCCGGGGGAGTCGGCAGCCGAGGGTGAGGTGCGGGCGGGATCGCTGTGGCGGGGCCGGGTGGCGGTGCAGCCGGGAGAGTCCGCGGCCGAGGCGGCAGCCGGTGGTGAAGTGGCGGCGCAGGCCGGATCGCTACCGCGCAGCAGTGCGGCAGTACGGCCCCAAGAGCCGTCGGCCGCTCACCAACCACTGGCCGGCCCGCTGCACCTGCTCGCCCGGCTCCACTCCGGCGCCGGCCACCCATTGCCCGGCCAGTGGCTCGCCCAGCTGCGGCGAGCCACCACCCCGGCGCACACCGGAACCCTCCTCGCGACCCTGCCCATCGCCGACCTGCTGGGCCGCCCTGGCGGCCTCGCCCGGCTGGAGCCGCTGATCCCGCACCTGCCCCTCTCCGCCCTGCTCGCCCACCTGCGCCGGTTCGATGCCGCCGGGATCGGGTTCGAGACCGCGATGGCCGTCGCCGCGCGGATCGGGGACCCCGGCGAAGTCCGCGCGTCCGGGGTGGGGCCGCTGCGGTTCGCCGCCGCCTGGGGCGGGGTCGACAGCCGCCGGTGGGAAGCCGCCCTCGCCGCCGGCGCGCGGCACAGCCTCGGCGCCGTCCCCCGGTTGCCGGGGCGCACCCTCGTCGTGATCGAGCCGCGCAGCGACACCCGGATCGTCTTCGGCGTCGCCTTGGCGCAGCGGTGCGACGACGCCGACGTCGTCCTCCTCGGCGGCGGGCGGTTTCCGCTCGAGCAGGGGGAGTCCCCGCTGCACGCCCTGATCCGCTGGCACGCCACGGACCTGCGCTCCGCGCCACCCGCCGCCGCCGGGCACGACCGTGTCGTCCTCGTCACCGAGCAGTTGCCGGAGGAGCCGGACGTACCCGCCGGGGTCCCGCTCTACGTCTGGGAGAGCCGGCGGTACAGCCGGTACGAACGCGAGCCCGAGTTCGCGCCCGGTTCGCCGCGCGGGTTTTTCCGCGGGCTCGGTGACGCGTCCTTCCGGCTCATCCCCTGGTGGGAGGAATTCGTCGGCAAGCACCAGATCGGAAGCTGATTTCGTCGTCCGCGACGAACTAGGCTGGCCGTGTCGCGCCTAGCTTCGGGAGGTGCTCGTTTCCGTGAAACTGCGCCCGCACGCCGGCCTCGCCCGCGTCCTCGACGACCTGGGCGGCACGCTCCTGGACCTGGTGCTCGGCGACGGCGACCGCCCGGGCAGCATCGGCGGCGTCGCCATCCACGATCCGCTCGACGAGCCCGCGCTGCCGCAGAACGCCCTGGTGCTGGGGGTCGGCCTCGCCGATCCGGACGAGGTCGTGCGGCAGCTGCGGACGCTGGCCCGCCAGGACGCGGTCGGGCTCGTGCTGCGCGCCCCGGTCACGGTGACCCCGGCGATCACCGCCGCCGTCGAGGAGACCGGCGTCGCCCTGCTGAGCCTGGCCCGGGGCGCCTCCTGGACCCAGCTCGCCGCGATGCTGCGGTCGCTGCTGGCCGAGGGTGACGTCGGCGACGCGCAGCCGGAGACCCTGGCCGGGCTGCCGTCGGGTGACCTGTTCGCCGTGGCCAACGCGATCGCCGCGCTGATCGACGCGCCCGTCACCATCGAGGACCGGCGGTCCCGTGTGCTGGCGTTTTCCGGACGGCAGGACGAAGCCGACCCCTCGCGCGTCGAGACCATCCTGGGCCGGCAGGTACCTGAGCGGTTCGCCCGCATGCTGGCCGAGCGCGGCGTGTTCCGCGAGCTCTA
Organism: Amycolatopsis sp. NPDC024027; assembly: GCF_040638975.1. Classification (NCBI taxonomy): domain Bacteria; kingdom Bacillati; phylum Actinomycetota; class Actinomycetes; order Pseudonocardiales; family Pseudonocardiaceae; genus Amycolatopsis; species Amycolatopsis sp. NPDC024027. The sequence continues at coordinate 14,364 of NZ_JBEZYY010000038.1, forward strand.
CCGCAGCGATCAGCCGGTCTACGTCGACCGGCCGGCGGGAAGCCCGGCCGGGTTCATGCTCCCGCGCGTCGCCGTCGCGGTACGGGCGGGCGACGAGATCCTCGGCTCGATCTGGGCCGCGGTGAGCGAGCCGCTGACGCCCGATCGCGCTCAGGCGCTGCGTGACGCCGCCCGCCTGGTGGCCCTGCACCTGCTGCGCGTCCGGGCGGGCGCCGACGTCGAACGGCGGCTGCGCGCGGACCTGCTGAGCACGGCCCTCGAAGGCGGCCCCGCCGCGCGCGAGGCGCTGAGCCGGCTGGGGCTGGCCGACCAGCCGGTCGTCGTGCTGGCCCTCGCGGTCCTCGAAACCGGGGCCGCCGACGCCGAACTCGCGGCCGGCCGCCAGCGCCTCAGCGACGGGCTGGCGATGCACCTGAGCGCGGTGCACCCGCGGTGCGCCGCGGCGCTCGTCGGCGACACGGCCTACGGGCTGGTGCCGGTGACCCGCGACACCGACGCCGAGCAGCGCGCCCTGCGGATCGCCCAGGACTTCCTGGACCGGGTCGGCGACCGCGTCCGCGCGGTGGTCGGCATCGGCCCGGTGGCGCGCAGCGCGGCCGAGCTGCCGGAAGCCCGCGGCAGCGCGGACCGGGCGTTGCGCGTGCTCCGGTCGGGCAGCGGCGCCGGCCGCCGGGTCGCCCTGCTGGCCGACGTGCACGTCGAGGCGCTGCTGCTGGAGCTGCAGGACCTGGTCGCGGCCCGCGGCGACCGCCCGACCGGCGCGGTCGCCCGCCTGCTCGACTACGACGCGCAGCACCAGGCCCACCTGGTGGAGACGCTGCGAGCCTGGCTGGACGCGTTCGGCGACGTCATCGCGGCGTCCGCGGCGGTCCACGTCCACCCGAACACCTTCCGCTACCGCCTGCGCCGCCTCGCCGAGGTCGGCGGCTTCGACCTGACGGACCCGGAAGCGAGGTTCGCGGCCATGCTCCAGCTCCGCGTGGTGGCCCCACCGGCCCCCTGACTTCGCGCGGAACGGGGCATCACGCGTGTCCGGAAGGGACACACGCGTGTCTGGAGGGGCATCAGCCAGATGCCCCTCCAGACACGCGAGATGCCCCGCGAATCACGGGTGATGCCCGCCCGATCACGCGAGATGCCTTTCCGGACACGCGGGATGTCCGACGGAAATTGCGTTGGCGGTCGGGCGGGCCGTTGCTACTGTTCGCCGGAGCCTGTCCGCCGCGTCGAACGAAGGGAGCCGGCCGTGCGTCACCGCATTGCTGTCGCTTCCCGTCCGCGGTCCGAGGTGATCCTGGTGTCTTCGCGTCCCCGGTGCCTGCCGCGCGGCTCGCACCGGACTCCGTGACGCGTTCCTGAACCCCCGTCGCGGGGAATCGCGCCGTCCTGATCACTTCGTCCACAAAGGACTGTGTCGTGCGCAACCGACCCCTGGCCACCGTCCGCAACCTGGGCATCCTCGCCCACGTCGACGCGGGCAAGACCACCGTCACCGAACGGATCCTCCGCCGCACCGGCGCCACCCACAAGACCGGCGAGGTCCACGACGGCACCACCGTCACCGACTTCGACCCGCAGGAACGCGACCGCGGCATCACCATCTTCGCCGCGGCCGTCAGCTGCACGTGGAACGGCCACCGGCTCACCCTCATCGACACCCCCGGCCACGCCGACTTCACCGCCGAGGTCGAGCGGTCGCTGCGGGTGCTCGACGGCGCCGTCGCCGTGTTCGACGCCGTCGCCGGGGTCGAGCCGCAGAGCGAAGCCGTGTGGCGGCAGGCCGACCGGCACGGCGTGCCGCGGATCGCGTTCGTCAACAAGCTCGACCGCGCGGGCGCCGACCTCGATGCCGCCGTCGCTTCGATCCGGGCGCGGCTGCACCCGGTGCCGCTGGTCGTGCAGCTGCCGATCGGGCGCGAAGACGGCTTCACCGGCGTCGTCGACCTGCTGCGCCTGCGGGACGAAGACGTGCCGGACGAGCTCGTCGCCGAAGCCCGCCGCCGGCGCCGCGCGCTGGAGGAGGCGGTCGCCGAGCTGCACCCGGTGGCTCTCGACGAGTTCTGCGCCACCGGCGCGGTCTCGGCGGAGACGCTGGAGAAGGCGCTGCGGGAGCTGACCCTCAGCGGCGACGGGCTCGTCGTGCTGTGCGGGGCGGCCTACCGCGACCGCGGGATCGAGCCGCTGCTCGACGCTGTCGTCGCGTACCTGCCGTCGCCGGCGGACGTCCTACCGGTGCGGCCCGACCGGCCCGCCGACCCGGCGGCGCCGCCGGCGGCACTGGTGTTCAAGGTCGTCTCGACGGCGACGGGACGGCTGACGTACCTGCGGGTGTATTCGGGAACGCTGCGGAAGGGGGACCAGGTGACGGACGCGGGACGCACCGAGCGCATCGCGCGCGTCCTGCGCGTGCAGGCCGACCGCCATTCCGAAGTGGACAGTGCGGTGGCCGGCGACATCGTCGCGGTGGCCGGGCCGAAGGCGGCGCGGGTCGGCGCGACCCTCGGCGCGCCCGGCGACCCGGTGCTGCTGGAACCGCCGGTCTCGGCGGATCCCGTGGTCTCGGTGGCGGTCGAACCCCGGCGGGCGGGCGACGGCGAGCGGCTGACGGCGGCCTTGGCGCGGCTGGCCGAGGAGGACCCGTCGCTGGTCGTGCGGGTCGATCCGGAGACCGGGCAGACGGTGCTGTCCGGGCTGGGTGAGCTGCACCTGGAGGTGGCGGTGGAGAGGCTGCGCCGCGACCGTGGCCTGGAGGTCGCGGTGGGCCGTCCTTCGGTGGCCTACCGCGAGACGGTGGTCAGCGGCGTGACGGGGCTGGTGTACCGCCACGTCAAGCAGGACGGCGGGGCGGGCCAGTTCGCCCACGTGGTGCTGGACGTCTCGCCGGCGCCGGAGGGCTTCGAGTTCGCCTCGGCGGTCGTCGGCGGCCGGGTGCCGCGCGAGTACGTCCGCGCGGTCGAGGCCGGCTGCCGGGACGCGCTGGCCGAGGGGCCGCTGGGCGGCCACCCGGTGACGGGCCTGCGGGTGACGCTGGTCGACGGGGCGACGCACCCGAAGGATTCGTCGGACCTGGCGTTCCGCACGGCGGGCCGGCTCGGGCTGCGTGCGGCGCTGCGCTCGTCGGTCCTGCGCCTGCTCGAGCCGGTGGCCGAGGTGGCGGTGACGGTCCCGCCCGACGTGGTCGGCGGCGTGCTCGGCGACCTCGCCGCCCGCCGGGGCCGGGTGGCCGGCTCGGCGGTCCGGCCGGGTTCGGCGGTGGTGACGGCCACCGTGCCGGTGGCGGAGCTGTTCGGCTACGCGAACCGGCTGCAGAGCCGCACGCAGGGCCGCGGCACGTTCACCGCCCGCCCGGCGGGGTTCGCGCCGGTGCCGTGAGGCCGACGGTGGTGAGCCGGGAGAACCCCGGCTCACCACCCGGCGTCGATCCCCGCGCGGGAACGTCGCGAATGACTCATTCGGGACCTCCGGCGTCCCGAATGAGTCATTCGCGACATCGCCGCGGGGCCACGCTCAGGCGCGGGGGAGCGACTCGATCCCGGCCAGCAGCCGGTCCACGTCGTCCTCCGTGGTGTACGGCGCGATCCCCGCCCGGACCGCCCCCGTGTCGCCCAGCCCCAGATGCCGCGAACACTCGATCGCGTAGAAGCTCCCCGCCGGTGCGTTCACCCCCTGCGCCCCGAGGTGTTCGTACACCGCTTGCGAGGAAACCCCCGCCACGGAGAACAACTCCGTCGGGGTCCGGTGCCGCTCCGGCGCCCCGTACCGCGTCACCCCCGGCAACGAAGCCAGACCGGCGCCGAGCCGGGCCAGCAGCGCGTTCTCGTGCCCCTCCAGCCCCGCCATCGACTCCAGCAACCGCGACCGGCGCGAGCCCGTCCCCGGCACCAGCCCCGCGAGGAAATCGATCGCCGCGGTCGTGCCCGCCAGCAGTTCGTACGGCAGCGTGCCCAGCTCGAACCGCTCCGGCACCGCGTTGGCCGACGGCAGCAGCTTGTCCGGGTGCAGTGTCTCGAGCAACGCCGGCGCCGCCGCGACCACGCCGAGGTGCGGCCCGAGGAACTTGTACGGCGAGCACGCGTAGAAATCGGCCCCGAGTGCGGTGACGTCGACCGCCGCGTGCGGGGTCAGGTGGACGCCGTCGACGTAGCACAGTGCGCCCGCGTCGTGCACCTCCGCCGCGATCGCCGGGATGTCCGGGCGGGTGCCCAGCAGGTTCGAGGCCGCCGTCACCGCGACCAGCCGCGTCCGCTCCGACAGCAGCCCGCCGATCGGCGCGAGTTCGCCCGTGGCCGGGTCGAAATCGGCCCAGCGCACGGTGGCGCCGGCCGCCGCCGCGGCTTGGACCCACGGGCGGATGTTGGCGTCGTGGTCGAGGCGGGTCACCACGACTTCGTCGCCGGGACCCCACTTCTGGGCCAGCGTCCGGGAGAAGTCGTAGGTCAGCTGCGTCATGCTGCGGCCGAAGACGACGCCGGCCGGGTCGGCGGCGAGCAGGTCGGCGACGGCTTGGCGGGCTGCGGCGACGACCGCGCTCGCCCGGCGCTCGGCCGCGGTGACGACGCCGCGGTTGGCGATCGCCGCGCACAGCGTGGCGGCCACAGCTTCCCCGACGACGCCGGGGACCTGCGAGCCGCCCGGGCCGTCGAAGTGGGCGGCGCCGCCGTCGAGGGCGGGGAAGTGCGCTCGGATCGTCTGAACGTCGTAGGTCACGCCGCCAGCATGCCGAACCCCGGCCACCGGCCTCAAGATCCCCGCCGCGGAGGTCCCGAACGTCAGCGTCCGCGGTTGCGGGGGTGCTCCCGGGCCCGGCGCTCGTTGCCGTGCTTGTAGTTGCCGGTCACGCGGGCCATCAGCTGCTGCTGGTCGTCACCCCGCGCCACCGCGGCCAGGAACCGGGCGGCGGCCGCCCCGCGCAGCGTGCCCGCCGGGCGGCCGTGGTGGGTGATCGTCACGGTGCCGCGCTCGTCGCGGTAGGCGAAGCCGTCCGGTGTCCCCATCCGCCCAGGGTGGCACGGGCGGCAACCGGTTTTCCCGGGGGTCGGTTCGGGGGTTTCCCGGATGGTGCCCGCCCCGGGACCCGACAGAATGCGTGGGGTGACCGGAGGGGGAGCAGGGGTGCGGGTCAGGCTGGGGAACAAGTACGTGCTGCTCGGAGCACAGCTGCTCGTGCTGGTGGCGGTGCTCGTGTCGTACAACGGTGGCCGGTGGCGGTTCCCGGCCTACCGCGTCGACCTCGACGTCTACCGGCTCGGCTCGGCGGCGCTGCTGCACGGCCAGGCGCTCTACGGCACGCTGCCGCCCACCGGCGACGGTCAGTCCCTGCTCTTCACCTACCCGCCGTTCGCGGCGATCGTGCTGGCCCCGCTGGCGCTCCTGCCGTATTGGGCCGCCTGCCTCGCGCTGACCCTGCTCACGCTCGGCGTGCTGGCGGTCGTCCTGGTGACGGTGCTGCGCGCACTCGGTGCCCGGTGCAACTGGCGGCGGGTGGCGGCGCTGCTGCTGGCCGCCGAGGTGCTGGAACCGGTGCTGCGCACGCTGTACGCCGGGCAGATCGACCTGCTGCTGCTCGTTCTGGTCGTCTTGGACGTCCTGGTGGACACCCCGCGCTGGCCGCGTGGCCTGCTGATCGGTCTCGCCGCCGCGGTGAAGCTGACGCCGGCGGTGTTCCTGCTGTACTTCCTGCTCCGCCGGGACGGCCGGGCCGCGGTGACCGCCGTCGTGGCGTTCCTGGCCGCGACGGCGGTGGGTTTCCTGCTCGCCGGCGCGGACTCGGTGCGGTACTGGACGGGCGCGCTGTGGGACACCGGCCGCGTCGGCGAGCCGACCTACGCCGGCGACCAGTCGCTGCTCGGGCTGCTGGCCAGGGCCGGGGTGCCGCCGGAGGCGCGGACGGCGTGGTGGCTGCCGCTGGTGGCGGTGGTGCTCGTGCTGACGGCGCTGGGCGTGCGGCGCGCGCTGGCCGCGGGGGAGAAGACCGTCGCGCTCGGCCTCAACGCGATCGGGGGGCTGCTGGTCTCGCCGATCTCCTGGACGCACCACTGGGTCTGGGCCGTGGTCGTCCTGCTCGGCTGGGCGGAGCTGGCCCGCCGCACGCGGCGGCGGGGGTTCGCGGTCCTGGCCGGGGCGGGCGCGGTGCTCTTCGTCGCGGGGCCGCAGTGGTGGTGGCCGCGCGGCGGGGAGGTGGAACGGCAGTGGACCTTCCTCCAGCAGCTCACCGGGAACGGCTATGTCCTTTTCGGACTCGCGGTGCTGCTGACGGCGGTGCTGGTGCGATTCCCGCGGCGGGCCGACCCGGTCAGCGCCGTCGTGCCGGTCCGCGCCGGAGCCAGCCCGCTCCCAGGATGAGCATCGCCGTGCCGAGCGCCAGGTCGAAGCAGATCCCCCCGGTGTTCAGCGGCAGCGCGTCGGTGATCACGTGCGGCAGCGGGAGCAGCCCGGCGAGCCCCACCACGGCATAGCAGGCGCCGGCGACCAGGAGGAACCGGGCGGCCCAGCGCGAGGAGCGGGTGCAGAACACCGCGGTGGCACCGGTCAGCAGGTGCACCAGCGTCCACACGCCGGAGACGGCGAGGACGCCGAACAGCACGCGCGGGCCGCCGCCGGCCGGCACCCCGGCCATCAGCTCCAGCGCGGCGAGGACGAGGAACAGCAGGCCGATCAGCATGCCCATGCCCTGGACGGGGGCGGGACCCCGCCGAGGCGCCCGGGTCTCGGGTTCAGTGGCCGTCATGCCTTCGGGGTTCCCCGCCCGACCCCTTTTAAAGCACCACTTCACGGGTATCCGGGCACGATTCGGACCCGACGAGGAGCGAAACGATGACCGAGTACCGCCACAGCGCGACCGCCGACATCCCCGCGGACGAGCTGTTCGCGTTCCTGAGCCACCCGGAGAACCTGCCCCGGTACTTCCCGCAGATGAAGGTCGCCGAGCCGACGGGCGGGGACAGCGTCCACGTCGAGGCCGAGGTGCACGGCAACCGCGTCGCGAGCGAGGCGTGGCTGCACACCGATGCGGCGACCCGGTCGCTGAAGTGGGGCGCGGAGGGCCCGGACGACTACCACGGCGAGCTGCGCATCCGCGACGACGGCCCGGCGTCCTCGGAAATCACCGTCACGCTGCACAGCGTCCGGGAAGCCGACGGGGACGAGGTCCAGCAGGGCCTCGAACGCACGGTCGCCGCGATGACGCACGCCGCGTCCGCCGACGCCGACGTCGAGGCGGCCGAAGGCCAGGGCGGCTGGACCTCCTACGACGAGAAGAGGGACTCGTCCAGCTGAGGCGGGAACGGCCCGTAGGCGTTGCCGCGGGCGCCCCGGGTGCGCACCGCCGGCACGGCGAACAGGTACTTGAGCAGCTTCGGAGGTGCGGCGCCGCGGCCGCGGGCCCGGGCGGCGGCCGCCCGCCGTTCGACCCGCACCTGGCCGGCCTGCACCCGCTCGATCGCGCGGATGCGGCCGGCCTGCACGCCCGCCAGGTCCGCGGGGGTGACGCCGCCGCGGCGGAAGGCGGGGACCAGCCGGTTCGCCGCGGCGACGGCGTCCTGGATCGCCATCAGGATGCCGTTGCCGCCGACCGGGGAGATGACGTGCGCCGCGTCGCCGAGCAGCAGCAGGCCCGGCCGGTACCAGCGGTCCACGCGCGAGATGTCGACCGACAGGAGCGTGGTCTGCGAGAAGTCCGTGAGCAGGTGGGCCCGGCCGGCCAGCCACGGCACGCGTTCGCGCACGAACGCGCGGATCGGCTCGACCCCGCGCTCGCGCAGTGCGGGGTAAGCGCCTTTTCCGATGCTGTAGCCGACCTGCCAGTCGCGGACGCCGCCGAGGACGCCGATGTAGGCGTCGCGCCCGAAGTAGAGGTCGAGGTCCGCGTCCGGTGGGTCGGCGGGGGAGCGGGGCAGCCGGAACCAGAGCAGGTCGGTGGTCGCGCCGAGCGACCGGGCTTCGAGCCCGGCCAGCCGACGCACGGTGGAGTACCGGCCGTCGGCGCCGACGACGACGGACGCGGCGAGTTCGCCGCCGCGGTGGCGGAGGCCGGTCACCGTGCCGTCGCCCGCTTCGAGCAGCCCGGTGACCTTGGCGTTGGTCCGCAGCGTGAAGGACGGCAGGGCGCTCGCCCGCTCGGCGAGGAAGTCGAGGAACCGCACCTGGGGCATCAGGGCGACGTAGCCGTACGGCGTGCGGAGGCGGTCGTAGTCGGCGGCGCGGTAGACGCCGGCCGGGGTGTGGAAGCGGAACGAGCGCGCCTTGAAGTGGTCGAGTTCGAGCAGGTCCTCGGCCAGGCCCAGCCGGTCGAGCAGTTCGAGGGTGTACGGGTGCAGCGAGTCGCCGCGGAAGTCGCGGTCGAAATCGGACCGCGATTCGAGCACGGTGACCTCGATGCCGGCGCGGGCGAGCAGGTAGCCGAGCAGCAGCCCGCCCGGGCCGCCGCCCGCGATCGCGACGCTCACGGCTCGTCCACTGTGGACAACCGGAACACCGCCATGCCCGGCAGGTGCTCGAGGATCTGAGCGGGGGTTGCGTCCTGGGGGACCGGGAACGCCCGGATCGCCCACGGCACCGACATCGCGGCCAGGTAGGCGGCGACCACCGCGGCCGCCTCCTCGCCGCCGGCCGGATCGGCCCGGCGATCCTCGCGGCGGCCGCCGGACAGCAGCGCGCACTCCGGCGTGGTCTGGAGGTTCTCCACCCAGTCGCGGTCGCGGACCGGAGAGACGAGGTACTGCCCGCCGTCGTGCGCCACCACGGCCAGGGGCACCCGCCGCGGCTCGCCGGTGCGGCGGCCGCGCGTCTCGACGACGCGCAGGGCGTACCCGCCGTCCGGCGGCGGCTCGGCAGGGGCATCGATCAGCTTCGCGGTCAGTTCGGCGTTCATCGCTCGGACGTCCACGTCTGCCACGGTAGCAAAACTAGCTAGATTGTCTAGCTAACCTAGAATGACCGGGTGGAAGACACTCCCGTGGCGCTCCGGGTGAACCTCGCCCTGCGGGAGCTCCTCGCCCTCGCACACGACGTCCAGATCGCCCTGGCCCGGCGCCTCGGCCTCGGGGCGACCGACGTGCAGGCGCTGCAGCACCTGGCCGTCGGCACGCCCATGGGCACCGTCGACCTCGCGCACGCGCTCAAGATCCGGTCCGCGTCGGCCACCGTGCTCGTCGACCGCCTGGAGGCCGCCGGGCACGTCCGCCGCGACCCGCACCCGCGCGACGGGCGGCGGGTGACCCTCGTCGTCAGCGAGGCGGCCCGCACCGAGGTCCGGGCCGCGCTGGCCCCGCTCGTCGACGCCATCACCCGGTTGACCGACGGCTTGGCACCGGGGCAGGCGGAAGTGGTGGCGCGGTTCCTGGGCGACACCACGGAGATCCTCCGTGCCTACGCCGCCGAGCCGCCGGGCGCGGGTTAATCAGCGGTCCTGGTCGTATAACGACCTATACGGCAGCTCTTCGAAAAACCGAAAACAAAGCCGCGACGGCGAAAAGCCCGCAAGCGACGAATGCGGCCACCTGGACGCTCGCCGTGCAGGCCGCCCGCGCGGCGGTGAGCAGCTCGGTGGCCGCCGCGAAGTCGTGAGCCGCGGCTTCGGCCTGTGCCGGTCCGGCCGAAGCCAGCCGTGCCGCCGCGTCGGGCACGCCGGGTGGCACCACCAGGTGGGCCGCGTAGACGGCCGCCGCCAGCGAGCCGAACGCCGTCGTGCCGAGGCCCGCTCCCAGTTCGTAGCCGGTCTTCTCGACCGCGGCCGCGCCGCCCGCCCGGTCGGCGGGGGCGGCCGACAGCAGCGTGTCCGTGCTCGACGTCAGTGCGAGGGCCATACCGAAGCCCGAACCGGCCAGTGCCCCGCCCAGCCACCACGGCGACACGAGCCCGCCCGCCGCCGGGATGCCGAGGGCGGCCGCCGCCAGGGCGAACCCCGCCGTGCGGACGCGGGTGTTGCCGAACCGCTCCAGCAGCGCCGGCGCCACCACGCTGCCGGCCGCGGACGCGCCGAGCACGAGCAGCAGCCGGGCGGCCGCGGCGGTCGGGGAAAGGCCGAGCACCACCTGGAGGTACTGGGCGAGCAGCAGCCCGAGCCCGACCAGGGTGCTCATCACGAGCAGGATCCCGCCGGCGGCGGCCGGTACCCCCGGCCGCCGGAACAAGGCCAGGTCCAGCAGGGGTGTTTCGGCCCGCCGCTGGCGGCGCACGAAGAGCGCGAGGAGGACGCACCCGGCGGCCCCCGCCGCGAAGCCGCCCCCCGACGGCCCGACGGCGGCGGCGATCCCGAGTACCCCGCCGGCCGCGAGCACGGCGCTGAGCGCGTCCCACGGCGCACGTCCGGGTGGGCTGCGCGGCAGCCACCGCAGCGCCGCCGCGACCGCGGCCACGATCACCGGCGGGTTGACCAGGAACGTCGCCCGCCAGCCCCACGCCTGCACGAGCAGCCCGCCGAGGACCGGCCCGAACACCGAGCCGGTCCCGGCGATGCCGCTGCACACCGCGATGGCGGTACGTCGCCGCCGCCGGTCCGGGAACAGCTCCCGCAGCAGCGCCATCGTCACCGGCATGATCAGGGCGCCCCCGACGCCGAGAGCCGCGCGCGCGGCGAGCAGCGTCGGGACGTCGGGGGCGAGCGCGCAGCCGAGCGACGCCACCCCGAACACCGCGTAGCCGGTGATGAGCACGCGTCGCCGTCCGAAGCGGTCGCCGAGCGTGCCGGACGGCAGGAGCAGCGGCGCCGCGGCGAGCGGGTAGCTCGCCACGATCCACACCTGCGCGGCCGCACCGGGCCGCAGCTGCCGGACGAGGTCGGGCAGCGCGACGTGCAGCACGGTCGCGTCCACCGCGACCAGGAAGAGGCCGGCGCCGAGCACGGCCAGCAGCGGCCACGCGCGGACGCTCGCGTGCGTCACGGCCACAGCAGGTCCGCGAGGTGCCGCGCGACGACGTCGACGTGGGGCGGGTCGACGACCGACAGGTGGTGCGCCGCGACCGGGACGATCTCCAGCCGCGGGCACAGCCGGTCCCACCCCGCCGCGGGGTCGGTGCGGGAGTAGCGCGGTTCCATCGCGAGCCCGGCGGCGTACGGTTCGGTGGCCCGGTACAGCACCACGCGGCCGTCGTAGGGCCGCGGTGTCCCGCGTTCCGCGGCCAGGGTGTCCAAAAAGGACTGGTGCTGGTGCCGCAGGACGCCGGGGCTGAGCAACCCGGCTTCGGCGACCCGGCGCATGGTGAGCTCGATCTGTTCTTCTTCGGGCAGCGGCGCGAGTTCGTCGTGGCCGAGGCGGACGGTCCGGCCGTAGGTGCCTTCGACGTAGCCGGTGAAGCGCAGGAACCGCCGGGCCGACGACGCGCGCGGATCGAGGTCCGGTTCGGGCAGCGGCAGCATGGTGTCGATGAGCGCGACGAGCTCGACCGGCTCGCCCTCGTCGGCGAGCCGCGCGGCGACGCCGTAGGCGAGGGCACCGCCGAACGACCAGCCGGCGAGGCGGTAGGGGCCGTGGGGCACGCGGGCCCGGACGAGCGGCAGCAGCCGTTCGACGCGGTCCTCGATGCCGGCGCCGGGCACGCGTTCGAAGCCGACGCAGGGCACGCCGGCGGGCAGCCGGTCCAGCAGCGGGCGGTAGACGGTGCAGGTGCTGCCGCCGGGGTGGAACAGCAGCAGGGGCGGGGTGCCGGCGTCGCCGGGCTCGAGCAGGTGCACGGGCCCGCGTGCCTCGCGGGTGTCGAGGAGGGCCCGCGCGACATCGGCGACGGCGGCGAGCGAGTCGTGGCGCAGGAGGTCCGCCGGGTCGACGGGGGTGTCGAGTTCGGTGGCGAGGCCGTCGGCGAGCAACTGGGCCAGCTGCTGCGGTTGCGGAGTGCTGGTGAGGCGGACGTGCGGGCCGGCGGCCTCGGTGCCGGTGTGCTGCCGCCAGAGCCGGAGGACCAGCCGGTCGGCGGCGTCCCAGGCCCGGCCCCGGGCCGGCGGCTCGTCGCCCCGGGGAGCGAGATCGCGGTTGAGGTCGGCGAGAGTGGCCCCCCGGAGAACGGCGGCGGCATCGGGTTCGGCGCCGAGTTCCCGCCGGACGGTTTCGCGGATCCGGTTGGCCATGAGCGAGTCGAGCCCGAGGTCGACGAGCGGGACATCGGGGTCCAGGCGGTCGGGAGACAGGCCCATGACGGCGGCGACGATGGCGGCGAGCCGATCGCCGGCGGTGACTGGTGCGGTGGGTTCGGAGGGCCCGGCGGCTCCGGCAGAGGTAGGCGTGGTCGCTGGTGCGGCGAGCCTGGCCGCGTGACTCGCGGCTGCGGTCTCGGGTCCGGCGGCTGTGGCGGAGGCGGTCGCGGTGGCCGGGCAGTGCTCGACGGTGTCCGTGTCCGTGCGCGTGTCCGTGTACCAGTGCCGCTCGTGGCGCCATGGCATCGGCGGCACGTCCGTGAGCTGGGCGCCGTCGTCCGGGGTGGTGGTTGCCGTGATGCGGGTGCCCGCGCAGTACAGCGTGCCCGCCGCCGCCGCGAAGGCGCGGACCTCGTCCTGGCCGCGGCGCAGGGTGCCCGTCACCACCGCGTCCGTGATCCCGGCCGCTTCGAGGGTGCGGGTCAGCGAACCCCGCAGGATCGGGTGCGGGGACACCTCCACGAACACGCGGTGGCCGTCCGCGGCCGCCGCGGTGACCGCCTGGCGGAACCGGACCGGGCGGCGCAGGTGCGCGGCCCAGTAGCCGGCGTCGAAGTCCGGGAGCTCGCGCGGGTCGGTCAGCACCGTGTCGTACCAGGGCACCAGCGGCCGCCGGCCGCCCAGCTCGGCGAGTGCGTCGCGCAGGACGCCGAGGACCGGCTCGACCCCGGCCGAATGCCCGGCGACCCCGACGGGCAGCCGTCGCGCGCTCCGCCCGGCGGTCTCGAGCTCGGCGACGAGCCGGTCGAGCACCAGGGCGTCCCCGGCGACGGTCACCTGCCCCGGCGCCGAGTCGACCGCGAGCTCGACACCGGGGTGCCCGGCGAGCTCGGCGGGCGTCAGCTCCACCGCGGCCATCGCGCCGCCCGGACCGGCCGTCTCCAGCAGCCGGGCGCGGGTGGCGACCAGGTGGACGGCCTCGTCGGCGGTCAGCGCCCCGGCCACGACGGCCGCGGCCGCGGACCCGAGCGAGTGCCCGAGGACGGCGGCGGGCCGGACCCCGAACGCCTCCCACCGCGCGGCCAGCGCGACCTGCGTCCCGAAGATCGCCGGCTGGGTTTCCGCCAGCGTCCGGGGAGCGGCGCCGGTGAGGACCGAGCGCAACGACCGTCCGGTGTGCTCGGTGAAGGCGTCGCCGAGCTTGTCGACCTGCGCGGCGAAGGCGGGCTCGACGGCCAGGAGGTGCCGGCCCATCCCGGCCCATTGGGACCCGTGCCCGGAGAAGACGAAAACGGGCCCTTCCCCGGCGACGGCGGCACCGGCGACGGCACCGGCGGGCAGGGGGTCGGCGCGATCCCCGACGGCTCGCAGCAGCGCGGCGAGCTCGCGGTGGTCCGCGGCGACGAGGGCAGCCCGGTGCGGGCCGGAGTTGTCGCGCCGGCAGAGGGTGTGGGTGACATCGGCGAGCGAGCTGCGGCGCCCGGCGGGGGAGTCCAGCCAGTCCGCCAGCTGCGTGGCCCGCTCGGTGAGACGGTCGCGGGTCCGGGCGGACAGCAGACCGATCCGCACGCTGCCGCCGGAGCCGGTCGGCTGCGCATCGTTTCGCGCCGGAGCGCCGGCCCCGGACGGCTGGGCACCGTTCCGCCCCGCAACGCGGGTGCCGAACGGCTGGGCACCGTTCGGTCTCGAAGCGCCACTGCCGGGCCGGCCGCGCTCCCGGTCCAGGCCCGGTGGCGCGGCCTCCTCCAGCACCACGTGCGCGTTCGTCCCGCCGAACCCGAACGCGGACACCCCGGCCGTCGCGCGGCCGGTGTGCCGGGGCCACGGCGTCGGCTCGGTCACCACCCGTAGCCCCAGCGAGCCGAACGCGATGTGCGGGTTCGGCGCCGCGAAGTGCAGCTGTGGTGGCAGGATCCCGTGCTGCATCGCGAGCACCACCTTGATCAGCCCGGCGATCCCCGCGGCCGCCTCCGCGTGGGCGATGTTGGTCTTCACCGAGCCGATCAGCAACGGTGCTGCGGCCGCCCGGCGCGCGCCCAGCACCGCGCCCAGCGCGCGTGCCTCGATCGGGTCGCCCAGCAACGTGCCGGTGCCGTGCGCTTCCACGTAGTCCACAGTGGATGGATCGATCGCCCGGTACGCTTCCCGGAGCATCGCCTGCTGTGCCAGCGGGTTCGGCGCGGCCAGGCCGTTCGAGCGGCCGTCGGAATTGACCGCCGAGGCCCGGATCACCGCGAGCACCCGATCGCCGTCGATTTCGGCGTCGGCGAGGCGTTTGAGCACCACGACGCCGCAGCCCTCGGCGCGCGCGATGCCGTCCGCGGCCGCCGAGAAGGTCTTGCAGCGGCCGTCGCCCGCCAGCAGGCCCGCGGCCGCGAACGCCGCCGTCGGGCCCGGCAGCAGCATGAGGTTGACCCCCGCCGCCAGCGCCAGGTCCGCGTCGCCGTCACGCAGCGCGCGCACCGCGTGGTGCACCGCGACCAGCGACGACGAGCACGCCGTGTCCACCGCCATGCTCGGCCCGCGCAGGTCGTAGACGTACGAAAGCCGGTTGGCCGCGATGCTGCCCGCCGCACCGGTGGCCGTCCACAGGTCCGGCGAGCCGCCGGTCATCGTGAGGTGGCCGTAGTCGTGGGTGGCGATGCCGGTGAACACGCCGGTCCGGCTGCCGCGCAGCGATGCCGGCGCGATGCCGGCGTGCTCCAGCGCCGCCCAGGTGACCTCCAGGAGCATCCGCTGCTGCGGGTCCATCGTCGCCGCTTCGCGTGGCGTGATGCCGAAGTGCTCGGCGTCGAACCCGGCGACGTCGCCGAGGAACCCGCCCAGCACCGGGGCGGCCTCGGCGCTCCAGCGGCCCGGCGGCGCGGTGCGGACGGCGTCGCGTCCGTCGCGCAGCAGGTCCCAGAACTGGCCGGGGCCGTCGGCACCGGGGAACCGGCAGCCCAGGCCGACGACGGCGACGGGGTCGGTCCGGCGGCGGTCCGTGGCGGGCGGGACGTCCGGCTCTTCGGGGCCGGCCAGGCTGCGGACGAGGTGGTCGATGGTCGGGCTTTCCCACAGCAGGGTCGCCGGCAGCCGCCGGCCGAGCCGGTCCTCGAGGTCGGCGGCGATGCCGACGGCCTGGCGGGAGGACAGGCCGTAGTCGCCGAGCGGCCGGTCGGGCTCGGCGGTGACGCCGGTGTGCTCGGCGACGGTGTCCAGGAGCCAGCGGCGCAGGGTGTCGGTCGTCGGCTCGCTCATCGGGCCAGTGCCTTTCCGTAGTCGCCGGCGAGGTAGCGGTCGCGGCAGGCGCCGCGTGCGATCTTGCCGCTGGACGTGCGCGGGACCCGCCCGGGCGGCACGAGCAGCACGTCCCGTAGCGCCAGCCCGTGCGCGTCGGAGATCAGCCGCCGGATCGCGGCGGCGAGCGCGCGTTCGGCGGGTTCGGTCAGCTCCGCGTGGCCGCGGTGTTCGGCGACCACGACGACGGCTTCGGTGTCGGTGCCCGCGACGGCGAAGGCGGCGACGCTGCCGGGGCGGATCGCGGGGTCGGCCGACGCGGCGGTCGCTTCGACGTCCTGCGGGTAGTGGTTGCGGCCGTCGACGATGATCAGGTCCTTGATCCGGCCCGCGATGTACAGCTCGCCCTCGTGGCGGACGCCGAGGTCGCCGGTCCGCAGCCAGGACCGGTCGTCGCCGGCCAGCCGGGCGCCGAAGGTTTCGGTGCTCTCGAGGGGTTTCCGCCAGTACCCCGCGCCGACGTTGGGTCCGTGCACCCAGATTTCGCCGACCGAGCCGTCGGGGCGCACGACCCCGGTGTCCGGGTCGACGAGGGCGACGAGCTGCCCGGCCGGGGCCCCGCAGGCGACGAGCCGGACGCCGTCCCCGGCCGGCCGCGCGGTGCCCGTGGCGAGGGCGTCGCGGTCGAACGTGGTGACGCGCGGGGTCGCGGCGGGGCCGGTGGTGACGAAGACGGTGGCCTCGGCCAGCCCGTATGCCGGGCGGGTCAGCTCCGGCCGGTACCCGGCGGCGGCGAAGGCGGTGTGGAACCGGTCGAGGACGTCGGGGTTGATCGGCTCGGCGCCGTTGACGATCGCGGTGACGCGGCCGAGCCGCAGCCGCCTGCGGTCGGCCTCGCGGATCCGGCTCGCGCAGTAGTGGAAGGCGAAGTTCGGGGCCGCGCTCCAGCTGCCCGCGTGGTCGCCGAGCAGCTCGAGCCAGCGGACCGGCCGCTCGATGAACGCCAGCGGGTCCATCAGCACCGAGCGCAGGCCCAGCGCCAGGGGTGTGATCAGGCCGAGGACGAGCCCCATGTCGTGGAACAGCGGCAGCCAGGAGACCGTGGTGGCCGCGGCCGGGTCGAGGCCGAGGCCGCGCACGGCCTGGGTGACGTTGGCGAGCACGTTCGCGTGGGTCAGCACCACGCCGGCCGGACTGCGCGTCGAACCGGAGGTGTACTGCAGGTACGCGACGTCGTCCGGGGCCGCGGCGGGCGCCGGCCACGTTCGCACCGGTTCCGGCCGGTCCACCGCGACGACGGCGGTGTCCCGGCCGACGAACTCCTCGACACCCGGCCGGGCGGCGGCCGTGGTGACGACGGCCGAGGGCGCGCAGTCGGCGAGGACCGCGGTGAGCCGTCCCGCGTGGCCGGGCAGGCCCGGATCGAACAGGGGCACCGCGATCGCGCCCGCGGTGATCGCGGCGAGGAACCCGATGACGTAGTCCGGGCCCTGCGGGCAGAGCACGGCGACCCGGTCGCCCGGCGACACCGGCAGCGCGCCCGCGGCGGCGTCGACGCGCTCGGCCAGCTGCCGCCAGGACAGCGTGCGCCGCCGCCCCGCGGGGTCCTCGGCGAAGTCGGCGAAGGTCAGGGCGGGGGCGTCGGGCGTGGTCGCCGCCCAGTGGCGCAGGCACGCGGTCAGGGTGTCGCCGCCCACCGCCGGGAAGTTCTCCTGGGACATGGGTTCTCCTTGCGGGTGCTAGCGGCCCAGCCGCGGGGCCGCGTGCTGCCACGCGGCGACGGCCAGGGTGTCGAGGTCGAGGTCGGTCGCTCCGGCGTCGCGGAGCAGGACGAGCACGCCGTCGGCGGCGATGGCGACGGTGCGCAGGCGTAGTCCGGGCAGCTCGGCCGGCTGCCCGGGCAGGGTCAGCACCTGCTGGTAGGACAGGGTTTGCGCGCCGGGAACGGTGGGCCCGGCCGCGACGGTCGTGGTCGAAACCGTGGGCAGGTCCTGGTCGTCGGCGGTGACGCGGGCGCAGCGGCGCGCCTGCGCGGCCCAGGCGGTGAGGTCCGGCAGCTGTGGGGTGCGGGCAACGAGTTCGGACAACTGCCCGCCGGGTACCGCCGTCTGGAAGCCCTGGCCGCTGACCGCGCCGGGGCGCAGCAGCCGGCCGTGGACGACGTCGGCGCACTCCCCGCCGGCACTGCGGTCCGAAGTGGACAGTGCGGTGGCGACGTCGAAGACGTCGCGCGCCGCGGGCTGCCCGGGAACGGCCTCGGCGGGCAGCAGCGCGGCCGGAGGTACGGCGGGTGGCCCGGCTGGCGGCCCGAAAAGCGGGACCGCCGTGGCCGGTTTTGCGGGTGAAATGGTGGCCACGGCGGCCGCGGCGATCAGGAGGACGGCGAAGCCGGCCGGAGGAAAACGAATTCGGGCAGCCATGAAGAACCCTTCCGGGAGCATTCTCGGGGAGGTGCGGCCCCTGCGCTGGAACCCTTCGCCGGGGACGCCTCGAGTGACGTCCGATCCGGCGGCACGGCGAAGGCTACGCTGGGAAATCGGTTACCGGAAGCACCTCAAGACCGCGTAAACATCTCCGGGCACAGCGGGTGAGCTGCTGAATTGCAGGTTACTGGCGAGTTCGGTGCCAGGTTGTGGCACGGCCGTCCGAGATTGGTCACCCTGCGCGACCGCCGCCTCACCCGTGCGGGGGAGTTCGTTTCCCTGGTATTCACATTGTCCGCTCACATCGTGGACAGGACAATTGCTTTTGCGGCCGTCTTTCCTTTAGCTTGGCGGCACCTTCGAGCGATCGGGAAAGGAAACGCATGCGCCCTTTTGTGAGGTGGTTCGCGGCGCTGGCGACGGCGGCGTGCGCGCTGCCCGGCACCCCCGCCTCGGCCGCGGCCGGCGTCCCGGACGCCCGGGCCGACGACGGCTCGCACGTCGTCGCCCAGACCACTGTGGACGGTGACGCCCGGGTGCTCGACCTGACCGTGCGCTCGGCCGGGGCCGGGGCGTACACGATGGTCCGGCTGATCCTGCCGCGGACCTGGGCCGCCGAGCCGGACCGGCGCTGGGCGGCGGTCTACCTGCTGGCCGGCGAGACCCGGCTGCAGGACTACCGCGGCTGGAGCGCGAACACCGACGTCCGGCGGCTCGCCGACGACGCCGGTGTCCTGGTCGTCATGCCCGGTGCGGGATCCGCGGGCTTCTTCAGCGACTGGTGGAACTACGGCAAGGACCTCGCGCTCAACCAGTGGGAGACCTTCACCGCCGTCGAACTGCCACAGCTGATCGACCGCGGCTACCGCGGGAACGGCCGGCGCGCGGCCGCCGGGCTGTCCCTCGGCGGGTACGGCGCGCTCGAACTCGCCGCGCGGCGGCCGGGCGTGTTCCGGTACGCCGCTTCCTTCAGCGGCAACGTCAACCCGGCCGGCGCCGGCGGCGACCTGCTGACGAGCGCGATCGTCGCGTCGGCCCACCTCGACCCCGAGGCCCTGTGGGGCGACCGCCGCCGCGAGGCCGCGCGCTGGGAAGCGCACGACCCGCTGGTGAACGCGGACCGCCTGCGCGGCACCGAGCTGTACCTCTCGGCGGGCAACGGGCTGCCGGGCCCGCTCGACGCCAAGCTCCCGATCGACGTCCTGCCCGGGGCGATGCTCCTGGAGTTCCTCTGCGGTGCCCAGACGACGGCGATGGCCGGCCGGCTGCGCGACCTCGGCGTCCCGGTGACGACGGACCTCTACGGGCCGGGCACGCACCAGTGGGCGTACTGGCAGGACCAGCTGCACAAGACGTGGCCGCGGATGCTGCGGGTGCTGGCGTCGTGAAACCGTCCTACGTGGTCACCGGGGCGGCGGGCGGGATCGGCCGCGCCTGCGTGGCGGAGCTGGTCCGGCGGGGCGCGCACGTGTGGGCGAGCGTACGCACCGACGCGGACGAAGCGGACCTCGAGCGTGCGTACGGCGACGCGGTGACGGTGCTGCGGATGGACCTGCGTGACGCGGAGTCGGTCGCCCGGTGCGGAGAGCGCGTCGCGGCGGCGGGACCGTTGCGGGGCTTGGTGAACAACGCCGGTGTGGCGCGGCCGGGGCCGCTCGAGCACGTGCCGCTCGTGGCGTTCCGGGAGCAGCTGGAGGTGAACGTGACGGGTCAGCTGGCGGTGACGCGCGCGATGCTCCCGGCGTTGCGGCGCGCGGAATCGCCGCGCGTGGTGACGATCGGCTCCATCGGCGGCCGGATCGCGGGCCCGATGGTCGGGCCGTACCACACGTCGAAGTTCGCCCTGGTCGGCTTGACCGACAGCCTGCGCGCGGAGCTCGCCCCGGAGGGGATCCGGGTGGTGCTGGTCGAGCCGGGAGCGGTGGCCACGCCGATCTGGCCCCGGGCCCGCGCGGCGGCGGAGGAGGTCCGCGAGCGGTTGCCGGCGGCGGCCTTGGAGAGGTACGGCGAGCAACTGGCGGCAGCGGAACGCAGCGCGGCCCGCTCGGCCCGGACCGGGGTGCCGCCACGCCGCGCGGCGGAGACGGTCGTCCGGGCGCTGACGGCCCGCCGCCCGGCCCCGCGTTACCTGGTCGGCCCGGACGCCCGGCTGGCGGCGGTGCTGGCGAGTTTGCCGTTCCGGCTGCGGTACCACCTGACGGCGGCGAAGCGATGAGGCGTGGTTGGGGGCTCGGTGGTGGTGCGGCGGGCGGTTGGCCGTGTCTGCTTGGCCACTCGCTGGGGTGGGGTGGGGCGGTGAGGCGTGGCTGGGGGCTCGGTGGTGGTGCGGCGGGCGGTTGGCCGTGTCTGCTTGGCCACTCGCTGGGCTGGGGCGGAGCGGTGAGGCGTGGTTGGGGGCTCGGCGGTGGTGCGGCGGGCGTCTGGCCGAGTCGGCCTGGCCACTCCCGGCGCCGGAGGGGAGCGGTGAGGTGGTGGCTGAGGCTGTGCGGCAACAGTGCGGTGAATGGCCGGCCGAGTCTTCCCCGCCGCCGGGACGGAGCGAAGCGATGAGCCGCCTGGTCGTGATCGTCGCTCCAGGCTCGCGCGGCGACGTCCAGCCGTGTGTCGCTCTCGGCCGTGGCCTGGCCGCCGATGGCGATCGGGTGCGCTTGCTCGCCGCGCCCGGCTTTCGGGCGCTCGCCGAAGCCCACGGGCTCGGCTTCGCGCCCCTCTCGGCCGATCCCGCCGCCATCCTCGGCTCGGCCGCCGGGCGAGCGTGGACCGCCGGCAGCCGCCGGAGCTTCCTCGCCGGGCTGCGGGCCGTCCTGCGGCCCGTGCTCGACCGGCTCCTCGCCGACGTCCACGCCGGCGCCGTCGGGGCCGACCTCGTGCTCGCCCCCTCACTCGGCTTCCTCGGCACGCACCTGGGTGCCCACCTCGGCGTCCCCGACGTCGAGCTGCACTACCAGCCCAGCGTCCCGACGCGGGCCTTCGCGCACCCGCTCCTGCCGCAGGCGGCCCGGCTCGGCCCGTGGGGACGGCACCTCAGCTTCACCGCCGTCGACGCCTTCGCCTGGCAGGTCCTGCGGCCCGAAGTCGACCGCTGGCGCGTCGAGACGCTCGGCCTGCCGAAGGCCGGACGACGCGGGCCGCGGCGCTCTTCGCCCGTGCTGTGCGGATTTTCCGACGCCGTCGTGCCGCGGCCGCCCGACTGGCCCGCCCGCGTGCACGTCACCGGCTACTGGTTCCTCGACACCGCGCGCCCGCGCCCGGACCCGCGGCTGCGCGACTTCCTCGCCGCGGGACCGCCGCCGGTGTACGCCAGCTTCGGCAGCATGCAGTCGGCCGACGCCGAGCGGACGTACGACGTCGTCACCACGGCGTTGCGCCGCGCCGGGCTGCGCGGCGTCCTCAGCACCGGGGCCGGCGCCGATGACCTGCTGATCGCCGGGGACGTCCCGCACGACTGGCTGTTCCCGCGCACCGCCGCCGTCGTCCACCACGGCGGTGCCGGGACCACCGCCGCCGGGCTGCGGGCCGGGGTGCCGGCGCTGGTCTGCCCCGTCTTCTCCGACCAGCCCTACTGGGGCGACCGGGTGGCGCGGCTGAGCGCCGGTCCGAGACCGCTGCCGCTCGAGGAACTCGACGTCGGATCGCTGACCGCGCGGCTGCGGGAGCTGACGGAGAACCCGCTGTTCCGGCGGGGCGCGCAGTACGTCGGCGCGCGCCTGCGGGCCGAGGACGGCGTGGCCCGCGCGTGCTCGGTCCTGCGTGCGGGCTAGGTGGTCCGCGGCTCAGGCGAAGATCGTCAGCAGGAGGCCCGCGCCGACGATCACCACGCACGCCGCGATCGTCGTCCGGCGGTAGTGCAGGATCAGCGCCGCGAACTCGCGCAGCAGCGCGCTCGGCAGGAAGTAGCGGGCCGTCGGCGCGCCCGTCGCGTGGAACGGCAGGCCGAGCCGGCGGCACTCCACCGCCGCCCGGAACACGTGGTAGCTGCTGGTCACCGCGACCACCCGCCGCGCCCCGGTGGGGAGCAGCGCGGCCGAGAACCGGAGGTTCTCCTCGGTCGTGCGGGCCCGGTCCTCGCGCCGGATGCGGTCGTCCGGGACGCCGCGGTCCCGCAGGTAGGCGTGCATGGCTTCGGCTTCGGAGATCGTCTCGCCGGGACCCCGTCCGCCCGAAACGACCAGCAGCGGCGGTGCCTGCTCCCGGTCGTGGAGGCGGATCGCGCGTTCGAGCCGCCCGGCGAGCAGCGGCGGCACGCGCTCGCCGTCGAGGCCGCAGCCGAGCACGATGATCGCGTCGAACCCGCCGCGGCGGCCGATCCGGCTGTACACCACCGAATAGACGAGCAGCGACAGGAAGAGGAACCCGAAGTAGCCGGTCAGCACGACGGCGATGGCCACCAAAGCCGAACCCCACCGGCCGAGCGGGGCGAAGGTCAGCGCTTCCAGCGTGACCAGGCCGGCGCCGAGGCCGAGCGACAGCAGGTTCCCGGCGCTGCGGCCTTCCCGCCGCCACATCCGCACGCCGTTGGCGATCAGCGCGGTCGGCAGCACCAGGGCGACGAGCACCGCGAAGACGCCCAGCAACCCGAGCAGCACCGGCGTCAGCCACTCCAGGTGCAGCGCCGCGCGCAGCAGCCAGAGCGCGGTCAGCAGGAGCGCCACGCCGAGCCAGACGGCGTTGCCCAGCCGCCGCGGTTCGCGCGCCAGCCGCGCGGCGAACACGACGAGGGCCACGCCGGCGGCGACCGGCAGCACCCCACCGGCGACGGTCACCCCGGCCTCCCTGGAATCCCCTGTGGATCCCCAACCTAGCCGGGCTTACCCGGACGGGTGATCTGGCATGGTGAACGCCGTGAGCGATCAGCGACCGGCGTTCGTGCTGCACGAGCACTTTCGCCCGCGGCACCACTTCGACCTGCGGCTGGAGGAGGACGGCGTGCTGCGCTCCTGGGCGGTCCCGCGCGGCCTCCCGCCGGACTCCGGCGCCGACCGGCTCGCCGTCGCCGTGCCCGACCACGCGCTCGACCACCTCGGCTACGAGGACGAGACGAAGAAGATCGCCGACACGGGCTGGTGGGAGGAGCACGACCGGACGGCCAAGCGCATCCTGTTCACCCTGCACGGCCGAGCGGGCGCGGTGCGGTACGCGCTGATCCACACCGCCCGCGACTGGCTCCTGCACCGCACCCGCGATCAGCCGGGCGACACCTGAGCACGCGGCCGGAACCGGACCCCGGCCGGCATCGCCCGGTGCGCCCAGTGACCCAGGACGCCCAGCAAGGCGATCTCCAGGACCATCATCAGCCGCTCGACCAGGCCGGTCGCCACGGTGGGCAGGTGACCGCCGAGCACGACGTTCACCGCGAACGGGACGATGAACGGCAGGTAGAACGGGATCGCCGCCAGCGCCAGCCGCCGCGACCAGGTCGCGAAACGCCGCCAGCGCGGGTCGTCGCGGTGCCGCCGCCCCAGCGCCCAGCCGACGACCGGCAGGCTCAGGCAGGTCACCGCCGAGGCGTACAGGTGGATCTTGCCCGTCGCGGTGACGGCGCCACCCTGCGGATCCTTCGCGAACACCGCGACCGCCAGGAGACTGACGCACCACAGCGCCTTCGCCGCCACCAGCGCCGGGTTGGCCAGCAGGCCACGGCGGTAGAGCGCGACCAGCAGCAGCGCCGATCCCGTGCTGGTGAGCAGGAGCGCGCCGTCCCACAGCCAGCGGCCCGCGCTCAGCGCGTAGTCGCTGAGCATCGTGCTGACCGGGTCGAGGGGCGCGAGCCGCCGGTCGACGTGCAGCACGGCGAGCAGGACGACGGCGCCGGCGAAGGCGGCGAGGGCGCCGGGTACGAGCAGGCGGGCGCGCAGGCGGGGACGGACGGGTGCGGGACACAGCATGTGGGGAAACACTCCGGGACGGTTCGGCTGGTTCAGGCGCAGGCGCGGACGCTACCCGTGACCTTTCCGTGACCATTGCCGACGCACCCGCGCTGTGACGCAGGACACCGTCAGTGGTCGCCGTCCTGCGGGATCTCGGCCGAATCCGTGAGCCGCAGCTTGCGCCGCGCCCGCTGGTAGAACGTCGTCATCCCGAGCCGGACCACCCGCGCCGCGCTCGGCCGGCCGCGCAGGTCGAGCCGTTCGCCGGGGGAGACGTACCCCTCGACCTGGCCGTCGACCTCCACCGCCAGCCGGCCGCTGGTCGGCAGCAGTTCCAGGGTCACCTCGTCGTGCACCGAGAGCACCACGCCCCGGCTGTACGCCGAATGCGGCGCCGCCGGCGTCACCAGCAGGGCCTCCACCGCCGGGCTGGTGATCGGGCCGCCCGCCGAGAAGCTGTACGCCGTCGAGCCGGTCGGGGTCGCGACGACCACCGCGTCGGCCGAGTAGCTCACGAACGGCTGGCCGCCGACGCGGACGGCGACCACCGCGCTGCCGTCGCCGGGCACCCGCACCACGGCGATGTCGTTGAACGCCGTGATCTTCCGCCCCTGCAGCACGGCGTCCACGGCCAGCCGCGGTTCCACCGTGAACTGGTGGCCGTCGATGGCCGAGAGCGCGCCGGGCAGGTCGGGGACGTCGACCTCGGCCAGGAAGCCGAGCTTGCCGAGGTTCACCCCGAGCACCGGCGCGCGCTGCCCGTCGGCCAGCCGCATGGCCCGCAGCATCGTGCCGTCGCCGCCCAGGCTGACCACCAGGTCGGAGCGGCGGCCGAGCTCCTCGGGTGTCACCCCGATCGCGGCGCAGTTCAGCCGGACGATCTCGTCGGCGATGCCGAGGATTTCGATGTTCCGGTTGCTCGCCCAGCCGAGGACGGCTTCGACGGCGGCCGCGGAGTCGCGGCGGGGGTGCAGCACGAGGCCTGCGGAGTGCATGTCAGCGGCCCTGGGCGGGCGAGGTACCGAGCGTCATGCGCTCAGTCTGCCCGCTCCCGCCCGGCGCCGCGAGAAACGCAGCGCGCCGTCGTCGATCCGGCCGTGCCGCAGCTTGACGACGTCGTGCGCGTAGCTCATGCCCAGCTGCCACGGCGCCCGGGAACCCGCCTTCGGGAACTCGTCGATGGACCGCTGCACGTACCCGGCGTCGAAGTCCAGCAGCGGCCGCTCGGTGACCGCCGGGTCGTCGTTGACCGGCACGCACCGGTCGTAGCCGTGCCGGTCGAGGTGGCGCAGCAGCCGGACGACGTACTCGCCGACCAGGTCGGCCTTGAGCGTCCACGACGCGTTCGTGTAGCCGATCGTGAAGGCGAAGTTCGGTACGCCGCTGAGCATCATGCCCTTGTAGGCCAGGGTTTCCGGCAGCTTCACCGGGGCGCCGTCCACCGCCAGCTCGATGCCGCCGAAGGCGAGCAGCCGCAGCCCGGTCGCGGTGACGACGACGTCCGCCTCGAGCTCGTCGCCCGATTCGAGCCGGATACCCCGCTCGGTGAACTCCGCGATCCGGTCGGTGACGATCGAGGCGTCGCCGCGCCGGATGGACCGGAAGAGATCGCCGTCCGGGACCAGGCACAGCCGCTGGTCCCAGGGCTGGTACTGCGGCTTGAAGTGGGTGTCGACGGCGTACCCGGGCGGCAGCTGCTTCGCGGTCGCCTTGCGGATCATCGCCTTCACCACCGCCGGGCGGCGCCGGCTGAGCTGGTAGATCAGCGTGCTCACCGCAACGTTCTTCCAGCGCGCGATCGGGTACGCCAGCTTCGGGCCGAGCACCTTGCGCAGCCGGTTGGCCAGCGCGTCCTCCGACGGCAGCGAGAGGATGTAGGTGGGGGAGCGCTGCAGCATCGTCACGTGCGCGGCGCGGTCGGTCATCGCCGGGACGAGCGTGACCGCGGTGGCGCCGCTGCCGATGACGACGACCTTCTTGCCGGTGTAGTCGAGGTCCTCGGGCCAGTGCTGCGGGTGGACGACGGTGCCGCCGAAGTTCTCGAGACCGGGGAACGCCGGCGTGTGCCCGGCCGCGTAGTCGTAGTAGCCGCTGCACAGGTACAGGAACTTCGCGGTGAACTCGACCGGCTGCCCGTCGTGCTCGGCCTCGACGGTCCACCGCGCGTCCTCCGTGGACCACTCGGCGCGGAGCACCCGGTGCCCGAACCGGATGTGCCGATCGATCCCCGCGTCGGCGGCGGTGTCGCGGACGTACCGCAGGATCGACGGCCCGTCCGCGATGGCCTTCGCGTCGGTCCACGGCCGGAACCGGTAGCCGAGGGTCTGCATGTCCGAGTCGGATCGCACGCCGGGGTAGCGGAACAGGTCCCACGTGCCACCGATCGCGTCGCGGGCTTCGAGGATCGCGTAGCTCTTGCGCGGGAACGCCGTGCGCAGGTGGTGGGCCGCGCCGACGCCGGACAGCCCGGCGCCGACGATCAGCACGTCGAGGTGTTCGGTCATGACACGGTCTCCGTCCGCCGGGCTCGCCGCATGACGCGCGTCAGCACGGCGTTGTAGTGGGTCGGTGTGATGCGGGCGAGCGCGTCGAACAGGTAGGCGTCCGGGCCGACCAAGATCCGGGCCTTCCCGCGGTCGACGCCGGCGTGGATGATCGCCGCGGCTTTCTCCGGCGACGTCATCGTCATCGCCTCGAATTGGGCCGCCATCTGCTCGTGGGTGCGCCCGAGGCCCTGGGGGTCGCGGCGCACGCGGGCGTTGCGCGCGATGTTCGTCGTGATGCCGCCCGGGTGCACGGTCACCGCGCGGACGTCGGTGCCGCGCAGTTCCTGCCGCAGGGACTCGGTGAAGCCGCGGACGGCGAACTTCGCCGCGCAGTAGGCGCTCTGGTACGGCATCCCGAGCAGGCCGTAGACGCTGGAGGTGTTCACGATCGCGCCTTCGCCCTGCTCGACGAGGACCGGCAGGAACGCCCGCGTCCCGTGGAGCACCCCGCGGAAGTCGATGTCGTGCAGCCAGTCGTCGTCCTCGGCCACCGCGTCGAGCACGGACGAAGTCACCGCGACACCGGCGTTGTTGAACACCGCGGCGAGGGGCGCCGGGAGCCACTCGCGGACCTCGGCGGCGAACCGCAGCTGGTCCTGCGCGTCACGGACGTCGAGGACGCGAATCAGCACCCGGCCGGGCAGCGCGGCCGCGGTGGCCTTCAGGCCGTCTTCGTCGACGTCGGCGAGGGCGACCGGCGAGCCGAGCCGGGACAGCCGGGTGGCCAGCGCGCGGCCGATGCCGGACGCCGCGCCGGTGATGACCACCGGGCGGCCGGTGAGGCTGTGCCGTTCACGGGGCCGGGACATCGCTGCTCCTCGCGTGCTGGTCGATGAGGTCGAGCACCGTGGACCACGCGCCTTGGGGCAGGTCGTGGCCCATCCCGCGGACGGTTTCGAGGCGGGCGCCCCGGATGGCGCGCGCGGTGGCCGCACCGCCGGTGGGGTGGACCATCCGGTCGCGGTCGCCGTGGATCACCAGCGTCGGCGCGGTGATCTTGCGCAGCAGCGGCGTCCGGTTGCCGGACTTCATGATGGCGGCGAGCTGGCGGCCCACACCGCCGGCCGTCGGGTCGCGGTCCCAGCCCGTCCCGGCCAGCTCGCGGACCCGGGTCTCGTCGAACGGGAAGCCGTGCGAGCCGATGTGGCGGAACATCCGGACGGCGCTTTCGACCGCCTCCTCCCGGGATTTCGGCGGCTTCGCGCCCATCATCCGCAACGTCGAAAGCGCGGGCCGGCCGAGCACGCGCGACCCGGTCGTCGACATGATCGACGTCAGGGTGCGGATCCGCTCCGGGTACAACGCGGCCGTGGTCTGGGAGATCATGCCGCCCATGGAGACGCCCGCGATGTGCGCGGTCTCGAGGTCGAGGGCGTCGAACAGGCCGACGGTGTCGGCGGCCATGTCGGTGAGGTCGTACTGCTGCGCGGGGAACCGGCCCGCGAGCATGCCGAGCAGGGTCGGCGGCCGGAAGCGCGGGTGCGTGGAACGGCCGGCGTCGCGGTTGTCGAACCGGATGACCTCGTACCCGCGTTCGGCGAGCTTCGCGCAGAAGGCGTCCGGCCAGCTGTGCAGCTGCTGGCCCAGGCCGGCGACGAGGACCAGCGGCTCGGCGCCGGTGTCCCCGATCCGCTCGTAGGCCAGGGAAATGCCCCGGCCGGCGTCGGCGATCTGGTCGGTCACGAATCTCCTCCGGTGGTCCGGCGGCGCACGATCGCGCGGCCGCCCTTGGCCGGGGCGTAGGCCACGCCCCGCGAGTGCCAGCGTTCGCCGGGCTCGCTCGTCGGAACCAGAGTGAAGTCCCGCAGCAGGGTTCGCAGCACGACGGTCATCTCCATGGTCGCGAAGGCGGCGCCGAGGCAGCGGCGGGTGCCGCCGCCGAACGGGATCCACTGGGAGAGATCCGGGCGCGCGCCGGCGAAGCGGTGCGGGTCGAAGGCGGCGGCGTGGGGGAAGACGGCGTCGTCGTCGTGGATCAGCGCGATGCTGACGAGCACCGCGTACCCCTTCGGCAGCGTCCACCGGCCGAGCCGGAAGCCGTCCTGCTTGACCTGCCGGGCGGTGAGGTCGATGACCGGCCGGGTGCGCTGGACCTCGAGGATCGTGGCGTCGAGCAGCTTTCCGTCGTCGTCTCGCAGTTCCGCCAGCAGCGCGGGGTGACGGCGGAGGCGCTCGACGGCCCAGGCCAGGGTGGTCGCCGTCGTCTCGTGCCCGGCGGTGAGCAGGGTGAGGAGCTGGTCGGAGATCTCTTCGCGGCTCAGTCCCGACCCGTCGTCGTAGCGGGTCTGCAGCAGCATCGAGAGGACGTCGTCGCCGTCCGGCCCGGCTTTGGCGATCAGCCGGTCGACGATCGCGTCGTACTCGCGGCGCATCCGTTCGAAGCGGCGCCACGGGTTGAAGCGGCCTTTCTTGGTGATCGGCAGCACGGCCAGCCGGGAGCCGAGGGTGACGAACGGCGGGAGCAGCTCGCGCAGCTCGGCGAACTCGGCCCCTTCGGCGCCGAAGACGGCGCGGAGGATGGCGTTGAGGGTGATCCGCATCATCGACGGCAGCGTGGCGAACGCCTGGTCTTCGGGCCAGCTCGCCAGTTCGCGCGCGGTTTCTTCCTCGACGATCTTCTCGTACGCCGCCAGCCGCCGTCCGTGGAACGGCGGAACCAGGAGCTTGCGCTGCCGTTTGTGCTCGTCGCCGGACAGCGCGAACATCGACCGGGAGCCGAGCACGCGCCCGAGGTTGACCTCGAGGTTGTCGACGAGCTCGGGTCCGGAGGTGAACAGCTGCTTGATCTCGGCGGGGCCGCTGATCACCACGGCGTTGCCGAAGATCGGCACGTTCACCGTGAAGGCGTCCCCGTAGCGTTCTTTGAGCCGCCGCATGCCGCGCAGGGGCTGCGTCAGGGCATAGGCGCCCTGGACGGCGCGGGGCGCGGTGGGCCCCGGCGGCAGCACTGCGAGGCGTGTCATGGTCGTCATCGACCCTCCCGGAAGGTGGTACGCGAGCGTACCGTCGGTACGGTACGCCGGTGTACCATCCGGTTTCAAGAGGAGGGGGTATAGCGTGACTTCCGTGGATGTCGACACCCGCCGATTCCGCCAGCGCCTCTTGGACGGGCTGGCCGAATCGATCACCGAGGCCGGCTTCCGCGACACGACCGTGGCCGACGTCGTCCGCCGCGCCCGCACGTCCCGGCGGACGTTCTACGAGCACTTCTCCAGCCGCGAAGAGTGCTTGATCGCCCTCCTCGCGGAGGCGAACCGGTCGATGATCCGGCAGATTTCCGAGGCGGTGGACCCGCGCGCGCCGTGGGCCGTCCAGGTGCGGCAAGCGATCGAAGCGTGGATCGGCTGCGCGGAGTCGGAGCCGGCGATCACGCTGAGCTGGATCCGGGACGTCCCCGCGTTGGGCGCGCCGGCCCGTGAACTGCAGCGTGACGCGATGGAGGGGTTCATCGCGATGACCCAGCGCTTGACGGACACCCCGGAGATGCGCGCGGCGGGCATCACCCCGCCTTCGCGGCAGCTGTCGATCATGCTGCTGGGCGGGTTGCGCGAGCTGATCGCGACGACCGTGGAGGACGGCGGCCGGGCCGGGGATGTCACCGAGCTCGCGGTGCGGGCGTCGATCGCCCTGCTCGGCCCCGCCTGACGGCTCCGGGCTGTGGCGGGATGCCGGCGGTGCGATGCGGCAAGGGATCAGCGGTGACCGCGTACCAGCTGCGGAGGTTCGCCGGTCTGTTCCAGCGTTTCATGGTCTCCGCGAGCTGGTCGTGGACGAAGAGCGCATGACTGCAGGCTTCGTGCCAGGCACTGAGGAGCTGCTCGCGCGTGTGGCAATGACGGGCAAGCTCGGCCCTGAGCGCGAACACGCAGTGCAGCGAGTGGCAGAAGGCGGCTTCGGCCGGCCAGTCGGCATCTTCGAGCCAGTCGGGAGCCGCTCCTTCGCAGATCGGGCAGGGGCAGGCCCAGAGATGCGCCATGTCCGGCGTTTCGGCGAAGAGGTCCGTACAGGTCTCGAGCCGGTGATATCCGAGCAGCCGGGTGACGAAGGGGGAGACACCCGGCCGAGGCGCTCCACCTCGTGCCGTGACCGGGTACAGGTGGCGAAGGGCGCTGGTGGTACCCATCGCAGCGGCGTGCGCGCCGTGACAGAGAACGCCGATCGCGGAGACGTCGGAGCGCAAGAGCACGACCCGCACGGTGGAGTTCGCCAGGAGGCGGAGGAAGCCGCGCAACACGTACTGAGCGCCGAACGGGTCTTTGGCGTGTTCGAGGACCAGGGCGACCGGGACGCCGAAGCCGTTGATTTCGCGGGTGAGGGCGTCGCAGATCGCCGGTTTGGCGAACCAGCGCGCGGCCAGCGGCAGCACGGCGATGACCGGCTGCGGTTCCCGGGCCGCCGCACGGAGGATCGTGCGAAGCCCGATCAGGTTGCGCGGGGGCAGATATCCCGAGTCGGTCAAGGGGATCAGCTCGAGGTCACGTTGACGGCGGCACCACGCCGGGTGGGTGCCCCGGCTCGCCCATGCCCGTTTCTTGCCGGAGTACCGGTCGGCGTCACAGAGGATCGGGCCGTCGAACCCCTGGCCGCGAAGGCGGCGAACCGCGGCTTCCGGTGATGTCCCGGTCAGCACGATCCCGGCCTCGTATTCCTTCGCGATCGCCAGGACGACTTCGGCGTCGGCCGGCCGGCACTGGATCAGGAGGCGCCCGGCCAAGTGCTCGAGCGAATCAGCCATTCCTTCACGGTGAACGACTGCCGAAGCGCATGTCAGCGGCGTTCACACCGATGCCGATCGACATCGCGCCAACGGCCCAGCAGCTCTTCACGGGGCGCAGGGGCCGATGGTCATGTGAGTGATGCCGGCCGCGGCTCCGGTCGTGGGCGATCGGAGCCGCGGCGGCGCTCAGGCGTCCAGGTCCTGGGCGATCAGCTCGGCCAGTGCGTCGACGGACTCCCGGGCCGCGTCGCCCTCGGCGGTCAGCTCGACCTCGTCGCCGAAGGCCGCGCCCAGGGTCATCAACCCCAGGACGCTGGCCGCGTCGACGGGGTCACCGGGGACGCCGGCCGTGATCTTGGCGATCGTCACCTTCGCGGGCTGGCCGGCCGCCGTGCGAGCGACCAGGCCCGCCGGGCGGGCGTGGAGCCCGACGCTGCTGGCGACGAGCGTGCGGCGTTGGTACACAGTGGACTCCTTCACGCGTTGACCGGCTGGCTGGAAACGGCGGCCGAGCGCTCGGCCGCCCGGAAGCGGACCTGCTTGAGCGCGATCACCGACCCGGCGGCGACCAGCGTCCCGGCGATCAATGCCACCAGGAACAGCAGCGGGTTGCCGATCAGCGGGAGCACGAAGATCCCGCCGTGCGGGGCGCGCAGCGTCGTGCCGAAAGCCATCGACAGCGAGCCGGTGACCGCCGAACCGAGCATGATCGACGGGATCACCCGGAACGGGTCCGCCGCGGCGAACGGGATCGCGCCCTCGGTGATGAACGACGCGCCCAGCAGCCAGGCCGCCCGGCCGTTCTCGCGTTCGGCCTCGGTGAACAGCTTCTTGCGGACCGTCGACGCCAGCGCCAGGGCCAGCGGCGGCACCATCCCGGCCGCCATCACCGCGGCCATGATCTGCAGCGACGCGGTCGCGCCGGTGGTCAGGCCGCCGACGGCGAAGGCGTACGCGGCCTTGTTGACCGGGCCACCCATGTCGAAGGCCATCATCAGGCCGAGCAACGCGCCCAGCAGCAGCGCGCTGACGCCGCTGAGGCTGTTGAGCCAGTTCGTCAGGCCCGTCGTGGCCGCCGCGATCGGCTTGCCGACCACGACGTACATCAGCACACCGACCACAATGGACCCGAGCAGCGGGTACACCACCACCGGCATGATGCCCCGCATCGGCTTCGGCACCTGGATCTTCTTCAGCGCCAGCACGACGCCACCGGCCAAGAGACCGGCGACGAGGCCGCCGAGGAAGCCGGCCCCGACGGTGACGGCGATCGCGCCACCCACGAAACCGGGGGCGATCGCCGGGCGGTCGGCCATCGCGAAGGCGATGAACCCGGCCAGCACCGGGACCAGGAAGTCGAACGCCGCGCTGCCGATCTGGAACATCAGCGCGGCCCAGCCGGCGACCGAACCCGCGTCGAAGTGCTCGGTGACCTTCGGCGCGTCGACGATCTTGTAGCCGCCGAGTGCGAAACTCAGCGCGATGAGCAGGCCGCCCGCGGCGACGAACGGGATCAGGTAGCTGACGCCGGTCATCAGCCACTGGCGGATCTTGGTCCCGGCGTTGTCGTTCGCGCCGACCTTCGAGGTGAGTTCCGGGGTGGCGGGCGTGACGGGCTCGCGGGCGGCGGCCTTGGCGCGCTCGAACAGCCCGGCCGCGTCGTTGATCGCGGCCTTGACCGGCGCCTCGACGATCGGCTTCCCGGCGAAGCGGTCCCGGCCCTGCACCGCGAGGTCCGCGGCGAAGATGACGGCGTCCGCGCTCGCGATGTCCTCGGCGGACAGCGGTTCGGACCCGGCCGACCCCTGGGTCTCGACGACGATCTCGTCGCCGTTGGCCTTGGCGGTCTGCTCCAGCGACTCGGCCGCCATGTAGGTGTGGGCGATCCCGGTGGGGCAGGCGGTGATGGCGACGAACTTCATGATCAGGCCACCTCCTGGCGGATGTACTCGGCGAGGGCGGCGGCGTCGGTGGCGTCCAGCAGGTTCCGCTTGAACTCCGCCCGGACCAGCCGCCGGGCGAGGGCGGCGAGGACCTTGAGGTGGCCGCTGCCCCCGCCTTCCGGCGCGGCGATGAGGAAGATCAGCTTCGCCGGGCCGTCCGGCGCGCCGAAGTCGATGCCCGCGTCGCTGCGGCCGAACGCCAGCGTCGGCGCGGTCACCGCGGCCGAGCGGCAGTGCGGGATGCCGATGCCGCCTTCGAGCCCGGTGGCCATCTGCTCTTCGCGGGCGGCGACGTCCTTCAGGAACAGGTCGAGGTCGGTCACCCGCCCGGCGTCGACGAGCCGCTGCGCGAGGCCGCGGATGGCGGTCTGCTTGTCGGCGGCGTCGAGGCCGAGGTCGACCAGGTCGGCGGTGATCAGGTCTGGGGTGGTCATGCGGCGGCTCCGCTGAGGGTGAAGGTGGGGTCGGCGTCGAGCACGCGCACCTGGTCGGGGTGCACGTCCTGCGGGGTGGGCATGCGGCTGCCCTCCTGCGTGACCGCGGCGGTGCCGTAGGCGACCGCGGCGCGCAGGGCTTGGGGGCCGGTTCCTCCCGCGTGGAGGAACCCGGCGAGTGCGGCGTCTCCGGCGCCGACGGTGCTGCGCACGGCCACAAGCGGGCCGAGCGCGTGGCAGGTTCCGGTCTCCTCGACGAGCACCGCGCCGCGCGCGCCCAGGCTGACCAGCACGCGGCCGACGCCGCCGGAGATCAGCTCCCGGCAGAACGCGACGACGTCTCCGAGCAGCGGGAGCGGGCGGCCGGCGAGCTCGATCAGCTCGTCGAGGTTGGGCTTGAGCAGGTCGGGGCCGGCCGCGCAGGCGGCGGCGAGCGGCGCGCCGGAAGAGTCGACGGCGACCTTCGCTCCGGCTTCGCGGGCGAGCTTCGTCAGCCGGGCGTAGAAGTCGTCGGGCACGCCGGCGGGGAGGCTGCCGCAGCACACCAGCCATTCGCCGCGCGCGGCCAGTTCGACGGCGCGGCGTTCGAGGGTGGCGAGTTCGGCGGGGGAGATCTCGGGGCCCGGCTCGTTGATCTTCGTCGTGGTCCCGTCGGCTTCGACGAGCGTGATGTTGCTGCGGGTCGACCCGGCGATCGGCACGGCGACGACCGGGACGCCTTCGGGCGCGAGCAGGTCGGCCAGCCGCTCGCCGACGGGGCCGCCGGCAGGCAGCAGCGCGACGGTCGGGGTCCCGGCGGCGGCCAGCGCGCGGGCGACGTTCACGCCTTTGCCGCCCGGGTCGAGCCGGACGGCTTCGGCCCGGTTCACCTCGCCGCGGCGCAGCTCGGCCAGCCGCGCGGTCCGGTCGAGGCTCGGGTTGGGGGTCACGGTGACGATCACGCCAGCACCACCTCCGGGCCCGCTTCTTCGAGTTCGGCCACCGCGCCCGCGTCGATGCCGCTGTCGGTGACCAGGACGTCGATCTCGGCCAGCCGCGCGAAGCGGCTGAGCTGGTCGGTGCCGTACTTGCTGTGGTCGGCCAGCAGCACCCTCTTGCGGGCGGCGGCGACCACGGCGGCCTTCACGGCGGACTCGGCCATGTCCGGCGTCGTGCAGCCGTGCTCGGCCGAAAAGCCGTTGGCGCCGAGGAAAGCGACGTCGACGAGCAGGCCCTCGAGGGCGCGCAGCGTCCAGGTTTCGACCGCGGCGAGCGTCGTCCCGCGGACGCGGCCGCCCAGGATGTGCAGCGTGATGCCCGGCCGGGTGGCGAGGATCGAGGCGACCGGGATCGAGTTGGTGATCACCGTCAGCTCGCGGTCGGCGGGCAGCAGCGTCGCGAGCCTGCTGGTCGTGGTGCCGGCGTCGAGCAGGATCGAGCCGCGGTCGGGCACCAGGTCCAGCGCGGCCCGGGCGATGGCGTCCTTTTCGGCGGCGTTGGTCTGGTCCCGCTGCGCGACCTCGGGTTCGAAGTCGAGCCGTTCGACGGCGACCGCGCCGCCGTAGACGCGGCGGACCACGCCTTGGCGTTCGAGGACGCCGAGGTCGCGTCGGATGGTCTCGGGGGCGACACCGAGTTCGGCGGCGACGTCACCGACGTCGACACGGCCGTCGCGTCGTGCGCGTTGCGCCAGGAGCTGGTGCCGTTCGGCGGCGTACATGCCCGTTCCTCTCCGATGTTTGCCCGTTGCCGTTTGATTGTGCCCGTTGTTACCGTACTGTCAATCCCCAGTTACGAGATCCTTTGATTCCGGAGGTCCTTCCATGCCGCTGTCAGGAGTCGGAGTCAGCCCCGGGCGGGTCGACGGTCCCCGTGTCCTCGTGGCCGCTGACCTGCCCGAACCCGCTTCCACGCCCGCTCCGGCGGACCTCGAGGCCGAAGCGGGCAAGATCGGGTAAGCCGCGACGGCGGTGGCGGCCACGTTGTCCGATCGTGCCCGTTCCGTGTCCGGAGATGCCCGGTCGGTCCTGGAGACGACGGCCGCCATGGCGTCCGACCCGGCGTTGACCGCGTCCGCGGAGAAGCTCGTCCACGCGCGTTCGCTCCCGGCGACGCGAGCGGTGTGGGAAGCGGCGGGGGAGTTCATGACGGCACTGCGGGCGGCGGGCGGCTACATGGCCGAACGCGCCCGGGACGTCGCCGACGTCCGCGACCGGATCGTCGCGGCCTTGCTGGGCGTGGCCCCGCCGGGCGTGCCGGACCTGACGTCGCCGAGCGTGCTGGTGGCGCGTGACCTCGCCCCGGCCGACACCGCCGGGCTCGACCCGGACCTGGTCCTGGCACTGGTGACGGCGGAAGGCGGCCCGACGAGCCACACCGCGATCCTGGCGCGGGCGCTGGGCATTCCCGCCGTGGTCGCGTGCGCCGGGGTGCTGGACCTGGACAGCCCGGGGCTCGCCGTCGACGGTTCGGCGGGCACGGTGACCCCCTCCGACGGCACGGTGCGGGCGCCGGCCCGGACGTCCCGCCCGGTGTGGGACGGCGTCGGCCGCCTCGCCGACGGCCACCGCGTGAAGCTGCTGGGCAACGTCGGTTCCGCGGCGGACGCCCACGCCGCGGCGGCGGCCGGAGCGGAAGGCGTCGGTCTGTTCCGCACCGAATTCTGTTACCTGTCAGCGGCTTCCGAGCCGACGGAGGCCGAGCAGCGGGCAGCGTACGCGGCGGTGCTGGCCCCGTTCGCGGGCAAGCCGGTCGTCGTCCGGACGCTGGACGCGGGGTCGGACAAGCCCCTGGCGTTCCTGCCGATGGGCGAGGAACCCAACCCGGCCTTGGGTGTCCGCGGCCTCCGGGTGGCGTTCGACCGCCCGGAACTGCTGGACCGCCAGCTGTCGGCGATCACGGCGGCGGCCGCGGACACGGGCGCCGAGCTGTCGGTGATGGCCCCGATGGTGGCCACGGCGGCGGAAGCGGCCTGGTTCGCCGAGCGCGCCCGTGCGGCGGGGATCGCGCGGGTGGGCGTGATGATCGAAATCCCGGCGGCGGCGTTGTGCGCGGATGCGATCCTCGCGGAGGTGGACTTCGTTTCGCTGGGAACGAACGACCTGGCCCAGTACGTGTTCGCGGCGGACCGCCAGCTGGGCGCGGTGGCGGCGTTGAACGACCCCCACCAGCCGGCGTTGCTGAGGCTGGTGGGCATGGTGGCGGAAGCCGGCGCCGAGGCGGGAAAGCCGGTGGGCGTGTGCGGCGAGGCGGCGGCGGACCCCGCGTTGGCGCCGGTGCTGGTGGGCCTGGGTGTGACGTCGTTGTCGATGAACGCGGCGGCCTTGGCGGGCGTGGGCGCGGCGCTGCGCGAGGTGGACCTGGCGGCGTGCCGACCGGTGGCCGCGCGTTAGTACTCCAGCCGCACTTCGTTATTGGTGGGTGTAGCCTGCTGGTCTTGTGATCGTGGATGCGGATGTCGAGGCGTGGGCGGCCGGCCTGGAGGACTTGTTTGCGCTGGTTGCGGGCCGGTTCTCGCGAGCTGAACCACGTCGGCGTGCGCGGGCGTATGTGCGGGGGTTGTTGGCGCCGCTGGCGGGCAAGAACGGGTGGACACTTGCCGAGGTGGCCGGGGACGCGACACCGGATGGGATGCAGCGACTGCTGAACGCAGCCAGTTGGAACGCCGAGGGTGTCCGTGATGATGTCCGGGCGTATGCGGCGAAGCACCTGGGCGAGCGGGACGGTGTGCTGATCGTTGACGAGACCGGATTTCTGAAGAAGGGAACCAAGTCCGCGGGTGTGCAGCGGCAGTATTCCGGCACGGCCGGTCGGGTCGAGAACTGCCAGCTGGGCGTATTTCTGGCCTATGCCACCGGACGAGGCCGGACACTGATCGACCGGGAACTGTATCTTCCGAAGTCCTGGATCGCCGATCGTGCCCGATGCCGCGACGCCGCCGTTCCCGACGAGGTCGAATTCGCCACGAAAGCGGCGCTGGCCACGACCATGCTCGCCCGCGCACTCGAGGCCGGCGTTTCCGCGTCCTGGGTGACAGCTGACGAGGCATACGGCCAGGACTCGAAGTTCCGGACATGGCTGGAACAGCACCAGATCGGCTATGTAGTCGCCGTTCCCCGCAGCCAGACCATCCCCGCCACGACCGGTTCTGCCCGCGCCGACCATGCCGCCGAGCAGGCACCGGAACAAGCCTGGAAACGTCGCTCGGCCGGCGACGGCGCGAAGGGGCCACGACTCTACGACTGGGCCGTGGCGTCCCTTCCCGCCGGTGAACACACCCCGTCCGGATGGACCCGCTGGCTACTTATCCGGCGGCAGATCACCACTGCCGACAAAGAACCCGAACTTGCCTACTATCTCTGCTGCGGCCCCGAGGACACCCAAGACGCCGAACTGGTCCGCGTGGCCGGAACTCGCTGGGCCATCGAAGAATGCTTCCAGAGCGCCAAAAACGAAGTCGGCCTCGACCATTGCCAGGTCCGCCGATACGACGCCTGGTACCGACACATCACCCTGGCCATGCTCGCCCACACCTACCTCGCCGTCACCGCAGCGACCACCCCAAAAGCCCTGGCAGCGGCCTCATCCCTCTCATCCTCGCCGAAATCCGCCGTCTCCTGGCACACCTGACCCACCTGCCTGACCGCATCCACGCCTGGGCCTGGTCACGATGGCGACGACGTCATCAACA
>NZ_JBEZYY010000039.1:0-17063 GCF_040638975.1 Amycolatopsis sp. NPDC024027
CGGCGACCGGCTTTTCCTGTCACGTGACAGGAAAAGCCGGTCGCCGCGCCGCTCTCGCTCAGCCGGCGGTGATGCGGAGGCCGCGTCGCAACGCGTCCAGCTCGTCGGCGAACATGCGGCGGGAGATCTCCGCCGTTTCGACCAGGCTGGAGCCGTGGAACGTCCCCGGGTAGTGGCGGAGCTCGGTCAGGACGCCGGCATGGGCCAGTCGCTGGGCGTAGGTGATTCCCTCGTCGCGCAGGGGGTCGAACTGGCAGGTCGTCACGAACGCGGGCGGCAGCCCGGCCAGGTCGGTGGCGCGCGCCGGGGCGGCGTAGGGCGAGACGTCCGGGCCGCCCGGTTCCGCGCCGAGGTAGCTCGTCCAGCTGTGCACCGCGTTCGGCCGGTTCCAGATCGGCGTGTCGGTGTAGGCCTGCATCGACGGGGTGTCCAGCCGGTCGTCGAGTTCCGGGATGCCGAGGTACTGGAAGCACAGCCGCGGGCCGCCGCGGTCGCGGGCCAGCAGGGCGACCGCGGCCGAGAGGCCACCACCGGCGCTTTCGCCGGCGACGCCGAGGCGCGCCGGGTCGATGCCGAGCTCGTCGGCCTTGGCCGCCACCCAGGTCAGGGCCGCGTAGCAGTCCTCGACCGGCGCCGGGAACGGGTGCTCGGGCGCGAGCCGGTAGTCCACCGAGACGATCACGACGCCCAGTTCGTCGACCAGGCGCAGCACGTGCGCGTCGAAGGTGTCGAGATCGCCCATGACGAACCCGCCGCCGTGGATGTAGAGCAGGCCGGGCACCGTGGTGGCGCGGTTCGCCGGAGTGTAGACGCGGACCGGGACGTCCGGGGCATCGGACGGCCCGGGCACGGCGAAGTCCCGGACGTCGATCGGCTGGGCCGGTTCGTAGGCCGGCAGGACTTCGCTGAGCTGCGCCATCGAGGAGCGCGCGGCCAGGAGGGACTCGTGGTCGGTGAGGGTCACGGCCGGGAGCATGTCCAGCCAGGGCAGCAGCTCGGGATCGATCGCGTAGGTCATGGTCTGATGATCGGCCGCCCGAGGTGACGAGAGCCACCGCCACGCGGCGGCCGTTGCGGCCCGAATCCGCGCCACCCGGCGGCGGCCGATCGTTGCCGTGCGGCAGTGGTGCTCACCGGAGGTATTCCGCGGCGGACCGGCCCGCTGCGACGGTGTTGCGGCCCACGCCATCCGGCAGGGGTCGTTGCCGGGCAGACCCGCGCCATCCGGCGGTGGGCAGGCCCGCGCGGTCCGGTTGCGGCGTTGCCGGGCCGCTGCTCGCCATCCGGTGGCGGGCGCGCCTATCGTGGCGGGATGAAAGGGCTGCTGCTGCGGCTGTCCGGGCTCGACGCCGACGCCGAGAACGCCGTGCGGGTGATCGGGTTCTTCGACCGCCTGATCGCCGGCCGCGCGGGTCTGGACGTTCTCGTGCGCAGCACGGCGGACCTGGCCGGCTGCCCGGTCGGCGTGCACGCCCCCGGCCAAGGTCTGTCGCTGCGTGCTTCGCCCGGCGCCGGCGTCGTCACCCCGGCCGCGGCGCCCGCGGGGGCCGCCACGCGGATGCTCGAAGGCGGCGTGGTCGTGTGGGTGGCCCGGGCGGGCGCGGCCGTCCCGCTCGACGACATGCTGCTCGAACGGTTCGCGATCGCCGCCGCGATCCTGCTGGAGCACTCCGGGGTGCCGCGGCCCGAGCTCGGGGATCCCGCTTTGGTGGAGCTGGTGCTGTCGGAGGACACCGGCACGGCCGAGCGGTCCCGGGCCCTGCACCTGCTCGGCTTCGGCCCGGCGGCGCGGCTGCGCGTGCTCGCGGGCACGGGCGTCGACGCGCTCGCCGGCCGTTCGGCGCGGCTGGGCGGGGTGCGGGCGGTCCTGCTGCCGGGCGAGGTGGCCGCGCTGACGGACGGTGCCCGCGCGGGCATCGGCCCGGAGGGACCGGCGATCGAGGTGGCCCGGTCCTGGGCGGCGGCCCGGACGGCCCTGCGGTTCACCTCGGCGGCGGAGCCGGTGGTGTGGTGGGAGCGGCTGGGCGGCCTGGCCGCGCTCGCGGGCAAACTGGCGCCGGCGGAACTCGCGGAACTGGCTGACGTCCAGGCGCTCGACCGCCTGGCCGCCGAACCCCACGGCGCGGACACGCTGGCGGCCCTGGACGCGCTGTGCGCAACGGGCTCGGCCCGCAAAGCGGCCGCGGCGCTGCACCGCCACCACAGCACGATGCCGGCCAGGCTGGCCCGCGCGGAGGCGGTGCTGGGCTTCGAGGTCGACTCACCGGCCGGCCGCTTCCGCCTCCACCTGGCGTTGGTGCTGCGGCGGCTGCGGGACAACGCCGACCCCGGCTGACCGTCCTGAGTGGACCCGGCACGGCCTCTCCCCCGCGGCAACCATGGACCCGCCCCTGCCGGACCGCCGCGCCCCCTCAGCCGACCGACCCTCCAGGCACGCATGCCGACCCTCCCGATACGCCAGCCGATCCTCCAGGCACGCAAACCGCCCGCCCAAGTCCGCGAGCCGACCGCCCAGGTAAGCCAGCCGGCTGCCCCAGGCACGGCCGATCAGCCAAGCGGGCGAGCCGACCCTCCAGGCACGCAAGCCGACGCCCCAGGTACGCCGGCCGACCATCCAGGTACGCGAACCGACCACCAAGCCCGCGAACCAACGCGTGCCGGGCTCAGCTGACCGTCTTCACCGGCTCTCGTGACCGCTGCACCAAGTCCTCGGCCGCCGCCGGCCACTCCGGGTACGTGAACTCGAACCCCGCCTCGCGCAACCTCCCCGGGGTCACGCGACGGCTCTTCAACAGCAGCTCCGTGTCGCTGCGCAGCACGAACGCACCGATCTCCGCCATCCACTTCGTCGCGGGGAGACCCACGCGCACCCCCGCCGCCGAGCGCAGAGCGCGCAGGAATCGGCCGTACGGCAATGGCTCCGGGGCCGCCAGGTTGACCGGCCCGCTCAGCTCGTCGCGCTCGATGAGGAAATCGATCGCCCGGATCATGTCCTCCTCGTGGATCCAGGACATGTACTGGCCGCCGCCCGCTACCGGGCCGGCCAGGCCCAGGCGCGTCAAGCGCAGGAGCATCGCCAGCGCTCCGCCGGGTTCGGGGCTCATCACCATGG
This sequence comes from Amycolatopsis sp. NPDC024027, assembly GCF_040638975.1. NCBI lineage: Bacteria > Bacillati > Actinomycetota > Actinomycetes > Pseudonocardiales > Pseudonocardiaceae > Amycolatopsis > Amycolatopsis sp. NPDC024027. The sequence goes on from NZ_JBEZYY010000039.1 coordinate 3,113, forward strand.
CCGCGCGCAGCGCCACCTTGCGCGTGCCCGGGGTGGCCGCCAGGCGCTGCTCGCGCTCCCAAGCCTTGGCGATGTCGACGCTGTAAGACCAGTAGGCCGGCACGTCCGGCTCGTCGCCGCCGAGAATTCCGGTGGTTTCGTCGTTCGGCGCGTCGAACCTGTGCGCGTAGATCGTCGCCGTGCTCATCTGCAGCCACACCTTCGGCGGCCGGGCCGCGTGGGCGATCGCGCCGCCGACCACCCTCGCCGAGTCGACGCGGGAGTTCAGCATCTCGCGCAGGTTCGCCGGGGTGTACCGGCAGTTCACCGACCGGCCGGCCAGGTTGAGCACGACGTCGCTGCCGTCGATCTCCGCCGTCCACGGGCCCGGGCCGCGGCCGTCCCAGTGGACGTGGCGCACCCCCGGCTCCGGGCGCGCCTCCCGCCTGGTCAGCACCACGACCTCATGCCCCTGCCCGGCCATCGCGCGGCCCAGCACCCGTCCCAGGTGCCCGGTGCCGCCCGGAATCACGATCTTCATGCAAACCCCCTTCGCACTTCGCTGACTTCACGGTACCCCAAGAGTTGAACATGTTCAAGTATTACTCATCACGCGGGGAATTATCACTGCGAGTTACCGATGAAGCCCGAGTACACCGCGCCGTCCGGGACCGGCTTAGAGGCCGTTCAAGATCAGGCGCGCGCTTGAGCGGAAGATCACGGGACGATCTCCGCCATTCGGCCGAACGGGTCGCAAAAGTCGCAGGTCACAGTTCGGGAGTCGGAACTTTTCGCCGGTGAAACGACGGCGTCCCGGCTCGATCCCGCGCGCATAACACGCCCGGCTGCCGATGACAAGGGACCTCCGGCCTTCGCAGTCGGGCCGGTCGCCCGGGGTGAAGATCGCCTCGGAATTCGCACACTCTTCGTGACGGTCCTCACGGACCAGCCGGACCGCGACCGAGTCCCGGCTTCCCGAAATGAACCAGCTTCCAGGAGACTGTCCTTCGCCGACACCAGCGTCCGCACCACGGTGAACCTGCGCGACCAGGCCGCGTCCGCCTACACGGCCGACGGTGCGCTGCAGGCGGGGATCAACGCGATCCGCACCAGCACGTTCACCGGCGCGGCCGGCGAGCACTGCTTCGGCGGCTCCGACACGCTGACCCTGCCGAACTTCGGCGGCACCGGCTCGGCCGCGGTGTCGTGCACCGCCGATCCGGCGAAGGTCCGGATCCAGTGCCCGTCCCTGAGCCTGTGCAACCGGCCGGGCAGCGCGATCCTCACCCTCGGCACGCGGGGCGCCTGCGCGGGCACGATCCGGAGCACGCCCGCGCCCTCGTGCGGCTACGGCGGATCGGCTCTCGGCGCCGACCCCGGCTACGCGCCAGCGTTGACCTCGGTTCCGCCGCGTCAGGCGCTGCCGCCGTGCACCAAGGCGTCTTCGCTGGTCACCTTCCAGCCCGGGTACTACGACGACGCGGCCGGCCTGTCGGCGATGATGTCCAGCAGCAGCAAGTGCAAGGACAGCACGTTCTGGTTCACCCCCGGGACGTACTACTTCGACTTCCACAACAGCGCCGGGGTGCGGCCCCCGTCGCTGTCCGGCGGCGACGACGACGTGTGGACGGTCGACAACGGCTTCCTGGTCGCGGGCACGCCCGTGGACGACAGCGGCCGGATCATCGCCAAGCCGCCGGTCCCGGCGAACATCCCGGGGGCCTGCGACAACCCGATCGACGACGCGAAGGCGGTCGGCGTCCAGTTCGTCTTCGGCGGCGACAGCCGGCTGGCGGTGAAGGCGGGCCAGGCGGAGATCTGCGGCACCTACAGCGCGGACCGGCCGCCGGTCGCCGTCTACGGGCTGACCTCGGGCGCGGAGTCGCCGGTGACGGCGACACTCGTGCCCGGTTCCGTCACGGGCGGCTTCGCCGGCACGGCCGCCGTGCTGTCCAAAGTGGATGGATCCGGGGCGACCTGGGCCGCTCCCGGCAAGAGCGGGGGCAACGCCACCCTGACCGCCGCCGGCTTCTCCCCCGCCGCGGCACCGCCCGCCGGGACGATCCTGACTTCGGCGAAGGTCCGGGTGGTCCACCGCAACGACAACGGCGCGAGCAAGGACTCGCGCACGGCCCAGTTCACGCCGGCGGGGAGCTCGCCGATCCCGCTGAGCCTGTCCGCCCCCGGCGACGGCTCGGCCGCCACCGATGTCACCGACGTGACCAGCCAGCTGGCCCAGGCGGTGTACGACGGCACCTTCGCCGGTGGGCAGCTGGGCTACGCCGTGGACGTCAAGCACGAAGGCACGGAACTGGTGGATGCGCTCCAGCTGGAGCTCACCTACACCCCACCCGCGCTGCGGGCCGAGAGCGGCTGCACCCAGCTGACGTACCCGAGCCCTTCGGCGTGTGCGCTGCTCACGGCGGTCAACAACTTCGGCAACCGGTTCTACGTGCAGGGAACGACGTACGCGCCGAAAGCCGTCCTCGACGTCACGCTGAACAACGCGACCGAACCGATCTTCCGCTTCGGCGTCGTCGCGCGGTCGTTGTGGGTGAAGGAAACCGGGAGCGTGACGTTCACCGGGGCGGTCATCGAGGTCCCGGACGACTCGCCGGGCTTCGTCTTCGGTGTCTACCTGTCCGCTTACGTGTGTCCCGGCTCGGGGACGTGCGTGCCGTCCGGGACGCCGTCGGCCCGGGCACGGGTGGCCTATGTGGACGGTGACCCGACGAATCCGGTGGCGGGGGCGCGTCAGGTGTCGGTGCTGAGCTGGTCGGGGAACCGGTGACCGCTCAGGCCAGGCCGGTCAGCCGCTGGTAGGCCTGGCCGAGCGGGCCGGCCGCGAAGATCGCCAGCAGTGCGGCGGCGATCATGAACGGCCCGAACGGCAGTGCCGTCTTGCGGCCGCCCCGGCCGGTCGCCAGCACCACGACGCCGGCGACCGCGCCGAGCAGGAACCCGCCGAACGCCCCGATGAGCAGCGCCGGCCAGGACAAGTAGGCGAGGATCCCGCCGAGGAGGCCCGCGAGCTTGACGTCACCGAAGCCCATGCCCGCCGGGTACGCCAGGGCGAGGACGAGGTAGAAGCCGAACAGCGCGGCGCCGCCGATCCCGGCGCGGGCGAGGGACCACCAGTCGCCGCGCCACCAGGCCGACGCCGTCAGCAGGAGGGCGAGTACGGGGTACGACGGCAGCACGATGGCGTCCGGCAGGCGGCGGCAGTCGAGGTCGATCAGGGCCAGGGCGAGCCCGATCGCGCCGAAGTAGAGGAACGCGGGCAGGTCCGGCGGGTCGAGCCGCAGGGCCAGCAGCGCGAACAGCACGGCGGTGCCGAACTCGACCAGCGGGTACCGGACGCTGATCCGGGCGCCGCAGCCCGCGCAGCGGCCGCGCAGGACGAGCCAGCCGAAGACGGGGACGTTGTGCCGGGTCTTGATCGTCTGCCCGCAGCCCGGGCAGTGCGACGGCGGCCGGACGACCGACTCGCCCCGCGGCACGCGGTGGATCACGACGTTGAGGAACGACCCGACGAGCAGGCCGAGCACCGCCGCGGCCACCACCAGCACCGCCATCGGGCTCCTTCGTCAGGGGAACGACCGCCGCAGATCTTGCCCGACCCGGCTCCGCCCCGCGACCGGACGACACGTACCCAGGCGGACGACTCGCGCACCGCAACGGACGACACCCGTACCCAGGAGGACGACACACCGGCCGACCACAGGCCTGCTCGTGTCGTCCGTCCAGGTACGCGTGTCGTCCGGCTGGGTACGCGTGTCGTCCGGCTGGGTGGGTGAGTTGCCCGGGGAATTCCGGTCCCGGGGCGGGCGGACGGGCCTACAGTCTTGGAGGTGACCGCCGCCGGATTGCCGATCGTCGCCGGGGTGGACGGGTCGGCCGAGTCGCTCGATGCCGTCCGCTGGGCCGCGCGGACCGCCCGGCTGCGGGCGGCGCCGCTGGAGGTCGTGCACGCCCTCGATGTTCCGGCCCTGCTCACCGGCGGGGTCGTGCCGCCGCCCGAAGAGATGGTCGACGCCCTGCGCGCCCGGGGGCGGCGGGCGCTGCGGACCGCGCAGGAGCTGGCCGCCGCGCAGGGGGTTCCCGGCGCGGCCACCCGGCTCGATCCCGACCGCGCCGCCCAAGCCCTGATCGAGGCGTCGCGGTCGGCCGCGCTGCTCGTCGTCGGGTCGACCGGGCACGGCCGGCTCACCAGCCTGCTCGCGGGGTCGGTCGCCGCGGCCGTCGGCACCCACGCCCGCTGCGACACCGTCGTCGTCCGCGGGGACAGCTGGGACGAACCCGGCGCGGCCGACCGGCCGGTGGTCACCGGCGTCGACGGCAGCGAAGCCGGCGCCCGGGTCCTGGCGGCCGCACTCACCGAAGCCCGCGCCCGCCACGCGCCGCTGGTGGTCCTGCACGCGTGGGCGGACAGCCCGCCGCCACACCGGGATCCCCGGTGCGTCACCGAGGCGGGACGCCGGCTGCTCGGCGAGCGGGTGGACGCCCAGGACACCGGCGACGTCGCGGTCGAGCAGATCGTCGTGCACGCGCACCCGCGGAAGGAACTGGTCGAGCGCAGCGCCACCGCCCAGCTCGTCGTTCTCGGCGACCGCGGCCGCGGCGGGTTCCCCGGGCTGCTGCTCGGCTCCACCGGGCAGGCCCTCCTGCACCACGCCGCCTGTCCGGTCCTCCTGGTGCGCACCACCGCGTGAAGGGAAGCGGAACGGAAGCGGAACCGGGCAGGATGACGGGGAAGCCAGCGGGAGGAAGAAATGAAGACTGCGGTACAGGCCGGGCTGGTGGCGCTGGGGGCGCTGCTGGCCGGCACGACGGTTCCGGCCACGGCCGAGGCGGCGACCATCCAGCGGACGGCCAGCTGCCACGCCGGCGACTTCAGCGGCAGGTTGACCCTCCGCTACGAGGCCGTCGGCTTCGACTACCGCGTGGTCGGCGGGTACACCACGTCGGGGCCGTACATCGGCGACGTCGCGGGCAAAGTCTCCCTGCGGATTTCGTACCGCAGCGGATCGGCGACGCACACGGTGTACTCGCAGTCGTCGGCGACGACCGGGAACACGAACTTTTCCCTGCCGACGACCACCACCGTGCCGGCCACGTCCATGGGCACCGCGGCGGCGACGTTCGACAACGGCTCGGCGTCCTGCACCGCGGTGGTGCCGATCAGCTAGCCGCCGGGTCGAGGGCCGCGCGCAGGATCGCGCGGGCCGAACCGGCCAGGACCTCGGCCGCCCGGGCGCGGTCGAGGCCGCCGATGTCGGTCAGCCAGACCAGGGACTCGATGCCCGTCGCCGAGCGGATCGCCACCGCCAGGGCGTGGACGTCCAGCGTTCCCGCGAGCGGGGCCAGTGCCTCCTCGATCCAGCGGATCGCCCGGCCGCGCCGCAGCACCGGCTGCGGCGCGCCGGGCTCCAGGGAGAGCCTCAGCTGCGCGCGCAGCTGGGGCTCCCAGCGCAGCGTGAACTCGATGAACGCCCGCATCACCAGGTCGAGGCGGGCGGCCGGGTCGGCGGGCGCGTCCGCGGGCAGCAGGCCCGCGTCGTCCTGGATCTCCGGGTACGCCGCCAGCAGCAGCGCGCGCTGGTTCGGGAAGTAGCGGTAGGCCGTGGTGCGGGAGATCCCGGCCGCCTCGGCGGCGTCCTCGACCGTCGGTGCGGCGCCGTTCGCGAGCAGTTCGTGCGCCGCGGCGACCAGGGCCGCCCGCGTCCGTCCCTTCTGCCGGCTCCGGCCCGTGGACTCGTACGGGACATCCATGCCATCATGGTACTCACGTCCCACGAAGGAGGCCGCCATGACCGGTGACCCGGCCGAAACGAATCCCGAGCTGTACCGGGTGGTTTTCGAGAACGAGCGGGTGCGGGTCCTGGAGTACCAGGACGTCCCCGGCGACCGGACCGCGCCGCACCGGCACCCCGACACGGTGATGGTCACGCTGAGCGCGTTCAGCCGCCGGATCTCCGCCGGCGACCGTGAGGTCGGCGTGGAGCTGCCCGCCGGCGCGGTGCGCTGGGTCGCGGCCCAGGAGCACTCGGGCGAGAACGTCGGCGGCACGCCGTCGCACGCGATGTTCGTCGAACTCAAGGAACCGCGGCCCGGCGGGGCCGTGGCGGGCACCGCCCTGGGTCCCGGCGCATCGTGACCCAGGGCGGTTCTCACCCCGCCGTCAGCAGCTCGAGTGCTGAATGGTCTTGAAGATGTTGACAGCGCCGAAGAGCGACGCGTCGTAAGTGAAGTGCTTCGTCCAGAAGTAGCGCGGCGGCGGGTTGCCGTCGTCCATCCGCGGGCTGTCGAACGTGCCCGCGGAGAACAGCTTCGTCCCGGCCGTGGTCTTGAAGTCGAAGCTGGAGTGCCAGACGTCGCCGGTGTGCGTCTGGAACGTCAGCGTCGTCGCGCTCCAGTCACCCGTGCCGTCCGACCGGATCACCATGGTGCCGTTGTCCTGCTCGCAGTCGCCGGTGTGCAACTGGCCCCACGTGGCGCTTTTCACCTCGAGGACCGCTGCGCTGTGCGCCGGCGCCGCGGTCGCCGCCGGCGCGCCCGCCAGCACCGCCGCCCCCGTCGCCGCGAGGGCGAAAACCGGTGCGAGACCCCGAATCATGCGTTTCATGGACTTCCTCCCGAGGAACCGGTGGCCGCGGACCCTCCCGGTCCGCGCTGGACGAGCCTCGCAGCGCCCGTCGACCATCGGTCGACAGTTCGTCGACGGAGGTCCACTTCGGCGTCGGACGTATCCCGGGCGGCGCGGCCCGCTCCTGTACGCCGAAGCGCGCGGGATAACCGCGTCGCGGAGGGGCGGGCATGGGCGGGGTGGACCTCGGGGTGCTGGGACCGTTCGAAGTGCGGCTGGACGGCGAGCCGCGCGACGTCGGGGGGCCGCGCCTGCGGACCCTGCTGGCGGTGCTGGCGGCGGAGGCGGGCCGGGTGGTCAGCGTCGCCGCGCTGGGCCGCGCGCTGTGGGGTGAGGAGGCGCCCGCGCACGCCGGCCGAACCGTGCGGACGTACCTCTCCCGGCTGCGCGGCACGGTGGGTTCCGGCGCGATCGTGACCCGGCCGCCGGGATACGTCCTGCACCTGGCGACCGACGCCCTCGACGCCGCGCGGTTCGAAGGGCTCGCCGCCGACGGACGGCGGGTACTGGCCGCCGGGGAACCCGCCACCGCCCGGGAACGGCTGACCGCCGCGCTGGCCCTGTGGCGCGGGCACGCCGCCTACGAGGAGTTCGGTGACGTGGAAACCCTGGCCGCGGAAGGGATGCGGCTCGACCGGCTGCGCCACGACGCCGTCCAGGACCGGATCGACGCCGACCTCGCGACCGGCGAGGACACCGGGCTGATCGCCGAACTGGAGGCGCTGACCGCCGCGTTCCCCGGCCACGAACGGCTGTGGGCGCAGCTGATGACCGCGTTCTACCGGGCCGGGCGGCAGAGTGACGCGCTGGAGGCGTTCCGGCGCGCCCGGCACGGCCTGATCACCGCGTCCGGGGTGGAGCCGTCGCCGGTGCTGGCGCAGGTGCACCGCCAGGTGCTCGCCCACGACCCGGCCCTGCTCGCCGCCCGGGCGACGGCGGTGGTGACCACCCCCGACGACGCCCTCGCCGCGGGCGAACACGCGCTGCTCGAGGACGGCGACCTCCGGACCGGCCGGGAACACTTCGAAACCGCCTACGTCCGGGCCGAGCGGGCCGGGGACGCCACCGCGCTCGCCCGCGCGGCCCTCGGCCTGGGCGGGGTGTGGGTGCACGAGCACCGGACGGCCGTCGCGGCGGCGTCGCTGCTGACGCGGCTGCGGCACGCGCTGGCCCAGGTGGATCCCGGATCCACGCTGGGCCAGCGGCTCCAGGTCCGGTTGGCGGCCGAACTGGACTACGAAGCGGGCACGCACGAGCGCGTCCTCGCGGCGGCCGAGCGGACGCGGGCGGCGGGCGACCCGATCGTGCACACCGAAGCGCTGAGCCTGGCCCACCACTGCCTGCTCGGCCCGGACCACACGCGGCGGCGGCACGCCCTCGCGACGGAGCTGGTCGGGGTGAGCAGCCGCTCGGGACGGCGCACCGACCTGGTGATGGGCGTGCTGTGGGACACCGTCGACCTGTTCCTGACCGGCGACCCGCACGCCGAGCGGCGGCTCGGCGAGCTCGACGACCTGCTGGTCGAGCGCAAGCACCTGGCGGCGGGCTTCGTGGCCGACGCGCTCAAGATCATGCTGGCCATCCGCGCCGGCCGGTTCCGCGAGGCCGAAGCCGGGGCGCAGGCCTGCGCCTTGGCCGGCCAGTCGGCGGGCGACTCCGACGCACTCGGCTGGTACGGCGCGCAACTGGTGGCGATCCGGTGGTTCCAGGGCCGGCTCGGCGAGCTGGTGCCGGTGCTGGACGGCCTGATGCACTCGCCGACGCTCAGCCCGATCGACAACTCGTACTACGCGGCGCTCGCCGTGGCGGCGGCGTCGGCCGGCGACCGCCGCACGGCCGCCGGCGCGCTGGCGCGGCTGTGCGGCGAGGACCTGGGTGCGTTGCCGCGGTCGAGCACCTGGCTGACTTCGCTGTGCGGCGCGGCGGAAACGGCCTACCTGCTGGACGATCGGGCGACGGCGGTGCGGATCCACGAGCTGCTGACGCCGTTCGCGCAGTTGCCGGTGATGCCGAGCCTGGGCATCGCGTGTTTCGGCTCGGTCCACCACCCGCTCGGGACCACGGCCCTGACGGCCGGGGACCCGGACCGGGCGGTGACGCACCTGCGGGCCGCGGTCCGGCACAACCTCGCGCTGGCCCACTGGCCCGCCGTGGTGTTTTCACGCCGCCGGCACGCCGAGGCGTTGCTCCGCCGTGGAGGTCCGGGTGACGGGGCGGCCGCGGACCGGGAGCTGGCCGCGGCCGACGAAGAGGCACGGACGTTCACCGAGCCGTCCGTCACCGGGCGATGAGCTGAGGCTCCGGCCGGCCTTCCAGCCGGAACAGCGGAGCGACCGCGGCGAGGTCCAAGGCGCGCCGCACCACGCCGGACGGCTTCAGCGCCAGGTCGATCCCCGCGTCGGCACAGCGAGCCCGCAGGCGGCCCAGCGACGCCACGCCCGTCACGCCGCAGAAACCCACACCCAGCAGGTCGACCACCAGCCGCCGCGGGGCCGCCGCGACCGCGCGGTCGAGTTCCTCGTCGAGCCGTGAGCGCGTCACCATGTCGATTTCGCCCGTGACCGTGACCCGCAGCGTTCCCGGACGGGGCTCCGCCGTCTTCGCGGTCAGCAGCAGCGCGGCCAGGTCGGGGGCGTTCATCGAGGTGCTCCTTCCACGGAAATCAACGTCGAGTGATCACTTCCTACCCCAGTGTCGACGGATCCAAACACCTTCGGCCGGCTGATCCGGGCCGGCCGGCCGAAGCCCCATGCCCCTGGGCAAGCCGCGCTGCGGCGGCCGAGTGGACGGCCGACGAATGCTGCCGCCCCGCCGGACTCGGGTTGCCCGACTCAGCGCGGGCCAGCGCGCGCCGCTGCACACCATGGCCTCCGACGAACCAACGCTTCCAGCCAGCTGCTCTTGCCGGCCGGGTCGAAGCCCATCGTCACCTGGGCAAGCCGCGCGGTGTCGGCCGACGGCGCCGCGCCGACCGGAGAGCTCCGCCGGACCCGGGCAGCCCAACGCGGCCCGGGTCAGCGGGCCGCTTCAGACCAGGGCCTCGACCCGGAGCACCCGCGTCCGGACGCACACCGATGCCTACGCCGACACCCGAAGGTCCGGGTGTCGGCGGAACATCCCCGCCCACGCCGCCGCGCGGGGCTGGTCGGCAAGGCGGCCGACGGCGCCGCGCCGACCGCGCCGTCACTCTCAGCGCCGCCACCCCGGTGAGAACACCGGCCGGACCGGGACGCCGCCGCGGGCCGTGCCCAAGTCCGTCAGCGCGACCTTCTCCAGGCCGTTGCCCGGGCCGCCGTCGCTGGTCACCGCCAGGGCCAGGGTGTTGCGGCCGTGGGGGTCGAGGATTCCGTTCGGCAGCACGAACGTGTGCTGCGGCCCGACGTCCCCGATGTACTGGCCGACGTTCCAGCCGTTGAGGAACACCAGCACCCGGTAGCGGCCGCCGGAGCGGGGCTTCGCGGGATCGCCGATCGTCAGGCCCACCGAAGTGTCCTGGTCGCGCGGGACCCGCAGCGAGAACGTCGTGCGGTACCACGTCGTCCCGGGGTCGGCCGCCGGTGCGGGCACCGGCGACGGCGTCCAGGCGCGGTCCGGGAAGCCGGGCAGGTGCCAGCCCGCGCGTTCGCCCGCGAGACCGCCGTTGTTCAGCGGGCCGCGCACCGGGTCCGCCGTGCCGCCCTGGAGCTTCCACGCCACTCCGGGCAGGGACGACGAGATGAGCCCCCGGCCTTCCTTGTGGGCGTCGTTGACGCCGCCGTCCTCGTTGTGGCCGTTGTTCCGGACCATCACCGAAAGCACGTGCGGGCCGTCGCCGCGCAGGCCTTCGGGGACGGTGAACGCCGCGGTGCCGGTCGTCGGCGGGGCGGGCAGCGCCGACGGCACGACGTGCTGGCCCAGGTACTGCCCGTCCAGCCACGCCTGCAGCATCCCGGCACCCCCGCCGCCGTAGCGGAGACTGACCTGCTCCCCCGGCGTCCCGGTGAACCGGCCGCGGTACCAGACGTCGCCGACGCCGAAGCCGTAGTCGTCCGCGGTCAGCACCGGCTGCCCGGCCGGCGGCGGGGTGGTGCTGTTCGTCGTGGTCCGGTCCGCGGCCGGCCAGGCCGAGTCGTCGTACGCCGGTTCGGCTTCCGGGGACCCCGGCGCCGAGCGCCAGCCGGTGAGCTCGGGCAGGCGCGGGTCGGCGGGGCCGGGCAGCGGCCGGAAGGCCAGCAGGCTGCCCGACGCCGTGGGCCGCATCGGCACCGGGGCGCCGTTCCACCACAGCAGCGGGCTGCGGGCGCCCCACACCTCGAGGTCCCTCGGCGCCTTCGTGTCGCCGGTCAGCACGAACCCGGCCTGGGCGGTGCGCACCAGGTCCGGCCCGCGCACGAGCAGGCCGTCGACCGGCCAGAACGTGTCGGCGGTCGCGTCGTCGGCGAGCAGCAGCGTGACGGCCGGGCGGCCGCCACCACTGATCCGGACCCGCGCGAGCCCGTCGTGGCGGTAGTTCAGGCGCAGGTCGTTGCCGGACCAGGTGGTCGTGACGTCCCCGGCGAGGACGTCCACGCGCGGCCGCGTCGCGTACCGCAGCACCGTTTCGCCGTCCTCGCCCGGCCGGCCGTGCAGCAGCACGGTCCCGGCGGCCTGGGCCATCAGCTCGGACGTCGAGTACACGAGGTGCTGACCCGCGACGTCGAAGTTCGCCACCAGGTACTTCGCGTCCTGCCCGGTCAGCCGGACCGGCACGGTGTAGTCACCGTCCGATGTGGACAGCGGGAAGGTGAACGCGTCGTCCGTCGTGGCGTTCGACGGCGAGTGCACCGGCAGGTAGAAGTGCACGCCCGTGTCCGGGTTGACGTTGTGGTAGACCTTCACCGCGGCCGACGACGGCGTCACCGGCGCCGCACGGTCCATTTTGGCCAGATCCGGGACGGTGGCCAGGAACCCGCCGATCTCCTTCATCGTCAACGCCTTCGGCCGGAGCTGACGTCCTTCGTCGATCGCCGCGCCGTAGTCGTAGGAGCTGTAGACCACCGGCGCCGGGAGCCCGCCCCACGACGTGCCGCCGAAGGTCATGTAGAAGTTCTGGAGGGTCAGGCCGTTCGCCAGGTTGGTGCCGTAGAAGACGCGCTCGTAGCCCGGCCCCTGCCGCACCGCGGTGCACGGGTAGGTGCCGTTGCTGCCCCAGTAGTCGAACCAGCCGCCGCCGAACTCGGCGACGAACCCGGGCGTGTTCGGCGACGCGCTCGCGCCGCCCTTCGCCCCGCCCGGCCCGTACGTCCCCCAGTCCGGGGCGGTGTTCGGGTTGCCCGGGGTCGCGTCGGTCCGGCAGGTGCCGCCGGGGTAGCCGTCGAAGGCGTAGAGGTCGACCTTGCCTTCGACGGTGCCGGGCACGCCGGAGCCGGGCGGTACCCAGATGCCGTTGCGGCCCTTGTCGTTGTGGAAGACCGGGACGGTGATCCCGTCGGCCCGCACCTTGTCGTAGAGGTGCGCGACGTAGTTGCGCTGCGCGGTCCCGGTGGCGGAAAGCTCGTTCTCGATCTGGTAGAGGATCACCGAGCCCCGGCCGTCGGTGTACTGGTGGCGGGCGATGATCCGATCGATCGCGCTCAGCCATTCGTCGGCCGCGGCGAGGTAGTCGGGCGCGTCGCTGCGGGCCCGGCCGGCCTGCGTGCTCAGCCAGGCCGGGAAGCCGCCGCCGGTGACCTCGGCGTTGATGTACGGGCCGGGCCGCGCGATGACGTACAGCCCGGCTTCGGCGGCGAGGTCGAGCACGCGGTCCATGTCGCGGACGCCGGTGAAGTCGTACACCCCGGGCGCCGGCGAGTGGTAGTTCCAGTCGAAGTAGATCGAGACCGCCGTGTAGCCGGTGGCCTTCATCTTCTGCAGGACGTCACGCCACAGGTCCGGGCTGGGCAGCCGGAACGGGTGGAACTCCCCCGACCAGACGACCTGGCGGCGGCCGTCCAGCATGAGCGAGTACTTGTCGAAGGTGACCTGGTGCTTCGGCGTCGGAGCCGGAGCGGCCGACGCCGGCGCCGGTGCCGCACAAAGCCCGGTCGCGACGAGCAGAGCGAGGAGGAACGACAGGAACCGGTGCATGGACGGACTTCCGATCGGCGAGGTATAGGTCGTTATACGCAATCAGTACACGTAGGGCCAGCCGGCGCTGTCGTAGCCGATGAGGTTGATGCCGAGCTTGCCCGTCAGCGGCGTCGCGTCCGAGTAGTAGTAGTGGTAGATCAGCACGTCGGCGTCCGTGTCGTGCAGCACGGCCACGTGGCCGGGGCCGTGGACGGCGCCGTGGCTCGCGAGGATCTGCGTGCCGCCGCCGGCGGTCATCCGAACGCCGTTTCGATCGGTGTACGGGCCGGTGATCGACGTCGATCGGCCGACCATCACGCGGTAGGTGCTCTTCGTGCCCTGGCAGCACAGGTCCCACGAGACGAACAGGTAGTAGTAGCCGCCGTGCTGGATGATGTAGGGCGCTTCTTCGGCGGACGTGCTGCCGGTGCGCTGGGCGATGCTCCGCAGCGCGGTGTCGGTGGTGCTGCGCTTGCCGGTGGCCGGGTCGAGCCGGATCATCTTGATCCCGGTCCACCAGGAGCCGAAGCTCAGCCACCAGCGGCCGGAGGAGTCGACGAACAGGTTCGGGTCGATCGCGTTGTAGTCGTTGCTCGTGCTCGTCTGCACGACGATCCCCTGGTTGGTCCAGCTGCCGGGCAGGCCGGTGGTGCTGGTGGCGAGGAAGATCGCCGAGTTGCGGGAGCCGAGCGACGAAGCCGCGTAGTAGAGGTAGTACTTGCCGTTGTGGAACGAAATGTCCGGCGCCCAGAGGTACTCCGGCTTGGCCGGGTCGGTGAAGGGCGCGGTCCACGGGGCGCCGTTCGGCCAGACCGAGCCGATCTTCGAGAAGTGGATCCGGTCGGTCGAGCGGCGGATCTGCAGGTACTGGTCGGTCGAGTAGAGCAGGTAGCTGCCGTCCGCCGCGCGGATCATCGACGGGTCGTGCACCGCCTCGATGTCCCCGGTCACGTAACCGGGGTCCGGGTAGGTCGCGGCCTGCGCGGTGGGGGCGCTCAGCAGGGCGGCGGCGACGGCGATGAGGGCCGGGAGGCGGCGCAGGCTCATGGGTTGTCCTCGGTTCGACGCTGATCCTGGACGTTGTTAACGCTAACAAGATCTGACGGGCAAATGGTCGACGGTCCCGCGCGGGGCGTCAAGGGCCGGACGGAGGTCCGGTGGCGCCGGCGCGGTGTGGGGTGTTTTTTAATCGGAGCGGGGGGGGGGGCGCAAGAGAGATAAAGGAGGGGGGGGGGGGGGGGGCCCCCCGGGCCAGAGACC
>NZ_JBEZYY010000039.1:17073-46598 GCF_040638975.1 Amycolatopsis sp. NPDC024027
CGCGAATGACTCATTCGGGGCCTGGGAGGTCCCGAATGAGTCATTCGCGACGTGGGGTGAGCGGGCCCCGGCAGTCAGTGCACGGGGTTCCACCCGTCACTGCCCGCGAGGTACTTCTGGGCGGTGTAGTTCCCGGCCTGCGCGGCGGGCAGCTGCGGCCGGTCGGTCCCGGTCCCCGCACCCGGGCCCGTGTTGCGGTACTCGGAGAACCGCGCGTCCTTCCACGAGAAGCCCGACATGTCGGTCCACGGCGCCGGCTTGATCGCCGCGGGCAGCGACGTCTCGCGGATCAGGACCTGGGCGATGGCGTCCACGTCCCCGCTCGGGTGCCACGGACGGCCGAGGTAGAAGCTCGCGTTGGCCGCCGAGCTGACCACCTTGCTGCCGGTGATCAGGAAGCCGTACGGGTTCGACCGCCGGGTGCTGGCCGCGGTCAGGAACCCGTTGTTGCTGCTGGAACCGCGGTCGAGCGCGGTGATCGTCGCCCGGTCGAACACCGCGGTGGCGCGGCCGAACATGAAGTCGACGTCACCGCTGATCGCGCAGGCGCGGTAGTACTGGCGGCCGATGGTGCCGACGGCCGCGGTGTCGGCGTACAGGGTGTCCTGGTGGCCGAGGAAGGTGACGTTGTCGAAGACCATCCGGTCGCCGGTGGCCTTGACCGCGACCGCCTGGGTGTCCTTGATCTCCGGGTGGGCGTTGCGGTCGAAGGAGTTGCGGAAGGTCAGCGCGGTCGCGGTGAAGCCGTTCGCGGCGATCGTCGCGGTCGCGCTGCCCGAGGTGCCGTACGTCGAGCCGTCGGGTTTCTTCGTCCCGCTGGCGTTGTTGTAGTCGATGACGACGTCGGCGGCCTTCCCGGTGGTCCCGCGCATCGTGATCCCGGTCTTGCCCGAGGACACGGTGATCACTTCGCGGTAGGTCCCGGGTTTGATCGAGATCGTGCCGCCCGCCGAGACCGCGTTGATCCCGGCCTGGACGGAGGTGTAGTTGCCGGATCCGTCCTTGGCCACGACGACGTTCGTCGCCGCGGCGGCTGACGTCGTAGTAGCCGCCAGCGACGCCCCGGCGAGCACCGACGCGACGAGCAGGGTCTTGAGCATGACGCCTCCACGGAGTGGAACGCGCCGGGGGTACCGGACGGCGGCCGGCACCCCCGGCGCGGGTCGGTTACTTGTAGGTGATGTTCGCCGCGGTGTAGAGGCAGTTCGTCGAGTCCGGGCCGCTGCCGATCTTCGTCGGCTCGCCGCTGGTCACGCCCTTGTACTTCGTGCAGGGCTCGATCTTGCGGCTGGAGTCGCCGACGATGGTGATCCTCGTCAGCTTCGCGGTGTCACCGTAGTTGGTGTTGATGCCGACCAGCGCCTTGCCGGGCACGGTGGCGGTGACGTTGTCCACGACGACGTTGCGCTTGTACTGCGTCTTGCAGTTGCCGCAGGAGCGGTACAGCTTGCCGAAGTCGTTGACCTGGAAGTTGCGGATGTACATCGTGCCGGGGCCGTTGTGCTGGAACACCTTGTCCGACGCCTTGCGCGCGCCGCCACCGTCGATGGTCATCGTCTGGGAGGCGGAGGTGCCCTTGAAGGTCGCGGCGTCTTCGCCGACGTCCTCCCACCAGACGTTGAGCAGCGTGCAGGTGCCGAGGCAGTGCACGCCGTCGGCGGCGGGGTTGCCCAGCACGACGTTCTTCAGCGTGGTGCCGTTGGCGAGCTCGAAGATCGGGCCCTGGTCCTCGCTCTGGCCGCCGGTGCCGAGGTCGCCGGTGCCGTAGAACCGCTTGAGGCCGCCGTCGTAGGTGCCGCTGGTGACCTTGATCGTCTTCGGCACCGGCACGCTGGTGCTCGGGTTCGGCCACGAGGCGGCCGACGCCGTGGCGCCGGTGCCGACCGCCGCCGAAACGACGAGCGCGGCGACCGCCGCCACCCGGACGATCCGGGACATTGCTGGGGGAATCATTCGTCACTCCCTGGTCCTGAGCTTCAATCGGCGCTGATGGAAAACGTCCGACCGGGTTGTGAAAGCGCTTTCTCGCCCCCGAGTTTCGGGTTGTGGGCCGGAGTGTGTCAATGTCGTTCGCCGCAGCGCCACGCATGTCGCCCGGATGGTCGCCGACGGCGGCCGTTTTCAGAAAACGCCGAAACTGTCGAAGGTTCAGTGGCCGGGCCCGGCACCGGCCAGCACCAGCGCCGGGACCGCCCACGCCGGGTCGAGGCGTTCGACGAAGGTGGGCGTCCAGCCGACGTCCGCCCCGAGGTCCGGGTCGGTGGCCGCGTTGTATTCGGCCAGCAGGTCGACCGGCCGCGGCCACTGGTTGCCCTGGGCCACCAGCGTCCCGGTCGCGTGCAGGACGGTTCCCTTCCAGTAGTGCACCAGCTGGCCCAGGGGCAGTCCGGCGGGGATCCGGAAGAAGTTGTTCTCCGCGTAGATCCGGGACTCCACGCCGACGCCGAGCGAATATGTGTAGGCCGCCGGATCCTTGACCAGGTAGAGGTTGTCGTAGACGTGCACTTGGCCGTACCGAACCCGGGGCGCGCGCTGGCCGATCTCGGAGAACAGGTTGTGGTGCAGCGTGACCCGCAGCTTGCCGACGTCATAGGTGGGTTTGTCGGTGTTGCCGATCAGCATGGTCTTGTCGTGGTCGTGCAGCCGGTTGTAGGACACCGTGACCAGGTCCGAGCCGTTCACGATGTCGAGCAGCCCGTCGTGGACCTCGTACTTGCGCCCGTAGTAGGACGGCTGCTGGTCGTTGCCGCCGTCGCTGAACTCGTTGTGGTCCACCCAGACGTGCGTCGCGCCGACCAGGTCGAGGTTGTCGTACTCGGAGTTCCAGTTCCCGTCGGCGGTGTCCAGGGGATCCCACTGCGGGAAGCAGTCGTGGGCGTCGGCGAAGTGCAGGTTCCGCAGGATGACGTTGTTCCCGGTGACGCGCAGGGTGAGCCCGTGCAGGGTGGCCTGGCCGCCGAGGCCGACGATCGTGGTGTTCGGGCCGACGTCGAGCACGACCTGCTTCGCCTGGTTGGCCTGCGACCGCGCGCGGGCTTCCTCCAGCGGTCCCGACGGCGGCACTCTGCCCCAGGTCGCCGGGTCGTACGCCGCCAGGTACGCCGGGAGGCTGTAGGCCGGATCGGCGAAACTTTCACAGCTCGCCGGCCGGTCCGCGGCGTCCACATTGCCCTCGATCGTGCCGCGGACGTAGACGATCTTCGGCGCGCCCGGGTTCGCCGCCAGCGCGGCCACGAGCTCGGAGCGTTTGCTCACCGTGTGGATGTCGCCGGGGGCGGCGGCCGAGCCGCCGGTGGTCCCGGTGGTCGCCGCGGCCCAGCCGTCGTGCGCACCGAGCACGACCCGGCCGGGATCGCGGCCGTGGGCCTGGGCGGGTGCGGCCGTGAGCGTCAGACCCAGCAGGGCGAGGCACCCCGCGAAAGCTTTCCAGCGCATGTCGGCTCCTCTAGTCGGTGTCCTGTCTCGTGAGCACCCGCTTCGCGAGCCGGGCGAGCCCGGCGGCGTCCGGGGTGCCGTCGATGACGACGACGTGGTGGGTCAGAGTCAGCTCCTCGCCCGGTTCGAGCAGCCACGGCCGGTGGTAGGTCGCGGCGAAGCTGACCACGGGGAACGGCTCGGCGCGGACGTACCAGGCCGTCGGGTGGGCCGCGTTGTCCGGGCTGTCGGCGAACAGCAGCGTCGAGGTCCGCAGGCTTTCGTCGTGCTGCCCGGTGAAGGCGAGCCACGGCGCCCGGTGTCCCATCGCCTCGGCGGCGGCCTTCCCGTCCGACGTCCGGACCGTGCCGCCGACGAACGAGCGCGGCCCGCGCCAGAACAGCCCGCCGTAGCCGGCGGTGTCCCGCCCTTCGGTGACCGGGCTCCCCCACCGCAGCTCGTGGCCGCTGGTGTTGCGCAGCCGGCTGGACCAGGTGAGCGTCCAGTGCCCGCCGCGCAGCGAGACGTCGCCGAAGTGCAGCGTCCGGTGTTCGGTGAGCCAGCGCCGGCCGGCCGCGGTGCGCCAGGCCAGCTCGTGCCGCAGTTCGCAGTGCCCGCCGGCGTCGTCGATGCTTTCCCAGCGGACGTGGCCGATGGTGCCGTTGTTGTCGAGCGGGGTGTAGCCGCGGCCGCGCACGTAGGTGCGCCCGCCCCAGAAGTTCTCGCCCGAGAGGTGGGCCATGGTGAACTGCAGGCCGTTGTGCCAGGTGTGGTCGTGCGGCCGGACCGCGGTGACGATCTCCCCCGCGGTGGTGCGCAGCGGGTGCAGGTACGGCTTCGGCGAGTCCCCGGCCGGCGTCGGCGGCTCGACGACGTACTCGGCCAGCACGACGTCACCGAGGCGCACGCACACCCGGCCGTCGCCCTCTTCGGTGACCGCCGGCGTGCCGTCCCCCACCGCGGCCCGGCTCACGCCGGTTCCCCGATCTCCCCCAGCAGCTCCTCGACGGACACGGACCGGCCGGTTTCCAGGGACCGGTTCGCGGCCAGCCCGGTGAGCAGGGCCTGCAGGCCGGCGTCGTGGTCGGCCGCGCAGCCGAGCGCGTCCGGTTCGGCGTCACCGAGCAGCTCGGCGAGCATTCGTTCGTCGCCGCCGCCGTGTCCGTCGCCCAGCTCCTGGTCGAGCACGACCTCGGGCGGCTCCCAGAGTCGTTGCACGGTCAGCCGGGCACGCCCCCGCTTCGGCACCGGCTCGGCGCCGGACGCGTGCTCGTTCTCCCGGACGTCCAGTTCCAGCCGCCCTTCGCTGCCGGAGAACGCGACGCGGTAGCCCTCCCGCGGCGAATACGCGTGCAGGTGGTAGTTCAGCACCGCCCCGCCGCGGTGGCGCACGAGCACCGACAGGTCGTCTTCGATGGTGACGCCGGGCGCGAACACGTCCTGGTTCCGGACGTAGCCGTCTTCTCGCTCGGCGTCGCGGTAGAGCGCGCGCAGCTTGGGTGAGGCTTCGAGGTCCAGCGCGAACCGGTCGCCGGCACTGCGGTGCCGGTGGCCGTTCTCGTCGCCGTAGAAGAACAGCCGGCCCAGCGCGAACACCGTCTCGGGGCCGCTGCCGAGCCACCAGTTGACGAGGTCGAAGTGGTGGCCGGACTTATGCACGAGCAAGCCGCCGGAGTTCGCCTTGTTCCGGTGCCAGCGGCGGAAGTAGTCGGCGCCGTGCGCGGTGTCGAGCAGCCAGCTGAACTCGACCGAGCCGATCGCCCCGATCGCGCCGCCGGCCAGCAGCTCCCGCACCCGGCGGTGCACCGGGTTGTACCGGTAGTTGAAGGCGACCCGCACCGAACGGCCCGTCTCGCGCCGGGCCGCGAGGATCCGCCGCGCGCCTTCGACGTCGGTGGTCATCGGCTTCTCCGTGACGACGTCGCAGCCGCCCTCCAGCGCGGCGACGACGTAGTCCGCGTGCGTGTGGTCCGGCGTGCACACCACGACGACGTCGATGCGTTCCTTCACCAGCATCGCGGTGAAGTCCGCCGGCCGGTAGCCGGGGATCTCCGTGCCCAGCCAGTCGTTGTGGACCCGCATGCGGGTTTCGTTGTGGTCGCAGAAGGCCGCGAGTTCGGCCCGCGGCGACGTGGCCAGGGCCCGGGCGAACAGCTGGGCCCGGGAGCCCAGGCCGACGATCGCGTGGCGTCGCACCGCCATCACCTCTCTCGTTCCGGTGAAGTCACGCCGGTCCAGGGCAGGGCGAGTTCGGAGAAGAGCGCGAGCCGCTCGGCCGCGGTGTCGACGTCGCGGTCGACGCCCGGCACGACGAAGTGCCGTTCGGGGCCGGTGTCCACGGCCTGGACCCATTCGGTGGGCAGCGGCAGCGGCTCGGGCGCGTCGCGGACCGCCTCCACCAGCGCGGTGAACGCGCGGGTGGCGGCCAGCGGGGCCAGCAGCGGCTCGCCGTCGCGCAGGTGCGCGACGAGGTTGGCCAGCAGGTCCCGGGGCGGCCCGACCGGTGTTTTCGCGTCCCCCACGACCACGAGGTCGGTCTTGTAGTGCCAGCGGAGCCGGCCTTCGGTGCCGTGGACCAGCACGTACGGGTCGTGGTCGGCCTCGGCGTCGAGCGTGGCCGCGACGACGACGTCCGGCGCCCCGGCGAAGCTCAGCCGCGCGCAGGCGGTGTCGTCGGACTCGATGTCCCGGGCCCGGTACAGCTCGACGGCGGTCCGGTCCGGCAGGACCTCGGCGGTGCCGTTGACCAGCAGCGCGGTCGCGACGGCGTGCGCGAACGGGTTGGTCAGCGCCCCGTCGACGACCGGCTGCCCGCCCACCCGGCGGCGGCCGGCCCACGCGGCGCGCGCGAAGTACCGGTCCCGCCGGATCCACGCCCCGGCGGCGGCGACCCCGGTGACCGTGCCGATCTCTCCGGCCTCGATCGCCGCCCGCACGACGGGGACCGCGGCGGAGCCGAAGCTCTGGAACCCGGTCTGGCAGGCGCGGCCGCAGGTCAGTTCGGTGAGTTCGCCGAAGGCCGCGAGGTCGAGCACCGGTGGTTTCTCGACGAGCAGGTGGCAGCCGGCGGCGAGCGCGAGTTTCGCCAGCGGCAGGTGGGTGTGCGGCGGGGTCGCTACGACGGCGATGTCCGGCGTGGTGCGGGCGAGCAGCTCGGCGGCGTCCCGGGTGATCACCGCCCCTTCGGGCAGCAAGGCGCGGGCTTCTTGGGAGGGTTCGCGGATGTCGCAGGCGCCGGCCAGCACCAGCTCGCCGCGGTCGTGCAGGGCGCGGGCGCGGCGCAGGTGCTGGCCCGCGTAGCCGGCCATGCCGAAGACGACCACCTCCGGCGTCATCGGCGGCCGCCGGTCGCGACCGCGGCCAGGGCCAGCGGCCCGGCCACCACGAGGGCGAGGATCGGCAGCATCCAGACGAGCAGGACGGCGAGACCGGCGGCGACGGCGAGCAGCAGGCCTCTCGCCGGCGCGGCGGCGGTTTCCCGCGCCGCGGTCACCACGGCCCGCTGCCAGGCGCGCCCGCCCGGCAGCGGCGCCCCGGTCTCCCGGCGCCCGGCCGAACCGCCGGTGGCCACCAGCTCGCAGGTGCGCAGCGCCACCACCGTGCCCGCCACCGCCAGCACCCACAACGCCGGCCTCAGGACGCCGGCACCCGGCATCGACGCCACCACCTCCAGGTCCACCGCGAACAGCACCACCGCGGCCAGGCACCCCATCCCGAACAGCACGCCACCCCGAGCGGCCTCGCGGAAGTCCGCCCAGAATGTCGTCCACAGTGGACGGCCGATGTCACGGCGAGTCCGGTCGAGCACGCGGCAGCCCGCCACGAACGCCGGGGCCGCCGTCACCACCGGCACCGACGCAAAGGCGACGAGCAGCCCGGCCAGCAGGCAGTCCGAAAAGTCACCGAGCCCGGTTCGCCACGCTGTTGACCGCTTCGGCGTCCGCATCAGTTCACCCCTTCAGGCCGCTGGTGCTGACGCCTTCGACCAGCAGCCGCTGGAAGGCGAGGAAGAACAGCACGATCGGGACGAGCGCGAGCGCCGACATCGCGAACATCGCGCCGAAGTTCGACTCGCTGCTGGTGTCGACGAACAGCCGCAAGCCCAGCGGCACGGTGAACTTCTCCGTGTCGTTCAGGTACACCATCTGCGTGAAGAAGTCGTTCCACGTCCAGATGAACGTGAAGATCGACGTGGTGACCAGCGCCGGTTTCGACAGCGGCAGCACGACGTGCCAGAACGTCCGGTAGACCGAACAGCCGTCGATGATGGCCGCTTCGTCGAGCTCGCGGGGGATGCCCCGCATGAACTGGACGATCAGGAACACGAAGAACGCCTCGGTGGCCAGCAGCTTCGGCAGGATCAGCGGGACGAAGGTGTTGACCAGCCCGGCCTGCTGGAAGATCACGTACTGCGGGATCAGCGTGACGTGGTAGGGCAGCATCAGCGTCGTGATCATGAACGCGAACAGCGCGCCCCGGAACCGGAACTTCAGCCGGGCGAAGGCGAACGCGGCCAGCGAGCACGACAGCACGTTCGCCGCCACCGACAGGCCGGCCACCAGGAACGAGTTGAGGAAGAAGCGGCCGAACCCGACGTCCGCCGCTCCTTCCCAGCCCTTCGTGTAGCCGTCGAAGACGAACCTGCTGGGCAGCAGCGCCAGCCGGGAGAGGATCTCGTCCGGCGGCTTGACCGACGCGAACGCCAGCCACACCAGCGGGTAGAGCACCACGGCGACGATGACCAGGCACAGCACGTGCCAGCCGAACGACCGCGCCGTGCGCGGCAACACGGTCATTTCTGCTCCCCTGTGCTTTCTGCGTCGTCGTAGAACACCCACAGCTTCGCCGTGCGGAACACGATGGCCGTCACGATCGCGATGACCACCAGCAGCACCCACGCCATCGCGGACGCGTAGCCCATCCGGAAGTCCTGGAAGCCGACCTCGAACAGGTAGAGCGTGTAGAACAGGTCCGCGTCGGCCGGGCCGCCGCGGCCGCCGCCGATGACGAACGCCGGGGTGAACGCCTGGAAGGCGTGGATCGCCTCCATCACCAGGTTGAAGAAGATCACCGGCGACAGCATGGGCAGCGTGATGTGCCGGAACCGGCGGAACGCGCCCGCCCCGTCGATCGCGGCGGCCTCGTGCAGCTCCGCCGGGATCTGCTTGAGCCCGGCCAGGAAGATCACCATCGGCGCGCCGAACTGCCAGACGCCCAGCAGCACGATCGAGGCGAGGCTGAACTGCGGGTCGTCGACCCAGCTCGGGGTGTGCCAGCCGAAGAACGCGAGCACCTCGTTCACCGGGCCGCCGCCCATGAACAGCGCCCGCCAGACCAGCGCCGCCGCGACGCTCGCGCCGAGCAGCGAAGGCGCGTAGAACGCCGCCCGGTAGAAGCCGTTCGCGCCGCGGCGGGTGTTGAGCAACATCGCCACCAGCAGCGACACCGTCAGCTTCAGCGGCACCGAGACCAGCACGTAGATCAGCGTGACCTTCACCGACTGCAGGTAGCGGTCGTCGCCGGTGAACATGTGCGCGAAGTTGCCGAAGCCGACCCACTTCGGCGAGGTGAACATGTCGTAGTCGGTGAACGACAGGTACAGCGAGACCACCATCGGGCCGACGGTCAGCGCCACCGCGCCGAGCAGCCACGGGGTCAGGAAGGCGAACGCCTCCGGCTGGCTCTTGCGGCGGCGCCCGGCCGGCCGGCCCCGGCGGCCGCGCGCGGCGGGCGCCGGGGGCGCGACCGGTGGGTCCGGCGTGCGCAGGGTCGTCATCGGCTAGGACAGTCCCTTCTGGGCTTCGGTCAGGAACCGGTTGACCGCGTCGTCGATGCTCATCCGGCCGAACGCGACTTCTTCGTACGTGCGCTGCAGCAGCTTCTGGATCGCGCCGGCGCCCTTCGGCGGCACCGGCGGCGCGGCCCCGAGCTTCGGTTCGAGCGCGGCTTCGTAGTCGTAGAGGGTTTTGTCGTTGCCCTTCGCGTCCGCCGCCAGCTGCGCGCGGACCTTGAGGTTCGGCGCGAGGCCGCGGTCGGTGCCGACGATCTTGCCGACCTCGGGGTCGTTGACCAGGAAGTCGACGAGCTTGGCCGCCGCCTCCTGCTGCTGGCTGCGCGCGGACACGGACAGGAACATCGACGGCCGCCGGTACTGCCCGGTGTCGCCGTTCGCGCCGCTCGGGTACGGCGCCACGTTCAGCGGCTTGCCGTTCGCCTTCTGGTACGCGGGCAGCAGGTTGTCGTAGGCGAACTCCGAGCTGGTCAGCTTCTTGCCCAGTGGCGCCTGCTCGGGCGAGGTGTTGTAGGACGCCGTCACGTCGGCGGGCGAGGCGGCCTTGGTGTCGCGGAACTTGCTCGTCAGCTGCCAGTAGCGGCGCAGGTCGTCGGCGGCGAAGCCGAGCTTGCCCTCGGGGGTGTAGAACTGCTTGCCCTGCTGGCGCAGCCAGATCTCCAGCGTCGTGTCGAGGATGCCGAAGTCGGTCACCCCGCGTGCCGAGCCCGCCGAGCTGACCTTCTGGGCCGCCTCGGCGTACTGGTCCCAGGTCAGCCCCTTCGCCGGATCCGCGCCGGCCGCGGTGAACGCAGCCGGGTCGTAGATCATCGCCGGCGTGTTCTGCGCCCACGGCACGGCGTAGCGCTTGCCCTGGTAGACGCCGGTGGCCGCCAGCTCGGGGTTGACGTCGGCGAGCGAGATCGCCTTGCCCGCGCCGGAGTTCAGGTCGGCCAGCACGTTGCGGCCACCGTATTCGGCCAGGTAGCGGCTGTCGACGTTGAGCACGTCCGGCGGCTTGCCCCCGGCCGTCTGCGTCGCCAGCTTCTCCCAGTAGGCCGCGTACGCCGAGAACGACGTCTGCACCTTGATCTTCGGGTTCTTCTGCTGGAACAGCTCGACGGCCTTCTTCGTCAGACTCGCCCGCCCTTCGCTGCCCCACCAGACGAAATTGATCGTCACATCGCCGCCGCTGCCGGAGTCCGAGCCGCAGGCGGCCACCCCCGTCAGCAGCAGCGGGACCACCACGGCCAGCGCGGCGACACCTCGCCCCTTGGTCCTACGCTCAGTTGTCCGCCCCATCGAACTCTCCGTCCTCAGCCGGTCAGCACTTTTCTGAAAACGCTGTCAGCGCGCTCACGGTAGGCAGTGCGCCACACCGGTGTCAACGGGCAAACGGCGGCAATACCCCTTGCGTACCAACGTCTTCGCTGTTCAGGAGGCACGCCGAGAAAGCGCTTACAGCAGCGGCGGCGATGACCGGGCTGCCAGCGCTGGTGCGCACCGGTGCGCGTTATCCGGTGCGTTCGGCGGCCGCGCCGCCCGACGGTCGTCGCGCGGCACTCGCCCACGGGACGCCGATCTCGGAGAACAACGCCAGCCGGTCCGCGGCGACGGCGACCTCTTCGCCGATCCCCCGCACGACCGGGTGCCGGCTCGCCCCTTCGCCCACGGTGCGGATCCAGCCCGCCGGGATCCGCGACGGCGACGGCGCGTCCCGCACCGCTTCGACCACCGAGGCGAACGCCCGGGTGCCGGCCAGCGGCGCGAGCAGCGGCACCCCGTCCGGGTCGAGGCGGTGGGCGATCAGGTTGCGCAGCAGGTCCGCCGGTTCGCCGAGGTGGAACCGCTCGTCGTCGATTTCGAGGCGGTGGCTCTTGTACCAGAACTTCGCGCGCCCGCGCTCGCCGTGCACCACGACGTAGGGCTCGTGGTCCTGCTCGGCGCACAGCGAAGCGGCGACGACGATCTCGGGTCCCTCGCCGAACCGGATCCGCAGGCACGCGGTGTCGTCGGCCTCGATGTCGCGGGTGCCGTAGAGCTCGAGCGCGATCTCCGCCGGGTCGCGGCCGGCGACCCCGCCGACCAGCAGCGCGGTGGCCACGGCGTGGGAGAACGGGTTGGTCAGGGCGCCGTCGACGACGGCCTCGCCGTCGAGCCAGCGGCGCCCGGCCCACGGGTTGCGGCGGTAGTAGGCGTCGGTGCGGATCCACGCCCCGGCCGCGCCGACACCGGTGACTTCGCCGAGCCGGCCGGCCGCGATCGCCGCCCGGAGGACGGGCAGCACCGGGGAGCCGAAGCTCTGGAACCCGGTCTGGCAGGCCGCACCGGTCTCCGCGGCGAGCCGCGACAGCGTGGTGAAGCCGTCGAGGTCGAGCACCGGCGGGGTCTCCAGCAGCAGGTCGCTGCCCGCCCGCAGCACCGCGGCACCGGTGTGGACGTGCGCGTGCGGCGGCGTGGCGACCACGGTGATGTCGGGGCGGCAGCGGCGGAGCAGGTCGTCGACACTCGCGTGCGCGGTGCCGCCCGGAGGCAGCAGCGCGATGGCGGCGGCCGACGGGGGCCGGATGTCGGCCATGCCGGCGAACCGGACCAGTCCTTCGTCGTGCAGGATCCGCGCCCGGTGCAGGTAGCTGAAGGCGTAGCCGGACGTGCCGACGACCGCCACCCTCGGCGGGTCCGCCACGGTGCGGCTCCGGCTCCCCGACATGGGATCTCCGATCGGCGGGCCCCGGTGTGGCGCCCGCGCGGAACTGACGAATGGGTCAGGCTTTGGGAGAAACTTCCGGTCGTCACCGTAGGGTGTGCGCGACAAACGTGTCAATCATCAGGACGGTTGCGTCGAAATAGTCGAACGGCCGATGCTCCGAACGGCGTCCGCGTTTCCAGATAGCGCTTACTGGAATAGACCACTTCCGCCTGCAAGTCATGAAGACCGGTTTGCAGGATTTGTTGACAACGCACTCGGGGACTTTCCATGATGTTGTGCGAGCCTGCCGAGGAGTAGCCGTGACCGTGACGATTCACGACGTCGCCCGCCGGGCCAACGTGTCGATCTCGACCGTCTCGCGGGCGTTCACGTCCCCCGACCTGGTCCGGCAGCAGACCCGGACCCGGGTGCTGGCCGCGGCGCACGAGCTCGGCTACCACGCGGCCGGCACGCCGCAACCGGGGCCCGCGGTCCGCACCGGGCACATCGGGATCGTGGTCTCCGACCTGGGCAACCCGTTCTTCACCGGGGTGCTCAACGGCGTGCAGGCCCGCGCGCGCCAAGACGACATCGCGGTGCTGTTCGCCAACAGCGACGAGGACCCGGCGATGGAGCAGAACCTCGTCCGCCGGATGGCCAAGCAGGTCGACGGCGTGGTGCTGTGCAGCCCGAGCATGACCGACGACCAGCTGCGCGCGCTCGCCGGGCAGACCACCCTGGTGCTGCTCAACCGGGAGGTCCCCGGCATCCCGTCGATCGTGATGGACGCCGCGGACGGGATGCGCCAGGCGATCGAGCACCTGGCCGCGCTGGGCCACCGCCGGTGCGCCTACCTGGGTGGGCCGCGGGCGTCCTGGGCGAACCAGACCCGCAGGCTGGGCTTGGCGGAGACCGCGCAGAAGCACGGCACCGACGTGGTCGAGTTCGGCCCGTTCCCGCCGGTGTTCGAGGGCGGTCTACAGGGCGCGGACCTGGCGCTGGCGGCGGACGTGACGGCGATCGTCGCCTACAACGACCTGGTCGCCTTCGGCGCGCTGGCGCGGCTGAACGCCCGCGGGGTGCCGGTGCCGGACGAGGTCAGCCTGGTGGGCTTCGACGACTTGGTCTTCGCGGCGATCTCGGCACCCCCGCTGACGACGATCGCGATGCCGACGGAGGCGGCGGGCCGCGCGGCGGTGACGATCCTGCTGGGCCTGCTCGACGGCGAGGCCGACGAGCACACGACCCAGGTGCTGGACACCCACCTCATCGTCCGCGCCACCACGGCCCCGCCGTCGGGCTGACCACCCGCTCGGGGCCCGGCCGAGCGTCATGAATGACTCATTCATTGCGTCGGGTGGGTCAGGCGCCGAAGACGTTGCGGCTCAGGAAGGGATTGCGGAACTTGCCCTGCGGGTCGAGCCTCTCCGCCAGCGCCCGGAACTCGGCCAGCCGCGGGTACTCCCCCGGAATGCCGTGGAACAGCTTGCCCCAGTGCGGGCGGGCGCCGAACGGGGCCAGGCGCTCCTCGATGACCGGCAGCACCGCCTCCACCTCGGGCTGCCGCGGCTGCCAAGTGAAGTGCAGGGCCACCCGGTCGCCGCCGTGGCAGGGGCTCAGCCAGCGGTCGTCGCCCGCGATCGCGCGGATTTCCGAGACCAGCAGCAGCGGCGCGACGAGGTCGCCGATCTCGCGGACCGCCCGGATCGCGGCGGTGGCCGCGCTGTAGGGCACGAAGTACTCCGACTGCAGCTCGTCCCCGACGCTCGGGGTGAACGCCAGCGCGAAGTGCGGGAGCCGCTCGTGCCACGGGCCCGGCACCCCTTGCTGGGGCGTGCAGTTGTCCGCCGGGATGCCGGCGGCGTGTGCCGGATGGCGCGGACCGTCGGCGGGCACCGCGCCGAACAGGCCGGCGCGTTCGGTGAAATCGTCGACGCGGCTCTTGATCCACACCTGGTCGATCGCGTCGTTCGCCCAGTTCGTGAACATGCTGACGCTGTAGCCGGCGTCTTCGATTTCGTCGAAGTGCTCGTACGCGGCTTCCCACGGCAGGTCGTCGAAGACGTCTTGGCGGACGTCGAACGCCGGCACCACGTCGAGGGTCAGCCGGGTGACGACGCCGAACGCGCCGAGCCCGACGACCAGCCCGGGGAAGTCGGCGTCGGCGCGGGTGAACGTCCGCAGCTCACCGTCGGCGGTGACCAGCTCGAGGCCGGAGACGGCCGCGGCGAGACCGGGCTGCCGCCGCCCGGAGCCGTGGGTGCCGGTCGCGACGCTGCCCGCCACCGTGATGTGCGGCAGCGACGCCAGGTTCGACAGCGCGAACCCCGCGTTGTGCAGCTGCTGTGCGAAGTCGCCGTAGCGGGCCGATCCGCCGACCGTCACCGTGCCGTCGCCGATCTCGACTCCGGCGTCGAGGGCGCGCAGGTCCAGCAGCAGCCCGCCCGGGGAGTCGGCGATGTCGTTGAAGCAGTGCCGGCTCCCGAGGGCTTTGACGTGCGTCGCGGCCGCGACGGCGGCCCGCACCTCGTCGACCGTCCGCGGGGTCGTCACCGCGTCCGCGCCGTACGTGAGGTTCCCGGCCCAGTTCGACTCGCCCACCCGCATGTGTCCTTCCGCGTGCCCGATCTTCGTCTCGAACCCTACGCGGCCGCCGCTTGCCAGAAGTCCCGCATCCAGCGCGGCGGCACGGGGTTGTCCTCGCCGACCTGGGTGAGCAGGACGGCCACCGTGCCGGTGGCCGGGACGACGTGTGCGGCGGTGCCGGTGCCGCCGACCCAGCCGTACCGGCCCGGGACGTGCCAGGACTCGGTGACGGCGATGTCCACCGCGCCACCCATCCCCCACCCCTGGCCTTCGAGGAAGAGCGCGCCGATCTCGCGGTGCGCCGCGGTGGTGTGGTCGGTGGTCATCAGCCGGACGGCCTCGGGGGTGAGCACTCCGGCACCACCGGCCAGCAGCATGCGGCCGAACGCGACCCAGTCCCCGGCCGTCCCGGCGAGGCCGCCGTTGCCGAGCGGCAGCGCCGGCGTCGTGCGCCACTGGCCGTCCGGCGGATCGGCGAGCACCAGCCCGCCGGCGGTCTTCTTGTAGAAGGCGGTGGACCGGCCGGGTGCGGCCACGAAGCCGGTGTCGGTCATGCCCAGCGGGGCGAAGATCCGTTCGGCGAGGAACTCGGGGAAGGACTGTCCGGACGCGCGGGCGACGAGCAGGCCCTGGATCGTGGAACAGGTGTCGTACAGCCAGGCCTCTCCGGGCTGGTAGACGAGGGGCACCCGGGCGAGCCGCGCGAGCCAGACGCCGGGCTCGGGGAAGCTCTGCACCTCCCGGCCGTCGCCTTGCACGGGGAACAGCGCCTGCACGGCCGGGAGCGTGAAGTCCGACGGGAAGCCCCAGCCGGCCTGGCCGGTGAGGACGTCGAACACCGTGATCGGCCGCTTCGCCGGGACGACGTCGTCGAGCGGACCCGACGGCGTCCGCACGACCTTCGGCTCGGCCAGCTCGGGCAACCAGCGGCCGATCGGGTCGTCGAGGGCGAGCCGGCCGTCGTCCACCAGCACCAGCACGGCGGCCGCGGTGATCGGCTTGGTGATGGACGCGAACCGGAACAGCGTGTCTTCGGCCATCGGGCGGCTGCCCTCGACGTCGACCGAGCCGGCGGTCACGACCTCCCGCCGGCCGCCCCGGTCCACGATCGCCACCGCCCCGGGCAGCGTGCCGTCGTCGACGTAGCGGTGCAAAGTCTCGCGCAGGTTCATGATCCTCCCCCGGGGCCGGTCCGGCCGACGATACTTCAGCGAGCCGGGATGATCGCCTGGTGCGGCCCGCCGAGGCCGTGCGGGCTGAGCAGCCGGCCCATCCGCTTCGGCATCCGCAGCGTGATCGCGCGGTCGAGGACGCGCGCACCGGGGGCGGCTTCCGCCAGCCGCGTCTCGTAGGCCGGGCAGTCGGCCGGCACCCGCAGCCACGCCGACACGACGAGGTTGCCCTCCCCCACCACCGCCGCGGCGAGCCGGGTTTCCGGCAGCTGCGCGATCGCCGCCCCGGCGCGGTCGAGCTCCGTCGCGCGGGTGTCGAGGCGGTAGCCCGCGATCACCGGCCAGCCGGCCGGGACGTGCGCGAGGTCGCACCGGAAGTCGAGTTCGTGGTTGCGCAGCATCCGCGCCAACGTGCGCCGCACCGCCGACTCGCTCATCCCGCAGTCACGGGCCAGCACCGCGTAGCTGCGCCGCCCGTCCTCGCCCAGCGACTCCACCAGCGCGCGCAGGCCCCGGTCGTTCCACTGCTGCGGCACGACCAGCCGGGCCTGCACCGCGGTGTCGTCCAGCACCGCCCGCTGCTCGGGGGCGAGCGCGTCCACCAGCCAGCCGCTGCCCTCCCGGTAGACGCGGGTCGCGACGGCGAAGCGGACCTCGCGCACCCCGGGCAGGGTGCCGATGCGGCCGGTGACCAGCGCGTCCAGCGCGTCGAGATCGCGGGCGGCCAGGCCGAGGAACAACGCGAACCGGCTGGTCGTGCGCTCGACACTGAACACCGACGGCCAGCCGCACAGCTCGCGGGTCAGCTCGCTCAGCGCGTCCGGCCGGCAGGCGAGGTCGACGTAGCCGACCGTGGTCGTCGGCGGGGTGGAGTAGGCGGTGAGCCAGGCCAGCCCGGCGGCCTGCAGCCGCTCCCAGCGGCGGGCCGCCGTGGTCGCGTCGGTGCCGACGGCGGCGGCGATGCGCGTCCACGGCGCCCGTGGGTCGCGCTGGAGCGCCTCCACCAACGCGAGGTCCGACGCGCTCAACCCCGGGCGCGCCGCTTCCGGCGGCGCACCGGGCGAAACGGGCATGGCGCATTGTGACCTGGTCATGATCGGCTGCCAAGGGGCACGCCGGACGCGCCGGCGTGCCCCTCGCCGTCCTACTGGCGCCGCAGCCGCGGCACCACGGCCGCGCCCGCCGCCAGCACGAGGACACCGCCGAGCACGAACGGCAGCGCCGGCCCGTCGCCGGGGTCCGCCGCGGGCACCGCGCGTTCGCGGCCGCCGTAGCCACCGCCCGCGCCGTCGCGGTCGTAGGCCGAGCCCGGCAGCTTGTCCGCGTACCGCCCGTGCAGCGCCGTGCGGTAGTCCTGGAGGGACACCTTCGTGCCCGCGGCCAGGCCGGTGACCGAGCCGTCCAGGACCGTCACGACGTCGCCGTGCAGCGCGTACCAGGCGTTGACCTGCGGCTCGTGCAGGAGGTAGCCGCCGGCGGCGGCCTGGGCGTACTGCCGCTCGTAGTCGCCGGACGCGACGTTGACGACGGCCCACGCCGCGCCCTGGCGCTCCGCCCAGACGGTGGCGGCGGTGCCGTCGCCGGTCCGCGCCGGGACCGCGACGTAGGCGAGGGCGGCGGGGACGTCCGACTTCCCGGCGACGAAGGCCGCCGTCGGCTCGTAGACCGGCACCTGGGTCCGCGGGTCGGCGGCCTGCTGCGCCGCCGCGGCCGCCGCGTGGCTGCCCGGGAACTTCGTCGACGCAAGCCGGCCGAGCGTGGCCGGGCCGCTCGTGACCTGGCCGATGGCGGCGGTGTCGGCGGCGGTCGGCGCGCCGGCGGGCCCGTCCGCCGCGCTCGCGGCGCCGTCCGTGGTGAGCATCACGGCGCCGGCCAGAACGGCCACGCCCAGCACTTTCCGCAGCATGCTCATCCCTCGATCCCGTACAGCGTGTGGGTCCACTGGAACTGGCTGTTCGAGCGGTAGGTGTCGTAGTTCATCGAGTTGTAGCGGCTGTTGTTCGGCCACGGGTCGCCGTATTCGACCCGGGTGGTGCCGCTCGAATTGTCGTATCCGTAGAGCACGTGCATGTGGCCACCTCCGGAGCGCCAGCCGATGCGGGTGCCGACCGGCTTCCCGGCGTCGATCTGGGTTTTGACGCCGGTGAAGGAAAGCGTCTGGCCGCTCGAGTTGTACGTGCCGACGTTCGTGAAGCCGAGGTAGCGGAACACGCGCTGCTGGTCGGACAGGTAGCCCTGGTTGTTGGCGCAGTCGCTGCCGGATTCGTTGTGCGCGATCTGGCAGAACCGGGTCTGGGTCAGGGAGTATCCCCAATAGCCGGCGATCGTGTTACCGCTGGCGTCCCAGCACCACTGGTCCTTCTGCTGCGCCTGCATGGTGATTCCGAGATCGGTCCGCGCCGCGGCCGCGGCGGCCGGGGCCTGCAGCCCGACGACCGCGACCGAGAGCGCGGCGAGTCCACACAGGACTCTTGAGATGGTTTTCACGAAGTACTCCTCCAGCCGGTGACGATTCGACGTGGTGGCAGGGAATACTCCGCTCCCGGCACGGTGATCCGGTACCTACCAAGGGAGGATTGCGTTGCCGGGAAACGATTCCGGCGGATCCCGGCAGTTCCGGGACGCCGGATTCCGGCATCGCCACGGGGCCGCCGGACGGATTCCGGCGACCCCGTGGCGGCGGCTCAGGAAACGCGACACCGCGCCGCCCGCGGCGGGATCGGCGGGGATGTCGGCCCCGACCACGACGGTGACCGTCTGGTCGCCGACGAGCGGGAACCCGGCCCGGGCGGGTGAGCGTCTCTTCCGCCGGGCAACAGCAACTGACCCGGGCGGCGTGGGTGCCCCACCCATCACGCGAGAAGCCTCGCCAATCACGCGAGTTCTGCTTCAAGACACGCGAGTTCCAGGCCCGGATCACGCGAGTTCCGGGCCGGATCACGCGAGTTGCGGTTGCTCCTCCAGGCACGCGGCCGTTGCCTCGCCGCCAGAGTGAGTGTACAGTCACTCACATGACGAAACGTGGTGCCACGCTCTCCACCTCCGACGCCCGGCGGGACGCCGTCATCGAGGCGGCCATCGCCGAGTTCGCCGGCGGCTACCACAGCACGCCGATCAGCGCGGTGGCCGCCCGGGCCGACATCTCCCCCGCGTACGTCTTCAAGTTGTTCCCCGGCAAGGTTTCCCTGTTCGTCGCCGCGCTCGACCGGTGCTACGAACTCGTCGTCCACGCCCTCTCGAACGGCGCCGCCCGCGTCGAGGACGCCGACCCGGGGAAGATCCTGTACGAGATGGGCGACGCCTACGCGGAACTGATCGCCGACCGGAACCTGCTGATGCTGCAGGTGCACGCCCAGTCGGCAGCCGACACGCCCGAGATCGCCGACGCCGTCCGCCGCGGGCTGGCCAAGGTGACCGAATTCGCCCGCTCGCGCTCCGGGGCGGCCGACGACGAGGTGCAGCGGTTCATCGCCTACGGGCAGCTCTGCCACCTGATCGTCACCCTCGACCTGGACGAGCGCGCCGGCGAATGGGCCGCCGTGCTGTCCGCCGGCATCCGCCACCCCGGCAAGAACTGAAACCCCGGCCCGCCCCGGGCCGTTTTTCTCGCCCGTCGAGTGATTGACCAGTCACTCACACCCTGGAAGGAACCACCTTGAACGTCACCGAGATCGTCCTCCCCGGCCTCGTCGAACCGGACGGCCTGCGCGTCGGACACCGCGAGCTGCCGCCCCTGGGCGCCGGCGAAGCCCTGATCCGCGTCGAGGCCACCGGAATCTCGTTCGCCGAACAGCAGATGCGGCGCGGCAAGTACTACGACCAGCCGCCGTTCCCGTTCGTCCCCGGCTACGACGTCGTCGGCACGGTGCTCGAAGCCGCGGACCCCGCCCTGATCGGCCGCCGCGTGGCCGCCATGACCAAGATCGGCGGGTGGAGCAGCCACCTCGCCGTCCCCGCCGCCGACCTGGTACCGGTGCCCGACGGCCTGGACGCCGCCGAGGCGGAAACCTTCGTCGTCAACGGCATCACGGCGTACCAGATGCTGCACCGGTGGGCGAAGGTGCGCACCGGCGGCACGATCCTGGTCCACGGCGCGAGCGGCGGCGTCGGCACCACCCTCGTGCAGCTCGCCCGCGCGGCCGGGATCCGGGTGATCGGCACGGCGTCGGCTCGCAACCTCGACGTCGTGACCGCGCTCGGCGCCACCGCCGTGGACTACCGCGGCGACGTCCCGGCCCGGGTGCGCGCGCTGGCGCCCGGCGGGGTCGACGCCGTCTTCGACCACGTCGGCGGCCCCGGCATCGTCGATTCGTTCCGCCTGCTCGCCCCGGGCGGCGCCCTGGTCGCCTACGGCAGCGCGTCGACCGTGCACACCGGGGGCAACCCGAAGCGCGCCGTGCTGAAACTCCTCGCGCGGCTGCTGTGGTGGAACGCGGTGCCGAACCGCCGCCGGGCGCACTTCTACAACGTCTGGGGCGGCAAGCGGAACCTCGCGCGGTTCCGCGCCCGCCTGGCCGAAGACCTGACCGCGGTCTTCGAGCTGGCTGTGAAGGGACAGCTCAAGGCGCAGGTGGCTGCCCGGATTCCGCTGGCCGAAGCCGCGAAAGCCCTGGCGCTGGCCGAATCCGGCACGGTGACCGGCAAGGTCGTGCTCGTCCCCTGAAACGCACCGAAGGCCACCACGGCGAGCGTGGTGGCCTTCGGGTCGTGAGCGATCAGTCCGTGCCGAACTCCATCGCGGCGTTGTCGAGCAGCTCGACGTCGTCGGTCTTGCCGCGCGAGGCGATCACCTCCGCGCCGCCCTCGGGCATCGCGCCGATCAGGCCGGTCGACGCGGCCTGGGCGGCGCCGATCAGCTTCGGGTTCGAGCCACCGACCATGCCGAGGCTCGCGTACTGCTCCAGCTTCGCCCGCGAGTCGGCGATGTCC
The DNA here is from genome assembly GCF_040638975.1 of Amycolatopsis sp. NPDC024027. Classification (NCBI taxonomy): domain Bacteria; kingdom Bacillati; phylum Actinomycetota; class Actinomycetes; order Pseudonocardiales; family Pseudonocardiaceae; genus Amycolatopsis; species Amycolatopsis sp. NPDC024027. The sequence goes on from NZ_JBEZYY010000039.1 coordinate 37,634, forward strand.
AGGTTGCGCATGGTCAGCTGGCCGATCCGGTCGACCGGGCCGAACGCCGAGTCCTCGGTCCGCTCCATCGACAGCTTGTCCGGGTGGTAGCTGAACGCCGGGCCGGTCGTGTCGATGATCGAGTAGTCCTCGCCGCGGCGCAGCCGCAGGGTGACCTCGCCGGTGATCGCGGTGCCGACCCAGCGCTGCAGCGACTCGCGCAGCATCATCGCCTGCGGGTCCAGCCAGCGGCCCTCGTACATCAGCCGGCCGAGCTGCCGCCCGTGGTTGTGGTAGCTGGCGAGGGTGTCCTCGTTGTGGATGGCGTTGACGAGCCGCTCGTAGGCCGCGTGCAGCAGGGCCATGCCCGGTGCCTCGTAGATGCCGCGGCTCTTGGCCTCGATGATCCGGTTCTCGATCTGGTCGGACATGCCGAGCCCGTGCCGGCCGCCGATGGCGTTGGCCTCGAGGACGAGGTCGACGGCGGTGGCGAACTCCTTGCCGTTGATCGTCACCGGCCGGCCCTGCTCGAAGCCGACCGTGACGTCCTCGGCCGGGATCTCGACCTCGGGGTCCCAGAACGCCACGCCCATGATCGGCTTGACGATCTCGATGCCGGTGTCCAGGTGCTCCAGCGACTTGGCCTCGTGCGTGGCGCCCCAGATGTTGGCGTCGGTCGAGTACGCCTTTTCGGTGCTGTCGCGGTAGGGCAGGTCGTGCGCGAGCAGCCACTCGGACATCTCCTTGCGGCCGCCGAGCTCGGTCACGAAGTCCGCGTCGAGCCACGGCTTGTAGATGCGCAGGGAGGGGTTGGCCAGCAGGCCGTAGCGGTAGAACCGCTCGATGTCGTTGCCCTTGTAGGTGGAGCCGTCGCCCCAGATCTGGACGTCGTCCTCGAGCATCGCGCGCACCAGCAGCGTGCCGGTGACCGCGCGGCCGAGCGGGGTGGTGTTGAAGTAGCTGCGGCCGCCGGTGCGGATGTGGAACGCGCCGCACGTCAGCGCCGCGAGCCCCTCCTCGACCAGTGCTTCCCGGCAGTCGACCAGCCGGGCGATCTCGGCGCCGTACTGGCCGGCGCGCCCGGGCACCGAATCGATGTCGGGCTCGTCGTACTGGCCGATGTCGGCGGTGTAGGTGCAGGGGACCGCGCCTTTGTCGCGCATCCACGCGACCGCTACGGAAGTGTCGAGGCCACCGGAGAAGGCGATACCGACACGCTCGCCGACGGGCAGGGAAGTGAGCACCTTGGACATGCGAATGATTATGCACGGCGATGCATCGTCGTGCAATCCGGGGTGCTCCGGCTCACGAAAACCCCGTTGACGTGCGTGGTTCGGTGCTCACATGGGCCGCATGCACGCCGACGAGCACGCCATCGACACAGCGCTGGTCCGACGGCTGGTGCGCGGCCAGTTCCCGGAGTGGGCGGACCTGCCGGTCACTCCCCTGCCCTCCGGCGGCACGGTCAACGCGGTGTACCGCCTGGACAGCTCGCTGACCGTCCGGCTGCCGCTCACCGCGGGCGGCGCCGACGACATCACGAAGGAACGCCGGGTCCTCGGCACCCTCGGTGAGCTGCCGGTGGCGGTCCCGGCCGTCGTCGCGGTCGGCGAACCCGCCCAGGGGTACCCGTGGCCGTGGGCGGTGCACGGCTGGCTCGACGGCTCACCGGCTTTCGAAGACCGCGCGGCTCACGGCCTGGCGGAGTTCGTCCTCGCGCTGCGGGCCCACCAGGCGGACGGCCCCCCGGCCTCCCGCGGGCGACCGCTGTCCACCGTGGACACGGCCACCCGCGGGGCGATCGAGGAGCTGCGCCGCACCGACGAGGCCTTCGACGCCGACGCGGCGCACGCCGCCTGGTCCGAGGCGCTCGACGCTCCACAGTGGACCGGCCCGCCGTGCTGGGTGCACGGGGACCTGATGCCGAGCAACCTCCTGCTGCGCGACGACCGGCTGGCCGGGGTCCTCGACTGGGCGACCGCGGGTCTCGGCGACCCGGCGGCCGACTTGATCCCGGCGTGGAACCTGCTGACCGCGGAGACCAGGCCCACCTTCCGCGACGCCGTGGCCCCCGACGACGCCACCTGGGCCCGCGGCCGCGGCCGGGCGCTGTCGATGGCCGTGATCCAGCTGCCGTACTACCGGCACACGAACGCGGTCATCTCGGCCAACGCCCGGTACGTGCTCACCGAGCTGGGCGTGCTCACCAGGTGCCGATGAACGGCAGGTCCCACCGCAAGGCGTGCAAGTTCCGGCTCAGGACCGTGCAGCCGCCCGTGACCGCGCCGCGGTCGTTGAGGTCATCGGCGCCGCACCAGGCGTACTCCGTCAGCGGCCGCAGAGCGGTGAGCCCGCCGCCGGGCCCCCACACGAACTCCGCGCCGCCGATTTCCACGAGCGCGCTGCCCGTGTCGTTCGCGGTGGTGAACCGGGTCCACGCGCCGTCCGGGTTCGGGTGCACGGTCAGCTGCCCGGCCGTGTTCCAGCGGGCCAGGTGCCTGATGCCGTCCCCCGCCTCCACGGTGCCGTAGATCGTCCCGTCCGCGCCGATCTCCGCCGCCGTGCTGGACTTCCACGTGGTGTCGAGCACGGTCAGGTGTCCCGCCGCATCCCACCTCGCGGCGTGGACGCCGCTCGAGCCGACGACCGTGCCCGCGTTGTCGAGGTCGGCGGGCGTGCCGCCGCCTTCCAACGGCACGAGGTTGCCAGCCGGGTCCCAGTACTTCGACTCCCCCTGGTCCGAACCGAGGACCGCCCCCGCGTCGTTGATCGCGAAGCCGCGGCCGGAGCCGAGGGCCGTGACCGTGCCCCGGGTCGTGTCCCACTTCACCGCCGTGTCCGAAGCCGAAGCGCCGTAGGAATACCCGACGGCGATGCCGTGGGCGTTGCTCGCGGCCACGCTGGAAGACGGGTAGCCCGGCACCGGCGGCAGGTCCACCGGCACCCCGGACGCGCCCCAGAGCGTCGCCCGCCCGGCGGACTCAATGGCCAGCATCGAGTCCCCGAGCGCCACCCCGTCCTCGGTGATCGCGGCGGGTACGACCGACGTGTAGCCCGGTTGCGGCGGCAGCTCGGTGATCCGGCCGGCCGCGTCCCACCGGGCCCCGCGCGGGTTGTTCGCCTTGTCGAACGCCATCCCGAACACCGTTCCGTCGTTCGACACGAAATCCCCGTAGCTGGTCAGTCCCCCGGGCAGCGTGCCCAGGTCGACCGGGGCGACCGGTTCGTCCGCACCGGCCGGGACCGCGGTGAGCACCAGCGCCACCGCCGCCGTCGCGAGAACACCTCTGAACATCCCTGTTCCTCCCCTTCAGGTCGGTTCCGGGGTGTTCACGCGCGACGGCGGTGACCGGTTTAGCCCGGCAGCAGCGCCGGGGCCGCGAGGCGGGTGGCGTTCGCCGCCGCGTCGTCCGGGGCTTCCTGGGCCGACCGCTCCGCCTCCACCCGGGCCAGGTAGTTGGCCACCTCGCGGCCGGTCCGGTGCGTGTCCCAGCCCAGCAGCGGGGCGATCAGCCCGGCCACGACGGGCGCCGCCGCGACACCGCGGTCACGCTCCTCGATCGAGATGCGCGTCCGCCGCGTGAGCACGTCCTCCAGGTGCAACGCGCCCTCGTGGGAGACCGCGTAGACGGCCTCCACGCGGAGGTACTCCGACGTCTCCGTGATCGGCTCCCCGAGCGACGGCTCCTCCTCGATCAGCTCCAGGAGGTTCCAGATCCGCGTGCCGTACCGCTGCAGCAGGTGCTCGACGCGGGCCAGCGGCAGCCCCGCCTTCGCGGCCACGCCGAACCGGTCCGCCCACAGCTCGTGGTAGCCCTCGGCGCCGGCGATCGGGAGCCGGTCGGTCCACGACGGCGGCGCCGGGCGGCCGAGCTCCTCGACCACGACGTCGACCGCGTCCGCGGCCATCACCCGGTACGTCGTGTACTTGCCCCCGGCCACGATGACCAGGCCCGGCACCGGGTGCGCCACCGCGTGCTCCCGCGACAGCTTCGTCGTCGCGGCCGCCTTCGCCGCCAGCAGCGGGCGGAGTCCGGCGTAGACGCCCTCGATGTCGTCGTGCGTCACGGGGGTGCGCAGGACGGCGTTGAGGTGTTCGAGCACGTAGTCGACGTCCGCGCGGCTCGCCGCCGGGTGCTCGCGGTCGAGGTCCCACTCGGTGTCGGTGGTGCCGACGATCCAGTGCCGTCCCCACGGGATGACGAACAGCACGCTCTTCTCGGTGCGCAGGATCAGCCCGGTGTCGAGGTCGATCTTTTCGCGCGGCACCACCAGGTGGATGCCCTTCGACGCGCGGACGGTGAACGGCGCGGGGATCCCGGCCGCCTCCGCCATGTCGTCGCTCCACACCCCCGTCGCGGCGACCACGGTGCGCGCGCGGATCTCGAATTCGATCCCGCTCTCGCGGTCCACGACTTTCGCCCCGACGACCCGCTCGCCGTCGCGAAGCAGCGAAGTGACGCGAGCCCGCGTGAGCACCGAAGCGCCCTGCTCGGCGGCCGTCCGCGCGATCGTCATCGTGTGGCGGGCGTCGTCGACCTGGGCGTCGTAGTACTGGATCGCCCCGATCAGCGCGTCGTCCGCGAGCGCCGGGGCCGCCTTGAAGGCGCCCCGCTTCGACAGGTGCCGGTGCCGCGGCAGCGCGCGGGCGCCGCCGAGGGTGTCGTACAACGTGACGCCGGCGCCGATGTAGCCGCGCTCCCACACCCGGTGCTGCAGCGGGACCAGGAACTTGACCGGCCGCACCAGGTGCGGGGCCAGCGTCTGCAGCAGCAGCCCGCGTTCCTTGAGCGCTTCGCGCACCAGCTTGAAGTCCAGCTGCTCCAGGTAGCGCAGGCCGCCGTGGATCAGCTTGGACGACCGGCTGGACGTGCCGGCGGCGAAGTCGCGGGCCTCGACCAGCGCGGTCGACAGCCCCCGGGACGCGGCGTCGAGCGCGACGCCGGCCCCGGTCACTCCCCCGCCGACGACGAGCACGTCGACCTCTTCGTTCACCAGTTTCCGCAACGTTTCCGCGCGGTACTGCGGGGAAAGCGGGGTCACGGTGTTCCTCCTCATCGTCACTGCACGTCGACCCAGTCGAGCGTGCGCCCGACGGCCTTCTGCCAGCCCGCGTAGCCCTCGGCGCGCTGTTCGTCGCTCCAGGACGGCGTCCAGCGCTTGTCCTCGTTCCAGTTCTGCTCGAGCTCGTCGGTCGACTTCCAGAACCCGACGGCCAGCCCGGCCGCGTAGGCGGCGCCGAGCGCGGTGGTCTCGGCGACGACCGGCTTCGACACCGGCACGCCGAGGATGTCCGCCTGCAGCTGCATGCACAGCTCGTTGGCCGTGACGCCGCCGTCCACCCGCAGCACGTCCAGCGTCACGCCGGAGTCGTTCTGCATCGCCTCGACGACGTCGCGGGTCTGGTAGCAGATCGCTTCCAGGGTCGCGCGGGCCAGGTGAGCGTTGGTCGTGGCGCGGGTGAGGCCGACGATCGCGCCGCGGGCGTCCGAACGCCAGTACGGCGCGAACAGGCCGGAGAACGCCGGGACGAAGTAGATGCCGCCGTTGTCCTCGACCTGGCGGGCCAGGCTTTCGCTCTGGGACGCACCGCTGATGATGCCCAGCTGGTCGCGCAGCCACTGCACCGCGGAACCGGTGACCGCGATCGAGCCTTCCAGCGCGTAGACCGGCTTGTCGTCGCCGAACTGGTAGCACAGGGTCGTGAGCAGTCCGTGCTTCGAGCGGACGAGCTCCTGGCCGGTGTTGAGCAGCAGGAAGTTGCCGGTGCCGTAGGTGTTCTTGGCCTCGCCGGGCCGGAAGCAGACCTGGCCGACGGTGGCGGCCTGCTGGTCGCCGAGGACGCCGGTGATGGCGACCTCGCCGCCGAGCGGGCCGTCGGCGCGGGTGGTGCCGAAGCCCGGGTTCGACGAGGGCCGGATCGCCGGGAGCATCTGCCGCGGGACGTTGAAGAACGACAGCAGTTCGTCGTCCCAGTCGAGGGTCTCGAGGTCCATCAGCATGGTGCGGGAGGCGTTGGTCGGGTCGGTGACGTGGACGCCGCCGTCCGGGCCGCCGGTGAGGTTCCAGATCAGCCACGAGTCCGTGGTGCCGAAAAGCGCGTCACCCTTCTCGGCGTCCTCGCGCACGCCTTCGACGTTCTCGAGGATCCACTGCAGCTTGCCGCCGGAGAAGTAGGTGGCGGGCGGCAGGCCGGCCTTGCGGCGGATGACGTCGCCCTTGCCCTCGCGCTCGAGCGCGGAGGCGATCCGGTCGGTGCGGGTGTCCTGCCAGACGATGGCGTTGTGGTACGGGCGGCCGGTGCGGCGGTTCCACACGACGGTGGTCTCGCGCTGGTTGGTGATGCCGAGCGCGGCCAGGTCGCCCACGGTCAGGTTCGCCTTGTTCAGCGCGGTCGCGATGACCGAGCGGGTGCGTTCCCAGATCTCGGTGGCGTCGTGCTCGACCCAGCCCGGCTTGGGCAGGATCTGCTCGTGCTCGAGCTGGTGGCGGGCGATCTCGTTGCCGCCGTGGTCGAAGATCATGAAGCGGGTGCTGGTGGTGCCCTGGTCTACGGCGCCGACGAAGTCCGGCATGGTCGTGCTCCTACTCAGTTGGCGGGCTCGAAGTCCTTGGCGGGCATGGCGTCCAGCGGGTCCCCGGCGGGCAGGTGCCGCTCGATCAGGTACTTGTAGATCGCGCCGCCGATGACCGCGCCGATGACCGGCGCCACGATCGGGATCCACCAGTACGGGAAGCCGTACTGGTCGGTGAACGCCGTGTCGTAGCCGGTCAGCCAGGAGGCCAGGCGCGGGCCGAAGTCGCGGGCGGGGTTGATCGCGTACCCGGCGTTCGTGCCCCAGGCCATGCCGATGGCGACGACGAGGAAGCCGACGACGACCGGGGCCAGGTTCGCGCCCGGCGAGGTGTTGCGGAGGTCGGTGATGGCGAAGATCACCAGGACGAGGATCGCGGTGCCGATGATCTGGTCGCGGAAGGCACCCCAGTCACCCACCGGAAGCGTGCCGTTACCCGGAAGGGTGGAGAACACACCCTGGGTCTTGATCGTCAGGCCCGGGTCCTTGGCGTTGAGGACCTCGGTGTAGTTCCACCGCACCAGCATCGCGGCCAGGAACGCGCCGGCCGTCTGGGCCAGGGCGTAGGGGGCGACCTTGCGCCACTCGAAGCCCTTGAACACCGCCAAGGCGATGGTCACGGCCGGGTTCAGGTGCGCGCCGCTGATCCGCGAAGCGACGTAAACACCGAGCGTCACGCCGAGGCCCCAGGCCCAGGCGATGCTGTCGTGGTCCCCGATGCCCGCGGCGACCACCTGCGCCACCACGCCACACCCGAACAGGATGAGGATCATCGTTCCCACGAACTCGGCGGCCATCTCGCCGCCGAGTCCGCGGGCCTTGAGGCTTCGCACCATTGCTTTCCTCCACAAAGGACCTTGTCCCCCTACTGGTGGAGTGAAGTTAAGTTCGCATTTCAGGCCGGTCAACGGACGGCGGTCGGCATTGTCGAACGGCCGGAGTGGATGTTCGACATTGTCGAATCTGGGCCGGTCAGGTTACCAATCCGGCCGAAAGCAGGCGGACACGAACTGGAGCGAACTTGCTCAACGGGGGCCTGTTCCGCCGTGACTGCCGGTCGGATTGGTAACGATCGGTACAGTAGGGTCGCGCCGTGCCCGGTCCGATCCAGTCCATCGAGCGCGCCGCCGCGATCCTGCGGTTGCTGGCGCGCGGCTCGGGGCGTCTGGGCGTCGGCGAGATCGCCGACGCCCTCGAGCTGGCGAAGGGCACCGCGCACGGGATCCTGCGCACGCTGCAGGGCGTCGGGTTCGTCGAGCAGGACCGCGACACGGGCAAGTACCAGCTCGGCGCGGCGCTGCTGCACCTGGGCACGAGCTACCTCGACGTCAACGAGCTGCGCTCCCGGGCGATCAACTGGGCCGACGCCCTGGCCTCGCGCAGCGGCGAGGCGGTCCGGATCGGCGCGCCGCTGGAAGGCCGGGTGCTGGTCGTGCACCACGTGTTCCGGCCGGACGACAGCCTGCAGACCCTCGACGTCGGCACGCTGCTGCCGCTGCACGCGACCGCGCTGGGCAAGGTCCTGCTGGCCTACGACACGACTCTCGTGGCATCGTTGCGCACCGGCGAACCGGAGGCCTACACCCGCCGGACCCTGGTCACCCAGACCGCGATCAAGCGCGCGTGCGCCAAGGTCCGCGAGGCGGGCTGGGCCGCGGAGAACGGCGAGATGATCTCGGGCGAGGCCGGCATCGCGGCCCCGATCCGCGGCCACGGCGGCATCGTGGTCGGCGCGCTCGGGGTGTCCGGCGCGGTGGAGCGGATCTGCGAGCCGGACGGCAGCCCGAGCGTCCGGCTGCTGGGCCACGTCCGCGACGCGGCGCGGGCGGTTTCGCGGGACCTGGGGGCGTCCCGATGGTGAAGGAGGAGGCGAGCGTGACCCGCCCACGGCACGGCCGGCACCCCGCGAGCCCGGCCGGCACCCGGCTCCGGCCGCCGGCGCGCGCCCGGGCCGGCGCGATCCGCTCCTGGCTGCCGCGGCCCACCGCCGGCCCTACCTCACAGCTTCCGCCGCCGGGACTCGCCGCCCGCCCTCAGCTTCCGCGGCCCACGGCCGCCCCCGCAGCACAGCTACGCTCGCCGAGGCCGGGTCCCGCCGTCGCCACCCGGCTTCCGCGGCCCGCGGCCGGCCCGGCCGCTCAGCTTCCCTCGCCGGGTCTCGCCGCCACCACCCAGCTCCGGCCACCCGTGCCCGGCCCCGCCGCACAGCTTCCGCCGGCGCCCGCCCAGGCCGGCGCCGCCCGCCCCCCGCTTCCGCAGCCCACCGCCGGCCCCACCCCACAGCCTCCATCGCCGGGACTCGCCGCCCGCCCTCAGCTTCCGCGGCCCACGGCCGCCCCCGCCGCACAGCTTCCGCCGGCGCCCGCCCGGGCCGGCGCCGCCCGCCCCCGGCTTCCGTGGCCCACCGCCGG
>NZ_JBEZYY010000040.1:0-6447 GCF_040638975.1 Amycolatopsis sp. NPDC024027
GCGGCCCCCGCCCCCCCCCCCGGCGAGTCTATTGCTCCTGTGCCCCCCCCCCAGCCCCCTCTTTCCCCCCCCCCGACACTTGCCGGCAGCTCCCCGGCCGACCACAAGGGACGAGCCCGCCGGGAGTGCTTCCCGGCGGGGCCTGCTTTCACAGTCGGCGAGGGCGCGAATCGCCGACCCCGCGCGTGGTCGCGAATGACTCATTCGGGGCCTCCGACGTCCCGAATGAGTCATTCGCGGCAACCGGCGTCGGCGAGCAGTCCGGAGCACTCCGCGACCGTCAGGACGTGAAGCGTTCCAGCGCCCGGATCTTGTTGGTCGCGTCCAGCGCCGCCACCTTGTACGCCTCCGACAGCGTCGGGTAGTTGAACACCGCGTCCACCAGGTAGTCGACCGTGCCGCCGCAGCCCATCACCGCCTGTCCGATGTGGACCAGGTCCGTCGCGCCCGTGCCGAACACGTGGACGCCGAGGAGCTTGCGGTCCGTCGTGGACACCAGCAGCTTCAGCATCCCGTAGCTGTCGCCGGTGATCTGGCCGCGCGCCAGCTCGCGGTACCGCGCGATGCCGACCTCGTACGGCACCGACGACGACGTCAGCTGGGCCTCGGTCGCACCGACGTAGGAGATCTCGGGGATCGTGTAGATGCCGATCGGCTGCAGCGCGCCGAGCTCGTGCGCCGGCTCGCCGAACGCGTGGTACGCCGCGAGCCGGCCCTGGTCCATCGACGTCGCCGCCAGTGCCGGGAAGCCGATCACGTCGCCGACCGCGTAGATGTGCGGCACCGGGGTGCGGTAGTTCTCGTCGACCACCAGCCGGCCGCGCTCGTCCGCGGCCAGGCCCGCCGCCTCCAGGTTGAGCTCGCCGGTCATGCCCTGGCGGCCGGCGGAGTACATGACGCCGTCGGCCGGGATGCGCTTGCCGCTGACCAGTGTCGTGATGGTCGCGTGGTCGGACACCGCCACGTCCGCGACCTTCTCGCCGAAGCGGAACGTGACGCCGAGGTCGCGCAGCTGGAACTTGAGCGACTCGACGATCTCCGGGTCGCAGAAGTCCAGCATGTGCTCGCGCTGCTCGACCACGGTGACCCGCGAGCCGAGTGCGGCGAACATCGACGCGTATTCGATCCCGATCACCCCGGCGCCCACCACGACCAGCGACGACGGGATCTGCTCGAGCCGCAGGATCTCGTCGGAGTCGAGCACCCGGGCGGCGTCGAAGTCGACCTGCTTCGGCCGCGCGGGCCGGGTGCCGGTGGCGATCACGACGTGGTCGCCCGACAGCGTCCGCCGGTCGCCGCGGTGCCGGCCGTCGACCAGCACGGTGTGCGGGTCGAAGAAGGAGGCGGTGCCGTCGACCAGGTCGATGTGGTTGCGCATCAGCTGCGCGCGCACGACCTGGACCTCGCGCCCGACGACGTGCTGGGTGCGGGCGAGCAGGTCGGCGATGGTGATGTCGTGCTTGACGCGGTAGCTCGCGCCGTAGAGCTCGCGCTGGTTCATGCCGGTCAGGTAGAGCACGGCTTCACGCAGCGTCTTGGACGGGATCGTGCCGGTGTTGACGCACACCCCGCCGACCATGTCGTGCCGGTCGATGACCGCCACCTTCTTGCCGAGCTTCGCCGCGGCGATCGCGGCCTTCTGCCCGCCGGGGCCCGAACCGATGACGATGAGGTCGTACTCGTGCTCGCTCACGACGTCGAGCCTGCGCACCCCGGGGTCCGGGCGCAACCCCCGGCCGGTGAAGATCCGCGCACAGCCCCGCCGAGGGGCTAGCGTGTCCGGGTGCTGCGCGTCGCACTGCTGGGCGAGCAGGTGATCGCCGACGACGAGTCCGGCGCCGTGCTGACGCGGTCGCCGCGGTCGGTCGCGCTCGTGGCCCACCTCGTCCTGCACGCCGGCCGCGCGCAGCCCCGGCGCCTGCTCGCCGGGCTGTTCTGGCCGGATTCCACCGACGCGCAGGCGCTGACCAACCTCCGCCGCGAGCTGCACCAGCTGCGCCGCGTGCTGGGCGACCCGCCCCCGCTGACCGTCACCGGGCAGGACCTGTGCTGGCGGGACTCGCCGTCGAGCCGCGTGGACGTCCGGGAGTTCGCCGTCGCCCACCGGGCCGCGCTGGCCGCCGGGGACCCCGGTGAAGCCGTCGGCCACGCCCGGGCCGCGCTGGCGGCCTACCGCGGCGACCTGCTGCCCGGCCTGGCCGACGACTGGGTCCTGGCCGCCCGCGCCGAACTCGAACGCCAGTGCGTCGAACTGTGCGACCTGATCGGCCGGACACCGTCGGGCGACCCCGCCACCGCGCTCGCCGCGGCCCGCCGCCGGATCGCGCTGCGCCCCCTCGAAGAGACCGGCTACCGGACGCTGATGGGGCTGCAGGCCGAGGCCGGGGACCGGGCGGGCGCGGTGAGCACCTACCACCGGTGTGCGTCGGTGCTCGAGCGCGAGCTCGGCGTCGTCCCGGGCGAGCCGACGCGCGCGGCGCTGCGGCGGCTGCTGGCCCGGCCGGACCCCGAGCCCCGGCGACCGGCCGCACCCGGACTCGTCGGCCGCGCCACGGAGCTGGCCCGGCTCGGCGAGCTCTGGCGGACGGCCGCGGCGGGCCGCGCCGGGCTCGTCCTCGTGCGCGGCGACGCCGGGGTCGGCAAGACCCGGCTGGTGAGCGAGCTCGCCGGCGCGGCGCGCGCCGAGGGCGCGGTCGTGGCCGCCGGCCGGTGCTTCGGCACGCCGGGACGGCTCCCGCTGGCGCCGGTGGCCGACTGGCTGCGCACCCCGGCCGTGCAGAAGGCGGCGGCGTCGCTGGACCCGGTGTGGCGCGCCGAAGTCGACCGGCTGCTGCCGGCCGCCCGGACGGCCGGCGGCGGGCACGTGGCCGTCGAAGCCTGGCAGCGCCTGCGGTTCTTCGAGGGACTGGCCCGGGCGCTCACCGCCGGCGGGCGGCCCGTCCTGCTGGTGCTCGACAACGCGCAGTGGTGCGACCAGGAGACGGGCGCGTTCCTCACCTTCTGCCTCGGCCTGCTGCCGGACGCGCCGCTGCTGGTCGCCGCGACCCTGCGCGACGGCGATCCCGGTCCGGCCGGCGCGGCCTGGACGGCCCAGCTGCGCGACGACGGCAGGCTGACCGAGCTGCCGCTGCGCCCGTTCGACGCCGCCGGCACGGCCCGCCTCGGCGAAGCGGTCGCCGGGCGCCCACTGTCCACTTCGGACCGCGACCTGCTGCACGCGGCCACCGGCGGCTATCCGCTCTACGTCGTCGAAGCCTTGCGGGCGCACGATTCCCCGCCCGCCGAGGGGCTGGCCGCCGTGCTGAGGACGCGGCTGGAGCAACCGGGCCCGGCCGCCCGCGAGATCGCCGGGCTCGCCGCCGCGGCCGGCCGGGACGTCACCCTCGAGCTGCTCACCGAGGCCAGCGACCTGGACGCGGACACCGTCGTCGACGCCGTCGACGAGCTGTGGCGCCGCCGGCTCGTGCGTGAGTCCGGCGGCAGCTACGACTTCACCCACGACCTGCTGCGCGAGACCGCCTACCAGCAGGTCAGCCCGCCCCGGCGGTGGCTGCTGCACCGGCGGCTGGCCCAGGGCCTGGAGCTGCTGCACGCCGGGGACACCGACGTCGTGGCGGCGCAGCTGGCCGAGCAGTACGCCCGCGGCGGCCGCCCGGACCGCGCCGTCGCCCACTACCGGCGGGCGGCCGCCGTCGCCGCGAGCACGTTCGCCCACGCCGAAGCGATCCGGCTGCTGCGGGAAGCCCTGGACCTCGTCCGCGCCCGCCCGGCGAGCGGCAACCGCGACCGGGACGAGCTGGCCGTCCTCGAAGCGCTCGCCGGTCCCCTCAACGCTCACCAGGGCTACTCGTCCCCCGAGCTGCAGCACACCCTCGAGCGTTCGCTCGCGCTCGCCGAATCGCTGGGCGACGAGGAGGCCGCGCTCACCGCGCTGCTGGAGCTGTGGTCGTCACGGTTCGTCCAGGGCCGGACCGTCCAGGCCCACGAGGCGGCCGAACGCGCCCTCGGGCTCCTGACGCCGGGCACGAGCGCCGCGCAGGGCGGGTCGGCGCACTTCATCGTCGCGGGTTCGTCGCTGAGTCTCGGGCACGACCCGGCCGAGGCGCTGCGGCACTTCGACCTGGGCGCCGAACGCACGCGCGGCGCGTCGTCGTGGCCGATCGGCACCCGCCCGGACGTCCACGGACCGGCCTGGGCGGCCCACGCCCACTGGCTGCTCGGGCACGAGGACGCGGCCGTGGCGTGCGGCGCCGGGGCGATCGCCCTCGCCCGCCGGATCGACCACCCGTACAGCCTGGCCATCGCGCTGGCGTACGCCGGGATCACCCACCAGATGCGCCGCGACCGCCGGGCACTCGGGACGGCGGTGGCCGAGCTGACGGCACTGTGCGACCGGTACGGCTTCGCGTACTACCGCGAGTGGGCGCTGGTCCTGGGCGGCTGGGTCCGCGGCGGCGCGGCCGGGCTGGCCGCGGCGCAGGAGGGCGTCGCGAACCTCAAGGCGGAGGGGGCGTTTGCCCGGATGCCGTACTGGCTGTCGCTGGTCGCCGAGCTGTCGGCCCCGGAGGCGGCCCGGGCGACGCTGGACGCCGCGCTGGCGGCCGGCGAGGCCCGCGACGACCGCTGGTGGCTGCCGGAGGTCCTGCGGCTGCGGGCGGCGCACGACGCCGACCCGGTCCCCCGCCTGCGGGCGGCCGCGGACCTGGCCCGCACCCAGGGCAGCACCGCCCTGCGGCTACGCGCGGAGGCGGACCTGGGCGTGGCGGCTCCGTCCTGACCGGGACGAACGGACCGAACGCTGCGCGAACGCCGGCTGCCTACGTTCCCTCCGGTACCGCAAATCCGAGAGGGAACCCACCATGACCACCACCGCCTTGCCGCACGAGGAACTGGCCGCCACGCTGCGCGGCGACCTCGTCACCCCGGCCGACCCCGGCTACGACGGGGCTCGCGCCGTCTACAACGCCATGATCGACAAACGCCCCGCGGCGATCGCGTACTGCCGCGACGCCGCCGACGTCGTCGCCTGCGTCCGCTACGGCCGTGCCCAGGGCCTGGACCTCGCGGTGCGCGGCGGCGGCCACAACGCGGGCGGCCTCGGCGTCGCCGACGGCGCCCTGGTGATCGACCTGTCGCGGCTGCGCAGCACCACCGTGGACCCCGTGCACCACACGGTCCGCGCCGACGCCGGCTGCACCTGGGGCGACGTCGACCACGCCACGGTCGCGTTCGGCATGGCGACCCCGTCCGGCATCGTCGCGTCCACCGGAGTCGCGGGCCTGACCCTCGGCGGCGGCATCGGCTACCTGGCCCGCCGCTTCGGCCTGACGGTGGACAACCTGCTCGGCGCGGACGTCGTCCTCGCCGACGGCGCCTTCGTGCACGCGTCGGAGTCCGAGCACGCGGACCTGTTCTGGGCCCTGCGCGGCGGCGGCGGCAACTTCGGCGTCGTCACGTCGTTCACCTTCCGCTGCCACGACATCGGCGAGCACGGCGTGATCATCGGCGGCCCGGTGCTGTACGACCTGGCCGACACCCCGGACGTGCTGCGCTGGTACCGCGAGCTGTTGCCGTCGCTGCCCGAAGAGCTGAACGGCTGGTTCGGCCTGCTGACGGTGCCGCCCGCACCGCCGTTCCCGGAGCAGCTGTGGGGCCGCAAGGCGTGCGGAATCGTCTGGTGTTACACGGGATCGCACGACAAGGCGGAGGAAGTGCTGGAACCGGTCCGTTCGTTCGGCTCGCCGCTGCTGGTCGGCTTGCAGGACATGCCGTACACGGCGTTGCAGGGCGCGTTCGACGCGCTGTACCCGGCCGGCTTGCAGTGGTACTGGCGCGCGGACGTGTTCCACGAGATCTCCGACGAGGCGATCGCCATCCACCTCAAGCACGGCGCGGAACTCCCGACGATGCATTCCTCGATGCACCTGTACCCGATCGACGGCGCGGCAAGCCGCATCGCCCCGGACGCGACGGCGTTCCCCCACCGCTCGGGCGGCTGGTCGGGCGTGATCGTCGGCGTCGACCCCGCCCCGGAGAAGGCGGAGGCCATTTCCCAGTGGACACGCGACTACTGGGAGGAACTGCACCCGACGTCGGCGGGCGGGGCGTACGTCAACTTCATGATGGAGGAGGGCCAGGACCGCGTGAAAGCGTCCTACGGGCACAACTACGACCGCCTGGCAGCCGTGAAGCGAAGGTACGACCCCCAGAACACCTTCCACATCAACCAGAACATCCGCCCAGCGTAAAAATTCAAAATCCGACGGCGCGGAAGCAGCACGCAAAAGCCGACCCCAACGGCACCCAGGCCCCCCGCAACCCCGATCCGAAGCCAGAACACGGCCGGCGACGCCGTGTCAAGGCACGCTTTCCCGCCTTGACAAGGACGGGGCGGCCCGAGGCAACAAAAAGAATTGGGGGTGGGGAAAACACAAACACCGACCAAGT
>NZ_JBEZYY010000040.1:6457-20528 GCF_040638975.1 Amycolatopsis sp. NPDC024027
TCGCCGGGGGCAGCGCGGGCTTAGCGCCTCCTCCACGCCCACCAACGGCGGCACCCCGGCCGTAGTCACAATCAGGCTTCGGGGTGGCGGAAACCAGAAAGCCCTCCAAGGTGCCGGAAACAAAGGCTCTTCGGGACAACCATCATCCCCGCCCAAGGTATTCATCGGCATCGATGCGAAGCCCACCGTCATAGTGGATCACCGTGAGCACGTGCCGTTCAACCACCGCTCGCCCGC
This sequence comes from Amycolatopsis sp. NPDC024027, assembly GCF_040638975.1. NCBI lineage: Bacteria > Bacillati > Actinomycetota > Actinomycetes > Pseudonocardiales > Pseudonocardiaceae > Amycolatopsis > Amycolatopsis sp. NPDC024027. The sequence continues at coordinate 6,695 of NZ_JBEZYY010000040.1, forward strand.
CCGCGCCCACGCAGGCTCGGCCCGATCAGCGGCCACCCCGCCGCGGTGTCCGGCATCGAGCGGTAGTACCCGACGACAAAGCCGGCCAGCTCGGTCGCGGAGTCCTCCGGAGCCGGGGCGGACCGGGCCGGTCCACCGGGTGCGGCGCCGGAGGCGGCAGGCCGCGCCACGCCCGCAACGGGCGGCGGGAACGGCCACCAGTCCTTCTCACCCGCGACGGCCAGGTAGGCCGGCACCAGGGCGACGACTGCGGCGATGGCCCCGATCCTGGTGAACAAGCCTTCTTTCGGCAACGCGGCTCCCAGCGGTCCGTCAGCGCGGTACGCCCGCAGGAGTCGCCCTCGAGAACACCGTCGTTACGCCCACCGCGGTGGGCGAATCACGAACGGAGGGCGCCACGGCGCCGCTGCCAATCGGTCACCGCCGCCAGCCCGGACTCGATCTCCTCAGTCAGCAAAGCAGAAAGCTGCGCCGCGACCTCCGCCCCCAACAGCTCCCCCGTCCGCTCCAGCAGCGACAACGCTTCCCACGGCGAACCCGCCAGCGTCCCGGCGAGAACCCCCGGCTCCGGTGGCGTCAGCCCTTCCTCCAACCCGAACCGCCCCGCCGCCAGCAACGCCGCGACCACCAGGTGCGGCTGGGCGTCCGCACCGGCGAAGCGGAACTCCAGGCGGCGGTTCGCCGACGACCCGGCCACGCGCACGGACGCCGTCCGGTCATCGTGCCCCCAGCGCACCTCACGCGGAGAAAACGGCGCCGTCCGCAACCGGACGTAGGAGTTCCACGTCGGCGCCCACACCGCCGTCAACGCGCGAGCGTCGCGGAGCACACCGGCCAGGAACCCGCCCAGCAGATCCGGCTCCGAGCCGTCCACAGCGGACAGCGACAGGTGCACGTGCCCGGAATTCCCCTGCCCCGGCTCCGGCGCCGCCAGGTAGTCCGCGGTGACGCCGTGCCGCGCGGCCGCCCGGCGCACGATCAGCTGCTGCAGCAGGACGTCGTCACAGGCGGCCAGTGCGTCGCGGTGGCGCAGCACGATCTCGTACTGCCCCGGATGGCACTCGGCGCGCGCGGACTCGACGCCGAGCCCGGCGTCGGCCAGGTCCGTCCGCAGGTCGCGCAGCAGCGGCGCCAGGCGTTCCGTGCCGCCGAGGGCGTAGTCGACGCCGTGCGCCGTGAGCGGCGCGCCGCCGGAGTCGCGGAACACGACCTCGTGCTCGATGCCCACCGAAGGCACCAGGCCCAGGCCCTCCAACGCCGCGAGCTGCCCGCGCAGCACCTCGCGCGGCGCCAGCTCCGCGGCGGCCCCGGACGGCCACTCGGCGTCGCCCACCACCGCCCACGTCCGGTCACCCAGCGGGATCGCCGAAGCCGCGTCCGGCCGCACCCGCACGTCGCCGAAGCCCTCGAGGTACCCGCCCAGCACGCCGGACGCCGGCAGCGGATCGCGCGACGGCGTCCACGCGAACACGTAGCTGCAGATGCCGTAGCCGTCTTCGAGGACCTCGGGCGCGAACGGCGCGCCGAGCTCCACCGCGGCGAACCGGGCGTGCGGGTCGGGCACCAGCAGGAGCAGCCGGGCGCCGTCCTCGGCGAGCACGCCGCGCAGCACCGCTTCGCCCGCCGTGGCCGCCGCGCGCCGGGCGGCCAGTGACCGCGGGCCGGCCGGCCGCGCGAACGCCGTCACCAGGCGCCACCCGGATCCGGGGCGTGCAGCGGGTTCGGCACCCGGCCCCAGCGGACGTCGAATTCGTCGTCGCGCTCCACCTTGTCGAAGCCCTGCCCGGCGAAGTGCTCCCGGTTGAGCGTCACGCGCTCGACGTCCGGGGCGAACAGGCGGCACGCGTCGAACCGCGCGGCCACGTCCGGGTTCTCGTCCCGGTAGCGGCCGGCGATCTCCCGGACCGGCGCCCAGAACGCCGCCCGCGGCAGGCCCAGCTCGTCGAGCAGGACCTCGGCCCAGAACCGGAACTGGCCGGAGAACACCGAGCTGAACAGCGACTGGGCCAGCAGGTGCGCGGGCCAGCGCAGCATGTCCGCCGCCGCCTCGGGCGGCAGCGACTCGTAGCTCTCCAGCTGCTCGTCGAGCAGGTCGACACCCTGCGCGAAGTCCTTGATCAGCACCCGCTGCGGGACCCCGGCCGGGTCAACGACCAGGACGAGGTTCTGGCCGTGCGGGCAGAACCCGACGCCGTGGCGCAGCAGCCACTGCAGCAACGGCGTGAGCAGCAGATCGAACAGCCGCGTCAGCCAGCTCGTGGCGTCCCCGCCGCCGATCAGGTGCGAGAGCATCGAGACGCCGTCGGGGCCGCGGTACGGCAAGGCGGCGAACGAAATCGCGCGCTCGCCCGCCGCGAGCCGGATGGGCTCGCGCCACAGCGCGCCCAGGGTTTCGTGGAACCGGTACGGCAGTTCCTCGAGGTGCCCGAACAGCGGGTGCTGCACCGACACGCTCGCCACTTCGCCGAGCAGCCCGAACCGGTACTCCTCCGTCAGCAGCGGGTCCGCCGCGCTGATCCGGCGCAGCCACGTCGTCACCGACGGCCCGGCGAGCGTGGCCGCGGAGTTGAGCCCGCGGTAGACCAGCGTGTTCCGCACGGACACGGCCGTCTTGACGTCGTGGCGGCCGGGGGTGCTCACGTTGGCCAGGGTCCGGACCGTCTGGTGCGGGCGGTAGGCGTCGGCGCTCTCCCCCAGGTCGATCACCACGCCGGTGGCGAGCTCGGCGGCGTAGAGCGTGCCGAGGATTTCGTCGGCCTGCCACGGGTGCACGGGCACCCAGACGTAGTCCTCGGGTGCCTTCGCGGCGAACTCTTCGCGCAGCTCGCCGAGTTCGGCGGCCAGCAGGGTGTCCCGGCTCAGCTCGCCGACGCAGCGGAACTCGGCGTGGTCCGGGTGGACGGCGAACCAGCGCAGCCGGACGTCCGCGCCCGCCTCGGGCGCGTACCGGGCCCGGTCGCGGGCGGAGAACCCGACGCGCCCCTTGTTGAGCACGAGCCGCGGGTGGCCGGTGAGGTGCCCGTCCGCGACGTCGTAGTCCATCGTGGACAGCTCGGCCGCGGTCGGGGCGCGCCGCAGGCGGGCGGCCTCGTTGGCGATCGTCGAGGTCAGCTCGGCGAGCACGTCGGCCAGCCGCAGCCCGCTCAGGCCCAGGACTTCGCGGGCGTCCACGACGAGCGTGCGCGGGTCGGTGACCGGCTCGCCGTTCCGGTGCGCGCTGCCGGGTTCGACCGTCCAGGCGTCGAACGCGCCCCGCCGGGCCCGGAACGTGTAGCCGGCGCCGGGCAGCTCCAGCCGGTACTCCTCGCCGTCGCCGACCGGCTCCAGCATGTGCTCGTAGGACAGCTCGCCGAGCATCTTGTGCGTGATCAGGGCGCCGGCCGCGCGCCAGGCGGCCGCCTCATCCAGGGTCACTTGTCCTCCAGGCCGAACGTGGTGAACGCGGTGCGGTCGGGTAGCTCGTGCACGGTCTTGCCGCACACGGCGTTGAGGATCACGGCCGCCCGCCACGCGCCGAGACCGAGGTCGGGGGCGCCGGGCCCGTGCGTGTGCCGTTCGGCGTTCTGCACGAACAGCGCCCCGGGCACGTCGAGCGCGACGCGGTAGTCCGCGCCGACTTCCAGGCGGCCCCGCCGGTCGCGGCGGACGGCGTCGCCGAGCCCGGCCAGCAGCGGCCCGGCCGGTGCCTCCGCGTACCCGGTGGCCGCGACGACGGCGGCGGTGCGCAGGGTGGCCCCGCGGTCCTGCTGCGCGTGCCGGACGCCGAGCTCGATCGCGCCGTCCACTGTGGACGCGGAGACGACTTCGACGCCGGGGGTCAGCACGGCCCCCGGCGGCCCGGTGATGCTGCGGCGGTACAGCTCGTCGTGGATCGCGCCGATCGTTTCGGCGTCGATGCCCTTGTAGAGCTGCCATTGCGTGGGCAGCAGCCGGTCGCGGACCGCTTCGGGCAGGCGGCGGAAGTACGCGGTGTAGTCCGGCGTGAACTGCTCGAGCCCGAGTTTCGAATACTCCATCGGCGCGAACGCGGGCGTCCGGGCGAGCCAGCGCAGTCCGTCCACAGTGGATCTCGACCGGAGCAGGTCGAGCACCACTTCGGCGCCCGACTGCCCGGAACCGACGACCGTGACGCTGTCCGCCGCGAGGAGTTCGTCCCGGTGCGTCAGGTAGTCGGCCGAGTGCAGCGCCAGGACGCCGGGATCGGCGACGACGTCCCGCAGGGGCGCCGGCACCGACGGCACCGAGCCGACGCCGAGCACGACGTGGTCCGCGAGCACCGGTCCGGTCCCGGCGATCGTGAGTTCGAAGGCGTCACCGGTCCAGCGGATGCCGGTCACTTCGTGGCCGAAGTGGCACGAAGGCAGCCGCGTGGCGGCCCAGCGGCCGTAGTCGTCGTACTCCACGCGAAGCGGGTGGAACCGCTCGGCGAAGTAGAACGGCAGCAGGCGGCCGCGGTCGCGCAGGTAGTTGAGGAAGGAGAACGGGTTCGTCGGATCGACCAGCGTCACCAGGTCGGCCAGGAACGGCACCTGCAGCGTCGCGCCCTCGACGAGCAGGCCGGGGTGCCAGCGGAACTCCGGGCGGGCGTCGAAGAAGACGGCGTCGAGGCCGTCGACTCCGGCGGCCAGCGCCGCGAGCGAGAGGTTGAACGGCCCGATCCCGATGCCGGCGAGGTGGTGGCGCCTCACGAAGCGACCGGGCTTTCCCGGCCGGCCACGAGCTCGGCGCCGGCTGTGGCGGCGATCCGGTCGAGCAGCGGGAGGTAGTCGGCGGCGGTGGTGTGCGGGTGCAGCAGTGTCAGCTTGAGCCACAGCTGGTTCGCCCCGCCGGGCCCGGTCGGCAGCGCGGCCCGGCCGATGACGGCGGTGCCCGCTTCGAGGAGCGCGCGGCGGACGCGCGCGACGAGCTCGTCGCCGCCCGCCTCGTCGGCGACGACCGGCCGCAGGACCACGGTGGACAGTTCGGGCGGGCCCCACAGGCGCAGGCCCGGGTGGTCCTCGACGCGCCGGGCGAGCTCGGTGGCGGTGGCGCAGCAGCGTTCGACGAGCGCGCCGAGGCCGTCGGTGCCGAGCGCGTGCACGGTGACGGCCATCCGGAAGGCGTCCGGCCGCCGCGACGTCCGGATGGAGCGGCCGAGCAGGTCCGGCAGGCCGGCTTCGGTGTCGTCGTCGGCGTTGAGGTACTCGGCGCGGACGGTGAGCGCGCCGAGATCGGCGGCTTCGCGGGCGGCGAAGAGCCCGGCGGCGACCGGTTGCCAGCCGAACTTGTGCAGGTCGAGCGCGACGGAGTCGGCGAGGTCGAGCCCGTCGAGTTTGGTCTTGAGCGGTTCGCTGCACAGGGCCATGCCGCCGTAGGCCGCGTCGACGTGCAGCCGGGCCTCGTGCCGGCGGCAGATCGCGGCGATTTCGGGCAAGGGGTCGAGGGTGCCGGTGTTGGTGGTCCCGGCGGTGGCGACGACGACGCAGCCCGGGGTGAGGATCTTGTCGAGCGCATCGGGGAGCAGGCGGTCGCCTTCGCACGGGACGACGATCGGGGCGGGCAGGCCGAGCAGCCAGGCGGCGCGGGCGACGCTGTGGTGGGCGTTGGCCCCGCAGACGGGCTGGAGGACGCCGTTTTCGCGGGCGAGGAGCAGGCCGAGGAGGTTGGATTCGGTCCCGCCGGTGGTCACGACGGCGTCGGGCCGGGCAGCGCCGGGGTAGCACAACCGGGCGATCCCGGTGGTGAATTCCCGTTCGAGTTCGCTGGCGACGGGCGCTTGGTCCCACGAGTCCATGGAGGGGTTGAGCGCACTGGCGACGACATCGGCGGCGACGGACACGGCGAGGGGCGGGCAGTGCAGGTGGGCGGCACAGGCGGGATCGGCGGGATCAGCGGAGCCGGCGGCGAGCAGGCGGCTGAGTTGTTCGAGCGCGGCTTCGGCGCCGACACCCCGGCGGGGCAGGGCCCCGTTCCCGGCGGCGAGTGCGGGTGCGGCCCGGTGCGCCCCCTCGGGCCCGAAATCCGCGCGGCCCCGCTCCCCACCCTCGGGAGCGGGTGCGGGTGCGGCCCGGTGCAGCCCCGCGCCCCCGAAATCCCCGCCCCCCGGCTCGGCCGCGCCGGCCACCGCCGGCCCCGGCTCGCCACGCTCCGCCACCAGTGCCGCCGCCACCGCGGCCGGGCCGCCCGCCGGGACCGGGCCGCCGCGCTCGGCCACGCCCGCCGCCATTCCGCGCAGGGCCACCGGGATCAGCTCGCCGAGCCGGTCCGCGCCACCTTCGCCACCGGCCAGCCCGTCTGCCCGCATGTGCCCGCCTTCCTTAGGGTTGCCTTGCCTACGCTGCGCAACAGTACGGCGATCGACGGCTGCCTGTCATCCCCGTCCAGCATGCTCGACCGGGTGGCGGTGACGCGTCGGCCATCGGGAGTAGGTTCACCGCGAGGAGGTGATCAGCGTGCCCCGGTGGGATGTCCTGTCGGCCATCGCCGCCGGCGGCGCCCTCGGCAGTCTCGCCCGCTACGGCCTGTCGGTGGCGATCCCGCACGCGCGCGGCGAGTTCGCCGTCGCCACGCTGCTCACCAACGTGCTCGGCTGCCTGCTCATCGGCGTCCTGATGGCGGTCCTGACGACCACCGCGCGCCCTCACCACCTGCTCCGGCCGTTCCTCGGCGTCGGGATCCTCGGCGGCTTCACGACGTTCTCCACGTTCGTGACCGACACCCTCGACGCCGCGACGACCGGGCGGCTCGTGGGATCCTTGGCGTACCTGGCCGCGTCGGTGGTGCTGTGCCTGACGGCGGTCGCGGCCGGCCTGGCCGCGACGCGCGCGGTGCGGAAGGGGCGCTGATGGACGGACTGCCCACCCGCCGCACGATCTACCTCGGCGAAGACGACCACTGGCACGGGGGGCGGGCGGAGTGACGCCGGTCCTGGTGGCCCTGGGCGGCGCGGCGGGCTCGGTCCTGCGGTACCTGACCGACCGGAAGGTCCAGCAGTGGCGCGACTCGCCGTTCCCCTTCGGGACGCTGACGGTGAACATCGCGGGCTCGTTCATCCTGGGGTTCCTGAGCGGCTGGCTCCTGCACGGCGCGGAGCCGTCGTCGGTGCGCGCGCTGGTGGCGGTGGGCTTCTGCGGCGGCCTGACGACGTTCTCGACGTTCGGCTACGAGACGGTCCGGCTGTTCCTGGAGAAGACGCGGCTGTACGCGGTGTTGAACGTGGTCGTCACCGTTCTCGCGGGCCTGACCTCGGGTGCCCTCGGCCTGGCGCTGGCCACCGCGGTCTTCGCTTAGCCGCGGTCCGGACGCCGCATCCGCCGCCGGACGCGGCCAAGCGCCTCGTCGAGCCGCCCCGCCCGGCCGTTTTCGCGGCCCGCGCGGCGCTCGAGCTTCCCCTCGACGTATTCGGCCAAGGTGACGTCGGCCCACTTGCGCTTCACCCGGCGGCGGCTCCGCAGCAGTCGCTGCTCGGCCGCCTCGGCACGGGTTTCGTCGGGCACGCCGGTCGCCGCCCGCAGAGCGAGGCTTTCCCGCGCGCGGTTGCTCCGACGCGCGAACGCCTTGCTGCGCGGCAGGTTCTTGCGCGTCGACTTGGCGTTCTCGCCGTAGTCGTCGCGCCGGTCCTTCAGGTAGCTGAGCCGCTTCTTCTCCGGCGGCGTCTTCCGTCGCATCCGTTCCTCCTCCGGGGCCAGGAAACACCCGGCCCCGGAGGACGGCAACGCAATATCAGCGCGGCGCCAGGCCGCGGACCTGCTCGAACGGGTCCTCCCCGGTCGGCAGCAGCGCGATGATCGGCGTCGTCAAGCCGTTGTCCACATAGGCTTGCACCTGCTCCCGGCACGACTCGACGCTCCCGTGGATCACCAGCTCGTCCACGACGGAGTCCGGGATCACCTGGTTCGCCTTCTGCCGATCCCCGGCGGCCCACGCCTCGTGCATCGGGGCCAGCGCCTCGCCGCGGCCCAGCCACTCGTGGAACGCCGCGTACACCGGCACCGTCAGGTAGCTCGAGATCAGCATCCGGCCCAGACCCCGGGCCGCCTCGGCGTCTTCGGTCGGGCAGACGAAGATCCGGGCCGCCAGCTCGACGTCCGGACCGACGACGGAACGCACCTTCGGGACGTCCGAAGCCGCCAGCCAGTTCGTGATCGCGCCGTCGGCTTCGCGCGCCGCCAGCCGCAGCATGCCCGGCCGCAGGGCCGCCAGCATGATCGACGGCGGCGGGTCCGTGGGCCGCTCCAGCCGGAACTTCGACACCGCGAACGTCTCGTACTTCTCGCTGACCTTCTCCCCCGCCAGCGCCGAACGCAGGAACCGCAGCGTGTCCCGGGAGCGCGCGAACGGCTCGTCGAAGGAAGCCGCGTTCCACTGGGAGACGATCACCGGGGACGACGCGCCGATGCCGAGGACGAACCGGCCGGGCGCCAGTTCCGCCACCGTCGCCGCCTGCATCGCCAGCAGGCCCGGGCCGCGCGTGTACACCGGCACGATCGCCGTGCCCAGCCGCAGCTGCGGTGCCCACTGCGAGGCCAGCGCCAGCGGCGTGAACGCGTCGGTGCCCGCCGTTTCGGCCGTCCACGCGTCGGTGTAGCCCAGGTCCGGCAGCTGTTCGACCAGTTCGCGGTGCGCCGTCAGCGGCACCCCGGTCAACGGGATCGTCAGGCCCCAGCGGCTCATGCAGTCTCCTTCTCGACGGCGGAAAGTTCACGCAGCAGCCAGTCCACCTGCGTGCGCATCAGGTTCTCCGCGACCTCTTCGGCCTGCGGCGTCATGTGGGTGGCCCCCGCCAGCGGCAGGAAGACGTGGGAGCGGCCCTTCGCCAGCAACGCCGACGACAGCCGCAGCGAGTGCGCGACGAACACGTTGTCGTCGGCCAGCCCGTGCACGATCAGCAGCGCCCGGCTCAGCTCGGCCGCGCTCTCGATCAGCGAGTTGTGCGCATAGCTTTCCGGCTCGTCCTGCGGCTTGCCGAGGTACCGCTCGGTGTAGTGCGTGTCGTACAGCGACCAGTCGGTGACCGGCGCGCCCGCGACCGCCGCGTGGAAGACGTCCGGGCGCCGCAGCACCGCCAGCGCCGACAGGTAGCCGCCGTAGGACCAGCCCCGGATCGCGACCCGCTCCACATCCAGCTCGGCGAACTGAGCGGCCGCCGCCTGCAGCGCGTCGACCTGGTCCTGCAGGGTGACGTCGGCGAGGCGCCCGGCGATCTCGCGCTCCCACACCGCGCCGCGGCCCGGCGTGCCGCGGCCGTCCGCGACGAGCACCGCGAAACCCTGGTCGGCCAGCCACTGCGACGTCAGGAAGGCGTTGCGGCTCTGCAGGACGCGCTGGGCGTGCGGGCCGCCGTACGGGTCGAGCAGCACCGGCAGCCTGCCCTCGCTCGGCTCGTAGCCGCGCGGCAGGAGCAGCGCCGCGCGCAAGCCGCGCTCCCCCAGCGTCAGCCAGGTCAGGTTCGGCACGATGTCCGGGTCCACAGTGGACGAGCCGATCGACGCGACCGGCGCGCCGTCCCGCAGCACCGAGACGCGCGGGCCGCTGTGCTCCAGGCTCCACGACGACAGCACGGTGACCGCCGCGTTCCCGGAGCCGTGGTGCACCCCGTCCACAGTGGACAGGCGACGCACCGACGAGCCCTCGGTCCGGAAGACGTGGATCTGCGTCGGGTCGGCCTCGGACGCGCTGAACAGGATCTCGTCGCCGACGTCGAGCACGGCCCGCAGCTGCAGCCCGGCCGGCGTGACGGCCTCGCCGCCGACGAACAGCCGGTGGTCGCCGTCGACCATGCCCTCGACGACCAGCCGCCCGTCGGGCGTCCACGCCGGGACGCCGCCGACGATGTCGATCCAGTGCTGGTCGGTCGCCGTGTGCACCACCGAGGTCGAGCCGTCGGTGACGTCGAGCGCGAGGACGTCCATCCGCTTCTGGTCACGCGGCTGCACGGCGAGCAGCGGCGCACCGCCGGCCGACCAGTGCACCGAGGCCAGGTACTCCCAGTCGCCCGGCGCAACGTCGACGCGCGAGCCGTCCAGGCCGAGCACCGCCAGGGAAACGAGGGCGTTCGTGGTGCCCGCGGCCGGGTAGGCGACGACGGTGGCCGGGTTCTGCGGGTTGGCCGGGTCGGCGATGGTCCAGCGCGGGACCGGGCCGCGGTCGGAGCGTTCGGCCAGGATGCCGCGGCCGTCGGGGGCCCACCAGTAGCCGCGGGTCCGGTCCATCTCCTCGGCCGCGATGAACTCGGCGAGGCCCCAGGCGATGTCCTCGCCTTCTTCCTCGACGAGCACGCGGTCGTCGCCGGTGGCCAGCTCCAGCACGTGCAGCCGCCGGTTCTGGACGTAGGCGACGTGCGTGCCGGCCGGGCTGGGCCGCGGGTCGATGACCGAACCGTCGACGCGCAGCGTCACCTCGCCGGACACGAGGTCCAGGGTGTAGAGCTTGCCCGAGAGGGAGAACACCGCGACGGTGAAGGCCGCGTCGACGCCGTAGTGCACGACACCGCCGCCGGTCTCCCGGGCCCGTTCCCGCCGCGCGCGCTCTTCGGCGGGCAGCTCCTCTTCGCCGGGCAGCAGCTCGGCGGCGTCGACGAGCTTCGTCTCGGCACCGGTCGCCAGGTCGGCCGCCCAGAGGCTGTGCCGGGGGTCGGTGCCCGACTCCGCGCGCAGGAACAGCACGCGGGAGCCGTCCGGGGCGACCCGGAACTCCTTCGGCGCGCCGAGGGTGAAGCGCTGGGTCCGGGCCTGCTTGCGGAGGAACGGGAGGTCGTCGACATCGGTCACGCCCGCACTCTTCCAGACGGTCACGACCGGACGCCAACACCCTTCAGCTTGGCCAGCTCGACGTCGACGTCGTAGTCCGGCTCGGGGAACCGCGGCTTCAGGTCGGCCAGCGTCTCGATGAGCAGTTCGGCGACGGCCCAGTTGCGGTACCACTTGTGGTCGGCGGGCACCGCGTACCAGGGCGCGTGCGGGGTCGACGTCTTCTTGAAGATGTCGGCGTAGGCCTGCTCGTAGGCCGGCCAGTGCGACCGCGCCTCGAGGTCGCCCGGGTTGTACTTCCAGCGCTTCTCCGGCGTGACGAGCCGGGCCTTGAGCCGCTTGAGCTGCTCCTCCGGCGAGATGTGCAGGAACACCTTGACCACGGTGGTGCCCGCCTCGGCCAGTTCCGCCTCGAACTCGTTGAGCTCGGCGTAGCGGCGCTTCCGTTCGGCCGCGGTGAGCAGGCCGGACACCCGCGGGACCAGGATGTCCTCGTAGTGCGAGCGGTCGAAGACGCCGATCTGGCCGGGCGCGGGCAGCTGCTTGCGGATCCGCCACAGGTAGTGGTGCCGCAGTTCGGCCGGGGTGGGCTTCTTGAACGCCGCGTACCGGACGCCCATCGGGTTCACCAGGCCGAGCACGTGCGACACCGTGCCGCCCTTGCCGGAGGTGTCCATGCCCTGCAGCACGAGCAGCACCCGGCGGCTGCTGCCGGCGGTCCCCTCGGCGAAGAGCGCCTCCTGCAGCGCGGACAACCGCTCTCCCGCGCTCTCGAGCCCGGCGAGGGCCTTGGCCTTCTTGCCGGGCCCGACCGGGGCCGAGCCCGGGTCGGGCAGCTCGTCACCGACGCGCAGCGCGTCCCGGACCCGGCTTCCGTCGTCCTTCTTGGCCATCCAGCGAAACTACCCCCTCAGGCGGCTGCTTTCCCGGCGAAGAGCTCCAGCAGGGCACCGTGGCCGCCCTCGCCGGAGACGCCTTCGCGGACCTTCGCGCCGGTTTCGCCGTGCCGCTCGAATTTCCGGTGCTCCAGCTCGACGCGCCGGGTCCGGGTCGATCCGCCAGTGACGAACCGGGCATCTCGCGTGTCGAGAGGGGCATCTCGCGTGATTGAGGAGGCATCTCGCGAGATGCCCGATTCGTCACTGGTCGAAGGCCTCGGTGTAGGTCTTGAACGCGTGCTCGCGCGAACAGGCGACGGTGATCGTCTTGCGGATTGGTTCCAAGGTCATGACTGCGCCTCTTAGGTGGATTCCGCCAGGTCGGCGAAGGCTTTCAGCGCGTCCGACCACATCCCGTCGAGGTAGGTGCGCAGGGCGGCGATCCCGGCCGGTTCGAGCCGGTAGAGCCGCTTGGTGCCGACGGCCCGATCGGTGACCAGGCCGGCCTCCTTGAGCACCTTGAGGTGCTGGGAGACGGCCGGCCGGCTGATCGGCAGGTCCGCGGCCAGCTCGCCGACCGCGCGCGGCCCGTCCCGGAGCGCTTCGAAGATCGCGCGTCGCGAGGGGTCGGCGAGGGCGGCCAGCCGGTCGCTTCCGTAAGTCGCCACGAACGGTAAGTTACGGCTTACCCATGCTCTCGTCATCGCCGCGCACTGTTTCGGGGGTGTAACGTGCATATTGCGCAACGAACACCGGGTGAAAGCAATGATTCCCGGCTGAAGTCTGCGTGTTCTGCCTCTAACCTGAACGCATGACGACGTTCGCCGGCCGGGAGACCGCCGCCCCCACCGCAGCGAGCTTCATCGAGCTCGACGAGCGATGGAGCACGCACAACTACCACCCGCTGCCCGTCGTGATCGCCGAAGCCGCCGGCGCCTCGGTGACCGACGTCGAGGGCAAGTCCTACCTCGACTTCCTCTCCGGGTACTCGGCCCTGAACTTCGGTCACCGCCACCCGGACCTGATCGCCGCCGCCGTCGAGCAGCTCGGGCGCGTCACGCTGACGTCGCGGGCGTTCCACCACGACCAGCTGGGGTTGTTCTGCCGCGAGCTGGCCGAGCTGACCGGCACCGAGCTGGTGCTGCCGATGAACTCCGGCGCCGAGGCCGTCGAGTCCGCGGTCAAGATCGCCCGCAAGTGGGCGCACCGGGTCAAGGGGGTGCCGGACGGCACCGCCGAGATCATCGTCGCGGGCTCGAACTTCCACGGCCGGACCACGACGATCGTGTCGTTCTCCACCGACGAGACCGCTCGCGCCGACTTCGGCCCGTTCACGCCGGGCTTCGTCACGGTGAAGTACGGCGACGCGGCCGCGCTGCGCGACGCGATCACCCCGCGCACCGCCGCGGTGCTGCTGGAGCCGGTGCAGGGCGAGGCCGGCGTCATCGTGCCGCCGGAGGGCTACTTCGCCGACGTCCGCGCCGCCTGTGACGAGCACGGCGTGCTGCTGATCGCGGACGAGATCCAGTCCGGGCTGGCCCGCACCGGCACGGTGCTGGCGCTGGACCACGAGGGTATCCGCGCGGACGTGTACACCCTCGGCAAGGCCCTCGGCGGCGGCATCCTGCCGGTGTCGGCGGTGGTCGGCCGCCGAGACGTCCTCGGCGTGCTGAAGCCGGGCGAGCACGGCTCGACCTTCGGCGGCAACCCGCTGGCCTGCGCGGTCGGCCGGGCGGTCGTTCGCCTGTTGAACACGGGCGAGTTCCAGCAGCGCGCCACCGAGCTGGGCGCCCACCTGCACGCGCGGCTGAACGAGCTGATCGGGCAGGGGCTCTCGGAGGTCCGCGGCCGCGGCCTGTGGGCGGGCATCGACATCGCCCCGGGCGGTCCTTCGGGCCGGGCGGCGTCGGAAGCGCTGATCGCGCGGGGCGTCCTGTGCAAGGAGACGCACGAGCGCACCCTGCGCGTCGCCCCGCCGCTGGTGATCACCCGCGAGGAGCTGGACCGCGGCATCGACGCGATCGCCGAGGTCATCCGCCCCTGAGACCACCCGGACGCCGCCGGCTGAGCCTCCCGCCCCGGCGGCGTCCGGGAACACAATGTCCGAGCACCAGCCGGCCGCAGCTCACCCCCAGGTCGCGAATGACTCATTCGGGACCTCGGAGGTCCCGCAGAATGGAATAAGGGGGGGCCGCAGGCCCCCCCCCCCCGGGCCCCCGGGGGCCCCAC
>NZ_JBEZYY010000041.1:0-19071 GCF_040638975.1 Amycolatopsis sp. NPDC024027
GTGCTGCCCGGCCTGTTCGGGGTCCTGTTCACCCCCGGTGGATACGGGGGTTCTCCCTACTAGCGCAGGCCGTCGGGCTCGGCCATTCGGGACGTCGGGGGTCCCGAATGAGTCATTCGCGACGTCGGAGGCGCTCGGTCGGACCCCAGCAGTCACACCAGCACCACGTGATCCGCTTGTCCCGAACCGGTTTGACACCCGTCTAGAACATATGTTCGACTGGCGCCGTGCGATGGGATCGGCAGCGGACAGGGGAAGGTGAACCGGCACTGCCCGGGCTCGAGGGCCTGGTGCGCTCGGTGCGGTCACCGGAATTCGACGGCGTCACCTTTCACGAGGTGCACGCGCGGTCGGTGCTGAACAAGGTGCCCGCCGGCTCCGGGGTGCCCTTCGGCTGGACCGTCAACCCGTACCGCGGCTGCTCGCACGCCTGCACCTACTGCCTCGAAGGCGGCACCCGGATCCTGATGGCCGACGGCCGCACGAAGGCGTTGTCCGACCTGAAGGTCGGCGACGAGATCTACGGCACCCGCGGCCACGGCGCGTCCCGGCGGCTGGTGCCGACCCGGGTCGAGGCGCACTGGACCACCCTGCGCGCCGCCTACCGCGTGACCCTCGAAGACGGCACCCGGCTCGTCGCCGGCGGCGATCACCGGTTCCTCACGAGCAAGGGCTGGAAACACGTCACCGGCAGCAAGTTCGGCGCCGCCCAGCGGCCGCACCTGGAGCCCGGCACCGAGCTGATCGGCGTCGGCCGGTTCGCGCCGACGCCGGACGAGACGCTCGGCTACCGGGCCGGCTACCTGTGCGGGATGCTGCGCTCCGGCGGGTTCGCCGCGGAGCCGGACGCCGCCGCGCGGGCGCTGGAATACCTGCCGGACTTCGGGGCGTCGGTCGGTTTTCTCAAGGTACCGCCGGATCCGGACGCCCACTGGCAGCGCGGGTTCCTCGCCGGCGTCTTCGACCTCGCGGGCGATTACGGCCGGGGCGTCCTCGCGGTCGCGCACGACGAGCCCGAGATCGCCGACGCCTTCACCGCCGCGCTCGCCCGCTTCGGCTTCGCCCACCAGCTCGACGAGGTGCCGAAGTTCCCGACGCGCCAGGAGATCCGGCTGCTCGGCGGCGTCGGCGAGGTGCTCCGGTTCTTCCACGTGAGCAACCCCGCCGTGCCGTGGAAGCGGTCGCTCGAAGGCGCGGCGATCGGCTCGAGCCGGCGCCGCGTGGAGGCGATCGAACCGCTCGGCCTGCAGCTGCCGCTGTTCGACATCACCACCGGCACCGGCGACTTCGTGGCCGACGGCATGGTGTCGCACAACTGCTTCGCCCGGAACACCCACACCTACCTCGACTTCGACGCCGGCCGCGACTTCGACACGCAGGTCGTCGTCAAGGTCAACGCGCCGCAGGTGCTGGCCGCGCAGCTGAAGAAGCCGTCGTGGCGGCGGGAGCACGTCGCGATGGGCACCAACACCGACCCCTACCAGCGCGCCGAGGGCCGCTACCGGCTGATGCCGGGCATCATCACCGCCCTGGCGCGGTCCGGCACGCCGCTGTCGGTGCTGACCAAGGGCACGGTGCTGGCCCGGGACCTGCCGCTGCTGCGGGACGTCGCCCGGGACGTGCCGGTGGGGCTCGCGGTGTCGATCGCGCTGCTCGACGAAGAGCTGCAGCACCGCCTCGAACCCGGCACCCCGAGCCCGCGGGCGCGGCTGGAGCTGGTCCGCAAGGCGCGCGAGGCCGGGCTGCCGTGCTCGGTGCTGGTGGCGCCGGTGCTCCCGTGGCTGACCGACTCCGAGGAGGCGCTGGACGCGCTCTTCGCCCAGCTCGCCGACGTCGGCGCGACGAGCGTCACGGCGTTCGCGCTGCACCTGCGGCCCGGGGCGCGGGAGTGGTTCGGCCGCTGGCTGGCGGGCTCGCACCCGGAGCTCGTGCCGCGGTACCGGGAGCTGTACGCGCGGGGCAGTTACGTGCGGAAGGCCTACCGGGAGGGGCTCGCCGAGCGGGTCGGCCCGCTGCTGCGGCGGCACGGCCTGGACCGCAAGCCCGGTTTCGAGGCGCGCGGTCCCGAGCTGCCGGCGGCCGAGGCCGCTCCGGCGGAGCAGCTGCGCCTGCTCTGAGGAGTCCCTTGTGGACCCGGTGGGTGACGTACTGGGCCGTTCGGGGCGATTGTGGCCCGGTGTCTTCGGTTTGCGGCAAAATGTCCGATCGTGTCGTTGTCGTCCCGCCTCACCGGCGCCTAACGTCGAAGGGATCGAGCCCGGAAGGAGCCGGACGATGACGACTTCGCAGACCGATCGTGTCGCAGCCGCCCGGCTCGCCTGGGCCGCCCTGAAGCTGACCCGGGCCGGCCGGCACCCGGTCGGCGTCGACCGGCTCGCCGCGACCGTCGGCGTCACCCCGATCGAGGCCCGGCGGCTGGTCGAGCTGATCGGGTTCACCCTGCACCGCGACCTGGTGTCGACCGGCCCGGCCCCCCGCGGCGCCCACCACCGCATCGAGCCTGCCGAAGGCACCCTCGGTGCGGGCCCGGACGGCACGGTCGACATGTTCCTGCTGGCCATCGCGACCGGCGAGCGCGTCCACGCGACGGCGATCTGCCCGGTCACCGGCACGCGCATCCGCATCGAACTGGTGCCGAACGCGATCCTGCTGGCCGACCCGCCCTCGGCGGTGGTCGCGGCGGTCGACCTCGGGTTCGGGCTCGACAGGGCCGACGCGATGGCCTGCGCGGGGCAGCCGTTCTTCGCCTCCGCCACGGCGGCGGCGAGCTGGCTGGTGGCGCACCCGGGCGGGCGCATCTACCAGGTGGCCGCCTACCTGACCCAGGCCCACCGCCTGGTCGCGGCGCTGGAGACCCGGCCCAAGTACGTCCTCTGACCACCGCGCCGGGCGAGCCTGCCGACGTCGTAGGGTGGGTGGTTCGTTAGCCTTCAAGCAGCGAGAACCACCCATGTCGAAGGAGAGCAGTCGCAGTGCTCCGCACTCACAACGCCGGCACCCTGCGTGCCGGACAGGCCGGACAGACCGTCACCCTCACCGGATGGGTGGCCCGGCGGCGCGATCACGGCGGCGTCATCTTCATCGACCTCCGCGATGCCAGCGGCGTCGCCCAGGTCGTCTTCCGCGAGGGCGAGATGGCCGAGCGCGCGCACGCGCTGCGCTCGGAGTTCTGCGTGAAGATCGTCGGTGAGGTCGCCGAGCGGCCCGAGGGCAACGCCAACGCCGAGATCCCCACCGGCGGGATCGAGGTCCTCGCGACCGGGCTCGAGGTGCTGTCCGAGTCCGCGCCGCTGCCGTTCCCGATCGACGACCGCGTCGACGTCGGCGAGGAGATCCGCCTCAAGCACCGCTACCTCGACCTGCGCCGCAGCGGCCCGGCCGCGGCCATGCGGCTGCGCAGCGAGGTCAGCCGCGCCGCGCGCGAGGTGCTGCACGCCCAGGACTTCGTCGAGATCGAGACCCCGACGATGACCCGCTCGACGCCCGAAGGCGCGCGCGACTTCCTGGTGCCCGCCCGCCTCAAGCCGGGCTCCTGGTACGCGCTGCCGCAGTCGCCGCAGCTGTTCAAGCAGCTGCTCATGGTCGGCGGCATGGAGCGGTACTACCAGATCGCCCGCTGCTACCGCGACGAAGACTTCCGCGCCGACCGGCAGCCCGAATTCACCCAGCTCGACATCGAGATGAGCTTCGTCGAGCAGGACGACGTCATCGCGCTGGGCGAGGACATCGTCTCGGCGCTGTGGAAGCTGATCGGGCACGAGATCCCGCGGCCCATCCCGCGCATCACCTACCACGAGGCGATGGCCAAGTACGGCTCCGACAAGCCGGACCTGCGCTTCGACCTCGAGATCACCGACATGACGGAGTTCTTCGCCGACACGCCGTTCCGCGTCTTCCAGGCGCCCTACGTCGGTGCGGTCGTCATGGCCGGCGGGGCGGGCCAGCCGCGCCGCCAGCTCGACGCCTGGCAGGAGTGGGCGAAGCAGCGCGGCGCGCGCGGCCTCGCGTACATCCTCGTCAACGAGGACGGCACGCTCGGCGGCCCGGTCGCCAAGAACCTGTCCGAGACCGAGCGCGAGAACGTCGCCGCCGCGGCGGGCGCGAAGCCGGGCGACTGCATCTTCTTCTCCGCGGGCAAGGCCGCTTCGACGCAGCCGCTGCTCGGCGCCGCGCGCGACGAGATCGGCAAGCGGCTCGGCCTGATCGACGAAAACGCCTGGTCGTTCGTGTGGGTCGTCGACGCGCCGCTGTTCGCGCCGGTCGAGGACATCGGCGACGACGTCGCCGTCGGCTCCGGCAAGTGGACCGCGGTGCACCACGCGTTCACCTCGCCGACCCCGGAGTGGATCGACAAGTTCGAGCAGGACCCGGGCAACGCGCTGGCCTACGCCTACGACATCGTCTGCAACGGCAACGAGATCGGCGGCGGCTCGATCCGTATCCACCGCGGCGACGTCCAGAAGCGCGTCTTCAGCCTGATGGGCCTCGGCGAGGAAGAGGCGCAGGAGAAGTTCGGCTTCCTGCTCGACGCCTTCGCCTTCGGCCCCCCGCCGCACGGCGGCATCGCGTTCGGCTGGGACCGCATCGTCATGCTGCTGGCCAAGGCCGACTCGCTGCGTGACGTCATCGCGTTCCCGAAGACCGGCGGCGGGTACGACCCGCTGACCGCCGCGCCCGCGCCGATCACCGCGCAGCAGCGCAAGGAAGCCGGGATCGACGCGAAGCCTGCCGCCGCCCCGCCGAACTAGTGCTGCACCTCAGGGCCGTGTGCCCGTCGGACAAGACCGCCGAGGCGCTCGAGATCCTGCGGGCCCACGCCGGCACCGCGCACCTCATCGTGCACCGCGGTGCCGCCGTGGAGCCGGCGGGTGACCTGGTCGAGGCCGACATCGCCCGCGAAGCGGCGGACGAGATCGTCGACGCGCTGTGCGTGCTCGACCTCGACCACACCGGCGGCATCACGCTCGAAGCGCTCGATACCGCGCTGTCCGACGCCGCCGACGAGGCGGAGGAGGCGGCGCCGGGCGAGGCGGCCGACGCCGTCGTCTGGCAGGAGCTGCTCGGCCGCACGGGTGAGGAGTCGCGGCTGAACGTGACGTTTCTGGCGTTCCTCACCATCGCGTGCCTGCTCGCCGCCGTCGGCGTGCTCACCGACTCCTCGGTGACGATCGTCGGCGCGATGGTCGTCGGGCCGGAGTTCGGGCCGCTGGCGGCGCTCGCCGTCGGCCTGGTGCTGCGGCACCGGCAGCTGATCCGGCAGGCCGTGGCCGCGCTCGGCATCGGGTTTCCCCTGGCCATGGTGGTCACGCTGGGCGGCGTCCTGCTGGTGCGGGCGACGGACGTCTTCGGCGAGAAGGCGTTCGAGCTGCAGCAGCACAACGAGGTCGATTTCGTGTTTTCCGTCGGGGCGCCGTCGCTGGTCGTGGCGATGCTCGCCGGTGCCGCGGGGATGCTCGCCATGACATCGGCGAAGTCGGCCGCGCTGGTGGGCGTGTTCATCTCGGTGACCACGGTGCCGGCCGCGGGCTACGCGGTCGTCGCGGCCGTGGCGGGGGACTGGAGCCGGTGCCTCCAGTCCGTTGGGCAGCTGCTGGTCAACCTTCTCGGAATCGTTGCAGCAGCGGCCATTGTGTTGATCCTGCGCCGGAATGGGCAACGTTCACCGGTGGGAATGCGTCCGCTTTCACGCGGGTGACCCGTCTCCGGCGGGGATGCCGCTTTTTGTCCGGATGTCAGTAGTCATGGTTGCTCAGTCACGAGTAGGGTCGGTGACAATGACAGTCGACACCTCCTCCGCCGGCGACGCTGGAGTCGGGGCAGGAGCCGAGCAGCTCGCCATCGCCGCGGCGGTCGCGGCGGGCGAGTCCGTTCTCTCACGCCGGTTCGGCAGCGCGATCACGCTGGTCTCGCCCGAGGACCTGGCGGGGAGCGGGCCGGCCACGGTGGTCCGGGCGCGGGTGGTGTCGTCGTTCGCGCTGCCCCGCACGCTCGTCATCAAGCACTACCCGGACCGGCCGGAGTCCGGCGCCGACCCGTTCGCCCAGGAGGCGGTCAGCTACCAGCTGTTCACGGCGCTGGCCCCGGACGAGCGGATGTGCCCGGAACTGGTGGCCCACGACGGCCGCGACCGCGTGCTCGTGCTGGAGGACCTCGGCCGCACGCCGACGCTGGAGGACGAGCTCTACGCCCGCGACTCCCGCGCGGCCGAGCGTGCGCTGCTGTCCTGGGCCCGGTCGCTGGGACGCCTCCACGCGAGCACGGCCGGCCGCGAAGCGGACTTCAACGCGCTGCTGCGGCGCCTGGGCGGCCCGGCGAAGGGCGATTCCGACGGCGTCGATGCGTTGTGTTCACGGGTCCCTTCGCTGATTCAGGAGCGCCTGGGCATTCCGGTGCCGGACGAGGTGCTCGCGCAGGTGACGGCGGCGGTCGAGCAGTCCCGCGCGGCGGGGTTCCGGGCGTTCAGCCCGGTCGAGCTGAGCCCGGACAACAACCTGGTGACCGGCCAGGGGGTGCGGTTCCTCGACTTCGAGAACGGCCGGGTTCGCTCGGCCCTGGACGACGCGGCCCACCTGAGGCTGCCGTTCGCGAGCTGGCCGGACGCGCTCGCCCTGCCGGCGGGGATGAGCGAAGCGATGATCGCTGCTTGGCGGGCTGAAGTGGTCGGGGTGTGGCCCGCTTTTGCCGACGACGAGGTTCTTGCGGCGCATCTGACGTGCAGTGAGCTGCTGCGGGTTTGGCTGATCACGGGGGAGGAGCTGGGGGCGTTGAACCTGTCCCGGCACGCTGCGCCGGTCAGCCGGGAGGCGGCGTTCGTGACTTGGTGGCGGGATTTGGCGAAGCATGCCGGGTATGTCCGGATGGGGGCGGTTTCGGAGTTCGCGGCGCGGGTGGCGGCGGGGCTTGCGGCTCGGCTGGGACCGCATGCTGATCTGGCGTTTTATCCCGCGTTCCGGTGATTTCCCGGGGTTTGTCCACAAGTTGGCCGGGGTGTTGATGGGTGGGCCGGTTTGCGGGTTTGGGCCGGGGTTTTTGTCGGGTGGCGGGGATACGCTGGAAGCGGGGGCAGCCCCCAGGGAGGGCGGGCTGTGTCGGGCGGGCTGTGTCGGGCGGGCTGTGTCGGGCGGGCTGTGTCGGGCGGGCTGTGTCGGGCGGGCTGTGTCGGGCGGGCTGTGTCGGGGGGCTCTTCCGGGGTCTTCCCGCCGGCCCGAACGCCGGATTGTTCAACGGCCGTCAGGCCGTGTCAAGGCGGGAAAGCGTGCCTTGACACGGCCTGACGGCCGCTGATGCGGCTGCGTATCGGGTCGGCAGGGGGGTGTGGCCGGGCGGTCGGCAGGGGGTGTGGCCGGGGGGTGTGGCCGGAGGGGCGTTGTGCGTGAACCGTTGTTGCGGAGTGGCAGAGCGCTGAGGGTTGGGCGCTGAGCGCCCCTGCTCTCGCCTCGCAACCCGCGCCGTGCCAAGCACCCTGGCCGCCGCCTCCGACCTCGCCGGACAGGAAATTTCCGGCCTCTGTGAGGTGCGCGTCAAGAATTAGGCCCGGTGTCGTGGGCGCGTTACCTCGTCCTCACCGGGTGTGAGCCTGGGTGGCCGATGGTCGTGTGCGTGACCGTGATGAGCGTCGATGTCACCCCCCTGCCCGAACCGTCCCGGCCGCCGCTGGCCGCCGTCGCGCCGCTCAAGCGGGCCCGGCGGCTTGCCGTCCTCGGTGACTCCACCGCCGTGGGGCTCGGTGATCCGCTTCCTCGGCGTGCGGGATGGCGCGGTGTCGGTCCGCTGGTCGCCGCCGCTCTTGGGGTTGATGACAGCGGCTATCTCAATCCCTCGTTCGCCGGGGCCCGGATGCGGTGCGTGCTCACCGAACAGGTTCCCGCCGCCGTTGCTCACCGGGCCGATGTGGCTCTGCTCGTCGCCGGGATGAACGACACCCTGCGTCCGGACTTCGACGCCGCTCGGATCGCCGCCGACCTCACCGAGGTGATCCGGCGCCTTCGCGAGGCCGGGACCACCGTGCTGCCCGTCCGCTTCCACGACCACAGCAAGGTCTTCCGCCTCCCGCCGTCGCTGAAACGCGCTCTCAGCGCCCGCGTCGCCGAACTCAACGCCGCCATCGACGACGTCGTCGCGCGGGAGGGCGTGCCCTGCCTCGATCTCGGCCGGCTGCCCGGGGCCTACGACCTGGCGTCCTGGAGCGTCGACCGGCTGCACCCCTCCGAACTGGGCCACCGCATGCTCGCGAACGGCTTCACCGGGCTGCTCGCCGACGCCGGGTTCGCGGTTCCGGAACCGGTGAGCCTCACCTGCGGTGGCGGGGTCGAGCCGAGCGCCACCGGACACGTGGGTTGGCTGGTGCTCAAGGGAATCCCGTGGCTCTGGCGCCGCGGCCGCGAATTCCTGCCCTACGCCGCCGTCATCATGTGGAACTCGTTCCGCGGCCGCTGAACACCCGCAGCGCTTCCACGTCCGAAGCCGGGTTGCGGACGAAGAAGTCCGCCCACTCCTCGATGTCCGGGTACGCGCAGTGCTCCGCGAGGAACCGGCACGCCGCCTCGACGTCGTACTCCGTGCGCCGCAACTCGACGCCGTCGCCGAGCAGGGCCCAGTGCGCACCGCTTGTCCCGTACGGCATGCCGACGCTGCCGGGGTTCACCACCAGCCGCCGGTCGGCGAGCCGCACGAACGGCATGTGCGTGTGCCCGCAGACCACCGTCGACGCGGAAACGCCGTCCAGCACCTCCGCCCAGCGCTCCGGAGAAGAGTCGACGAGCACGATCTCGGTGTCGTCGCGCGGGGTGGCGTGGCAGAACAGCACGCCGTCCACGGTCACCGTCAGCGGCAGCGCGTCGAGCACCGGGAGGTCGGCCGGCCGCAGCTGCTTCGCCGCCCACGGGAAGATCGGGTCCGGGACGAACGAGCCGCCGGTGCGCGCGGATTCGGCCAGCTCGCGGTCGGCGTTGCCGCGCACCCACACCGCGCGATCGCCGAGCGCCTGGAGCCGCTCGAGGGTTTCGACGGGCATCGGCCCGGCGAGCAGGTCGCCGAGCAGCACGATCTTCTCCGCCGCCCGGACGTCCGGCTCCGCCAGGACCGCCTCCAGCGCCGGGAGGACCCCGTGGATGTCCGCCAGCACCGCCACGTTCACCGGTCCACCATCGGGCAAGCCGAGCGCCCCGGGCGAGCGATTTCGCCCAGGGCGCAACCGGCCTACTTCGTCGTGAGCGGCAGCTCACGCACTCCGGTCATGTTGGGGTTGACCTGGAACTTCGGCGGCTCACCCGGGACCGTGCGCAGCTTCGGGTAGCGGTCGAGCAGGATGTCCAGCGCCACCCGGCCTTCCAGCCGCGCGAGCGGCGCGCCGATGCAGAAGTGGATCCCGCGGCCGAAGGCCAGGTGCGGGTTTTCCGCGCGCAACGGGTCGAACGTGTCCGGGTCGTGGAACACCCGCTCGTCGCGGTTGGCCGCCGCCACCCAGCAGAGCAGCATCTGGTCGGCCGGCACCGTGACGCCGCCGACCTCGACCTCCCGCATGGTCACGCGGGCCACCGCGGCGAACGGCGTCAGGTACCGCAGCGACTCTTCGATCATCGGTGGCACGAGCGAGCGGTCCGCGCGCACCCGTTCGTCCCACTCCCGGTGCGTGTCCAGGCACAGCACCGCGTTGCCGAGCAGCATCGTGGTGGTGATGTGGCCGGCCAGCAGCAGGATGTTCGCGAAGTTGACGACGTCGGAGCGGGACAGCCGTTCGCCGTCCAGCTCGGCCTCGACCAGCTTCGTCAGCAGGTCTTCCCGCGGCTGCTTCCGCCGCTCGTCGACGTGCACGCCGAGGTAGCCGGCGAGCGCTTTCTGGCCTTCCTGGGACGCCCGGATCGCCGCGTCCTGCTGCTCGTCCCTCTTCACCAGCGAAATCTGGTTGGCGGACTCGAACATCTTGTCCACCCAGCCCTTGAACAGGGTCCGGTCGCTCGCCGGGACGCCCAGCAGCTCGGCGATCACGATCACCGGCAGCGGGTAGGCCAGGTGCTCGACCAGCTCCAGCCGGTCGCCGGGCGGGATCGCGTCCAGCAGCTCGTGGGTGATCGCGGCGATCCTCGGTTCGAGGTCCGCCACCACCTTGGGGGTGAACGCGCGGCTGACGAGCTTGCGCATCTTGTTGTGCAGCGGCGGGTCCAGCTGCAGGATGCTGCCCGTCGACATGTCGTAGTCGGGGTCCGCCAGCATCTCCTCGGGGATCAGCCGGGTGGTGTCGGACGAGAAGGTCGCCGGGTCGCGGAGGATTCCTTCGATCTCCGGGTGCCCGTAGACGTTCCACATCCCCAGTTCCGCGGCGAACTCGACGCGCTTCTCCGGTTGCTTCCCCCGCAGCCAGAACTGGGCCTCGTGCAGCCCCCAGGTGTCGGCGAGTGTGGTGGTCATTTCCGCCCCTTTCCCCGTGTGGCCCCGGGATCAGCCGGGTGCGTTGGCGGGATCGTGTGCGTAGATCCCGTTGCGATAGCCCGAGACGAGCTCCTCGAGCGCCGAACTCAATTCCGCCGCCACCGTCGCGACCGCGGCCGGATCGGGCTCCCCCGGTGGTTCGAACGCGGTGCGGATCAGGTGGGCGAGGACGTTCGCCTTCTCCTGCAGGGGGATGCCATCGAACTCGTCCGAAAGCGTGTCGCCCAGGTAGAAGCCGAGCGTCGCGGCGTGGAGCGCGTAGTTCAGGTGGGGGACGTCCGCGCGGATCAGCCCGTGCCGGAGCATCACCTCCTCGAACCGCATGCCCAGCTGGTCCTGCTGCTTCTTCAGGGCGACATCGCCCAGCGAGCCGAACATCTCCGCATTGCCGCGCAGCATCGCCATCACCAGCGGGCGGCGGTGGGTGATCAGGAACGAGCCCGGGATCATCCGGTGGGGCAGGATCATCGCCGGGTCGGCCTTGATCGTGGCCAGCAGCTCGTCGGTCAGGTCGGCCGACTCCCGCATCAGCAGCGCCTGGAACAGCAGCTCCTTGTTGCGCCAGTGCAGGTAGACGGTGCCCTTGCCGATGCCGACCGCCCGCGCGATGTCGTCGACCGCCACCTTGCGGTAGCCCATGCGCAGCAGCAGCTCGCCCGCCGCGTCCAGGATCCGGTCGGCACGCTCGCGGTTGGGATGGCTCATGCGTCTCCACCTGTGGTTTTCGTTGAGCATTTGACTGGTTGACGCAAATCGCACTTTCGGTCAACCGGTCAGAACGACGGTAGCGCCGATCCGGGTACCGGGGCAAGCGGTTCTGTCGGTGGAGTCGGTTAACGTCATCTCCGTGGCACAGGACGAGCTCTTCACCGTGAACGCCGACATCGCGCCTCCGCCGGAGCGCACGACGTCGAACGCGGGCGCGGAACCGCAGGCCGACCCGGCGAGTTCGCCGCTGGCGGTCCGGATGCGGCCGCGGTCACTCGACGAGGTCGTCGGTCAGCAGCACCTGCTGCGCGAAGGCGCCCCGCTGCGGCGGCTGGTGGAGGGCGCCGCGCCGGCGTCGGTGCTGCTCTACGGCCCGCCCGGCACGGGCAAGACGACGCTGGCCAACCTCGTCTCGATCGCGACCGGCCGCCGGTTCGTCGCGATGTCCGCGCTCTCGGCCGGCGTCAAGGAAGTCCGCGGCGTGATCGAGGAGGCGCGCCGGCGGCGCCAGTACAACGCCGAGAACACCGTGCTGTTCATCGACGAGGTGCACCGGTTCTCCAAGACCCAGCAGGACGCGCTGCTCGGCGCGGTCGAGGACCGCACGGTGCTGCTCGTCGCGGCGACGACCGAGAACCCGTCCTTCTCCGTCGTGTCGCCGTTGCTGTCGCGGTCGCTGGTGCTGCAGCTGCGCCCGCTGACCGACGCGGACATCACGGAGCTGATCGAGCGCGCGCTCGCCGACGAGCGCGGTCTCGGCGGCGAACTGACGCTGACCGAGGACGCGCGCGCCCACCTCGTCCGGCTCGCGGGCGGGGACGCCCGCCGCGCCCTCACCGCCCTGGAAGCGGCGGCGGACGCGGCGTCGGCCACCGAGGCGAAGACGATCGACCTGGCCACCGTCGAATCCACAGTGGACAAGGCGGCGGTGCGCTACGACCGCGACGGCGACCAGCACTACGACGTGATCAGCGCGTTCATCAAGTCGATCCGCGGGTCCGATGTGGACGCCGCGCTGCACTACCTGGCCCGGATGATCGAAGCGGGGGAGGATCCGCGGTTCCTCGCGCGACGGCTGGTGGTGCACGCCAGCGAGGACATCGGGATGGCCGACCCGACGGCACTGCAGTCCGCCGTGGCGGCCGCGCACGCGGTCCAGTTCATCGGCATGCCGGAGGGCCGGCTGGCGCTGGCGCAGGCCACCGTGCACCTGGCGACGGCGCCGAAGTCGAACTCGGTGATCAAGGGCATCGACGCCGCGCTGGCGGACGTCCGCGCGGGGCTGGCCGGCACGGTGCCGCCGCACCTGCGCGACGGGCACTACGCGGGGGCGAAGAAACTGGGCAACGCCCAGGGCTACCGGTACCCGCACAACGTGCCGGAGGGCGTGCTGGCGCAGCAGTACCCGCCGGACGAACTGGTCGGCCGCGACTACTACGAGC
Source organism: Amycolatopsis sp. NPDC024027 (assembly GCF_040638975.1). NCBI lineage: Bacteria > Bacillati > Actinomycetota > Actinomycetes > Pseudonocardiales > Pseudonocardiaceae > Amycolatopsis > Amycolatopsis sp. NPDC024027. The sequence goes on from NZ_JBEZYY010000041.1 coordinate 12,579, forward strand.
CCACCGAGCGCGGGGCCGAGCGGACCCTCGCCGACCGCGTCCCCAAGCTGCGCCGGACGATCCGCGGCGACCGGTGAGCCGAACGGACGGATCGTCGGCCCCTGATCACCTTCGCGGGCCGCGGCGGCCGAGATCAGCGGGTTTCGTAAGCTGCACGCCTGGAAGGTGACCCGAACCCCGCAGGAGGCGTGCCCGTGCCCGCGACGCTGCAGTGCATCGTCTTGGACTGTCCGGAACCGCTGGTCCTCGCCCGCTTCTACCAGGCTCTGCTCGGCGGCGAGGTGGATCGCCCCGACCCGCGGTGGCGCGTGGACGAGGACTGGTCGACCCTGCACGTGGACGGGCTGGTCCTGGGCTTCCAGCGAGCCCTCGACCACCGGCCGCCGCGCTGGCCGGACCCGGCCTTCCCGCAGCAGTTCCACCTCGACTTCGAGGTCGACGACTTCCGGGAGTCGCACGAAGTGGTCCTGGCCGGCGGCGGCCGGCTGCTCGACCCCGACCTCGGCGGCCGGGGCTGGCGCGTCTACGCCGATCCGGCGGGCCACCCGTTCTGCCTCCTGGGCGACTACTGAGCGCGCGGGCGCGGCCCGGCTTCGGCACGATGGCGGCATGACTGTCGCGTTTCTCGGAACCGGGATCATGGGCGCCCCGATGGCGGCCAACATCGCCAAGGCGGGCCTCGACGTCCGGGTCTGGAACCGGACCCGGGAAAAGGCCGAGCCGCTCTCCGACATTGCCACGGTCGCCGAATCGGCGGCGTCGGCGGCCGAAGGCGCGGACACCCTGGTGACCATGCTCGCCGACGGCCCTGCCGTCGCCGAGGCGTTCGAAGCCGCTTCGCCCGCTTCGGGGACGTTGTGGCTGCAGATGAGCACGGTCGGCCTCGACTGGACCGGCCGGCTCGCCGCGCTGGCGGAGGAGGCGGGCGTGGTGTTCGTGGACGCGCCGGTGCTCGGCACCCGGCAGCCCGCGGAGCAGGCGCAGCTGCAGGTGCTGGCGTCCGGCCCGGAGGAGGCCCGGCCCAAGGCCACCCCGGTGTTCGACGCGGTCGCCATCAAGACCCGATGGCTCGGCCCGGCAGGCAACGGCAGCCGCCTGAAGCTGGTGCTGAACGCCTGGGTGCTGGCGCTGACCAACGCGACGGCCGAAAGCCTCGGCCTGGCCCGCGCGCTGGACCTGGACCCGGCCCTGTTCCTGGAGACGATCGAGGGCGGCGGCCTCGACGTCGGCTACGCGCACGTGAAGGGCGGCGCGATGCTGTCGGGCGAGTACCCGCCGGCCTTCCCCGCGAGCCTGGCGGCGAAGGACGCCCGCCTGGTGGTGGAGGCGGCGGGCGAAGACGTCGACATGGCGGGCGCGAAAGCGGTCCTCGCGCACCTGGAGGCAGCCGTCGAGGCCGGCCACGGCGACGAGGACATGGCGGCGCTGTACCGCGCGGTGGTGAAGGAGCGTTAGAGGAGCGTCGCGAGCCGGTCCACACCCAGGGCGCTGGTCAAGAAGCGTTCCTTCGCGTTGCCCAGTAGCTTCCGCGTCCACGGCGTGAAGCCGCCATCACCGACTTCGGCGAGCTCGCCGCCGAAGGACGCGTACACCTTGAAGCAGAGGCCCTCGTAGTACCCACCCCGGCCGCCTTCGCGCTCCGGGAAGGGGCGGACCGGCACGTCCGGCACCGCGTCGAGCAGGCCCTCGAACCGGGGGTCGAGCACGGTCACGCGCACCTCGGCCGCGGCCGCGCCCAGCGCCCGGCACGCCGCGGCCAGCAGCCGGGCGTGCTCGGCCAGGTGCTGCCGCTCGAAGGCCAGATCGCCGGTGTCCCGGCCGGCCGTCACCGCGCCGAACAGCGAGAAGTGCGCGAACAGCCCCGCCGGGACCTGCTGGGCCCGCACCACGCGCTGCACCGCGGCCAGCCGGACGACGTCCTCCGATGAGCGCCGGACCGCCGCCTCCAGGGCCAGGCCGGTGGTGGGGTCGGCGGCGACCTCGGTGCCGCGGCCGGTCGGCACCACCCGGTGCTGGGCCACCCCGGCCACCGCCGAATGGGTGCCGAGCGGGACGAGCGGCGAGAGGGTCACCAGGTCGAAGCCGGTCGCGGCGCCGAGCAGGGCGTCCTCGACCCGGCGCAGCAGCGCGAACGGCAACGGGCTCGGCGCCGCGAAGCGGTCTTCGCGGTGGCGGCGCAGCACGTCGGGACCGGACAGCCGGGCCGCGCGACGGCGCGCGACCTCGAGCTGGACCGTGGTCAGGTCCGCACCCGGCAACGCGGCCAGCACTTCGGCCGCCGTGCCGCCCGGTCCGGAAAGGACCCGGCGCCCGGGTCCGTCGTCGTGTTCCATCGCCCAGGTGTACCGCGCGGCCGCGGCCCCGGGCGACGTGTTTTCCGGGCCCGGCGGGGTGACACGGTCGGGGACCCGGCCAGGCGGTAACCTCAGTCGGCATCCCGACCCCTGAACCGAGGAGGGCCCGTGTCGGCAGGGCAGATCGCCGCGTTGATCGCCGCAGGAGCATTCGTGGTGCTGGTCGTCCTGCTGGCGATCCCGCTGATCAAGCTCGGCAAGACGCTGGACGCGGCCACCGAGGCGATCGAGCGCACCAACAGCAACACCGATCCGCTGCTGATCGGCGCGAACGAGACGATCACGCACGTCAACACCCAGCTCGAGCGGGTGGACGGGATCACCGCGAACGCGCAGGCGGTCACGGGCAACGTTTCCGCGCTGGCGTCGGTGTTCACCGCCACCCTGGGCGGGCCGCTGGTCAAGACCGCGGCCCTGTCCTACGGGCTCAGCAAGGCGATCAAGGCGCGCAAGAAGAAGAGCGCCTTGAAGGCCGCGAAGAAGGCCGGGAAATGAAGCGGCTGTTCTGGCTCGGCGTCGGGGTCGTCGCCGGCGTCGCGCTGTCCCGCAAGGCCGCCGAAACCGCTCGTCAGGCCACTCCCGCCGGGTTAGCATCGAACCTGGGGGACGCCGTGCGCGAGCTGGCGGGCGCCGTGGGTTCGTTCGGCGCCGAGGTGCGCGCGGGCATGAACGAGCGGGAACAGGAGCTGCACGACATGGTCGAGGAGCGGGCGGGCGTGACCACGCCCCGCGCCGAGGGGCGGCACGCCGCCGCGGCCCGGCGCCCGGTCCGGCGAGCTCGCCGGGCGGAGGGCTGATCCGGGCCTGCCCGGAACCCTTCCGCCGTCGCCACCGACCCCGTTCTGCACCACCGGTACCAAGGACTGACCGTGGACACACACGAAATCACCGACCGTTTCCTGCGCCATTTCGAGAGCAAGGGCCACACGCGCGTGCCCAGCGCGCCGCTGATCCTCGACGACCCGAACCTGCTGTTCGTCAACGCCGGCATGGTGCAGTTCAAGCCGTACTTCCTCGGTGAGGCGCCGCCGCCGTACCCGCGCGCGACCTCCGTGCAGAAGTGCGTGCGCACGCCGGACATCGACGAGGTCGGCAAGACCACCCGGCACAACACGTTCTTCCAGATGGCCGGCAACTTCTCCTTCGGCGACTACTTCAAGGAAGGCGCCATCGAGGCGGCCTGGGAGCTGATCACCAAGCCCCAGACCGAAGGCGGCTTCGGCCTCGACCCGGAGCGCATCTGGGCGACGGTCTACAACGACGACTCCGAAGCGGCCGGGCTGTGGCGCAAGCTCACCGGCCTGCCCGGCGAGCGGATCCAGGCCCGCGACGGCAAGGACAACTACTGGGACATGGGCGTGCCCGGTCCCGGCGGCCCGTGCTCGGAGATCTACTACGACCGCGGCCCGGCGTACGGCCGGGAGGGCGGCCCGGTCGCCGACGAGGATCGCTACATCGAGATCTGGAACCTCGTCTTCATGCAGGACGTCCGCGGCGACCTGAGCCCGAAGCTGGGCCACAAGCCGATCGGCGAGCTGCCGAAGAAGAACATCGACACCGGTATGGGCGTCGAGCGCGTCGCGACGATCCTGCAGGGCGTCGAGAACGTCTACGAGACCGACCTCGTCCGCCCGGTCATCGGCCGCGCCGAGGAGTTCTCCGGCCGCCGCTACGGCTCGAACCACGCCGACGACGTCCGCTTCCGCGTCATCGCCGACCACGCCCGCACCGGCGTCATGCTGATCGGCGACGGCGTCACCCCGGGCAACGACGGCCGCGGCTACGTGCTGCGCCGCCTGCTGCGCCGGATCGTCCGGTCCACGCGCCTGCTGGGCGTGCAGGAGCCGGTGCTGCAGGAGTTCGCGAAGGTCGTCCGCGACACGATGGGCCCGACCTACCCCGAGCTGGTCTCCGGCTTCGACCGCATCAACGAGGTCGTCCGGATCGAGGAGGAGGCGTTCCTCTCGACCCTGACGAGCGGGTCGCGCATCTTCGACATGGCGGCCGAGGAGACCAAGCGCGGCGGCGGCGACGTGCTGGCCGGCGACAAGGCGTTCCAGCTGCACGACACCTACGGCTTCCCGATCGACCTGACCCTCGAGATGGCGTCCGAGCAGGGCCTGAGCGTCGACGAAGAGGGCTTCCGCACGCTCATGAACGAGCAGCGGACCCGGGCGAAGGCGGACGCGGCGGCCCGCAAGACCGGCCACGGCGACCTCTCGGAGTACCGCAAGGTCCTGGAGCAGCACGGCGAGACCGAGTTCCTCGGCTACACCGACCTGCAGGCCGAGGCGAAGGTCGTCGCGCTGCTCGAAGACGGCCAGCCGGTCCGCAGCGTCACCGCGGGCAAGAAGGCGGAGCTCGTCCTCGACCGGACGCCGTTCTACGCCGAGAGCGGTGGCCAGGTCGCGGACACCGGCGTGCTGCTGGGCGACGGCGTCGAGCTGAAGGTGCTGGACGTCCAGAAGATCGTGCCGGGCCTGTTCGTGCACCGCGTCGAGGTCACCGACGGCGAGGTCGGCCTGGACACGAAGCTCACCGGCTCGGTCGACACGCACCGCCGCCTGTCCATCGAGCGCTCGCACTCCGCGACGCACCTGGTGCACGCGGCCGTCCGCGGCGCGTACGGCAAGCGCGCGGCGCAGGCGGGCTCGCTGAACTCGCCGGGCCGCATGCGGTTCGACTTCACCACGCCGGGCTCGGTGTCGGCGGACGTGCTGACCGAGGTCGAGCAGGAGGTCAACGACTACCTGCAGACCGACGTCGAGGTGCAGAGCTACACCACGACCAAGGACAAGGCCCTCGAACTGGGCGCGGTCGCGCTGTTCGGCGAGAAGTACGGCAACGACGTCCGCGTGGTCGACATGGGCGACTACTCCCGTGAGCTCTGCGGCGGCACGCACGTCGAGCGGATCGGCCAGCTCGGCCTGGTCAAGCTCGTCTCCGACGCCTCCATCGGCTCGGGCGTGCACCGCGTCGAAGCGCTGGTCGGCACGGACGCGCTGAAGTACGTCCGCAAGGAGCAGCTGCTGGTCTCGCAGCTGGCGAACACCTTCAAGGTGCCGTCGGACCAGCTGCCCGGCCGCATCGAGGACGTCCTGACCCGGCTGAAGAACGCCGAGAAGGAGATCGCCCAGCTGAAGACCCAGCAGGTGCTGGGCTCGGCGGGCTCGCTGGTCGACAAGGCGCAGGAGATCAACGGCGTCACGGTCGTCGCCGAGGTCGTCCCGGACGTCGACGGCAACGGCCTGCGCGCCCTCGCCTCCGACATCCGCGGCCGGCTCGGTGCGCGGCCCGGTGTGGTGGCGCTGTTCTCCCCGGCCGGCGAGAAGCTGAGCTTCGTCGTCGCGACGACGAAGCCGGCGCAGGACAAGGGCATCGCGGCGGGCAAGCTCGTGCCGTCGTTCGCCGAGAAGATCGGCGGGCGGGGCGGCGGCAAGCCCGACATGGCCCAGGGTGGGGGCACGAACCCGGCCGGTGCGGCCGAGGCGGTCACCGCCCTCCGCTCGGCCATCGCCGGCATTGGTTAACCGCGGAAACCGCGGCCCGGATCGGCCAGGCAAGGACGATCCGGGGCGCGGCCGTCGGCTCGGAGTGGATGTCGGATCCGTCCGGGTCGGGGTGGCGCTGAGCGATCCGGCCCCGGTGCTCGCTTCGCCATTGGTTACCCTCTCCCGCGATGCGACCGACGACACTGACCTGGACCACCTGGCCGCCCTCGTCACCGAACACGGGGTGGTCGAGGTGATCGTGGGCCTGCCGAGAACGCTCGCCAACCGGCAGGGTCCGGCGGCCGAGCTGGCGATCGCGTACGCTGAACGCCTGGCCGGGCGGATAGCGCCCGTGCCGGTCCGGCTGGGCGACGAGCGGCTGACCACGGTCACCGCATCCCGCATCCTCTCCCAGCGCGGGGTCAAAGGCCGCAAGCAGCGTGCGGTGGTCGACCAGGCCGCCGCCGTCGAGATCCTGCAGGCCTGGATCGACGCCGCCGCTGCGCACCGCGCCCGGGAGGGAGACCGATGAACGAGCAGCCACCTGAACCCCCACGCGGGCGCCGGCGACTGCGCGAGCCGGAAGCGGCCACCCCGCCGCCGTCCCGGCCCGCACCGCGCCGCGCCGACCCGCGAGCCGCGGAAGCG
>NZ_JBEZYY010000042.1:0-18523 GCF_040638975.1 Amycolatopsis sp. NPDC024027
CTAGACAAGAAGAAGGATCAACCAAGGGCTGCCTGCATGATCAACCAGGGTCGCCCCAACCGCCCCCGACGTTAAAACCCAAGGAGTCATTCATGGCGTTTCGGTCAGCGGGCCTCGGCTGTGGCGGCCTGCTGGGGGACCAGCTTGTGGTACGCGCGCAGCGTGTCGGCGGCGACGCGGTCCCACGAGTAGCGGGCGACCGCGCGGTCGCGGCCCGCGGTGCCGTAGGCGTGGCACAGCGCGGGGTCGTCGATCAGCCGCCGCGCCCGGGACGCGAGCTCCTTCGGCTGGTGCGGGCGGACCAGCAGCCCCGTGACGCCGTCGACGACGGTGTCGGTCAGGCCGCCCACCGCGGCCGCGACCACCGGGACCCCGCAGGCCATCGCCTCCAGGGGCACGATCCCGAACGGCTCGTACCACGGCGCGCACACCACGGCGTCGGCCGAGCGCAGCAGGGTCGGCATGTCCTCGCGCGACACCTGGCCGGGCCAGCGAACGCGGTCGGCGACGCCGAGCCGCTCGGCCAGCTGCCGCAGCCGCCCCGCCTCGGGGTCCTGGGACAGCTTGCCCCGCTCCGGGCCGCCCGCGATGACGAGCTCGGTGTCCGGCAGCTGGGCAAGCGCGGTGATCGCGATGTCGAACCCCTTGCGCGGGACCAGCCGGCCGACGGCGACCAGCCGGTGCGGCAGCCGGCGGCGGGCCACCGGCCCGTCCGGGGAGAACCGGCCGAGGTCGACGCCGCAGGGCACGACCGAGATCCGCGACCGCGGGACGCCGAGGCGGGACAGCTCGAAGACCTCGTCGGAGCAGGTGGCGATCACGCGCCCGGCCTGGCGGCCGATGATCCGCTCCAGCCGGACGCGGTCGGCGGGGCTGGTGTCCTGGTCGCCCTGGTAGCGCTTCTTGACCACGCCCAGTGCGTGAAAGGTCTGGGCCACCGGCGTCCCGGTCGCGCTCGCCGCCAGCGAGGTCGCGAGGCCGGACATCCAGAAGTGCGCGTGCGCCAGATCCGGCCGCTCGAGGGCCCAGTGGTCCCGCAGGAAGCTCCCGAACTCGCCCATGTAGGGCAGTAGCTGGTCCTTCGGCACCTTGCGCGGCGGCCCGGCGGGCACGTGCACGACGCGGTAGCCCTGCGGCGTCCGGACCTCGGGCGGCTCGTCGCGGCTCTCCCGTCGCGTGTAGACGGTGACGTCGTGCCCGGCGCGCACCAGCGCGGCCGACAGCTCCGCGACGTGGACGTTCTGGCCACCGGCATCGGCTTCGCCCAGCGCGGCGAGGGGATTGGCGTGCTCGGACACCATCGCGATCTTCATCGGTGAGGCGTTCCCTTCACGGTTCAACGGGCCGTCTCGGCAAGGAGGTGGTCCCAAGCGGTCAAGAAGGCATCCAGCCCGTAGTGCTTGCACGCGTGTTCGCGCGCGTTCTTGCCGGCGAGCGCGGCGAAGTCGGGCTCGTTCAGCAGCTCGCGGAAACCGCGCGCCAGCACGGAGACGTCGGTGGAGAGCACGCCCGCGTCGTCGGGCACCGCTTCGACCGCCTCGGTGGCGGCGAAGACGACGACCGGCATGGCCAGGTGCATGGCCTCCAAAAGGGACAATCCCAGTGACGTCCACCGGGCGGTGTGCACGTAGACGCGGCGGCGGGCGATCTCGTCGTGCAGCTTCGGCGCCGGGACGTCGCCCAGCCCGCGCAGCGGCGCGCCGAGCTCCTCGGTCCCCATCCCGAACACGTCGACGGGGGCGGCCTCGGCGAGCGTGCCGAGCAGGTCGGCACCGGTGACGCGCCGCCGCCGTACCGGCTCGTTGATCATCGACACACCGGCGGCGAGCTCGCCGGTGTAGCGCGGTCCCGGATCGGGGATGCCGTGCGGCACCACGGTCACCGGCGCGCGGCCGCAGTCCCACATCGCCGCGTTGAAGTGGGTCACGTGCGCGACGGTGATGTCGGACCGGCCGGCGAGCGGGTGTTCGCTGGACGCGGCGTACGGCCGGGGCGCGTTGTGTTCCACGTAGACGGCCGGAACGCCGAGGCGCGCGGCGAAGTCCAGCTCCTCCGGGCGTTGCAGGACGACGACGTCGGGTTCGGCCTCGGCCAGCCGGTCGAGCGGCACCTCGGTGACCGACGGCCAGTTCCGCCCCGCCTTGCCGAGACCCCAGGGCGCACCGTCGGGTGACACCGGCACGAGGTAGTCGTGGCGGCCGCGGACGAAAGCGTCGGTCCATGAACCGTGCACGTGCCAGAGCAGTACTCTCAGGCGCCGGGATCCGGGATCGGTCATGACTCCTGATTTCCCGGAGATCGGCCGTTAAACGTACGGCCGGACGGGGTACCCGGCCCCGGACGGGCGTGCGCGACGAAGGGACTTCCATCCATGCGCTTCACCCCACGGGGCACCCGCTTCTTCGACCTGCTCGCCGACGCGGCGACGAACCTCGTCACCGCGACCGCGTTGCTGGGGGACCTCGTCGCCGCCGACCCCGCCGGGCGGGAACCGATCGCGAAGCGCCTGCACGAGGTCGAGCACCAGGGCGACGAGCTGACGCACACGATCATGGTGGAGCTCAACAGTTCGTTCGTGACGCCGTTCGACCGCGAGGACATCCAGGCCCTCGCCGCCAAGATCGACGACGTGCTGGACTTCACGGACACCGCGGCGGACCTGGCCGTGCTCTACCGCATCGGCACGTTCCCGCCGGGGACCGACGTCCTGGTCCGGGTGCTCTGCCGGGCCGCCGAGCTGACGGCTTCGTCGATGCCCGGGCTGGCCAAGGTGGGTGACCTCGAGCCGTTCTGGATCGAGATCAACGAGCTCGAGAACGAGGCCGACCGCGTCTACCGGCGGATCCTGGCCCACCTGTTCGAGCCGGGCGGGGACGCCCTCGAGGTGCTGAAGACCAAGGAGGTCGTCGAGCAGTTCGAGCTGGCCGCCGACGCGTTCGAGCACCTCGCCGACGTGGTGCAGACCATCGCGGTCAAGGAGTCCTGAGTGACGGGGACCGCCGCCCTGGTCACTGTGATCGTGCTGACGCTCGTCTTCGACTACACCAACGGGTTCCACGACGCGGCCAACGCCATCGCCAGCGCGGTGTCGACGCGGGCGCTGACCCTGCGGGCCGCCCTCGTGCTGGCGGCGGTGATGAACCTGGCCGGCGCGCTGCTGTCGACCGGCATCGCCGCGACGGTGGCCAAGGGGATCATCGACGTCCCGGTGGGGCCGGACGCGCTCACCGTGGTCTTCGCCGCACTGGCCGGCGCCATCACCTGGAACCTCATCACCTGGTACTTCGGGCTCCCGTCGTCGTCCTCGCACTCACTGATCGGCGGCATGGTCGGCGCGGCGCTGGCCGCCGCGAGCACCGTGCACTGGGCGGGGATCGCCGAGAAGGTGCTGATCCCGATGGTGGCGTCGCCGCTGATCGGGCTGGTGCTGGGCTACCTCGCGATGGTCGCCGCGCTGTGGCTGCTGCGCCGCGCGAACCCGCACCGCAGCGGCCGGGTGTTCCGCCGGTTCCAGATCGTCTCCGCCTCGGCGCTCGCGCTCGGCCACGGCCTGCAGGACGCCCAGAAGGGCATGGGCGTGATCGTGCTGGCGCTGGTGGCGGCCGGGCAGCAGCAGGCGTTCGACGTCCCGCTGTGGGTGACCCTCGCGTGCGCCGCGGCCTTGTCGCTGGGCACCTATTCGGGTGGCCTGCGGATCATGCGGACGCTCGGCAGGCGCGTCTTCCCGCTCGACCCGCCGCACGGCTTCGTCGCGGAATCGGTGGCGTCGTCGGTGTTGTACGTGACGGCGTTCGCGGTGAAGGCGCCGATCTCGACGACGCACGTCATCACGGCGGCGATCATGGGCGTCGGCGCGACCAAGCGGCTCTCGGCGGTCCGCTGGGGCATCGCCCGCGACATCGTCATGGGCTGGGTGCTGACGTTCCCGGCCGCCGCGGCGGTGGCCGCGGCCGTGTACCTGGTGGCCGACCTGCTCACCTGAGTTTGTCGGCCCCCATCCGCGGGTGCCGCGAATGACTCATTCGGGACCTCCGAGGTCCCGAATGAGTCATTCGCGACGTGCGCGTCCGGCGGGGTTTGTCCGTCGCCACCCGCGGGAAGCCGGGGCGGAGAGACCCCCGCCCGCGGAAAGGGAGAGCCATGAAGGCAGTGACCTGGCACGGCAAACGCGACGTCCGCGTCGAAGAGGTGCCGGATCCGAAGATCGAGGAGGCCACGGACGCGGTCGTGCGGATCACATCGACCGGGATCTGTGGCTCCGACCTGCACCTGTACGAGGTGCTGGGCGCGTTCATGACCGAGGGCGACATCCTCGGCCACGAGCCGATGGGCGTGGTCGAGGAGGTCGGGCCGGAGGTGACGAACCTCAAGCCCGGCGACCGGGTCGTGGTCCCGTTCAACATCTCCTGCGGCCACTGCTGGATGTGCGAGCGCGGCCTGCAGTCGCAGTGCGAAACGACCCAGGTCAGGGAGCACGGCAAGGGTGCCTCGCTGCTCGGCTACACCAAGCTCTACGGCCAGGTCCCCGGCGGCCAGGCCGAGTACCTGCGGGTGCCGCAGGCCCACTACGGGCCGATCAAGGTGCCGGACGGCCCGCCGGACGAGCGGTTCGTCTACCTCTCCGACGTCGTCCCGACCGCCTGGCAGGCCGTCGAGTACGCGAACGTCCCGAAGGACGGCACGGTCGTCGTCTTCGGCCTCGGCCCGATCGGGCAGATGTCCTGCCGGATCGCGCGGCACCGCGGCGCCGGCCAGGTGATCGGGGTCGACCTGGTGCCCGAGCGCCTCGCCCGGGCCCGCGAACACGGCGCCACCGCGCTCGACACGCGGGACCACAAGGAAATCGGCGACTCCATCCGGCAGCTGACCAACGGGCGCGGCGCGGACTCGGTGATCGACGCCGTCGGCATGGAGGCGCACGGCGCCCCGGTCGGCAAGCTGGCGCACACCCTCGTCGGGCTGCTGCCGCAGCCGCTCGGCGAGAAGATCACCGAGAAGGCCGGGATCGACCGGCTCAGCGTGCTCTACGCCGCCATCGACAGCGTCCGCCGCGGCGGCACCATCTCGCTGTCCGGCGTCTACGGCGGGATGGTCGACCCGATGCCGATGATGGAGCTGTTCGACAAGCAGATCCAGCTGCGGATGGGCCAGGCCAACGTCCGGCACTGGCTGGACGACATCATGCCGGTGCTGACCGGCGACGGCGACCCGCTCGGCGTCGAAGGCTTCGCCACGCACAAGCTGCCCCTGGACGAAGCGCCCCGCGCGTACGAGATCTTCCAGAAGAAGCTCGACGGCGCCCAGAAGATCCTGCTGCAGCCCGCCAAGTAAACCCGGGAGGAAGTTGCTCTTGCGAGCCGTCACCTCGCTGCCGTACGAAATCACCGAGGAAGACCACGTCCGGATCCCGATGTCCGACGGGACCGTCCTGTCCGCCCGTGTTTGGCGGCCGGCCTCGTCGGACACCGAGCCGGTGCCGGCGATCCTCGAATACATCCCCTACCGGAAGCGGGACCTCACCGCGCCCCGCGACTCGATCCACCACCCCTACCTCGCCGGGCACGGGTACGCCTGCGTGCGCGTGGACATCCGCGGCACCGGCGAGTCCGAGGGCGTGCTGGCCGACGAGTACCTCGAACGCGAGCAGCTTGACGCCGAAGAGGTCCTCGAGTGGATCGCCGCGCAGCCGTGGTGCACCGGTGACACCGGGATGATGGGCATCTCCTGGGGCGCGTTCGCCGCGCTCCAGGTCGCGGCGCGGAAACCGCCGAGCCTGCGGGCGATCGTGATCTCCTCGTTCACCGATGACCGCTTCGCCGACGACATGCACTACATGGGCGGCTGCCTGCTGTCGGACAACGTCGCCGAGTCCGGCACGATGTTCGCCTACGCCACGCTGCCGCCCGACCCGGCGGTCGTCGGCGAGCGGTGGCTCCAGATGTGGCGGGAGCGGCTGGAGAACTGCAGCCTGTGGATCGAGAACTGGCTCGGCCACCAGCGCCGCGACGACTACTGGCGGCACGCCTCGGTGTCGGAGAACTACAGCGACGTGCAGGTGCCGGTGCTGGCGTCGAGCGGCTGGGCCGACGGGTACTCCAACGCCGTGATCCGGCTCCTGGCCCACCTCGACGTCCCGCGGCGCGGCCTGATCGGCCCGTGGTCGCACAAGTACCCGCACCTGGGCGAGCCGGGCCCGGCGATCGGCTACCTCCAGGAGGTCGTCGGCTGGTGGGACCACTGGCTGCGCGGGCAAGAGAACGGCGCGATGGACGGGCCGATGCTGCGGACCTGGATGCAGGAGAGCGTGCCGCCGTCGACGTCCTACGAAGACCGCCCCGGGCGCTGGGTCGGGGAGCCCACCTGGCCGTCGCCGCACGTCGAGCCGCAGGAGCTGCCGCTGGCCCGGCACCGCCTCGCGCGGCCGGGTGAGACGGTGCCCGACGAGGCCCTGACCGTGTCGTCGCCGTTGTCGGTCGGGCAGTTCTCCGGGAAGTGGGCGTCCTACAGCGCCCCGCCGGACCTGCCCTACGACCAGCGCGAAGAGGACGGCGGGTCGCTGGTCTTCGACACCGACGTGCTCACCGAGCGCTGCGAGATCCTCGGCTCGCCGAAGGTGCGGCTGGAGGTCTCGGCCGATCAGCCGGTCGCGATGGTGGCGGCGCGGCTGTCCGACGTCGCACCGGACGGGCGGGCCACCCGGGTCACCTACGGGCTGCTCAACCTGACCCACCGCGACGGCCACGACGAGCCGGCGCCGATGGAGCCGGGCGAGCGCTGCCCGGTAGAGATCGAACTGAACGCCGTGGCGCAGGCTTTCCCGGCGGGGCACCGGATCCGGCTCTCGCTGTCCACGTCGTACTGGCCGCTGGCCTGGCCGCCGCCGACACCGGTGCTCCTGAGTGTCCATACCGGACACAGCGCGCTCGAGCTGCCGGTGCGCCCGGTCGCCGAGCCGGACGAGCTGCCGGCCCGGCCGTTCGGCGAACCGGAAGGCGCGCCGCCGATGTCCGTGACGGCCGTGACGCCGGGGGAGCAGCGCTGGACCGTCTCGCGGGACCTCGTCGACTACCAGTCGGCGCTGGACATCGTGAAGGACGCGGGGACCGTCCGGTACGACGACCTCGACCTGGAGGTCACCCGGGACGTCCGCGAGCGGTACAGCTGGGTCGCCGACGACTTCTGTTCCCCGGTGGCGGAAACCACGTGGGACGTCACCTTCGCGCGCGGCGACTGGGTGGCACGCAGCGAGACCCGCACGCGCGTCTCGTGCACCGATACCGAGTTCGTCATCGATGCGCAGCTCGACGGCTATGACGGGGCCCGGCGGATCGTGTCGCGAAACTGGCACCGGCGGATTCCCCGTGATCTGGTCTGAGGTTTTCGGGGGTCCGGGTGGCGAAGCCCCCGGCCCGGGGCGAAGCTCCGGTTGTCACTGAGTTTCGCGGCCGCGACACCGGGTAAGCCTTTCGGGTGCGCATCGTGATCACCGGGGCCACCGGGAACGTCGGAACGGCACTGCTGGACGCGCTCGAGCCCGGCCACGAGGTGGTCGGGCTCGCGCGGCGGCTGCCGGACGCGTCGGCCGAGCCGTATCGCCGGGCGGCCTGGCGGGCCGTCGACATCGGTCTCCCCGGCGCGGAGCAGGAGCTGGCGGAGGTGTTCACGGGCGCGGACGCCGTCGTCCACCTGGCGTGGGCGATCTCGCCGGTGCGTGGCGACCCGCCGATGGGGCGCACCAACGACCACGGCACCCGGCACGTGCTCGCCGCGGCGGCGGGCGCCGGGGTGCCGCACGTGGTCGTGGCCTCGTCCGTGGCCGCCTACGGGCCGGCGCCCCGCTGGGAGAAGGTGGCCGAGGACTGGCCGTGCGACGGCATCGCGGGCAGCGCCTACAGCCGTGGCAAGGCCGCCCTGGAAACCCTGCTGGACCGGTTCGAAGAGGAGTACCCGCAGGTCAAGGTGGCGCGGATCCGGCCGTGCGCGATCCTGCACCGCAGCGCGGCCGGGGAGTTCGCGCGCTGGCTGCTCGGCCCGGCGGTGCCCGCTCACCTCGTCGGCGGACGGCGGCTGCCGGTTCCGCTGTGGACGGATCTGCGCGCGCAGGTGGTGCACACCACCGACGTCGCCGAAGCCATCCGGCTGATCCTCGGCAAGGGCTTCACCGGCGCGGTCAACCTGGCCGCGCCGGAGGTGCTCGACGCGGACGCGCTGGCCGGTGTCCTGGGTGGCACCCGCGTCCCGGTGCCGAAGCCGGTGGTGCAGCTCGCGACCCGGGCGGCCTGGCTGGGCGGGGTGCTGCCGGTGCACCCGGGCTGGCTCGAGCTGGCCGACCGCGCCGCGCTCGGGGACACCACCCTGGCGGAGACCGCGCTGGGCTGGCAACCTCGGTATGACGCCGCGGCCGCGCTCGCCGACCTGGTCGCCGGGCTCCGGTCGGGCGCGGGGGCGGCGAGCCCGCCCCTGGCTCCGCCGCGCCGCGACGGGGTCCTGGCCCGGCTCCGCTCGCTCACCCGGGTCGGGCCGAGCCACCAGTCGCAAGCCTGACCAGCCGGGAGGCCGGAGTGAGTACGGAAGCCGTCGACGCGGTGGTGATCGGCGCCGGGCACAACGGGCTGGTCGCGGCGAACCTGCTGGCCGACGCCGGCTGGTCGGTGCTGGTCCTGGAGGCGACCGAACACGTCGGTGGCGCCGTCCGGACCGCCGAAGTCACCGAGCCGGGCTTCCGCAACGACCTGTTCAGTGCGTTCTACCCGCTTTCGGCGGTGTCGCCGGTGATCCGGGGCCTGCGGCTGGACGAGCACGGCCTGCGCTGGCGGCACGCGCCCGACGTGCTCGCGCACGTCCTGCCCGACGACCGGTGCGCGGTGCTTTCGCGGGACATCGACCGCACGGCGGCGTCGGCCGACGAGTTCGCCCCCGGCGACGGCGACGCGTGGCGGCGGTTGTTCGAGCAGTGGCGCGAGATTCGCGAGCCGCTGCTGAACGCGTTGTTCACGCCGTTCCCGCCGGTCCGCCCGGCACTGAAGCTGTTGCGTCGCACCGGAACCGGCGACGCACTGCGGCTGGCACGCATGCTGACGCTGCCCGCGCGCCGCTTCGGCGACGAGCTGTTCGACGGCGAAGGCGCGAAGCTGCTGCTGGCCGGAAACTCCGCGCACAGCGACCTTTCGGTCGACAACGCCGGCAGCGCGGTGTTCGGCTGGCTGCTCGCGATGGTCGGCCAGGACGAGGGCTTCCCCGTGCCCGAAGGGGGCGCGGGCGAGCTGGCCGCGGCGTTGGTCCGCAGGCTCGAGTCGCGGGGCGGGAGAGTCCACTGTGGACGCCCAGTGCGGGAAGTCCTCGTCGGCGGCGGGCGGGCGCTCGGGGTGCGGGACGCCGCCGGCGACCCGGTGCGGGCGCGCAAGGCCGTGCTCGCCGACGTGCCGGCCCCGGTGCTGTACCGCGAGCTGGTGGGGGAGGAGTGGCTGCCGCCCCGGCTGGTCGAGGACCTCGGCAAGTTCGAATGGGACAGCGCGACGGTGAAGGTGGACTGGGCCCTGTCCGGCCCGATCCCGTGGACGGCCGAAGGAGCGCGCGGCGCGGGCACGATCCACCTCGGAACGGACCTCGACGGGCTGTCGGCGTTCGGAAGCGAGCTCGCCCGCGGCCGGACCCCGCGCCGCCCGTTCCTGCTGCTGGGCCAGATGACCACGAGCGACCCGACGCGCTCGCCGGCGGGCACGGAAGCGGCGTGGGCGTACACGCACGTGCCGCGCGGCACGGTGGAGAACCGGGCGGCGCTGGATCGGCGGGTCAAGCGGATCGAGGAGCTGGTCGAGGCGAACGCGCCGGGGTTCACGGAGCTGATCAAGGCCCGCTACCCCCAGGGACCGGCGGAGCTGGCGGGCCACAACCCGGGCCTGGTCGGCGGCGCGATCAACGGGGGAACGACGGCGATCCACCAGCAGCTGTTCTTCCGCCCGGTGCCGGGCACGGGCCGCGCGGACACCCCGGTGGACAGGTTGTACCTGGCGGGAGCATCGGCCCACCCGGGCGGAGCGGTCCACGGCGGCCCGGGAGCAAACGCGGCCCGCGCGGCGATGGCCCGGGCAGGAATGCTGGGCGGCGGATACGCGGCGCTGATCCGGACGGCCCACCGGGCGATCTACGGCTGACGCTGCTTGGGCGCGGCCGCCTGTCATGGGCGGTCGCCCGGCACGGGGCTCCCGGCGGCAATGGTCGCGAATGACTCATTCGGGACCTCAGAGGTCCCGAATGAGTCATTCGGGACGCTCGGCGAGGCGGGGCCAAGGGAGCAGTCCGGCCCCGGCAGGCCCGGCTAGGGGCTCGGGTGGCCGTGCCGGGCGCGGGCGTACTTGCCCGTCGCCAGGTCCGCCAGCCGGGCCAGGGACTCCGTGTTGCGCGGCTTCGCGATCATCGCCTGGACCGCCGCCGGGAGCACCTTGCCGGGTCCGCGGACGATGTGCTCGGTCATCCGGACCAGCGTCTGCCCGTCGCCGTGGGGGACCAGCGTCAGGCCCACCGCGGCCGCTCCCAGCGGCCAGCCGTGCGCCTCCAGTGACAGCGACAGGCCGGGCTCGACCGCCCGGACCACCGTCACGTCCTGGATGTGCACCGGCCACGGGCCCACGCTGTGGTGGATCCGGGAGCCCACCGCGGGCCAGTCCTCGTCGACGTCGCGGATGTGGGAACTGCCGACCACCCAGCCGGCGTAGAGCCAGCCGTCGGCGAGCACCGCGAACACGGCGTCGGGCGGTACGTCGATCACGCGGCTGACTTCGGGCACGGCTTCCTCCTGGTTCGAGTGACGAAACAGGCATACCCACTCCCGGACGGGGTATGCCCGCCGGACCGAGCAGGAGGTGGCGATGGTGGCCAGACACGGAAAAGAACCCGACGGACCCGGGGAACTGTCGAAGCGGTCGTGGGGTGCGGCGCTCAAACGGACGTTCAAGCAGTTCAACCGGGACAACCTCACCGACTGGGCGGCGGCGCTCACCTACTACGGCGTGCTGTCGCTGTTCCCGGGCATCATCGTGCTCACCGCGATCCTCGGTCTGCTCGGCCCGGACAAGATCCAGACGGTGATCGACAACGTCAACCAGCTCGTGCCGGGCCAGGGCAAGGACATCCTCGTCGGCGCGATCAAGGAGCTGACGGGCTCGCGCAGCCTGGCCGGCCCGCTGGCGATCCTGGGCCTGCTGGGTGCGCTGTGGTCGGCGTCGGGCTACATCGGCGCGTTCATGCGGGCGTCGAACGCGATCTACGGCATGCCGGAGGGCCGGCCGATCTACAAGGTCATCCCGCTGCGGGTGGCGTTGACGATCGCCATCGTGGTGCTGCTGGCGCTGTGCGCGCTGGGCGTGGTCGCGACGGGCTCGGTGGCACGCCGGATCGGCGACCTGATCGGGCTGGGGTCGACCGGCGTCCTGGTGTGGGAAATCGCGAAGTGGCCGGTGATCGCGCTGCTGGTGAGCGTGGCGTTCGCGCTGCTGTACTGGGTGGGGCCGAACGTGCGGCAGCCGGGGTTCAAGTGGCTGACGCCGGGTGGGCTGCTGGCCGTGGTGCTGTGGGTGCTGGCGTCGGCCGGTTTCGCGCTCTACGTCGCGAATTTCGGTTCCTACAACAAGACCTACGGTTCGCTGGCCGGGGTGATCGCGTTCCTTGTATGGTTGTGGATCTCCAACCTCGCGATCCTGCTGGGGGCCGAGCTGGACGCGGAGCTGGCCCGCGGCCGCACGATCGAGGCGGGGCGCGTGGAGGACCAGGAGGAGCCGTTCCTGCCGCCGCGGGACACGAAGGCGATGGACGACGACGAAGCCGCGGCGGTGGCGGAGTCCGAACGGAAGTGAGCGGATGGCCTGCCGGATCACCGAACTGGTGCTGGACTGCCACGACCCCGACCGCCTGGCGGAGTTCTGGTGCGCGGTCCTCGGCTACGAGGTGATCGGCCACGAGCCGGACGGCCTGGCCCTGGGCCCGGCGGGCGCCCGGTTCGGCGAAGGGCCGGTGACGTTGATCCTGGCCCGGACGGAGAACCCTCGCCGGGGCAAGCTGCCGCTGCACCTCGACGTGAGCCCGGCGGGGGTGGACCAGGAGACGGAGCTGGCGCGCTTGACCGCCCTGGGCGCCCGTCCGGCGGACGTGGGCCAGACCGGGCAGGAGTCGTGGGTGGTGCTGCAGGACCCGGAGGGCAACGAGTTCTGCCTGCTGCGCACGGACGTGGGCGCGGCCTGACTCCGGCCGCGCCCGGAGTTCCGCCACGGGCGCGGCTTGAGTCCCGCTACGGCTACGGCCGCGGCTACGGCTGCTGCGCCCGCGAGCGCCCCAAGGTGGCCTTGGTTGCGCTCAACGCAGCGAGGGCCACCTTGGGTGCATTGGGCGCAGCGAGGGCCGCGTTGAGCGCATTGGGCGCAGCGAGGGCCACGCTGGGTGCGTTGGGCGCAGTTGGGTGCGTTGGGCGCACCGAGGGCCACGTGGGGCGCCGTTGGGTGCACCGAGGGCCATATTGGGTGCGTGGAGCGCACTGAGGGCCGCGTTGGGTGCGTTAAGCGCAGCGAAGGCCGCTCTCGGTGCCTTGACCGCACCGAAGACTACCTTGCGACGTGCCTCAGCCGACCGGACTGCACCTCACCGATCGTCGGCCGCGCAGCGGCGCCACTGGACCTGGTCGCCGGCTCGGTCGGCGTGCCAGACCGGCGCCGCCTCCGGTTCCCAGGTCGGGAGCAGCTGGTCCGGGTCTATCCGGCCCCGGGCCACCCGGCCGAACAACTCCACCCCGTCGCGCCGCCGGGCCGCCGGGATCCACGCCGGGAACCGGGTCCGGGGCAGTTTCCGCTCGATCCACTCCCGCGCCGACCCCTCACTCCCGTGGTCGGACTCGACGATGCTCGACACCGGCCCGCCGTCGCCCACGGTGAGGCTGATCGACGCGCGCCAGCGCACTGCGGAGGAAGTCATCCCCTCAAGGTTCCCCGACGACCGCTGCCGCGGGCCAGTACACGTTCGGATGGATCCCACCGTGCCTCCCACTCCACACCGTCACGACGCGTTCAGCAGCCGCGCGCACGCCTTCTCCAGCACCGCCCGTGCCTCGTCCCCGTCGAGCTTCGCCGCGCGCTTGAGCGCCGGGGCGATCGTCCGTTCGGCGCGGTAGGCCTCCACCAGCCGGGGGTCCACATAGGACGATCGGCAGACCGCGGGGGTGTTCCCGAGCGCCGTCGAGACCTCCTTCATCACCTTCGCCTCCGCGCGCTTGCGGGCCGTCTCGGACGCCGGCGGGTCCGCCGCGGCGAACGCCGCTGCCGCCAGCACCGTCGCGTTCCACGTCCGCATGTCCTTCGCCGTGCAGTCCTCGCCCGCCAGCTCCTTGAACCGCTCGTTGATGTCCGCGGCGTGCACCTCGTGCCACGTGCCGCCCTCGCGGAAGACCAGCAGCCGGTCGCTGCCCGAGCGGCTGCGCAGCAGCGACTTCAGCACCGCGGCCAGTTCGGCGTCGCAGATGGCGACCTCGCGGTCCAGGCCACCCTTGGCGACGTAGCAGAACCGGCACTCGTCGCCCCGGACCGCGGCGTGCGAGCGCCGCAGCGTCGCGACGCCGTGGGTGCCGTTCTCCTCCGCGTACTCCTCGCCGCCGGTGCGGAAGATGCCCCGGTCGAGCATCCGCAACGCCGCCGCCAGCACCCGCTTGCGCGTCAAGCCGGGCCCGGCGAGGTCCTCCGCCACCGAAGCACGCCACTGCGGCAGCCGGCGGGCCATCTGCAGCACGCGGTCGTGCTTCTCCTCGTCCCGGTCACGCCGCCACTGCTCGTGGTAGAGGTACTGGCGCCGCCCGGCGTCGTCGGTGCCGACCGCCTGGACGTGCCCGTTCGGGTACGGGCAGATCCACACGTTCCGCCAGGCGGGCGGGATGACGAGGTCCTTGATCCGGGCCAGGAGCTCGTCATCGGTCACCGGAGAGCCGTCGGGCATGGCGTAGGAGAACCCGCGGCCGCGGCGGATGCGCTTGATGCCCGGGCCGCGCAGGTCACTGCGCCGGAGTCTGGTGCGTCCCACCGCCGCGAAATACCCGCCCGGCGTACCGGGAAACCATGATTGCCGCCCGCGGCGGCGGGTAGCCCGGGCAGGAGCACCGGAAGGAGCATGGATGACCACCGCAACCAGGCCACTGGCCGTCGTCACCGGCGCGTCGAGCGGGATCGGGCTGGAGCTGGCGAAGCAGTTCGCCCGGCACGACTTCGACCTCGTGCTGGCCGCTGAGGATGCCGAGCTCGCCGCCGCCGCGGACGAGGTCCGCGCGTGCGGCGCGCAGGTCGAGGCGGTCCGCGCTGATCTCGCCGCCCCGGACGGGGTGGAAGAACTGGTCCGCCACCTGGCGGACCGCCCGGTGGAAGCACTGGCCGTCAACGCCGGTGTCGGGATCAACGGCGAGTTCGCCGGGGACACCCGCCTGGAGGACCAGCTCACCGTCGTCGACCTGAACGTGCGGTCGGCGGTGCACCTGACCAAGCGGGTCGTGCCCGGCATGGTCGGGCGCGGGCACGGCCGGGTGCTGTTCACCTCGTCGATCGCCGGCACGTCGCCCGGGCCGTACCAGGCCGTCTACGCCGCTTCGAAGGCGTTCCTGACGTCCTTTTCCGAAGGCCTGCGGGCCGAGGTGAAGGACAAGGGCGTGACCGTGACGGCGTTGCTGCCCGGCCCGACGGACACCGAGTTCTTCGAGCGCGCGGACATGGAGGACACCAAACTCGGTGCCGGCCCCAAGGACCCGGCGGCCGAAGTCGCGGAAGCCGGCTTCGACGCGCTGATGGCCGGAGAGGACAAGGTCGTCGCCGGGGCCAAGAACAAGCTCCAGGCGGCCGCCTCGCGGGTGCTGCCGGACGAGGCCAAGGCGAAGCAGCAGGGCAAGATGAGCGAGCCCGGATCGGCGGACGCATGAGCGTGATCGAAGAAGTCACCGAGAAGGCCAAGCAGGTTCAGCGCAGCTACGCCGGCGGGGAAGACCGGCCGCTGGCCGGGTACGCCGTCGCGATGGGCGCCTACAGCGGGCTGGTGGGCGGGCTGGCCCTGCTCGGCCGCGCCGTCGGGGCCCGGTTGCCGCAGCGGTTCGGCGTCGGCGACACGGTCCTGCTGGGCGCGGCGACGTTCAAGGCCAGCCGCCTGCTCGCCAAGGACGCGGTCACCAGCCCGCTGCGCGCCCCGTTCACCCGGTACGAAGAGCCGGCCGGCGACGACGAGCTGAACGAGTCCGTCCCCGCGAAGGGACACGTCGAGCACGCGGTCGGCGAGCTCGTGTCGTGCCCGTTCTGCCTGAACGTCTGGGTCGGCACCGGGCTGGCCGCCGGTCTGGTGATCGCGCCGCGCGCGACCCGGCTGGCGGCCACGGTGCTGACGGCCGTCGGCCTGGCCGACGGCCTGCACCTGCTGTACGACGCGGGCAAGAGACTGGCGTCCGGCTGACCAGCCCGGCGGGGGACGTTCCTCGGTGCAGAGGGGAGGAACGTCCCCCGCCGGCTCAGTCCGGGCCGCGGCGCAGCGGGCGGACCGCCGGGCCCTGCACCACTTCGCCGTCGACGCCGAACCGCGAGCCGTGGCAGGGACAGTCCCAGGTCTTCTCCGCGTCGTTGAACGAAACCAGGCACCCCAGGTGCGTGCAGTGCGCGCCGACCGTGTGCAGCTTGCCGGCGTCGTCGCGGTGGGCCGCGACGAGCTCGCCGCCCACGCGGACGACCTCGGCCTCCCCGGGCCGGAGGTCGTCGAGCTTCTCGGACCGCCACAGCGCGGCGACGTGGTCGCCGACGAGGTACTTCGCGACGGTGAGGTTGTCCTGGGCCACCTCGAGCACCGAACGGGCGTCGAAGCGGTTGGGGTCGAACAGGTCCGCGGCCGGGTGCGGCTCGCCGAGGATCCGCGCCGCCAGCACGTGGCCCGCGGCCGTCCCACCGGTCATGCCCCACTGGCCGAACCCGGTGGCCACCCAGAGGTTCTTCGTCCCGGGCAGGTAGCGGCCGACGTAGGGCAGCAGGTCGGGCGTGGACATGTCGTGGGCGGACCAGCGGTGGGTCACCCGGTGCAGGCCCGCCCGCGCGTCGGCCCAGTCCGCGAGCCGCCGGTACCGGCGTTCGACGTTGACGTGCGCGCCCACCCGGTAGTGCTCGCCGCCGGCGATCACCATCGGCGTGCCCTGTTCGGTGTACCCGCGCACGGAGTGGTGCGTGTCGGCGTCGAGGAACATGCCCGCCGGCGCGGAGCCGCCCGCCGCCGGGCCCGCGACGACGAGGTCGCGCACCGGGTCGAGCCGCGCGAAGTACAGGCCGCGGTCGAGCACCGGGTAGTGGGTCGCGACGACCACTTCACCCGCCACGACGTCGCCCCGCGAAGTGCGGACGGTCTGCCCGTTGACCGCGGTCGCCCGGGCGTGCTCGACGATGGTGCCGCCCGCCCGCTCGATCTCGGCGGCCAGGCCGAGCAGCCACCGGCGTGGGTGGAAGTGCGCCTGCCCGGTGGTCCGCACGGCCCCGAGCGCGGGCACGTCGAGTGCGACTTCTTCGGTGAACGACGCCGGCAGGCCCGCCGCGGCGGCCGCGTCCGCTTCCTGCCTGAGGGAGTCCACGGTGCTTTCCCGCGTCGTGTAGACGTAGCTGTCGGCACGGGTGAACCCGCAGTCGACGCCCAGTTCGGCCGCCGTGGCCGCGATCCATTCGAGTGCCGCCGCCTGGGTGCCGGCGTAGGCCTTCGCCGCGCCGGCGCCGTGGCGGGACGTCAGGTCCGCGTACTTGGCCCCGTGTTGGGCGCTGACCTTCGCGGTGGTGTGGCCGGACACCCCGGCCGCGACCCGCTCGGCCTCCAGCACGACGACCGACCGGCCGGCGCGCGCGAGCAGCAGGGCGGTGGTGAGCCCGGCGATGCCCGCGCCGAGCACCGCGACGTCGGCGGATTCCGGCACCGGTACGCCGGTGCGGTCCGGGGAAGGGGCGGTTTCCACCCACAGCGAAAGCGGATCGGGCAGAGCTGTCATGCCTGCGGATGCCCGCTCAGGGCCCGATCAAACGGGCCATCCGGCCCGTTTGGCCCGCTCGACGCCTCGGGTAGCCCCAGCACATGAGTACCGACATCTTCGTGATCGGCCTGGACGAGGAGAACCAGCGCGTCCTCGAACGCCTGCCGTGGGCCGCGAGCTACCGGTTCCACGGCCTGCTGACCCCCGAAGAGCTGCAGCACGGGGAAATCGACTTCGAAGCGCTGTTGAAGGCGGCGCAGCACGAACTGGACGCGTTCGACGGCGAGGTCGGCACGATCGTCAGCTATTGGGATTTCCCCGCCGCCACGCTCGTCCCCATCCTCTGCGGCCGCTACGGCTTGCCCAGCGTGTCGCTGGAAGCGGTGCTGAAGTGCGAGCACAAGTACTGGAGCCGGCTCGAGCAGAGAACGGTGATCGACGAGCTGCCGAACTTCGGCATCGTCGACCTCGACACCGAGAAACCCGCCCCGCCGGAAGGCGTCGGCTACCCGATGTGGCTCAAGCCGGTGAAGTCCTTCTCCTCCGAGCTCGCCTTCAAGGCCGGGAACGACGCCGAATTCGCCGACGCGGTGGCCGAGATTCGGGCCGGGGTCGGCCGCGTGGGGGAGCCGTTCGACTACGTGCTCGGACAGGTCGAGCTCCCGCCGGAGATCGCCCGGGTCGGGGGCGCCGCGTGCCTGGCCGAAGAGGCGCTGCACGGCGTCCAGGCGGCCGTCGAAGGGTACGTCCACCGGGGCGAGGTCACCGTCTACGGCGCCCTCGACTCGATCAACTACCCGGACAGCTCGTCCTTCCTGCGCCACCAGTACCCGTCGCAGCTGGGGGAGGAGACCGTCCAGCGGATGCGGGACGTCGCCGGGCGGGTGATGAAGCAGATCGGCTTCGACAACGGGACCTTCAGCATCGAGTTCTTCTGCGACCCCGAATCCGGCCAGGTGGCCCTGCTGGAGATCAACCCCCGGCACTCGCAGTCGCACGCGGAGCTGTTCGAGTTCGTCGACGGCGTCGCCAACCACGAGATCATGGTGCGCCTCGGCCTCGGCCAGGATCCCGGCCGCCGCCCCACCAAGGGCACCTACCAGATCGCCGGCAAGTGGTACCTGCGCCGGTTCGAGGACGGCGTGGTGACGCGGGTGCCGACGCCCGAGGAGATCGCCGCGGTGCAGGACCGCATCGACGGCACCCAGATCACGATCGTGCCGGAGGCGGGGCAGCGGCTGTCGGACCTGCCCGAGCAGGACAGCTACAGCTTCGAGCTGGCGCACCTGTTCGTCGCGGCGCACACCGAACACGAGATGGTGCAGAAGTACCAGGCGTGCGTGGACGCGCTGCCGTTCGAGTTCGCCGAAGCCTGACCCCGACGCGGAAAAGCGGGGGTCGCGTTCGGACAGTCCGAACGCGACCCCCGCGGTGTTGGCGCCCCGGGGGTTGGGCCGCGGGGGGCCCGCCTGGGGGGGGGGGGGGTTGTGGTGGTGGCGGCGGGGGGGGGCCCGCGCGCCGCGC
>NZ_JBEZYY010000043.1:0-17530 GCF_040638975.1 Amycolatopsis sp. NPDC024027
GAACGCGTTCGAGATCGCCTTCGACGGCCGTCTGGCCGCCGGACGCAAGTAGATCCCCCTTCAACCCGAGTTACACCGCTCGTTTGACAGACCCGAGTGGTCCACAGCGGCGGCACCACCGGCATCTTCAAGCGGGGCGAAGGTTCCGTCAACTCGTCGATAGCGGACGGTGCCGTCGGGCAGGGCGTACCAGCGGTCACCTCTCGTGCTGCCCTTCACCGCGTAGGCGGTGGCCTTGGTGAGGTCTGGCGCGTCGTCGCCGTCCCCACGTCGTTGTCGAGGGACTGAAGTTTGTGCTGGTCCAGCCCGCTGAGCAGAGCCGGGAAAGATCCTCCGTCGCAGCTGACCGACTTCTACATCGAGCTACTTGACTTTTTTCAGTGACTTCCGGCGGATATGAAGGTTGATGTCGATCGGCCCTGCCAGCTCGAGGCGATCGCGGTCGGGGTGGAAGTTGCGGAGGGCAAGAGCCCATTGGCCGATCGCGCCGGGGCGAGTGGCGAAGCGCCCGGGATCTGGGTGACCGATGCGCGGGCCCAGTTCCGTGAGGAACTCGGTGAGGCCGGGGCGTGATTCGTTTGGACCTTGACGGCGATGGCCCGCAGCGATTTTCCAGGCGGGCGTGGCGATCATCGCGGTAAGGGCGGCAATGTCGGGGTATCGGGGTGCCAGTGTCGTGACGCCGGATTTCATCCCCAAGCTCTTCGCGCGGCTCGCCCACCGATCTCGGACGAAGTCAGACCGTCCATGGTCGGACTGATGCGTGGCCCAGATGGCGTGGGCGACGTTGAAGGCGCGATGAGTTTTGAGCCCGTAGAGCCGGAACGTCCGGCGCAGCAGCGTGACGGCAGCCCGAAGCTCCGGATCGGCGTCGATCGGAAACGGTCGCTGATCGTGCTGGTCGGCGAGCCAGAGCCAATATAGTGTCGGTCACTAGCGCGGCTCCTCGGCGGCTGGATCGAACACGCCGAACGAGATGACATCGGCAAGCCGCGACGGTGCAAGGTCCTCCGGTGCCGGTGCTTCATCCCGCGGTGCCGGCCGCAGCGCGCCGAGTTCCGCTGCGGGGAGCCCGGAGGGAACTGATCGGGTGCGGGCGGCGGCGCGCCGCTGGCCGGTGGGTCCGCGGTCGGCGCGGGTGAGCAACGCGTCCAGTGCTGCCGCGACTGCGGCCTGGTGGGTCGGGTCGCCGCCGCGGTCGGTCACGATCTTTCGGGCTGCTCGCCAGGTGAAGTCGGCGAACGGGCGCCCGACGAGGTGGGCGTGCGTCCACTGTGCGGTGATCCAGGTTCCGGTTGCGGTGTCCCGGATCCAGACAGTGGACAGATCGTAGGGATCGTGGTGGACCGGCCAGCGGCCGTCCTGTGCGTTGTTGCCGGAGTGCTGGTGCCGCAATGGGTTCAGGTTCTTGTTGTCGTAGGTGCGGTGGTCGAGGTGGATGCCGTCGGCGCCGATCCGTCGCCAGGTCACCGGCAGCAGCTCGAGGTAGTCCTCGCCGACGAGGGGCAGCGGGACGTAGCCGGCAGCGGTGACCAGGGCGGCGAACATTTCGTTCGGGGACAGCGGGTGGGCGGGCAGGTGCGGGTCACGGAGGCTGTCGTGCGGGCGGGGCTGCCAGTTGTGTTTACCGACCGGCGATGCCCGGATTGTGCCTCCGACCTGCACTGATGCGTAGCTTACATGTCCGTCACGGTGCCTGGCGTTGATCACAATCGCCTGTTGGGGTGATCCTGCGAAGTGGCCTGATGGCGTACTGAACTGTGATGCGGCAACATCTGCACATGCCGAGTTGAGTACGCATCCTTCGGTGATGATTGACGGTTGCCGCCCAATCGGCGTGACATCATCACGTAAAAACACTCGGGACCGCATCGGAGGTTGACCTTGAACGCCGCCTTGCTCGCGGGGCTAGCTGGAATCATTGGCCTGATACTCGGCCGTTTCTGGGACTTTCACGTAGAGTCGGCCAGGTGGCGAAGAGATCAGCGAATACGTACCTATGAGCTTATCGGTACATCCTACTACACACTCCGAGAGGCCATCCGAGCGTTAGCCCTGGTCGAACCAGGTAGTCAGAACGCGGAGGAGGCCGCGTCGCGAGCTCTCGACCTTGGCGCGGACTTCCATCGCGCTATTGTTACAGTTTGGCTCCATGGTTCCGCTCCCGTCGCAACCGCGGTGCGGGAAATCGACGGAGAGATGGTCAGGACGTTTCGTGTGGCACTAAGCCGAAGGTTTTCCTGGGATGAGTGGCGATCCGTGCGCGTTCCAGGGGAACGCGCTTTGGAGCGCTTCATCGTAGCCGCGCGCGCGGAACTATCTTTACCTCACCTCGAAGTCTCGATCGTAATCGATTCCACCTATTCGTAAACGAGTATAGTTTGCCAGGAGTTGATCGGTCGACACCGAACGAGCAGCACGGCTGTGACTGAGTGTCGGAACACTCATCTGCCGCTGACCAGTAGTTCGACATGGCGAACGATCACCAAACGGCATGGCACGTTGAGCTGTATAGCGGGGAACAATCGTGCGTAGGCCGACACGGCCCGGCCGCCGGGATCGGTGGCCGGGCCGGAGACTCAGGCGAAGTGGAGCGTCATAGTCAGGTCAGCGTGGTCGGCTCGACGAGTTTGGCCTCCAAGTCGGCGACGCGACGGTCCTGGAAGCGCAGGTTCGAGCGGGCGGCCGTCAAGCGCTCCTCCAGGGTGCGGTTGTCCGCAGTGAGCTGGCGGACGCGTTGTTTGAGGGTGGTGTTCTCCGTGGTGATCCGCTGGATGGCTTCCTCGGTCCATTCGGCTTGCAGGTCGCGGATTTGGCCGAGCAGTTCGCCGATACGAGTGCGCTGATTGAGAATCTCGGCATTGGCGGTCTTGAGGGCGTCCTCGGCGTTGAGTGTCCGCTCCCGCCATGTGGACCGGGCATACCGCACCGCTCCCCACACCTACTACCGACGGTCGCGCGGGCGAACAGCTCCAATCTCCAAAAGGTATGCCTCAGCTACCGACTGCCACCACAGCACCGGCCACCGTCACCGCCGGCGCGTTGCGCGGAACCAGTTTCGGGGACCGCTGGATCGAAGTCCACAGCTCCGGGTCCGACAAGCGCGCCTTGACGAAAGTGATCACCACACGCGGGCGCACCGGACCCAAGTCCTTACGGGTCGACGACGCAATCGTGCAACTGGTCGGCAACGAGATACAGGTGAACATCGGCAGCACTCGAGTCGGCACGCTAGGTGCCACAGACACAGCGACGTACCAGCACGTACTCGTGTGGGCACGCCACCCGATCGAGTCCAGCGGGATCGTCCTCATCGATGCGGAAGGACATCCAGGAGCGCACCTCAAGTTGTACCTTCCCAGCCCAGACATGCTCGTGCCCGCCAACGACCTGAACCCCACGATCGCGGTGTTCCCAGCTTGGGGCCGGGCCGGTGGCCTGACCTTGGCCAGGTTCAAGGCCGAGCACGCCCTGGTCGATTCCGCGACCGCGCACTGGTGGTCGGGGACAGCCCGCTCTGCCTGGGTGGTGCTCACTCGCACGGCATTCGAAATCACGGCATCGATGGACGGAATGCCGTTGCCGAACCTCGACCCCGATCGTGACGGCGGCCTGAGGTCGGCATGGACCGCCAGACATCCCAGACTCACACAGATGCAGTTCGAGGCACAGGTGTATCAGATCAAAGCCGGACGCCAGGTCAACATCCGCTTCGCGTTGAGCTGGTAGGCCCGGCACCTCCTGGCCCGCGGCCCGACCGCGATCTGCCTGAGCCAGTGTCGCGGGCCGTCATGGTCAACGCGGCCGATGATCAAGTCGACCGTTGTGCAGTTTGAGTGTGCCGGCGACCGTGGTGCCCGACCGCGTCGAAGAAGAGGAGGGCGTTAGGTGTGATGTCCGGGGAGGTTGGTCAGCCGGGTGATGGGTGGTTTGCCTCCGGTGGATGAGTGGGGTCGGTGGTGATTGTAGAAGTGCAGCCATCCGGGCAGGGCTGACCTGCGGTCGTGTTCGCTGGGATAGAAGCGGGCGTAGGCCCAGCCATCGGCCAGGGTGCGGTGGAACCGCTCGATCTGTGAAGACTGGGCCTCGGTGCTGCGCCGAGCTGGTCTGACCCCGGCCAAGGTATGACCCACAGGTGATCGTGGTGTCCTGCGTTCGATTTGTCGGCCCGCTCGGGCGCAGCACCGTATGCGCACCGGCCAGACGGGTCTGACCTGATAGGAGCTTGGACCAGAAGCCCCGTCACAGACCTGTCGCCCGTCCGGTCGGTTCGCCCCATCCGCCAGCGCGAACACACCGGAGGAGCGAGTTCCAGCATGACAACCCCTGCAACCCGTGTCATCGGCGGCGTCGACACACACAAACACACCCACTACGCAGCCGTGGTCGACGAGCACGGCCGGCTCCTCGGACATCGCGAGTTCCCCGCACGCGACCGCGGCTACGCCCAGTTGCTCGACTGGATCACCGGCCACGGCGTCGTCGCCGCAATCGGTGTCGAAAGCACCGGGTCGTTCGGGGCCGCCCTGAGCAGGTTCCTCGTCACCGCCGATATCCGCGTCATCGAGGTCAACCGGCCAAATCGCCTGGCCCGGCGGATGGACGGCAAGTCCGACAGCCTTGACGCCGAACAGATCGCCCGCGCTGTCCTGGGGCAGACATCGACCGCAACTCCGAAGGCCAAATCCGGCGTCGTCGAGGTGATCCGCACCCTCCGGATCACCCGTTCCAGCGCGGTCAAGGCCCGGACTCAAACCTTGAACACCCTGTGGGGCGTGATGATCAGCGCGCCCTCGCCCCTGCGTGACGACCTGGTGGCACTCACCAAGAGGACCTTGATCAACCGATGCCTGCAGTTGCATCCCGAAACCGATGACGTCCTCACCCTCATCGATGCACCCGGACGGCTACTTACGGCCGGAGTGACCACGGCACTGCGTGATCTGGCCCGTCGCTGGAAGACGTTGGACGAAGAGATCAAAACCCTCGACAAGCAAATCGAGGCACTGGTCCGCTCCGCAGCTCCGGAACTCATCGAGCTTCACGGCGTCGGAGTCGAGCTGGCCGGGCAGTTTCTCGTCACCGCCGGCGACAACGCTGACCGCATCCGCAGCGAGGCCGCCTTCGCCAAACTCTGCGGGGTCGCCCCGCAACCAGCCAGCAGCGGCCGCACCACCGGACGCCATCGCCTCAGCCGCAGCGGTGATCGCGCCGCCAACAGCGCCCTCTACATCGTGACCATCGTCCGGATGCGCCGCCATCAACCCACTCGCGACTACGTCGAACGCCGGACAGCCGAAGGACTCAGCAAACGCGAGATCATCCGCTGCCTCAAGCGCTACATCGCCCGCGAGATCTACGCCAACCTTCCTCGACCAACACCCCATCCACGACCACCACACCCCGCTGCCGCTTGACAAACATAGGAGCATCTTCCCGTTGGTCTGTGGCCTGTAGGGCCGGGTCCGTTTCGGGATGATGCCCAGCTCGGTGCAAGTGTCGCGCCAGGCCGACGACCGATAGCAGGCGCCGTTGTCCGACAGCAGGCGTTCGACGGTGACGCCGTGGTCGGTGAACCAGGCCACCGCGCGCCGGAGGACGGCGATGGCGGTGTTGGCTTTCTCATCGGCGCAGATTTCGGCGTAGGCGACGCGGGAGTGGTCGTCGATGACGGTGTGCACGAAGGCCACTCCGGTGCGGGCGTGCCGGTCGGTGCTCCAGGTTCCGGTGCGTCGGGAGGTGGCTGATTTGTTCTTGCTGCCTTGCTGTTTG
This sequence comes from Amycolatopsis sp. NPDC024027, assembly GCF_040638975.1. Lineage (NCBI taxonomy): Bacteria > Bacillati > Actinomycetota > Actinomycetes > Pseudonocardiales > Pseudonocardiaceae > Amycolatopsis > Amycolatopsis sp. NPDC024027. The sequence goes on from NZ_JBEZYY010000043.1 coordinate 5,773, forward strand.
CCGACGTAGCGCCAGCCGCCGCCGTCGGGGATGTTGCCGAATTTGGTGACATCGACGTGGATCAGTGAGCCGGGGTGGTCGTGTTCGTAGCGGCGCAGTGGTTCGCCGGTGACCCGGTCGATGCGGGACAGGCGGTTGATCCGGCAGCGCACGAGGACTGCCTGCACGGTGGAGGCGGGCAGGCCGAGCCGGCCTGCGATCTGGACCGGGCCCAGCCGCTGGCGCCACCGCAACCGCACGATCTGCCGCACCGTCGGGGCCGGGGTGCGGTTCGGGCTGTGGTGTGGCCGGCAGCTGCGGTCGGTCATCCCGGCCACGCCCTCGCTGCGGTAGCGGTCGGCCCATTTGCGGGCGGTTTTGGCGGCGACCATGAACATCTTCGCCGCTGCTGCGGGGGTCCAGCCCTGAACGACGATCAAGCGCGCAAGTCGTAGCCGGGTCCGTGGGGTCAGGGTCGCGTTAGGGTGGGACACGAAGGCCTCCGGGCGTGATGTGGTTCCTCGACAGCTCCACTTCACAACCGGAGGCCTTCACCTGTCAGCACGACAGGCCGTCACCGCCCCAACCCGGGACAATCTCCCTGGACACCACAATTAGGCGTCGATGCCCTCGACCGAGACTCCTGCACCGGCCAGTCGTAGATCTTGGCGTTGAGCAGACGGATCAGCCGGATCCACTCCCGCAGCCGGGCGAAGCGCTCCTTGAACTCCGGCCACTCCCGCCCGACACCGCAATCTCGTTCAACGCCTCGCCGGTGTCCACCCCCAGGATCACCCGGCCGTTCGACAGCAGCGACATCGTAGCGAACGCCTGCGCGATCACCGCCGGGTTGTACCGGAACGTCGGAGTCAGCACGCTCGTCCCGATCTGCACCCTCTTCGTCCGCTCGGCCACCGCCGGCATCCACGCCAGCGCGAACGGCGCGTGGCCGCCCTCATGCCGCCACGGCAGGAAGTGATCGGACACCCACACCGAATCCAGCCCGACCTCTTCGGCGCGCACGGCGTACTCGACCAGGTCCCGCGGCCTGAACTGCTCCGCCGCCGCCGACCTTCAGCACGAGAACGCCTCGCTCGTGCGCCGGAGCGTCTTCTCCGCCTGCTCCACGACGCTCGTTACGAGCTTTTCAACCGTCGGCAGGGAGTCGATCAAGCCGACCACCTGACCGGACGCGAGCGCTCCCGCGTCGGTGTGGCCCTCGACAAGGTCCGCGCGGAGGAGCATGGGCGTGTCCGCCGCCGTCAGGATAACTCTACGTCGAAGGGCAGCGCGATGATCCTTCGTCGGCCAAGTCGGCGAGGTGGTTCTCGGGCTCGTCGGCGTTGGGTGGTCGAGTGGCAACGTGACGCCGAGCGGCTCCCGCCCGATCAAGCGGGTCGGACCGGCGACGGGTCGATCGACAACCCTACGAACGCGATGTCCAGATTCCAGACGGTCCTACGCCGGAAGGGTGAACCGTCACCCAGTTCAAGCACAGAGCGTAATGAACTCGGCGGCCCCGGCGACTCCTTGAACACCCTCGTGCCGCATCTGGCGTGGCCGGGAAACTACCCGGTCGGGTTGCCGACACGAAGAACAGTTGAACGAAGTCGGCGATATCAATGACACAAGACGTTTATGACATGCTACCGAAGAGTCTCAGTCAAAAATTCTCGGCGGCGTTGCGGAATCACCAGACCGGGTCGATCGGCCTGATCGGGCCACGTGGCGTCGGCAAAACGTCGCTGCTCCTCGCCTGCGTGCGAGGTGACTTCGACGCCGATGTCGACGACACCGAGAAGCCGATCACAGTCATGCTGCGAGCGCCGATCAGGTACGAACCGACCGAGTTTCTTTACGCGTTGTACGAGGAACTGCGCAGGGCCGTACCGCCTGAGGAGCTGCCACGGGAAGCACCGCTGCGCGAGCTCGTGACCAAGCACGTGAAACAAATTCGCCGATCACCGGAGACCTTGTCCCAGTCCCAGGTCTCCGGAGCACTTGCCAGGTTCGTGACGCTCGTGGCCGCCAACCGCCGGGTGCGCGTTCTGATCGACAAGCTCGATCACGTCGCACCACCGGAACGCGTCCCCGATTTCCTGGCCGACGTCCGCGCCGTCTTGAGTGCGAAAAACTGCCAGCTGGTGATCGCCGCGTCCGACGATCTCGACGTGAAGCTGCTGTCCGGGCACGTCGACCACGAGATCCGGGTCGATGGCCTGGATCTCTCCGAGTCCGTGGCGCTGCTGCAGAACATCGTGATCGGCATGCCCCCGCGTCTCATGTACCTTCTCCACTGTGCTGCCGGTGGCGTGCCGCGGCGCCTGAGACGGCTGGCGGGCATCGCCGTGGACTCCGCACCGCTCGACGACGGCGGTGATACGTCCGTCCACGAACTTTTGTGGAAGGAATTCCCGGGCGTGGCCGACGCGCCGACCCAGGCGCTTCAAGGAACACTCGCCGAGGCCTTCACCATCGATCCCGGCGACGAGCGGTTCCAGCGAGCGGTCAGGGAAACGCAGTGGCCGGGTTCGTTCGACTCGCTCGGCCACGTGCGCAATCTGCTCGACACCGACCCGGCGCAGTCGGCAGCCAAGCTCGCCGAGTTCCGCACCGCCTGGAGTCTTGAACCCCAGGCTGTCACGCCGCCGGCCGCGGTCGAGCCGGAACCGGCCCCAGAGCCCATCGAAGGGCCTGCGGAAGAGCGCGATCCGAACTTACTCAAGCTCGAAAACGAGCTGCTCCCGCAGTTGATCGGCGAGGAACTGGAGACCCCCGAAGCCCAACGCGCCATCAGACGGATGAACCTCGATCGAGGGGCACTCGCAGCCGAAATTGCGTCGTCGGCGCTCCTGCAAGATGTCGTGACGATGTCTTCGGGCCGGCTCGAAGAAACCCTGCAGGCATTGCGTGGGAGCCGGCTCGGCAAGCGCACCGCGAGCAAATTCCTGACCAGCGTTCTCACCGCGATCGCGACCGGCGGTGTGGCCGCGGTGAGCGTCGCCCCGGTCTTCGGTTTGCTCGCCGCGGCTGCGGTCGGGGTCGCCATGGGCGTGCAGTGGGTGCTGGAGCGATCGAACGTGGCCCGGTTGGCGGAACGCCGCGATCGGCTGAAGGCGGAATGGCGGCGTGACGTCGTCGAACTCGGGGTACGCCCGGCATCGCGACTGGCGCTCAACAATGCCCTGCAACCGGTCCTGTGGTTCAGCTTGGTCATCACTGATCAGTCCGGGCTCGACCACGTCTCGGGTGACGAGTTCATCGTGGACACCCGGTCGGTGCGCCGGTTCGACCGGGCGACGCGGCGCGTCCGGGACGGAGCACTCGGCCTGGCCGGACCGCGCGGTTCGGGCAAGAGCACGCTCATCGGCAGGTGGGTGCGAGAAGACCTGGACAGGGTGGCGATCCAGGTGCCCGCGCCCATCCGGTACGAACCGCGGGACTTCGTGCTTCACCTGCACAGCGCCTTGTGCCTCAAGGTGATCCGCGGGCCAGACCGGGTGGGTTCCCGACCGGGGCCCCATCCCGATTGGGGTTTGCTGGTCGACCGGGAACACCGGCGCAAGCAGATCTGGCTGGTGCTGCGGTTCCTCTTCTGGGCCGGTGTGGTGCTCTGCGCCGCGGCCGGGTGGGCGGTCGCCACGCTGGGGCTGTCCTCGCCCAAGACAATGCTCGGTGAATTGCTGGCGAGGCGGAGCGCCGGTGACGAGCCTGCGTTCCTGATCCTCCTGCTCGGTTTCCTGGGCGCGGCGGGGATCGCCGGGACACTCCTCGCCATCGTCTGGCTCAAGCTGCGGCGCCGGGGGTGGTCGGTGGCCGGGGTGCTGCGGTCCATGCTCACCCGCACCAAGGAGCGCTCGAACCAGGAGCTTCTGGTCGATCTGGCCAAGCGGGACCTGGAACAGATCCGGTTCCTCCAGACGCTCACCACCGGCTGGTCGGGCAAGCTCACGCTGCCGCTCAAGATCGACCTCTCGCGGACGCGGTCGACCCAGGTCTCCCAGCGTCCCCTCACCCACCCGGAGCTCGTCAGCCAGCTCCATCGGTTCATCCAGCAGCTGGTCAAGGTGCTGGCACGCAGGGACAACCGCCCTAGCGTGGTGATCGGCATCGACGAGCTCGACAAGATCGAACCCGCCGAGGACGCACAACGGTTCATCAATGAGATCAAAGGTGTCTTCGGCGTGCCGGGCTGCCAGTTCGTCGTTTCCGTGTCCGAGGAGGCGCTGAGCGCTTTCGAACGACGTGGGCTGGCTTTTCGCGACGCCTTCGACAGCGCGTTCGACGAGATCGTCCGCGTCGATCACCTCAGTCTCAGCGACGCGGACCACATGCTGTCCAAACGCGTCACCGGGATGTCGGAGCCGTTCCGCTACCTCTGCCACTGTCTCTCCGGCGGGTTGCCCCGGGAACTGATCCGCGTGGCGCGGAACATGGCCGACCTGTCCGGTCCGGACGCCATGCCGACGCTCGCCGAAGTCACCGAACGTCTCGTGGTCGACGAACTCGGCCGCAAGGCGACGTCACTGCAGGAAGCCGCGGCGCGGATCGGCGCGGGTGCCGATGTGGCCGCCTTCGTCCGGACGATGCACACCTGCATGGCGAATCCCACCCCGGCGATGTTGCTGCGCAACGCGCCGGCGGTGACGACAGCCGACGACACTCCCCTTGGCCGGCTCCGTCTAGAGGCCCACATCTACCTCCGCTACGCCGCGACCCTCCTGCAGGTGTTCGACAACGATCTCGACCGCACGGAGGTCCGGGTGGCGAGTGCGACCGCCGAGGACCCCGGTTCCTTCGATGCGCTCGCCTCCGTCCAGCAGCAGATGAGCCTGCACCCGATGGTGGCGGCGGTGGCCCTCGATCGGTTCCGCCTCGCGTGGCACCTGGACCCGGGCAAGCAACCCGCCGATCGGAGTTTCGCGTTGTCCGAGCAGCTCCTGCAGCAAGACGGCGGCAGCCTGCCGGACCAGCTTCGGTGGCTGTGTCATTGCCTGTCGGGCGGAGCGCCCCATTCACTGCTCCGAACGGCGAAGAGGGCGGTTGCGCTGCTCAACAACGAACCGCCTCCGCCGATCGACCGGGTCGTCCACCGGCTGGTGGGAGACGACCTGCGGGAGCGGCTCGAAAACCTGCACGAACGGGCTGTGAAGCTGGGATCGGGGCCGGGAATCGTCGAGTTGCGCACCACCCTGCGCAGCTGCGCCGGCGGGACGGCCGACGATCTGCTCGCCGCGGCCGGTCCCGAACTGCCGAACGGCAACCGGCTGGGCGCGCTGCGCGCGGAGTGCCGCGTTCACCTGCGGTTCGCCGCGACCGTGCTGCAGCTCTTCGCCTCCGAGCACGCGCTGGCAGATGCCTCTCTCGACGCGTTGGCGACCGTTCCGCAGCTGGTGACGACCGGTGCGGCCGACGCCGGGAAACTGATCGACGAAATCCGGGTGACCTGCCAGCTGGGCGGATGACGGCCACCACTGTCGTGCGTCGCAGCTCCCGGCCGGGGCTCACACGTCGATCTGCCAGCCCATGTTGACCGTGCGGCCGCGGGCAGTGACTCGGCTACGGCCGCACCCTCGTCGCCGCGACCCGCACCCCTCGCATTGGAGTACCGCTGTTCCGCACCTCTGCCCGACGTCGTCACCGCGCAAGCGTTTCGATCCCGCAACCCTCCCGCCGACGACACCCCTGTGCATCCACCGCCCTCCCCGCACTATACGGCCGTGCACCCTATCTGCTCTGTCCCACGAATCGCCACGATTGATAGTCGACGCCCGCGAGTCACCACTCACCGCCAGCAATCCCGGATAGAGTCGGCCCGTGGCTCGTAACTACTCGCAGCGAACGCTCAAGCTCCTGTTCGCTCGTGCTCGTCAATGCGCGTACCCAGGCTGCAATCAGCGGTTGATACTCGAACATCGCGGCCAGCTCACCGTGATTGCGGAGATCGCACACATCCGGTCCGAGAAGCCCGACGGACCCCGCCACGACCCTGCTTACCCGGAAGAGCGGATCAACGACGAAGAAAACCTGCTGCTCTTGTGCGGCACGCACCACAAACCGGTCGACGACCACGAGTCCATCTACCCCGTCGAGGAACTCCTCGCGTGGAAGCGCAACCAAGTCGCGGCCGCGAACGACCAGACCTTGTCCGAGGGGCAGGTCGAGCAGATCTTTCTGCACTATGACCTGAACCGACTCGGCCGCGACGGCTTCGAGAAAATGTGCCAGGCGCTGGCGCTTCACGTGCTCGGTCCCCGCACCGAGGTCCTCCCCGGCCCCGGCCGAGACTACGGCTGGGACGCCGCATTCGACGGACGCGCCAACGGGTTCCCGAGCCAGGACGCTCCGTGGGCCGGCTACATCGTCATGCAGGCGATGTACAGCCGACCGGAACCCGACCCCGTACGGGCCAAACGCACGCTCGGCCATCGGGTCAGAATAGAACTCGAGAACTGGTCTCGTCGGATCGAGCACGGTGCCCGTCGGCCGGACTACATGATCTTCGCAACCAACCTTCAGTTGACCGCCGCCGACGGCGAACTCGAGCATCTCAAGGGTCTGATCAACTCCCACGCTCACAGGCTCGGGCTCCGTGGGTGGTTGTTCTGGGACGAGACACGACTCGCCGTGCTTCTAGAGAACTTTCCGGACGTCCGCCGTGCTGTCAGCAGCCTTTCTGCGTCGGCCGAGGTCGTCGCCAGCCTGTTGGCTCACCTCATCACTGCATCGACAGACAAGGCTTTCCGACCTGGGGAACCCGGCCACGAAGCAGCATTCCAGCCCGCCTACGACCTAGCAGGCGGTACCTACAAGCTGGGGACCGCGCTCGGTCGGGTGCAAGAACACCAGCTCGGCTGGCTCCAACACTTCTCCGGCGGTGTCAGGGGTGAGCCTGCGGTACTCTGCCAGCTCTACGGTAAGGGCGTCGTAGCCGCGGCGACCGCAGTGTGGAACGACATCGAAGCGATCGGGGACGGGATCGTCGGCGGCGGAGCGATCGGGGCAGGCTTCCCGGTTTCCGGCGAGCCGTCCCCGCCCGGTTTCATCGGGTCAGACGCGGACACGGTCGAGCTGGCCGGCGGCCAATGGGGACCTGAAAAGCGGGGGCGGCTTCGGCGGTCATCGACCGGTCCGGCTCTCTGGCAACCCGAGCTGGCTTTCGACAGTGCAGCATCGAAGGACCGGGACGCATGGTCGAGTCTGGACGATCAGCGAGATCTCCGCGCCCGTATCGCCGGACGGATCCCGTTGTCGGCAACAAGGTGGCGGATCTCTAGGCGTGCGCGCATGCTCGCGGCGGTCGACGCCACTGGAATAGCTGCGGCTTTCCACGCGCTCGCCGACCGGCGTTCCCTTCTGGTTGCACCGAGCTCCTGGCAGGAGATCGAGGAACCCGACGGGCACAACAACAGCCGGTTCGCCAGCTACCAGATCACCGCGGATACCGCCGACGGCCGCACTGCACTCGCGCTCTGCCTCCGGCTGACCCTGCCCGACGGTTACAGCACCGAGGTGAATACCGTCGTTGATCTGCGGGTCGACTTCCGAGCACTCGCCGCAGCGGTCGTATCGTCGGACAACCTCCCCATGGCACCGCACTTGACGCTGAACGAGCTGAAGAGCTTCTTCGTTCACGCCTGGCCGGCGGCGACAACAGCGCTTCTGCTGGCTGCCGCTGAGACTCCGTTAGAGCTACCACCCGCCGGAGCACCTCGCCTAGAACTTCACATTCACAACGAGCAACTCGGTCACTCCGATCTACGCCCGGCGATCCCTGTTCTGGACATGGTCGACCTCTCGCCCCTCGGATCACCACGCGGGACCGGTCCGCGGGAGCTGTCGGTCGGAGTGACTACACCGCTGGATCTCCCAGCAGCCGCAATCGCCAAGGCCGTCGACGACGCCTTCGTGTGGATGGTCGAAGACGCCGGATTTGTGACGCCAGAGCTGACGTGACATACAACCCGAAGGCTACCCACTCACGTGTGCAGGCGCTGCGGCGTCAGCGTCACAGTCCGCAAGATTGCCGGTAACGTCGCGTGCCAAGCACCGGACCACGGAGATAGGTTGGGACATTGATCATCAGGCAGCGTCACCCGCTGAACGCGTTGGCGAAGTGCTGTCGGCCACGTCGGCACGTCACGCCCTGCAGTTCTCGAAGGCATGATCGGACTCGCAAAACGCCTCGCTCAGACCTGTTTCAACGCCGCCGACCGCCTCATGGACCTCGGCCTCCGCACCTTCGAGACCACGGGGTCGATGACCATGTGGAACATGGCCGCGTCCGGGTGGCGTACGGCCTCCTGGTCCTCGGCAACGCCTTCGAGCGGGTGGCCGGGTAAGCCTCCAGGAGCTGGTCGGCTCCATCGCCGACCCGGCCGAGCGCGAGCACGCCGCCGCCATGTTCCGGCACGCGGTAGCTCGCCGGCTCCGCGCGGCCAAGGCGGCCAGCGGCCCGCGGATCATCCGGGCTGCGAAGCGCTGCCCGTCGTGCCAGACGGAGAAGCCGGTCGCCGAGTTCGGCCGCAATGCCGCCCGGCCGGACGGGCTCCAGTCCGTATGTCGGGCTTGCCGGTAGTAGAAAGCCCCGCGTCCTCATCCGGAGGCGGGGCCCGCGGTTGATGTGCCGTGAATCACAGCAGTAATACTAGGCGAATTTGATCAAGTGATTACCCGGCTACTTTGCGCAAGACCCGCAGGTCCAGTGAACGCACCGCGACGAAGACACACTTCGTCTCTTCCTATCGCCACTAGGACAAGACAACTTGAGACCACTGCACGGCAAGTAACATTTTCACTTTCAGAGTGATTGGTGTTCCCCTCGCCGAAGGGGCACGATCGGCGGCATGGGCACCCCTGCTATCGCTCTCCGCGCCGCCCACCGGAGTCCCCGAAGAAGCCGTCGACAGTGGATGAATTCGTCCACGCGCTCGTCAAAGAGGGCGGCCCGTGGCGCCTTATTGTCGCCGGGCTTGTCGCGCTCGTCGCAGTGCTGGCCGGGATCCTGAGTCTCGCGGCCATCGTGGTCCCTTACCTCGCTGCTGCCGGCGCGTTCGGCATCGTCCTCGGCGGCCTCGCCAAGCTGGTTCGCGCCTGGAGGAACCGCTGAGTCACCGCGCTCGCCGATCTACAAGGTGGAGAGCCTGGACCCTCTGGTTCCGCCGACGCGAGCCGTGGGGGCGCCACGGACCGGTCCGGTAGCTCTGCGTTCGGCAGTGCGAATACTCCGTAGTCCACCACCGCCCCGCCGAGCGCGCTCCTCCGCCTGCTACCTGGAGTTGAGCGCCCGGCGGGGCCTCCCTTTGCCTATTCAAACTCGCTTCGGGTTTCTTAACCTCCCATGAAGAGCATCTGAGTGGGCAAGGGATTTTTCGGCATCCTCGTTCGCGCCTCGGACGCCTGCATACTTCAATTGGCCGAGTTCCCTTAAGACGGCCGCAGCGCGTTCCCGCTGTTCCGTGCTCAGCTCACAGTTGAGCACTTGCCTTACAGCCCGATTCCTTAAGCGAGCGGCAGAGATTAATGCGTAAGCCTCAGCGATGCGCTGCAAGTTAAGCAGTATCAACGCCACACTCATGACCCAAGGACTTATGGCTGCCAGGCGAATCAGCATGCTGACAGTTTGTGGATCCAATCCGGCTCCCCGCCGATCTCGGGGCGGAAACCAGCGTCGCCTCCAACGCGCGCAGCGACACTCAGTTTGCCGCAGATGACGATGCGTCAGTCATCCGCGGTCGTCGGCAGGGCAAAGTGGATGATCAGGGCTTGCAATCAGCCGTTTGATCACTCCGTCTTCGCGGCAAGGGCGGAGGTGCAGTACCTCAGGGCCAGATGCCTGCACGTGGGCCTGCATCGCCAGGCGATACGCGACCAGTATCGCATGAGCGAGTTGCCTGAAGAACTCGTAAAGACCCAGCAAGAAGCGATCAAGTCGCTGCTGCATCAGCTCAAAGGCGGAAAATGCCACGAGGCGCCGCGCAGGCTTCCCCTGAAGAGGAAAGTCGCTCAGCTCCCACATGGCCTCCATCCCAGCATTATGACGCACCAACCCCGATCCCGTCACCAGCCCAATCGGATGAACCAAATTAGTCCGGTTGATGCACTGCCGGTTCGGAAGGGAGCACTTGACCGGTGACACCCCCTGAATCGAATACGCTACGCATCCTCCAGCGGCCGGCTACAGGTGCCAGGCCCAGGACTACCGGTGCAACGCCCCTGCCGGCCGAGTGCACCCAGGGACCAGAGCCGCCGTGTGTATCCCCCACGCCACACCCCCGGACACCACACCCCCGGCTTCCTACCCCCGGCAGCTCTACCCCTCCCCCTCTCCCAGCACCCCCGCCCCGCCCGTACCCAGCGCCCTCTCGTGGGCGAGCTTGGACGCGCACGCGTTCAAGCCCGGGGAACAGGTCCTCGGGGCCGCGCTGCCGGCGCGCTCCCGCCGCGGCCGGGAGACCAGTGCCCGCAGCGGGTGGGTGGCAACGCGGACGGCCGGTGGTCCTACCTGCGGAGCCCGCCGTCCCCACGGTGCCCCAGCGCGCGGTCGGCTGATCAGCTGACCCGACCTGTCCGATGTGGCAGCCGCCCGAGAGCGCACGTGCGGAGCCGCCAGACCAGGATGTCCGCATGTCTGGTTGGTCCCTCTACGGCAGGCCGCGCGTTGTGACGCGGTCCGCGCCGACGAACTGCCGACGATGCTGACGTACCCGGCCGTCAAGACTCCTGACCAGCGGGTTCTCGCCGGCTACTCACGGCTGCTCAACCCGATGAGCAATTCACGGTGGTCAGCTCGATCTGCTGGAGAGTTCTTGGCGTCGGCCCGCGTAGTGCGGGACCGGAGTCGGAAGGAGCTCTGGACATGAAGACCAACATTCGCCGTGACAGGCACCTACGGGACGTGATGGTGCGAGCGGGCGACGTGGTCGCCGGCACTGCGATCGCGTTCGGCGCGCTGGCGCCGGCAGGCTCGGCCGTCCTTTGCCGTCGGGGTCGGCGGTATCCGCGCCGGGCGACGTCGAGGATTATGGGCGTCGAGTGTGGACGGACCGGTCTCAGGTCCGGCTGGCTGGCGGGGTCTGCCAGATCGTGTACAGGTTGCTCTCCAGGCGGGCCATTGTATCGCGCTCGGCACGGACTGCCCGGATCAGCAGTTTGCGTGCGCTGACGAACGGAAGGCGATCGAACACGAAGCCCCACACCATGCTGTTCACGCGACGGAGGATCTCCTCACTGGCGATGCCGATGGATGCGCCGATGGCAGCGCCCAAAGGTCCAGCCGCTACCGCGCCCAGCGCGGCACCACCCGCGGCGCCGAACACCTTGGGCAACAGTTCCACCAACACGTTTCGTGTCCCGCCCAACTCCACACGGTTGACGCGAAGCGTCTGAGACATGGCGTCGGCCAGCCGACTCATCTCCGCGATCGCCTCATCGTCACCAGCGAGCGCGCCAGCCCGAACTTGACGGAACTCCCTCACTGACCTCTTCTCGCGCAATTCGAACACCTTGTCCAGGACGTCGACCGGCCGTGTTCGGCAGGGATCGATGTCTCGTAGGAGCCAGGGCAGGAACGACGGCGTCCAGGCCAGCTCCCGATCACGCCATCCGTCACCGGCGGCAGCGAAACGGCGATCCAGTTCGGCGTACAGCCGCTCCTCGACATCGACGCCGGCGCGCGGCCTAGATGTTCTGTCCCGTGAGGTTGAGGACGCGGCTGGCGGGTGGTTTGCCGCCGAGTGCGGTGTGGCCGCGGTGGTGATTGTAGGTGTGCAACCAGCCT
>NZ_JBEZYY010000044.1:0-17447 GCF_040638975.1 Amycolatopsis sp. NPDC024027
ATGATCGCCCTCACCCGACTCTGGCAGCACCACGGCATCACCCCCGACGCCGTCATCGGCCACTCCCAAGGCGAAATCGCCGCCGCCCACATCGCGGGCGCCCTCACCCTGGCGGATTCCGCCCGAATCGTCGCCCACCGCAGCCGGATCCTGACCACGCTGCCCCCGACCGGGGGCATGGCCTCCATCGCGCTGCCGGTGGCCGAGGTCGAAGCCGGCTTCGGTGGTCACCACGACCTGCACGTGGCCGCCATCAACGGTCCCGCCGCCACCGTCGTCACCGGCGACACCGCCCAGCTCGAGGCGTTCCTCGAAACGTGCCGGCAGGACGGCGTTCAGGTCCGCCGCATCCCCGTCACCTACGCCTCCCACTCCCCCGCCGTCGAACCCCTGCGCGACGACATCACCGCGGCGCTCGTTCCCCTCACCCCGCGCCCGGCCACCATCCCCTTCTATTCCACCGTCACCGGCGGCTTGCTCGACACCACCGAACTCGACGCCGGCTACTGGTACCGCAACCTCCGCCACCCCGTCCAGCTCGAACAAGCCACCCAGGCCCTGCTCGCGGCCGGGCACCACACCTTCGTCGAACCCAGTGCCCACCCCACCCTGACCACCGCGGTCGCCGACACCGCCGACACCGCCGAAACCCCCGTCACCGCCGCCGGCACTCTCCGCCGCGATCACCACGGCCCCACCGCCTTCCTCACCAACCTCGCCCACCTGCACACCCACGGCCACGCCGTCACCTGGGACCCCGCTCCGGACACCCGGCCCGCCGACCTGCCCACCTACCGGTTCCGGAAACACCACCACTGGCTCAGTTCGAGCAGCGGCCGGCCACTGCTCGAGCCCGGAATCGACCTGCCCGACGGCCGCACCGAGTTCGCCGGGCGGATCTCCGCCGGCACGCACCCGTGGCTGGCCGACCACGCGATCGAGGAAGCCGTCCTGGTCCCGGGCGCGGCCTTCGCCGAGATGGCGCTGCACGCCGCGGCGCACGCCGGTGACCCGGTGGTGGGCGAGCTGACCCTGCAGGCGCCGCTGTTCCCACCCGAGCGGGGTGCGGTCGACCTCCGCCTCACCCTCGATCCGCCGGACGACGCCGGCGGGCGCACGTTCACCGTCCACGCACGAGCCGACGGCGACCCGTCCTGGACCGTGCACGCCACGGGCGTTCTCGCGGCGCCGTCCGGACCTCCGGCTGCGCCCGCGACCGGCGGCGCCGTTCCGGACGAGGCCATCCCGTTGCCCGTGGACGACCTCTACGAGCGGCTCGCCGACGCCGGATACCGGTACGGCCCGAGCTTCCGTGGCCTGCGGGCGGCGTGGCGGCACGGCGACGACATCTACGCCGAAGCCGAACTGCCCGCACCGGCCGACCCGGAGGGGTACGGCATCCATCCGGCGCTGCTGGACGCCGCACTGCAGACGGTGTTCCTGGCCGGCGGCACGGACGTCCTCCGGCTCCCGTTCGCGTGGCGCGACGTCGCGCTGCACGCCACGGGTGCGGCCCGGGTGGTCGTCCACGCCTCGGCCGCCGGGCCGGACACGCTGTCGCTCGAGCTGTTCGACACGGGCGGCGCACCGGTCGCCACGATCGGCGCGGTGACGACGCGGCCGCTCCCGGAGGGCCGGATCCGAAGCGGCCGTTCCGCCGCGGCGCGTTCGCTGTTCGGCCTGGTGTGGGAACCGGCCACGACGACCGGTGTGCCCATCGGCCGGCTGGCCGTGCTGGGCGGAGCCACCGCCGAAACGTTGCGGACGACCGGTTCGGCCTTCGACGCCTACGACGATCCGACGGCGCTGAGCGCCGCGGTGGCGAGCGGTGCGACCGTCCCGGACGTGGCGATCGTCGAGGTCGCCGCCGACGGCTCCGAGGAGATGCCGCGGCGCGCCTTCTCCGTCACCACGCGGACGCTGCACCTCGTGCGGGACTGGTTGACCGACGAACGGCTGGCCGCCACCCGGTTGGCGATCGTCACCCGGCGGGCCGTGGCCACCGGCGACGGCCCGCCACCCGATCCGGCCACCGCCGCGACCTGGGGTCTGGTCCGGTCCGCCCAGGCGGAGAACCCGGACCGGATCGTGCTCGTCGACCACGCCGGCGAGCCGGCCGGAATCCTCACCGGGCTGGCCACCGGCGAGGAGCAGGTCGCCGTGCGCGGCGGCGAGGCGCTCGTCCCGCGGCTCCGGCGGACTCCGCCGGCCGGCACCGCCGAGCCGCGCCCGCTCGATCCGGATCGGACCGTCCTCATCACCGGCGGCACCGGCACGCTCGGCCGGCTGGTCGCCCGCCACCTGGTGACCGAGCACGGCGCGCGGCACCTCCTGCTGGCGAGCCGCCGGGGCGCGGACGCCGCCGGGTTCCCGGAGTTCGCCGCCGAACTACGCGACCTGGGAGCCCGGGTCACCGCGACGGCTTGCGACGTCGCCGACCGGGAGGCCGTACGGGACCTGCTCGCGCGCGTGCCGGCGGATCACCCGCTCGGTGTGGTCGTCCACGCGGCGGGCGTGCTGGCCGACGGCCTGCTGACCGGCCTGACCGACGAGCAAGTCGCGGAGGTGTTCCGGCCCAAGGTCGACGCCGCGTGGCACCTGCACGAACTCACCCGGGAGGTGCCGCTCGACGCGTTCGTCCTGTTCTCCTCGGCCGCCGGCACGCTCGGCACACCAGGACAGGGCAACTACGCCGCCGCCAACGCCTTCCTCGACGCGCTGGCCCGGCACCGGACCGGGCTGTCCCTGCCCGCGACTTCCCTGGCCTGGGGGCTGTGGGAGCCCGCCTCCGGCATGACCGCGCACCTCGACCGGTCCGACGTCGGCCGCCTCCACCGCATCGGCCTGCTGCCGATGCCCGCCGACCGGGGACTGCGGCTGCTCGACGCGGCACTGGCCGCGTCGGACGACGTCCTGGTGGTGGCGCACCTGGATCCGGGCCGGCTGCGGGCCAACGCCGAGGCCGGCGTCCTGGCGCCGCTGCTGCGCGGCCTCGTCCCGGCCGTGACGCCCCTGCGCCGCCACGCCGCGAACGGTGCGACGGCCGGCCACGGGATGCAGCTTTCCGCGCGCCTCGCCGGGCTGCCGGCCGCGGAACGGAAGCACGGCGTGGTCGCGGCCGTTCGCGAGCTGACCGCGACGGTGCTCGGCCACGGTGCCGGCGACGTCGACGAGCATCGGCCGTTCAAACTGCTCGGCTTCGACTCGCTGACCGCTGTGGAGCTGCGCAACCGGCTCGGCGCGGTCACCGGGTTGCGGTTGCCCGCCACGGTCGTGTTCGACCACCCCAGCCCCGCCGAACTGGGCGGTCACGTGCACTCGTTGCTGTTCCCGGACGCGGCACCGGCCGGGCCGGCCCTGCTGGCCGAGCTGGACCGGCTGGAGTCCGCGCTGGCCGTGCTGTCGGCGGACGAAGTGCCGTCCATCGCCGGGGACGACGTGGCCCTGGAACGGATCACCGGGCGGATGCGGCGGCTCCTGGCGCGCTGGGACGACCTGCGCGGCGCCACGGCGACGTCCCCCGCCCGGATCGCCTCGGCGTCCGACACCGAACTCTTCGCGATGTTGGACCAGAGACTCGGAAACGACAGTGAGTGAGGAAACCATGGACATGACCGAACTGCTCGACACCGGTTTCACCTGGACCGCCGAACGCGTCCAGCGGGTGCACCGGGACGACCTGGACGCCACGACCCCGTGCCCGCAGTGGGATCTGCGGAAACTGGTCAACCACACGCTGGGCACCATCGACGTGCTGGCGTGGGCGGTCGCGGGCGACCACGTCCTGACCGAGGCGGGCGCGCACGCGCTGGCCGTCGAGGACCGGATCGGCGACGACACCCCGGCCGCCGCCTTCGACATGCGAATCGACCAGGCGCTCAAGGCGTGGCAGCAGCCGGGCTCGCTGGATCGCCTGTGTGCCACCGAAATCGGCCCCATCCCGGCGTTGTCGGCCGCCAACGTCAGCCTGCTGGAGGTCGTGGTGCACGGCTGGGACATCGGGCGCGCCACCGGGGAAGACGTGCCGATCCCGGCGGCGCTGGCCGAGCCGATCCTCGCGTTCGCGCGGCAGTGGCCGCCGGTGGAGTCGCAGCGCGGCGTCATGTACGGCCCCGCGGTCCCCGGCGGCGCCACCCCGGCGGAGCGGCTGCTCGGCCACCTCGGCCGGAAGTACTGACCGGGCGGCGGCAAGCGGCGCTTTAGCCGTTGTTTCGACGCGGAGGGCAGCGTCTTCGGCATGACACGCGATCCACACCGGAGGGACCGGGGATGAACGCAAGGGGAATTCGGCTGCTCGCACCGGGCACGGCGCTGCCCGGGCCGCCCGTGGCGACAGCGGCGCTGGCGCGTCACCTGGGTCTCACGGCCGAGCAGGGGCGCGACCTCGAAGCCGCCCTGGGGATCCGGTTCCGGCACCTCTGCCGCGATCTCGGCGGCCGCGCACCGCACGCCACGCTCACGGACCTGGCCACCACGGCCGCCGAGCGCGCCCTGGCCGCCGCGGACACGGACGCCGGGGACGTCGACGCCGTGGTCATGAGCACGGCAACCCCGGACGGCCTCATGCCGGCGACGGTGAACCTCGTCGCGGACCGGCTCGGGATCGACCAGGTGCCGTCGTACCAGATCCAGGCGGGGGCGACCGGCGCGCTGCAGGCCATCGACCTCGCCGCGCAGTTGCTGTCGACCGGCCGGCGGCACACCGTGCTCGTCCTCGCGGGCGACGTCAGCACGAAGCTGTCCGACCTCACGCCGGATCCCGGCGAGGAGCCCGCGCAGGCCGCACTGACCACCGCCACGTTCGGCGACGGCGCTGCCGCGGTCGTCGTGACGTCGTCGGACCGGCCGGACTCGCACCTGCTGTGCCGGGTGGCCGTCCGGCGCGGCACCGCCGACCTCCCACCGGGCCAGACCGCCGACTGGCTCGGCGCCGCGAAGCGAGGCACCCCGGGCCGTCTGGTCACCTACGACCAGGCGCTCGTCGCGGACGTCGCGCCGAAGCTGGCCGCCAACCTGCTGACCGAACTGCTCGACGACCTCGGTTGGGGAACCGGCGACCTGGTCTGCCTGCTGCCGCCGCAGCTGCCCGGTGGACTCGCCGCCGCGACCGCCGAACTCCTGCTGGTTCCACCCCAGCGGTGTGCCGGCGTAATCGAGGAGATCGGCCACGCGCCCAACGCACTGCCGCTCTTCCAGCTCGCGCGGGCGTGGGGCCGGACCGGTCCGGGCGACCGCCTCGCCGGCGTCGCCGTCGATCCCAGCGGCTGGGCCACGGCCCGATTCGCACTCCAGCGCGTCCGATGATCGTTCCGCGTCCCGCAAAGGTCAGGTCATGAACACCAGCACTCCGGAGAACGAGAAGATCGTCGGCTACCTCAAACGGGTCACGGAGGAGTTGTACCGGACCCGCGGCCGCCTGACCGAGGCGGAGGCGCGCAAGCACGAACCCGTCGCCGTGATCGGGATGGCGTGCCGCCTGCCGGGCGGGGTGCGGTCGCCGGAGGAACTCTGGCAGCTGGTGGACACGGGCACGGACGCGATCGGCCCGTTCCCGGGCAACCGTGGCTGGGACGCGGCGGCCCTGTACGACGCGGACCCGGACCACGCCGGCACCTCCTACACGCTCAACGGCGGTTTCGTGTACGACGCCGACCGCTTCGACCCGGCGTTCTTCGGCATGAGCCCGCGGGAGGCGGTGGCCACCGACCCGCAGCACCGGCTGCTGCTCGAGACGTCCTGGGAGGCAGCCGAACGGGCCGGGATCGACCCACTCGGCCTCCGGGGCAGCGACACCGGCGTCTACGCGGGCGTGGTGTACAACCAGTACGGCTCCCGGTCGCGGGACGCGATCGAGGGCTACTACCTCACGGGCAACGCGACGAGCATCGCCTCCGGCCGGATCGCCTACCAGCTCGGCCTCGAAGGCCCCGCCGTCACCGTCGACACCGCTTGTTCGTCGTCGCTGACGGCGCTGCACTTCGCCGTGCGCGGGCTGCGCGACCGCGAGTGCAGCCTCGCGCTGGCCGGGGGCGCCACGATCATGGCCGACCCGATGATGTTCACCGAGTTCAGCCGCCAGCGCGGGCTGGCTCCCGACGGTCGCTGCAAGCCGTTCTCCGCTGACGCCGACGGTACGTCGTGGGCGGAGGGCGTGGTCATGCTGCTGCTGGAACGGCTGTCGGACGCCGAGCGCAACGGCCATCCGGTGCTGGCGACGATCCGGGGATCGGCGGTCAACTCCGACGGCGCCAGCAACGGGCTGACCGCCCCCAACGGACCGTCCCAGCAGCGCGTCATCCGCGCCGCGCTGGCCGACGCGCAGCTGACCCCGGCCGGCATCGACGCGGTCGAGGCGCACGGCACGGGTACCCGGCTGGGGGATCCGATCGAGGCGCAGGCGCTCATCGCCACCTACGGCCAGGACCGCGACCGTCCACTGTGGCTCGGCTCGATCAAGTCGAACATCGGTCACGCCCAGGCCGCTTCCGGCGTCGCCGGTCTGATGAAGCTCGTCCTCGCCATGCGCGCGGGCCGGTTGCCGCGGACCTTGCACGTGCGCGAGCCGACGCCGTACGTGGACTGGTCTTCGGGCGCGGTGTCACTGCTGACGGAACCGCGCGACTGGGACACCGACGGGCGGCCGCGGCGGGCGGCGGTGTCGTCGTTCGGCATCAGCGGCACCAACGCACACGTCATCATCGAGGAAGCACCCGAAGCACCCGCGCCCCCGGTCCGGCAGCCCGCCGCGTTGCCGTTCATGCTGTCCGCCAAGACCGGGGACGCGCTGCGAGCACAAGCCACCCGGCTGCGGGCGTACCTCGACGAGCAGCCCGGCGCGGCGCTGGCCGACGTCGCGTACGCGCTGACCCGGCGTACGACGTTCCCGCACCGGCACACCGTGGTGGCGACGGATCGCGACGACCTCGCCGCCGCACTGACCGAACTGTCCGATGTGGACACGGCGGCCGGCGCGGTACCGGACGGCAAGCTGGCCGTGCTGTTCACCGGTCAGGGCAGCCAGCGGCCCGGCGCGGGACGCGAGCTGTACGAAACGCACCCCGTCTTCGCCGCCGCCCTGGACGAGGTGTGCGCGCTGCTGGACAAGGGCCTCGACCACAGCGTCCGGGACGTGCTGTTCGCCGGGCCCGGCACGAACGGGCTGCTGGACCGGACCGACTTCACGCAGGCCGGGCTCTTCGCGCTGGAAGTGGCGCTGTACCGGCAGTTCGCGTCATGGGGCGTCACCCCGGACCACCTGGCGGGCCATTCGATCGGTGAAATCGTGGCCGCGCACGTCGCCGGCGTGCTCTCCCTGCCGGACGCGGTCACGCTCGTGCTGGCCCGCGGCCGGCTGCTCCGGGCGCTGCCCGCGGGCGGGGCGATGGTCGCGGTCGGCGCGACCGAGGCGGAGGTGCTCCCGCTGCTGGCCGGGCACCAGGACGTCGGCCTCGCCGCGGTCAACGGACCGGCGTCGGTGGTCATCTCCGGCGCCGAAGGCACTGTGCTGCGGGTGGCCGCCGAGCTGCGCGGCCGGGGACACCGCACCAAGCGGCTGCGGGTCAGCCACGCGTTCCACTCGCCGCTGATGCGCCCGGCGCTGGCGGAGCTGCGGGCGGCGATCGCCGGGCTGACGTTCCGGCCGCCGGGGATTCCCGTGCTGGCCCGGGGCACGGGAGTAGCGGGGGACGACATCACCGACCCCGAGTACTGGGTCGGCCACGTCGTCGGCACCGTGCGGTTCGCCGACGTGGTGTCGGCGCTCCATTCGGAGGGCGTCACCACCTACCTCGAGCTCGGCCCGGACGCCACCCTGTCCGGCCTCGTCCGGGAGAGCCGGCCGGAGAGCGTCGCCGTGCCGGTGCTGCACGCGCGGCGCCCGGAGCCGGAGACCGCCTTGCGCGCGCTGGCCGAGTTGCACGGCGCCGGTCAGGCGGTGGCGTGGCGTGACCTGATCGGGCCGTCCGGTGTGCCCGCCGGCCTGCCCACGTATCCGTTCGCCCGCGAGCCGCTGTGGATCGCGGCCACGGCCGGCAGCCACGACGCCACCCGGCTGGGCCTGTCCGCCACCGGCCACCCGCTGGTCGGCGGGGCGCTGGAGCTGGCCGGCGACGGGACGGCGCTGCTCACCGGGTCGCTTTCCACCACCACCCACCCGTGGCTGGCCGACCACCGGATCACGGAGATCCCGCTCCTGCCCGGCACGGCGATGGTGGAAATCGCGCTGCACGCGGTGGACCACCTCGGCGGCGGCCGGGTCGACGACCTCACCCTCGCGGTGCCGCTGGTGCTCCCCGAGCGTGGTGACGTGCAGGTCCAGGTGTCGATCCGGCCACCGGACGCGGACGGCCGGCGACCGATCAGCCTCCACTCCCGCGCGCACGGAACGGGACCGTGGACCACGCACGCGACGGGGCTGCTGGCCGACGTGCCCGGCGAGGCGATCGCCTTGCCGACGTGGCCGCCGCCCGCCGCGACCGCGGTGCCGGTGGACGACCTGTATTCCCGGCTCTCGGCACGCGGGTACGAGTACGGGCCGGCGTTCCAGGGGCTGCAGGCGGCCTGGCGGGACGGCCCCGACGTCTACGCGGAGGTGAACCTCGACGACGGCGTCACGGACGCACCGCAGTTCGCCGTCCACCCGGCTCTGCTCGACGGCGCCCTGCACGCCTTGGCCGTCGCGGCGGATCAGGAAGCCGGCGCCCTGCTGCTGCCGTTCGCCTGGTCCGGGGTGACACTGCATGCGGCGGGAGCCACGGCGCTGCGTGTCCGGCTGACCCTGCGGTCCGGCGAGGAGGCTTCGCTGGCGATCGCCGACGCCGAGGGCCGGCCGGTGGTGACGGTCGCGTCGCTGCAGCTGCGCAGCGTGTCCCCCCGGCAGCTCGCCGAGGCGGGCTCGGGTGCGTTGCGTGCGGTGGAGTGGCGTCCGGTGCCGGACGGCGCCGTCCCGGCCGAGCCGGTGCCGGCTCTCGTCGTGGACACCGGCGCGGCCATGGTGACCGGCCTGCCCGCCGTGGCCGGCCTGGCCGATTTCGCCGGGCCGGCGGCCGGGGCGCGGACCGTCGTCTACCCGGTGGCGGTCACCGCCGGTGCCGACCCCGCCGTGGACGCGCACGCCGTCACCGGCCGGACGCTGGCCGTGGTCCGGCAGTTCCTCGCCGAAGACCGGTTCACCGACGCCCACCTGGTCGTCGTGACCCGGCGCGCGACGCTCGGCGCGCTCGCCGCCGCGCCGGTCTGGGGATTGCTCCGAAGCGCCCAGACCGAGCACCCCGGCCGCCTCACCCTGATCGACCTCGACGACTCGGTCCTCACCCCGGACCTGCTGGCCGGCGCCCTCGCCCACGGACACCCCCAGTACGTCCTGCGCGACGCCACCCTGCACACCCCGTACCTGACCGCCGCGTCGCACCACCCGGCCGCAACCGAGTGGAACCCGGACGGGACCGTCCTGATCACCGGCGGCACGGGCACGCTCGGCGGGCTCGTCGCCAAGCACCTGGTGTCCCGGCACGGTGTCCGGCACCTGCTGCTGTTGTCCCGCAGCGGATCCACCACGGCGGCGGCCCAACGGCTCCAGGCCGAGCTCGCCGACCTCGGCGCCCACTGCACCATCCACGCCTGCGACATCGCCGACCGCGACGCACTGGCCGCCGAACTCGCCGCCGTGGCGCCCGAACAACCGCTGACCGCCGTCGTGCACGCCGCAGCCGTCCTCGACGACACGACCATCGTCGGCATGACGGCGGAGCGGCTGCACCCGGTCCTGGCCCCCAAGGCGGACGCCGCCTGGCACCTGCACCAGCTCACCCGGGACCAGCCCCTCGCGGCGTTCGTCCTCTTCTCGTCTCTCTCCGCCACGCTCGGCGCGCCCGGCCAGGGGAACTACGCCGCGGCCAACGCCTTCCTCGACGCCCTCGCGGTCCACCGGCACGCCGACGGCCTGCCGGTCACCACCATCGCCTGGGGACTGTGGGCCGAAGCCAGTGCCATCACCCGGCACCTCACCGAAACCGACCAGGCCCGGCTGCGGCGGGTGGGGCTGGTCCCGATCGGCACGGAGGCCGGTTTGCGCCTCCTCGACGGGGCATTGGCCGCCGGGGAGCCTTACCTCATCGCGGCGCCCCTGGACCTGGCCGTCCTCCGCGAGGCCGTTCCGGAGACGCTTCCGCCGTTGCTCCGCGGCCTGGCATCCGCGGACGTGAGCCGCAGCCGCTCCCGGCGGCCCCCCGCCACGCGGCTCGCCGGCCTCTCCCGCACCGATCTGGAGGCCGTCGTGCCGGAGCTGGTGCTGGAGAGCGTCGCCCGGGTGCTGGGTCATGCGTCGTCGCAGGGCCTCGACCCCGCGCAGGCGTTCACCCAGCTCGGTTTCGACTCCTTGACCGCCGTCGAGCTGCGCAACGCGCTGTCCGGGCAGACCGGCCTGTCGCTGCCGACCACCATGGTCTTCGACCACCCCACCCCGGCCGGGCTGGCGGACCACCTCGTCGCCCAGCTGGCCGGTGCCGGCGCCCCGGCCCGGCCGGAGCGGACGACGGTGGCCGCCGACGATGAGCCACTGGCGGTGGTGGGGATGGCCTGCCGCTATCCGGGCGGCGTGCGGTCGCCGGACGACCTGTGGCGGCTGGTCGATTCGGGAACCGACGCGATCGGGCTGTTCCCCGGCAACCGGGGCTGGGACATCGAGGCGGTCTACGACCCGGACCCCGATCGCGTGGGGACGTCCTACGTTCGCCACGGCGGGTTCCTCTACGACGCCGGCGACTTCGACGCGCCCTTCTTCGACATGTCACCCCGCGAAGCACTCGCCACCGACCCCCAGCAACGAATCCTGCTCGAAGTCGCCTGGGAAGCCATCGAATCCGCCGGAATCGACCCCACCACCCTGCACGGCAGCGACACCGGCACCTACGCCGGAATCATGTACCACGACTACGCCCCGTTCGCGCAATCCGCTCAGCTGGAAGGACTGCTCGGCACCGGCACCGCCGGCAGTGTGGCCTCCGGGCGGGTGGCCTACAACTTCGGCTTGCAGGGTCCCGCGATCACGGTCGACACCGCGTGTTCCTCATCCCTGGTGGCGGTGCACATGGCCGGCCAGGCGCTCCGGGCCGGTGAGTGTTCGCTGGCGTTGGCCGGTGGGGCGACGGTCATGGCGACGCCCAGCGTCTTCATCGACTTCTCCCGCCAGCGGGGCTTGGCGCCGGACGGCCGGTGCAAATCCTTCGGGGCCGGCGCGAACGGCACCGGCTGGGGGGAGGGTGCGGGCATGCTGCTGCTCGAGCGTCTCTCCGACGCCCAACGCAACGGACACCCGATCCTGGCCGTGATCCGGGGAACGGCCGTCAACCAAGACGGCGCCAGCAACGGCCTCACCGCCCCCAACGGACCCGCCCAAGAACGCGTCATCCGCCAAGCACTGGCCAACGCCCGGCTTTCCCCTTCAGACATCGACGCCGTCGAAGCCCACGGCACCGGCACCACCCTCGGCGACCCCATCGAAGCCCAAGCCCTACTGGCCACCTACGGACACCACCGGCTCGAGGACCGTCCACTGTGGCTCGGCTCGATCAAGTCCAACATCGGCCACACCCAGGCCGCCGCCGGAATCGCCGGCATCATCAAGATGATCCAAGCGATGCGCCACGGTTCGCTGCCCCGGACCTTGCACGCCGACGAACCGTCGCCGCACGTCACCTGGGACGAGAGCGTCCGGCTGCTCACCAGCCCGGTTCCCTGGGCGGACAGCGGCTCGCGACGCGCCGGCGTGTCGTCGTTCGGCATCTCCGGCACCAACGCCCACGTCATCCTCGAACAAGCCCCACCGGAGGAAGACCACCCACCCGCCGACGAGTCCGACGTCGTCCTGCCGTGGCTGATCTCCGCCAAGTCGGGGCCAGCGCTGGCGGATACCGCCGCTCGGCTCGTCCCCGCCACCGGCAACACCGCCTTGAACGACGTCGCCCACGCTTTGGCCGGCGGCCGCGCGGCCATGGCCCGCCGGGCCGCGATCGTCGCCGGCGACCCCGCCGGATTCCGCGCCGCCCTGACCGCCCTCAGCCGTGGAGAAGACTCCCCCGCCGTCATCACCGGCACCCCGGTGGAAGGAAAAACCGCGTTCGTGTTCACCGGCCAAGGCAGCCAACACCCCGGCATGGGACGCGAACTCTACGAGACCCACCCTGTTTTCGCCGACGCCCTCGACGAAACCTGCGCCCACCTCGACCCCCACCTCGACCGGCCCCTCAAACAACTGATGTTCGCCGGGCCCGGCACCCAGGAAGCGACCCTTCTCAACCAAACCGGCTACGCCCAACCCGCCATCTTCGCCCTCGAAACTGCCCTCTACCACCTCATCCGCGCCACGGGAATAACCCCCAACTTCCTGACCGGCCACTCCATCGGTGAAATCACCGCCGCACACACCGCCGGAATCCTCACCCTGCCCGACGCCGCAACCCTCATCACCGCCCGGGCGAACCACATGCAGGCGCTACCACCCGGCGGCGCCATGCTCGCCGTCAACACCTCACCCGAGGTTGCCGCTCCCCACTTCGGTGCCGACACCACGATCGCTGTCGTCAACAGTCCGGATTCGCTCGTCCTCGCCGGGCCGAAGCGTGCCCTCAGGCGACTCGCCGCCCGACTCCAAGGCAACGGCCACAAAACTCGCTGGCTTCAGGTCAGCCATGCCTTCCACTCACCACTGATGGACCCCGCCCTCTCCCCCCTCACCGAAACCGCCCGCGCAATTCAGCACCACTCCGCCACCATTCCCGTCATCTCCACCCACACCGGAAACCCCCTCACCACCGACATCGACTGGGCCGCCCACGCCCGGAACACCGTCGATTTCGCCAGAACCATCAACTACCTCAACGACCACGGCACCACCACCTACCTCGAAATCGGGCCCGACACCCACCTCACCCCCCACATCACCGCACCCCTCGTACTCGGCACGCTTCGACGCGACAAATCCGAGACCACCAACCTCCACACCACACTCGCCACCCTCCACACCCGCACCCACCACACCATCACCTGGCCAGGCCCCGCCCGAAACCACACCCCGCTCCCCACTTACCCCTTCCAACACACCACCTACTGGCCCACCCCGCGGGACGGCGATCAGGCCGAAGCCACCGGCGAGAGCGAACTGTGGGCGGCGGTGGACAGCGGGGACTTCGACCGGGCCGCGGAGGCTCTGCTGATCGACGACGAGCAGGCCGAGTCCGTGCGGGCGCTGCTGCCGGTGTTGTCGGACTGGCGGCGGCAGCAGCGCCGGCGGTACCGGTTCGTGTGGCGGCCACTGCCCCACCAGGGTGTCCCGGCGCTCAGCGGACGGTGGCTCGTCGTCGTACCGCAGGATGACGGCGCGGCGCCGGAGGTTGCCCGGCTGCTGGAAGCGCGGGGGGCGGACATCGAGGTTCGCCACGCCGGCTCCGGCGGTGCCCTCGACCTGTCGGACGCTCAGGCACTCGCCGGCGTCGTGTCGTTCCACGGAATCACCGGCGTGGCCGAGCAGGTGCGAGCCGCTGCCGCGGTCCGGCGCGCCGTCGACGAGGCCGGGATCGATGCTCCGCTGTGGTCCGTGACGCGGGGAGCGGTGTCCGTCGAGGGTGAGCGGCCGGCCGACACGGGTCTCGCGGCGGTGTGGGGCGCCGGGCGGGCCGCCGTGGCCGAACGAGCCTCCGGTGGCGGACTCATCGACCTGCCGCCGGACCCGGGGTTCGACCGGCGCGTCGGGGACCACCTGGCCCGCGTGCTCGGGGAGAACGGCCAGGAGCGTGAGTACGTGCTGCGCCCGGCCGGAATCTTCGTCCGCCGGCTGGTCCGGGCGGCCGCGGTCCCGGAGGCGGTCTGGCGGCCGCACGGAACCGCACTCGTTGTCGGCGCGGGCCCGACGGCGACCGGATTGGCCGATACGCTGCGGAAGAGTGGTGCGGCGCAGGTCCTCGTCCACGCTGACGCGGCGGCGATCCGGCAAGCCGTGTCCGCCCTCCCCGAGGACAATCCACTCACGACCTTCGTGTACGCACCGGACACGGCGACGACCGGCCTGGACAGCTGTCTGGACGCCCTGCCGGCGGGCCGGCACCCGTCGACCGTCGTACTCGTCTCTTCCTTCACCGCGTCGCTGGGCCGGCCGGACAACGCTTTCGAGGCGGCCGAAGCGGCGGTGCTGGAGAGCACCGTCCACCGGCTTCGCGCGGACGGCCACTCCGCGACGTATGTGGCGTGGCACCATCGGGACGATCTGCCGGGCGCGCGGCCGGTTCCGGCCCGGGCGGTGATGGCGGCGATCCGCCGTGCCGTCGGGCAGGGCCACGCGGCGGCGGCGGTCGTGGACGCGGACTGGCCGGAGTGGGACGGCAGTCCGGCGATGCCGGTGCTCCGCGACCTCGTGGGTGGCACGCCCGCGGCCCCGGCGCACCGCACCGTGGCCGAGGTTCCGCTGACGGATCGGCTCGCGCAACTGCCGGTGCCCGCGCAGGTGGAGCTGCTGAGCGACCTGTTCCGCGAGCGCGCGGCCACCATCCTCGGCTACGGATCGCCGGCGGAGATCGATGTCGAGGACACGTTCCTGGAAATCGGCTTCTCGTCGCTCACCGCCCTCGAACTGGGCACCGAGCTCTCTTCGCAGACCGGTCTCGTGCTCTCTCCGGCGGTGATCATGGACCACCCGACGCCGGATTCGCTGATCCGGTACGTGCGTGCCACGCTGACCGGGGACGCGGCATGAAGGCGTCCACCGAAGACGTGACCCCGCCGTCCTCGCCCGGCGAGCGCCTGCGGCTGTTCTGCTTCCACCACGCCGGTGGTGCGGCATCGGTGTTTTCCGGGTGGCCGGCGGCCCTTCCTCCCGGCATCGACGTGGTGCCGGTTCAGCTTCCCGGGCGGGAGTCGCGCCGCCGGGAGGCGATACCGCACGATCTCGACTCGTTGATCACCGCGCTCGACGCCGAGCTGTCGGACCGGGTACGTGCGCCCTACGCCTTCTACGGGCACAGCATGGGCGGGACCGTGGCGTACCAGCTGGCGAAGCGGTACGCGGCCAGGGACGGAGACGCACCGGTCGCGCTCTTGCTCGGGGCGTGTCCCGCGCCGCACCTACGGCCGGCGCTGCAGGAGGCGTCCTTCGCGGGCGAGGACACGCTGGTGTCGGCGATGGTGCGGATCGGCGGGTTGTCCGCGGACGTCCTCCGGTACCCGGCGTGGCTGCGCGCCGCGACTGATCTGCTCCGCGCCGATCTTCGCGTGCTGGCGTCGGAGCGTCCGGGCGGGGAAGCGGTGGCCACGCCGATCCACCTTTTCCACGGGACCGGCGATCCGCTCGTGTCCGAAGAGGAACTGGCGGCCTGGGCGCACTACACGACCGCGGAGTGCGTGCTGCACCGGGTCGACGGTGGACATTTCTTCGTGCGGGACGCGGATCCCGGTTTCTTCCGGACGCTGGCGGCGATCTTGTCTCCGCTGCCTGAACCGAACATCCGATGACGAACTTCGATGGGATGCTTGATGTCGGACGACGAGAAGCTGCGTAACTATCTCCGGCGTGCCGTCGCCGACCTGGAGCAGACCTCTCAACGCCTGGTCGAGGCGGAGGCCGCCTGGCACGAACCGATCGCGGTGGTGGGGATGGCCTGCCGCTACCCGGGCGGTGTGCGGTCGCCGGACGACCTCTGGGATCTGGTCGAAGCGGGCACGGACGCGATCGGGCCGTTCCCGGACAATCGAGGCTGGGACATCGACACCATCTACGACCCGGACCCCGACCGGCCGGGGACCACCTACACACGCCACGGCGGGTTCCTCCACGACGCCGGCGACTTCGACGCCGCCTTCTTCGACATGTCACCCCGCGAAGCACTCGCCACCGACCCCCAGCAACGACTCCTGCTCGAAGTCGCCTGGGAAGCCATCGAATCCGCCGGAATCGACCCCACCACCCTGCACGGCAGCGACACCGGCACCTACGCCGGAATCATGTACCACGACTACGCCACCCTCGCTTTCCCCGCCCATCTGGAGGGGTTGCTCGGCACCGGCACGGCCGCGAGCGTCGCCTCGGGACGGCTGGCGTACAACTTCGGTTTCCAGGGTCCCGCGATCACGGTCGACACCGCGTGTTCCTCTTCCCTGGTCGCCATCCACATGGCCGGCCAGGCGCTCCGGGCCGGAGAATGCACGCTCGCCCTGGCGGGTGGGGCGACGGTCATGGCGACGCCGACCCTGTTCGTGGAGTTCTCGCGGCAACGGGGCTTGGCGCCGGACGGCCGATGCAAATCCTTCGGCGCCCGAGCCGACGGCACCGGCTGGAGCGAAGGCGCGGGCATACTGCTGCTCGAGCGTCTCTCCGACGCCCAACGCAACGGACATCCAGTCCTGGCCGTGATCCGCGGAACGGCCGTCAACCAAGACGGCGCCAGCAACGGCCTCACCGCACCCAACGGACCCGCCCAAGAACGCGTCATCCGCCAAGCACTCGCCAACGCCCAACTCTCCCCCACCGACATCGACGCCGTCGAAGCCCACGGCACCGGCACCACCCTCGGCGACCCCATCGAAGCCCAAGCCCTACTGGCCACCTACGGACACCACCGGCCCGAGGACCGTCCACTGTGGCTCGGGTCCATCAAATCCAACGTCGGTCACGCACAGGCCGCCGCCGGAGTCGCCGGGGTCATCAAAATGGCCATGGCGATGCGCCACGGTTCGCTGCCCCGGACCCTGTACGCCGACGAACCTTCGCCGCACATCACCTGGGACGAGAGCATCCGGCTGCTCACCAGCCCGGCGCCCTGGCCCGGGACGTCCCGCCCGCGTCGCGCGGCGATCTCTTCGTTCGGCATCTCCGGCACGAACGCCCACCTCATCCTCGAACAGCCGCCGCAAGCGGACGGACCGGTCCCGGATGGCTCGGGCGTGGTGGTGCCCTGGCTGATCTCCGCCAAGTCCGAAGCAGCGCTCGCGGACTACGCCGCGCGGCTTGTCCCGTTCGCCGGCGACGCCGGTTTGAACGACGTCGCCCACGCTTTGGCCACCGGCCGCGCGAGTCTCCCGCACCGGGCCGCGGTCGTCGCCGATGAGCCCGTCGGATTCCGTGCCGCCCTGACCGCCCTCAGCCGGGGAGAAGACTCCCCCGCCGTCATCACCGGGCCGAGGGTGGAGGGCAAAACGGCCTTCGTGTTCACCGGTCAAGGCAGCCAACACCCCGGCATGGGACGCGAACTCTACGAGACCCACCCTGTTTTCGCCGACGCCCTCGACGAGGCTTGCGCCCACCTCGACCCCCACCTCGACCGACCCCTCAAACAACTCATGTTCGCCGGACCCGGCACCCAGGAAGCGACCCTCCTCAACCAAACCGGCTACGCCCAACCCGCCATCTTCGCCCTCGAAACCGCCCTCTACCACCTCATCCGCGCCACCGGAATAACCCCCAA
>NZ_JBEZYY010000045.1:0-13445 GCF_040638975.1 Amycolatopsis sp. NPDC024027
CATTCGCCCAGCTCGCCTGCGCGGTGATCTGCTACCGCCGAGCCATCAAACTGGACCTGCTCACCCACAACAACCCCAAATGAGATGCGGTCTTAAGAACTTCCGCCGGCCGCGCATCCGCACCGAACGACGAGCCGACGTCCAGTTGATGAGTTTCACCCGTTGTCCGAAACGGCATCC
Source organism: Amycolatopsis sp. NPDC024027 (assembly GCF_040638975.1). Classification (NCBI taxonomy): domain Bacteria; kingdom Bacillati; phylum Actinomycetota; class Actinomycetes; order Pseudonocardiales; family Pseudonocardiaceae; genus Amycolatopsis; species Amycolatopsis sp. NPDC024027. The sequence continues at coordinate 181 of NZ_JBEZYY010000045.1, forward strand.
ACGACGGTGGTAACGGGTAACCACGACACATTCAGCACACGACGACCTCCTCAGCCTGGCCGAACCGCTGCTGCCACGCACCTCCTCGAAGTTAAGCGTCCCAGCACAAGATCGATCACCGGGCCGATCTGCGCTCAGTGGGAGACTGACGTCCCTTAGCTGAACAGCCGGTAGTTCAGCACGATGTATCCGCTGGGCGGACCGCCGTGTTTGATGTCGTTGCAGCTGATCCAGCTTACCTTGCCCTGGGATGTCCGCACGCAGAACTGGTCTCCGACCCACACGACGAGAAAAGGTCCGCCCACTGCCAGCCGGTCGTCTGCCACCGCATTGCGGCAGCCGACAGCCGCCTCCTTTTCCGTACCCGAGTAGCGGAAAATTGCCGATCGGTTGGCGCTCAATTGGCCGTCGAAGTAGAGGTCGATGTCCCCGTTGGCGCCGTCGGCGTTCACCGGCTGGGGATCAGATGCGTCGACGTCGATCCCGGAAAGGGCCGCGATCCGGACCTGGGCCGGCACGCCACTCGTGGGGGCCAGGCTAGTCAGCGGCGCCGACCCGGCAGGCGAGTTCGCGCCGGGCGCCGTGCTCATGACGGTTACCGTGCGCGGGGGGACACCGGCCGCCCCCTGGTCGTTGCCCACTTTGTAGGCCGCGAAGAGGCCTCCGATCAATGCGGCGATCACCGTGCCCATGGCCGTGATGACTGTTCCACGGCGGGTGATGCGTGCTGCTTGAACCGCCGGATCGACCTGCTCGCCATTGCTTCGTCTACGCAACGCAACTTCTCCCCTTCGGACCAGTAATGATCATGCCCACGACCGAGCCGCGCGCCGCGCCGCAAGTCTCGGGTGCGCGCATCGCCGTTACGGTGCACTCCCGGCGCTTCACCCATGGTGCTCTAGCGTCGTGGCCCAGGTCTATGCAGGCGGGTTCTTTCCTGGCAAAAACCTGCTCTGCGCCCCAGAAAGCTGACCGAGTGGGCTCGTGCCTGTTCAGACCCCGCAGTTCCACGCAGCACTTGATGAACCTCCGACTGAGCCCTGTCCCGCGATCGGTATTTCTGCGAACGGAGACCCAAGGGAGTCCCCAACGGGGATCAGCAACGGCAACCCTTGCCCGCTTTCCACCGAACACGCAGGTCAAGGGCTTGATCAGCAATGGGCTGCCTGGGGCTCGAACCCAGAACCTACGGTTTAAAACCGGAAACTGGTGTCGACGAGTGCTGCCAAATCCCGCCCACTGGCAATAGATGCAGGTCAGCCAATGTTCTCGCCGCTCCTCAGTATCGCGACGTGTCGCCCGGTGTCAGGCACTACTTTGGCAACGGAGCCCCATCGGACGCATGTCGCTACGGGACGGCGAACGGCCGGTCACGCTGACGCCGTTCCCCCAGGCCCCGCCCGCAGGACGAGGTCATAGTCCCGCGTCCCGCAGCGCGGCGATCCGGCGCGAGTACTCCGGGGCCGGCGGCGGGACCTGGCCGAAACCTCGCGATAGCCGCCGCATCCACCGCCGCGATCTCCCCCGGCCCGCCCGTGACGAACGGCGTCAAGACCCGCCGTGTGACGAATTCCCAGCTAGCTCATCCACCCGTTGTTGCAGACGGCGCAGGCGACCTTCACCATCTGCCGGAACGGCGGCTGGGCACCGAAAGACCGTCCGATCCCCTCCAGAGACCCCGCGCCGTGTTCGACCGGTTCGAGGTCGAGCCGATTCGCGTCAACCAGTCCACAAGCACATCCTCGCCGGTCAGCTCGCCAGTGAAGCCGCAGAAGGCACAGCTGGGCATGATCCCCTCTACAACGGCCGCTAGAAGCCGGTTGGGCTGATGAACGTCGAGAAATCCGAACTCGGCGTGCACGGTTCCGCCAGCCGCCGTGCGCGTTCCTCCTCGGACCACTCGTACCGCTCAGGCGGCACATAGGACGGATTAGACCACTCACAGTGCCGGCAGATACCAGCAACCAGATCGTAAGAACCATATGACTCGCAGCGCTGCGGCGGCCTCGCCAGCCGGAGCTTCGCCGCAGTGAACATGCCCAGCAGGTGCTCGACCGCCTTGAGCCCGATCTCGGCGTCTATCCGGATCGCGTTCTTCGCGTGCAGGAGTTCGTCCGGGTATTCGTGCGCGCTTGCGGCGTCGACGGCCTCGACCTGGACCTGTGGCTGACCGCGTGGCGCTCGGTCAACCACAACAGCCGTGCCCCGGTCACCGAACCCACCGAAACGCGGATGGCGGAGCCGGCAACGGCACCCCCGCCAGCTCCGATCACGGAACCGACCGCGGCCGCACCTGGGGATACCGCCTCCCGCCTGCGGCTGGCCGCCATGTCGGTGGCCGGTTCCGCGGCCGCGGCGATCCGGCTGTGCCGCTCGACCACCGCGCAACGCTGGTTGCTACTCGTCGGGCTCGGCGCCGCCGGCGCGGCGCTGCTGCTGCGGGTCGCCGAGCTCCAGCAGCACCTGACTCCATCCCGGTGCACCAAGCCGGACTGCCCCAGCTCATCACCCGACTGACCCACGGCAAGTCGCGCCGAACGGGCGGGACCAGCCGGGCAATCCCGGCAGGTCCCGCCCGATTCGCCCGTCGCTTGCTGGAAACGAGATTCCGTGTCCACACCACGCCACCACCGCGACCGCCGACCTCACCAGCGCGCCCACAAGCGCTGAGGGAACAACCCGATCCACTTCACGCCGGGCCGCCTGCCACTTCCGGTCAACGATCACGCTCCGCTGCGTCGACCGCCGGAACCCCACGACACGCGCCGGCGCGATCATCGTCCTGCTGTTCGGGGGCATGGCCGCGGTGTCCCAGCTCGCCGCCGCCCACGCCACCGAAACCAGCTGGACCGTTGGCGCCACACTGGCACCGCTGATCACCGCGATGATCAGCTCCGCCGTGCGGTCAGCATCCCCGCTGATGCCGGACCTGCCGCACACCGACGCACCCGTGCCCGCGGCTCCTACCGGCGACACGTCCCGGGAAGCGACGGCCGTGAATCACAGCGTCCTCGCAGGCCACCCCGGACAACCTGCACGGCTGAGAAGACGACCTGTGCCGGACGCCACCCGTCGTTCGACGCCCTACAGCCGCGTGCTGGAGACCTGATGAAGAACCAGCTCGGCGCGCTCAGCCTCTTCGTCGGTCTCGTCGGAATCGTGATCAGCTACCTGTCGCTGGCCCACGACTCGCAGGCGTGGCCCTACACCGGCCCGGCCTGGATATGGATCGTGCTCGGCGCTGCTGTCGCAGCCGGCGAGTTCTGCTGGATCCTCGTCCGGAGGATCCGCAACGCGCCACTGTCGCTCTGGGCACTGTCGGCAGGGTTCACCATGGCCGTGATCGGGACGGTGGTCGGCACCACTGCCGCCGCCAGCACCGCTGCCGTGCAGATCACGGCCGACGCGAGCGCGGGCGCAATCGCGTCGGCAGTTTCGATCGACTCACTCAGCGATGATCAATTGATTGATGATCCGATCACCGTCGGCGGGCCGGTCGATCACCCGCTCGCATCCGGCGAGTCGATGTGGCTGTTCGTCGGCAACATTCCGCCTACCGGTGGGCAGCCGAGCACCTATTACCTGCTACCGGGACCGTGCGAAATCCGTGACGGTGGCCGATCATGGGCCCGCTCGAACGTCGCGCTGGCTCACATCGGCAGGCGAAAGATCGACTTTACGTGCTCAGCGCCGTCGGCGATCAACCGCGCATCTTCGGGCAGCAATTGATCACCGGTGGGCGTTTGGACGAACACAACCGGCTCGTCGACAAGTACCAGCTCACCGACCCAGCTGCGGGACCAGACCCACGCAACAGCAACACTCTCCCGGGCGGGGCGAACCTGCGACAGCAGGACTCCGTCACCGCAACGCTGGCCAGGTAGCCACACCGCATCCGCCGCCTCGCGCTCGGCCCAGCGGCCGAGATCATTGCATTTATTGCCGGGGCGCCAATTGTGTTCATCTGCCTGGATTGATCACGTTATCGAGGACTGGGTTCTGACGGACAAGGCGCTCACTCGACCATTCATCCGGTCGACGATGCCGCTCGTCTACCGACTATTGCTACATCCTGCAGATGCTTCGCTAGAGTCTCGTGGAACTTAGTGGGGGGAAATGATCCAGTCACGACAAGTTGTGCATCGCTTGATCCTGGCGGTGGACATCGAAAGCTACGGGGATCTACGCCGCACCACGCCACACAGGCTGGCGGTGCGCCAGGGCCTCGACCACGCTCTGCGCTGCGCGTTCGACGAGGCCGGCATTCCGTGGTTCGACTGCCGCCACGACAACACCGGCGACGGCAGCTTCATCCTGGTCCCTGCGCAAATTCCGAAAGGTCCCTTCGTCGAGGTCCTGCCCGCCGTCCTCGCATCGGAGCTGCGCCGGCACAACGAGACACACCAGCCCGAAGAACGGATCCGGCTGCGCATGGCCCTGCACGCCGGAGAGGTCGCCTACGACGATCAAGGTGTGACCGGGCCGGCGATCAACCGGACGTTTCGTCTGCTGGAGGCACCGCAGCTCAAAACCACCCTCGCCAGCTCGCCCGGCACTCTGGTCTTGATCACCTCCGACTGGTTTTTCGAGGAAGTCGTCCGCAGCAGCACGGTCGTCGACGCCGCCACGTTCCGACCGGTGCAGGTGACGGTCAAAGAGACCGCCACGACCGGCTGGATCACCGTGCCCGACCTGCCGCGCCCGCCGGACATCGTGATCGCTGCTCCTACCGCGGCAGACCGACCGCGCGAGCAGCTGCAGGCAGGCGATGCCGCGGACTCACCTGCAGACCGGTGCACCCTGCCGCGGGACCTCCCGGCCTTCACTGGACGCACCGCGGAACTCACCGAGCTGACGACAGCAGTGGCCGACGCGGCGAACGACGGCACACTCGGCATGGCGATCCATGTCATCGACGGTATGCCCGGGATCGGGAAAACGACCTTCGCGGTGCACGCGGCGTACCAGCTGGCACCCCACTTCCCCGACGGCCAGATCTTCCTCGAACTGCACGGCCACAGCCCCGGCCAAGCTCCGGTCACTCCCGCCGACGCACTCGCCTCGCTCCTGCTCCTACGAGGTGTTCCAACCCTGTCCATCCCTGCCGACCTCGGTGATCGCGCACGGCTATGGCGGGAGAAGCTGGCCGGCAAGAAGATCCTCCTGCTGCTGGACGACGCACTCGGCGAGGACCAGATCCGGCCGCTGCTACCCGGTGCCGCCGGCAGCCTTGTCCTCATCACCAGCCGACATCGGCTCGAATCAATCACCGACGCCGACCGGGTCCCTCTCTACACACTTCCCCCCGCAGAAGCCGCGGCGATGTTCGACCGCTACACCGCCGACGTCGAGCACGAAGCGGCCACGGTGGCCGAGCTGATGACGCTGTGCGGGCACCTGCCCCTGGCGATCACCCTCACCGCGGGCCGGTTGCGCAGCCATCCGGCCTGGACACCCCGGCAACTGGCCGACGACCTCCAGCACTCCCACAACCGGCCCAAGACCCTGCGCGCCGGCAACCGGAGTGTCGCCGCCGCCTTCGACCTCTCCTACCGCGACCTGACCCCCGACCAGCAACGGCTCTTCCGCCGCCTGAGCCTGCACCCCGGCAGCCACATCGACGCCCCCGCGGCCGCCGCGCTCGATGGGACCGACCTCGACACGGCCCGAGAACACCTCGACTCGCTCTACCTCAACAACCTGCTCGACGAGCCGTCGCCCGGCCGCTACCGCCTCCACGACCTGACCCGGACCTACAGCCACTCGCTCATCGATCCCAGCACGGACGATGGCGCCTTCGACCGCCTCCTCGCCCACTACCTCCACACGGTCCGCGCCGCGCACCACTTCGTGAACAGCGCAGCACCTCGCCCGGAGTTCATCCCAGGTCCCTCGATCCCCACGCGCACGTTCGCCACCGGGAAGGAAGCGGCCGCCTGGCTGACCGCGGAACGGGCAACCGTCAGTGCCTGCATCATCTCCGCCGCGGCCAACGGCCGAGTACGGCGGGCCGCCGAACTGGCGTTCGCCCTGCATCCTTTCCTCGAGCAACACGGTCATTGGCACGACGCCCACCGCATCGACCAGGCCGTCCTGACCGCCGAGCTCGCCGTACACGACGTCGCCGCGGAGGCCGCCACCCGCGCGGACCTGGGCCGCGTGCAGCGTCTGCTGGGCAGCTACCACGATGCGGCCGCGAACATGGACCGTGCTCGAGACCTGTACGCCGAGCTCGGAAACCAGCTGGGAGAGGCAGACGCTCTCACCGAAGCCGGCCTCGTCCAGCTGGGACTCGCCGAATACACCGAAGCCACCACCAGACTGACTCGTGCCCACCAGCTGTTCGACGAACTCGGCAACCCGCTGGGCGTGGCCGCCGCACTGGTGCACCTCGGCCACGTCCAGCACCGGATGTGCGACCTCGACGCAGCACGCAAGAACAGCGAACGCGGCCTCACGCTCTACCGAGAGCTTGGCAACGGTCCCGGCGAACTGGTCGCGCTACTGGCCGTCGGGTGCGTACACGCCATCGCCGGGCAACTCCCCGACGCGCTCGCCGCGTTCAAGCAGGCACTCGAGTTGTCGAAGCGACTCGGAGACCGATTCGCCGAGGCCAGAGCCCTGAACAACATCGGCCGGATGTACTTCGACTACGGCAACTACGGAGCAGCTGACTGCTACTACAGCCGCGCCCAGATCATCTACAGCCGGCTCGACTACCGCGCCCGCGAGGCAATCACCCTGACCAACCTCGGACGACTGCACCACGCCGCCGGCAACTACCGGCTGGCGTTGACCTACCTGACCCGAGCCCAGGACCAATTCGGCGACGACCTCGGCTGGCAGGCAGAAAACCTCAACAACCTCGGCGGGCTCGCACTGGACTGGCCAGAAGCCGGCAACCCCGCGGAGCTCTACCGTCGCGCACTCGACCTGGCGCGCGCCGTAGGAGTCCAGCTTCAGGTCGGCCGGGCGCTCGATGGACTCGGTCGGTGCGACCTGAAAGCCGGCAATGAGGAACGCGGCGCGTCCTACCTCCGTCAGGCCCTCACGCTCTACGCGGACATCGGCGTACCTGAAGCCGCAGCAGTCCGAAAAGTCTTAGACGGACTTGCAATCTCGTGAGCAGCAGTCATCGCCGATGTCGAGCAGGAGCGCGCAACGTCGCCCCGTCCCCGTCCGACTACCTAGCGGAGGTGCAGCGATGTCAAAGGCTTTGAGCTACGTGGACGCGGTGCGCGTTTTGGACGGCGGAGCACCGAACAAGGTTGTTGCCGCACTTGATCATTTGACCGGTGGTGCATTGCTCGCGCTGACCGCTACCGGCTCCACGCTCGCGTTGAGCCTCTTCGACGCCAAATCCGAGTTCTTCCGGCTGACCAACGAGCTGGTGTCCAGACTGACCACGCAACTTCGAGGCACCGGCAGGATGGAGCGCGGAGAGCAGCTGACCGCCGCGCACAGCGCCATCGTGGTGGCGTCATTCTTCGACGCCGTGGCGGCGGTTCGTTTGCCCTTCAACGTTGACGACCTCGAGTTCACCCCGTCGGATCGGCTCACCACGGCGTTGCTGCGAACCCCCGCTCCTGTGTTGGCGCCGCACCGGCCTTACGAGCAGTCAATCGAAGCACTTGCGCTCTACTACGACGACACTGCCGGCAAGGTGTTGGAATTCCTCACCGGGCTGGCCGTGTGGGACGGCTTAGACGACCGTGACAAGGGAGCAGTCAAGAGGCTGATGCTCGGCGAAGTCACGGCCAAGGCGGTCACGAAGTACGAGGATATGTTCCGCCGCCTGGCCACTGACTTCCCCGAAGTTGCCTTCTGGGCCAACCTTGTCGATCACCAGGCGACCAGGGCTGAGATCCGGCAGTTGCGGGCCGGACTGGCGGGTGTCACGCAGGCGCTGTCGAAGATCGCGTCCGGGCGCGTCCCTGACGACCGGCGGTTGAGACTGGCGCGCTTCCACGAGGCCGTGCTGTATCGGCCGCTGCTGCCGGCGACCCCGCCTGGCATCCGGTTGCCCACCATCGCCGAGGCTTATGTCAACCCCCATTTCCGCGTCGCCGCCGACGTCGCGCAGCACCACATCGCCGACGAGGAATGTGGCAGCAGCAACCCGTCCGCACCGACCTGCAGGAGTTCCTTGTCGGGCACCTGACATCGCCAGCGGCCGCCGAGGCGCCCCTCGTGGTTCTCGGCCAGCCGGGATCGGGTAAGTCGATGCTTGCGAAGGTGCTTGCGGCGCGACTTCCTGCCAGCGATTTCGTTGCCGTTCAGGTGCCGTTACGTGAGGTGGCAGCCGACAGCGACGTGCAGACCCAGATCGAGCAGGGCCTGCGAATCTCAACCGGCGAGCAGTTGCCGTGGCGTGACTTCGTCGGTTCGGCGGGCGATGCGGTGCCAGTGGTCCTGCTCGACGGGTTCGACGAACTTCTGCAGGCGACGAAGGTCAGCCAATCCAACTTTCTCAAGCGTATTGCCCGATTCCAGCAGCGTGAGGCTGATCTTCAGCACCCGGTCATCGTCGTGGTCACCAGCCGCGTATCAGTGGCTGACCGTGCCCGTCCGGCCAGCGGAATGGTCAGTCTGCTTCTCGAACCATTTGACGATGGGCAGATCGAGCAGTGGTTGGGGCCGTGGCGCCGGCTCAACGACACCGCTCTCACTGTCGACGTCTTACGCCCTCACGCTTGCCTGGCTCGGCAGCCTCTGCTGCTCCTGCTCCTCGCGATCTACGACCGCACCGAGTGTTCGCTTAGGGAGCACGGGGATGCTATTGGACAGATCCAGCTCTACGAAGGGCTGCTGGCAGGGTTCGCCAAGCGGGAGGTGCTCAAGCAACACGCTGACGAGTCCGATGATGAAGTGACGCGACTCGTCGAGCATGAACTGGTCAGGCTGTCGGTCGCGGCGTTTGCGATGTTCAACCGCGGCCAACAATGGGTCACCGCGGACGAACTCGACGCCGATCTCACCGCGCTTCCTGTGGGTGAGGTCAGTGCCAGGGTGGTCATCAGCAGTTTCTACTTCATCCACACCGCTCAAGCGCTCAGACAGGACAACCTCCGGCTGCGGACCTACGAGTTCATGCACCCGACGTTCGGCGAATATCTCATCGCCCGGCTCACCGTGCGGGAGTTGCTAGCTCTCGCCGACGGGCACCGCGACAACGACGACTTCCTTCATGCGTTGCTCTCGTTCGCGTCTCTCACCGCGCGGAGGACCGTGCTGACCTTCATCGGCAACATCGTGATGAAATTGCCGGCGCGTGGCCTGCAACCGATGCGCGACACCCTCTTGTCGCTGTTCCATGCCGCGCTTCTACCGAGGAGTTCTGCGCTGCTTGACTACCAGCCGGGCAGCGCTCTGGTGCCCAGGCGCTGTGCGGCGTACTCCGCGAACCTGTGCGTACTGCTGGTCACGGGACCATCTTTCGAGGTCACGACCGATCAGCTCTTCCCCGGATTCGAGCATCCGGTCGGGGAATGGACGAGGACCGCGACCTTCTGGCTCGCCCAGCTGTCGACCGAGGGGCGGCAGGGACTTGAAGAGGCACTCAAGCTGTCCCGGCACTGGCAGGACGGGAGGAGGGTTGTACGGATTACGAGTGGGTTCAACGACCTGGGCGCCCGGGAGCGGAACGTAGACCTGTACTGGTCGTACCGGATCCATCTGGACCGCGAGTCGCGCAGTGAGGGCGGCTACTACGGCTGGATCCGCTTCAACTTCGACGCGCTTGCGAGGGAACTCGAATTCCTATGCAGCGCTGAAGGCGACACAGTTGCTCATGCGTTGGCGCCGTTCGCGGACGACTACGGGACCATGATCACCACTCTCTGGGGCTTCGGCGACGGGCGTCCGTTCTCGGCCGCAAATGCCCTGATGACTCTTTGGCTCAAGGCCGGAAGCGAAGCCAGCGGCGACGAGTTGGCGGCCGCGTACGACCCCTGTATGCGGTACGCCGTGCACGGCTTCGCGCCTGACGACAGTGACACGCGGCGGAAGTTCCGTCTCCTCTTCTTGCATCAACTGCAGGTCGTGCGCGACCGGCTGCCCCTAGCGGCGTTGGATCGCACGGTGCGGGAGATGCTGCGCACTGACGGCCCCGAGGTCGAGGACAAGGAGGATCTGCTGACTCTGACGAGGGCAATCTGCCCCAAGCTACTGCCGTGAACGACACCGCGTAACCGCGGCTCTCCGAAGGAGACCGGACATCTTCGCGACCGACGAGAATACTCCACCGCCTGACGCTCGGTGCTGGCGAAGGCCCGCAAGTCTGAACGAACCACACGAGCCATCGGTACTGCTCGCGTAGCCGCTACTGAACCGGCCGGCGCGCGCCGCAAGGTGCGGATTCAGCGCGGTGCCGGCACGGCGGGTTTCGAGCAGCGCGCTTGGAAAGCGAAACATGACAAAACATGGTCAGAGGCACGAACTGCGATGCCGAACGATGCGATACCCGCCCTCGTGTACGAGAATGGCGCGTCCTCGCCTGCAAACTCGACGTCAGGCGGCCTATCGGGCGCCGAGCGCCCTCGGTGTCGCAGCGGCAGCCAGCGCTCCAGAGTAGTGGCAATTGGTGCCGGCTTCGGCTCGTGCGGCGCCGCGCGGCTGCTGGCCGACGTGGGCGACATCCACCGGTTCGGCAATCGGGACCGGCATATACCCGGATGACAGCGCCTTCGGCAGAGCACAGCACCTATCGGTGTGGTCCTCGCTCATGAATCCCGTGTGCCGCTCAGCAATCACGTACGGACATTCGTCGATCTGCGTAACACGGCGGTCCGGTCGCCGACTTACTGACGACCAGGCCACATGTATCGCGAAGGAGCCGTAGTGTTGCAGCAGCGCGAGATCGAACTGGTCGTCGGCGGCTGGGACGACGATCCCGCCGAGATCGCCGACGCCGGTGACCGCCTCTGCGAAGAGCTGGACCTGCTCGACTTCGACCGCCTCGACCGGCCGGCTATCCCGAACGATTCCGGCACCCGTGCCGGCGCCGCGGTGGCTGCCGGCACGCTCGTCGGGCTCCTGGCTTCCCCGGTCGTTCTGCGCGCCGTCGTCGAGGTCGTCAAGAGCTGGCTGGAGCGACAGAAACGCGGGTCGGTCACCATCACGGTCGGGAACGACAGGATCGAGCTGACCGCCGCCACCCGTGGACAGCAGGACGCACTCGTGCAGGCCTTCCTGGACCGCCACGCCGGCAGCTGACATGGCCCGCCGCTGCCTCATCATCGCCAACCAGTACTACCAGGACCCCGACTTCGCCGAACTCCCCGGTGCCACCGAAGACGCTATCGCCCTGTCGGAAGTGCTGGCGCAATCCGACATCGGTGGCTTCGATGTCACGGTCGTACGTGACCGCGGCGTCACGCACATCCGCCGCAGCATCGAATTCTTCTTCCAGCACGCGGAACGGGACGACCTGCTGTGGCTGCACCTGTCCTGCCACGGCATGAAGAACCGTGACAACCGGCTGTTCCTGGTCACGACCGATACCGAACGCGACTACCTCGCCTCGACCGGCATCGACAGCACCTTCATCAGTGACCAGGTCGAGAGCTCCCTCTCCCGCCAGGTCGTCGTGTTCCTGGACTGCTGCTACAGCGGTGCCTACAGCCGCGGCCTGCGTACCCGCTCCGCCGACGATTCGGTCGACGTCGCCGAAGCCTTCAGCGGCAAAGGCCGTGTGGTCATCACCGCGTCCAACGCCCTGCAGTTCAGCCACGAAACGATGGCGACCAGCCGCGACGCCGCGGCACCGTCGATCTTCACCCGGGCGATCGTGACCGGGCTCGCCACCGGTGCCGCCGACCTCGACCTCGACGGACGGATCACCGCCGAGGAGCTCTACGACTACGTCTATCGGGAGGTGCGCGCGCAGTTGCCGAACCAGACACCCACTCGGAGTGTGTCCAGCGCCGAAGGAACGATTCTGCTCGCGCTTAACGCCCGTGTCGGCGCGTCACAGCTACCCGCCGAACTCGTGAAAACGAGCCTGAGCCCACTGGGCTGGCAGCGCATCGGCGTCCTGCACGAGCTGGAGAACTTGCTCGGCAGCCACCGCGAAGACATCCGCGACGCCGCGCAAGACCTGCTCGCGCAGCTCATCGCCGACCCCGACATGACCGTCGCCGCGCAGGCACGCACACTGTGGTCCGGCCGCGGCCTCGGCGAACTATCGGCTGCCCGCGGGACGCGGGCCTCACCTGCTCGAGCCCGCAGCGCCGAGAACGGCCTCGGCTCAGCGCCCGACTGCGACGATCAGAGGACCGACGCCGATCACACGAGAACCAGCGACTCGGCCGAGACGGTCCGCACGGCGCCAACCTGGACGGCCACCTTGGGCGAACTCGGACACAAGCTGAGAATCACGGGAACGATGAGGGGCAACCGGCTCCGTCGACTCGCCAGAAAGGGCGAGGCTGCGAGTCTCCCTCATCGGTGGTACATCGGTACGGGTGTCTGGGTAGCTGTGATGGTGATGGTGTTCGTGCTTCTGGTCTGTTTGCGGTCGGATGTGGCCAGCACGGCGGTCCGGTCGGCCGGCGACGGCACCGTGCCACACGCGAACTCCGGAACATCCGCGTCCCCAAGCTCAAGCTCGTCTCCGCCGCCGACTATGTCTGGCACCTCCAGCACGTCCGGTTCAGATGTGCCGCTACGGCTGCTGCCGCTGCAAGACGGCGCCACCGTCGCTTCCACGATCTCACTGCAGTCGACGACTGTACCGGCGGAGAACGGCGTCAGCCTCAAAGCCGTTGCCGCCGGGCTCGCACCCGAACACTCCGTGCTCGCTGGCGTGCTCCAGCCGGACCGCTCCCACTGCTCGACCATGAAAGCCGTTGTCCACGTCACCAACCCGTCATCGGGGACTCGGGACACCACCGTGCCCCTGGACTCTGGGCCCGTCCGGCTCGGGCCGGCAGGCATGCGGATCGCGGTCACCTCCGGCGACGTCATCAGCATCACCGTCTACGCCTCCGTCTGGAGCCATTTCACCTTTAACGGCGGTCCCATTCAGGCAGCCTGCTACAGCGGTGTGCTGAAGCTGACTGATTTGGGCACCACTCCCGCGTAGTCCGCACCGTGACCTACGCGTTGGCTGCTGGCGTCGTGGGCGCCATGCTCATCTACGAGGAATGCGTCTCGCTCAGCCCGCGGCATGGGGACTGTAAAACGAGCGGTGTAACTCCCGATCATGGAAGTGCACCTGATGACCGACATGATGTCCAGCGTGGAGAACGCTGAGGACTCGAAGG
>NZ_JBEZYY010000046.1:0-13200 GCF_040638975.1 Amycolatopsis sp. NPDC024027
CTCGAAAAACTCGCCACCCAACTCGAAAACGACGGCCACAAAACCCGCTGGCTCCAAGTCAGCCACGCCTTCCACTCACCCCTCATGGACCCCGCACTCACCCCCCTCACCGAAACCGCTCGAACAGTCGAGCACCACCCAGCCACCATCCCCGTCATCTCGTGCACCACCGGCCAACCACTCACCACCGACATCGACTGGGCCGCCCACGCCCGCAACACCGTCAACTTCGCCAGAACCATCAACTACCTCAACGAGAACGGCACCACCACCTACCTCGAAATCGGGCCCGACACCCACCTCACCCCCCACATCACCGCACCCCTCGTACTCGGCGCCCTGAAAACCAAAAAACCCGAAACCACCAACCTCCACACCACACTCGCCACCCTCCACACCCGCACCGAGCACAACGTCACCTGGCCAGGCCCCACCCGACGGCACACCCCACTCCCCACCTATCCGTTCCAACACACCACTTACTGGCCCACCGGCTCTGCGCGGGCTACGGACGCGACCGACCTCGGCCTCGAGCCCACCACGCATCCCCACCTCGCGGGCGCCATCACCCTCCCCGGCAACACCACCGTCTACACCGGACGCATCACCCCCCGAACCCACCCCTGGCTCACCCAGCACACCATCCTCGGCACCCCCATCGCCCCCGCCACCACCCTCCTCGACCTCATCCTCCACACCGCCGGCAGCCTCGGCTGCGAGCACATCGACCGGTTCGACATCGACACGCCGCTGGCTTGGCCGGACGGGGCGGCGGTGCGCGTCCAGGTGACCCTCGAGCCGCCGGACGGGGCCGGGCGGCGTGATGTCAGCATCCACACGGTCGCCGAGGGGACGAACCGGTCCGTGCTGAACGCCCACGCGGTGGTATCGCCCGGTGTCCCACCCAGGACGCGGTCGTGGGTCGTCCCGGCCGGGGCGACACCGCTGGAACTGGACGGCCTTCACGCCCGCCTCGCCGGGCTGGGCTACGAGTACGGTCCCGTGTTCCAGGGCCTCACCGCGGCGTGGGAACACGGCGGCGACATCTACGCCGAGGTCGCGCTGCCCGACGTCGAGCACGGCTTCACGGTCCACCCCGCCTTGCTGGACGCCGCCCTGCGCCCCGTCGTGCCGGCCGGGACGGCGGCCGGCGTTCCGTTCCCGGTCTCCTGGACCGGGGTGGCTTTCACCGGGCACCGGGCGTCCGTCCTGCGCGCGCGCTTCAGCCCGGTCGAACACGGATACGCCGTGCTGGTCGGCGATGCGGACGGGCGACCGGTCATGTCCGCCGGCACGGTCGAGTTCCGGCCCATCGCGCCGGACCGGCTGATTTCGCCGGCCACCGCCCAGCCGTTGCGCGTGGTCCAGTGGCGTCCGCTTCCGGTCCGGACCGGGCCGGTGGAGCCGGGTTCGGTGGTCGCGATCGGCTCGTCCCCGGTGACCGGTCTTCCGGCCGTGTCCGGGATCGACGACCTGGATCCGGCGGAGCTGCCGCAAGCGGTCGTCTACTCCGCGCCGGCTCCCACCGGCGGTGACGACCTTCCGGTGGCCGCCCGGACCGTCGCCGAGCGAGCGGTGACCTTCGTCCGGCGGTGGCTCGCGGACGACCGGCTTTCCGATGTCCGCCTCGTCGTCCTCACGCGTGACGCGACCACCGGCGCCCTCGAGCCGGCTTCCGCGTGGGGTGAGCTCTGCGCTGTCCAAGCCGAACACCCCGGCCGCGTCGTCCTCGCCGATCTGGACTCCGGCACCGTCCTGACCCAAGAGCTGATCGCCGCCGTTCTCGCCGGTGGCCACGCGCAGTACGCGCTGCGGGAGGGGGTCCTGCACACCGCTCACCTCGTCCCCCTCTCCGCCGGGCCCGCGACCGGCTGGGATCCGGGCGGCACAGTCCTGGTGACCGGCGAGCGAGACGGCGTCGGCGGGCTTGTCGCGGATCACCTCACCCAGCACCACGGGGTGCGGCACGTCCTGGTCTCCGGGACCGGCCCCGAGGCCCTCGCCGACGTCGTCGACCGGCACCCCGTCACCGCCGTCATCCACACCGCGGAGGGTGCCGACGAGACCGCTTGGCTCCTCCACCGCCTCACCCGGGACCGGCCCCTCGTGGCCTTCGTCCTGTTCTCCGCCTTCACCGGCCCCGCGGCCACCACTTTCGCGGACGCCCTCGCCGCCCACCGGCACGCCGAGGGACTTCCCGGCACGGCCGTGGCGTGGGGTCCCCGGGCCGGGGCCACGGCGGTCGCCCGGCGTGTGGCCCACGGGGGTGAGCAGGCGTGGCAGATCCCGATGTCCGCTGCTGCCGCCCTGAGCTTCCTGGACCAGGCACTCGTCGAGCCGCACCCCCGGCTGGTCGCCGCGCACCTCGCGGGCGGGGCGGCTCCGGTGCAGCGGGCCGAGCCGGTCCGGCCCCGGCTCGACCTGCGACGCACGCTCGGTGAGCAGTCACCCGAGGAGGTGCGCAACAGCGTGCTGGACTTCGTGCGGCAGGCGGTCGCCGACGTGCTCGGTTACACCGGCGCCGAGTCGATCTCCGCCCATCAGCAGTTCCAGGAGCTGGGGATCAGCTCCCTCACCGCGACCGAGCTGCGGGATCGGCTCGCGACCGGGACCGGGGTGCCGCTGCCGGCGACGCTCGTCTACGACTACCCGACGCCCGAGACGCTCGCCGAGTACGTCAGCGCCCGCATCGCCCCCGCCGCACCGTCCGCCACGCAGATCTTCGAGGAGGAGCTCGGCCGGCTGGAGGGCGCGCTCGCGGACGTGCCGGACGCGGATTCACGCGGATCGCTCGCGCGGCGATTGACGGAACTCGCGTCGCGGATCGACGCCGAACGCCGACCGGACGAGCCGGAGTCCGGTGACCTGGAGTCCGCGACCGACGAAGAACTTTTCGCGATCATCAACAACGACAACTGATGGGGGCACGGGAATGTCCGACTACGAGCAGCTGCGCAGTTATCTCAAGCGCGCCGCTTCCGACCTCCGGGACACCCGGCGTCGCCTCGCCGAGACCGAGGCGGCCGGTCACGAGCCGATCGCGGTGGTGGGCATGGGCTGCCGGTTCCCCGGCGGGCTGCGCTCACCGGAGGACCTCTGGGACCTGGTCGATTCGGGCGCGGACGCGATCGGGCCGTTCCCGGACAATCGAGGCTGGGACATCGAGGCGGTCTACGACCCGGACCCCGACCGGGTGGGGACGACCTACGCTCGCCACGGCGGGTTCCTCTACGACGCCGGCGACTTCGACGCGCCCTTCTTCGACATGTCACCCCGCGAAGCACTCGCCACCGACCCGCAGCAACGACTCCTGCTCGAAACCGCCTGGGAAGCCATCCAGGCCGCCGGAATCGACCCCGCCACCCTGCGAGGCAGTGACACCGGTGTCTACGCGGGAATCGTGTACCACGACTACGGGCCGGAGGCGGGCCGTGCCCCGGAGGCGGTCGAAGGCTATGTCGTGACCGGCAAGGCCGGGAGCGTGGCGTCGGGCCGCCTGGCCTACACCTTCGGCTTCCACGGCCCCGCCATCACCGTCGACACCGCGTGTTCGTCTTCCCTGGTCGCCGTCCACCTGGCCGGCCAGGCGCTCCGGGCCGGGGAATGTTCGCTCGCCCTGGCCGGCGGCGCCACCGTGATAGCCACGCCGGGCGCGTTCGTGGAGTTCTCGCGGCAACGGGGCTTGGCGCCGGACGGCCGGTGCAAATCCTTCGGCGCCCGAGCCGACGGCACCGGCTGGGCCGAAGGCGCGGGCATACTGCTGCTCGAACGTCTCTCCGACGCCCAACGCAACGGACACCCGATCCTGGCCGTGATCCGCGGAACGGCCGTCAACCAAGACGGCGCCAGCAACGGCCTCACCGCACCCAACGGACCCGCCCAAGAACGCGTCATCCGCCAAGCACTCGCCAACGCCCGGCTTTCCCCCGCCGACATCGACGCCGTCGAAGCCCACGGCACCGGCACCACCCTCGGCGACCCCATCGAAGCCCAAGCCCTACTGGCCACCTACGGACACCACCGGCCCAAAAACCACCCCCTGCACCTCGGGTCCATCAAATCCAACATCGGCCACACCCAAGCCGCCGCCGGAATCGCCGGCATCATCAAAATGGCCATGGCCATGCGCCACGGCTCACTCCCACGGACCCTGCACGCCGACGAACCTTCGCCGCACGTCACCTGGGACGAGAGCATCCGGCTGCTCACCAGCCCGGCGCCCTGGCCCACGACGTCCCGCCCACGCCGCGCCGCGATCTCTTCGTTCGGGCTCTCCGGCACGAACGCCCACCTGATCCTGGAACAGCCACCGCAGGAGGAGGCCGAGGCGCCTGCCGACTCGGGGGTGGTGCTGCCGTGGCTGATCTCCGCCAAGTCCGAAGCAGCGCTCGCGGACTACGCCGCGCGGCTTGTCCCGTTCGCCGGCGACGCCGGTTTGAACGACGTCGCCCACGCATTGGCCACCAGCCGCGCCGGCCTCCCGCACCGAGCCGCCCTCATCGGCAACACCAACCAAGAACTCCACAACGGACTCAAAGCACTCGCCGACCGAAACCCCTCCCCCGCCGTCATCACCGGCACCCCGGTGGAAGGAAAGACCGCGTTCGTGTTCACCGGCCAAGGCAGCCAGCACCCCGGCATGGGACGCGAACTCTACGAGACCCACCCCACTTTCGCCGACGCCCTCGACGAAACCTGCGCCCACCTCGACCCCCACCTCGACCGACCCCTCAAACAACTCATGTTCGCCGACCCCGACACCCAAGAAGCCACCCTCCTCAACCAAACCGGCTACGCCCAACCCGCCATCTTCGCCCTCGAAACCGCCCTCTACCACCTCATCCGCGCCACCGGAATAACCCCCAACTACCTCACCGGCCACTCCATCGGCGAAATCACCGCCGCACACACCGCCGGAATCCTCACCCTCCCCGACGCCGCAACCCTCATCACCACCCGCGCCCACCACATGCAAGCACTACCACCCGGCGGCGCCATGCTCGCCGTCAACACCAGCACCGACATCATCAACCCCCACCTCAGTCACGAGGTAGCCGTCGCCGCGATCAACAACCCCGACGCACTCGTTCTCGCCGGCCCCCGGCCCGCCCTCGAAAAACTCGCCACCCAGCTCGAGGACAACGGTCACAAAACCCGCTGGCTCCAAGTCAGCCACGCCTTCCACTCACCCCTCATGGACCCCGCGCTCGCCCCCCTCACCGAAACCGCTCGAACAGTCGAGCACCACCCAGCCACCATCCCCGTCATCTCGTGCACCACCGGCCAGCCACTCACCGCTGCCATCGATTGGCCGGCCCACTGGGCGAGTCACGCCCGCAACACCGTCGATTTCGCCAGAACCATCAACTACCTCAACGAGAACGGCACCACCACCTACCTCGAAATCGGGCCCGACACCCACCTCACCCCCCACATCACCGCACCCCTCGTACTCGGCACCCTGAAAACCAAAAAACCCGAAACCGCCAGCCTCCACACCACACTCGCCACCCTCCACACCCGCACCCACCACACCATCACCTGGCCGGGGTCCACCGGAAAACACGTTCCCCTACCCACCTACCCTTTCCAACGCAGCACCTACTGGCTCACTCCGGCGCCCGACACCCATCCCGCCGACCTCGGCCTCGAGCCGACCACGCATCCCCACCTCGCGGGCGCCATCACCCTCCCCGGCAACACCACCGTCTACACCGGACGCATCACCCCCCGAACCCACCCCTGGCTCACCCAGCACACCATCCTCGGCACCCCCATCGCCCCCGCCACCACCCTCCTCGACCTCACCCTCCACACCGCAACCGCGCTCGGGTTCCCGTACGTCACCGAGCTCACCATCGAGGCACCCCTGCCCCTGCCGGCCACCGGCGCGACGAGCCTGCAGGTCGAGGTGAGGGACGCCGACGCGGCCGGGCAACGCGGCTTCGCGATCCGGTCGCAGCCGCAGGACGGCCACGGCGACCTGTCGTGGACCACCCACGCCACGGGCTCGATCAGCGCAGCGCCCGCCCAGGAGTCCGATGTGGACGAATGGGCGACGGCGTGGCCACCCTCGGAAGCCGAGCCCCTCGACCTGTCCGGACTGTACGACGACCTCGCCGAGGCCGGGTACGCCTACGGGCCCGATTTCCGCAACCTGCGGGCGGTCTGGCGCCGGGGCGACGACCTGTACGCCGAGGTGGAACTGAACGCCGACCGGCACGAGGAGGCGCAGCAGTACCGGATCCACCCCGCGCTCCTCGACGCCTGCATGCACGCCTTCGCCCTGGACGGGATGGCGGGCGACGACGTCCTCGTCCCCTTTTCCTGGAGCGGCATCGAACTGTTCGCCACCGGTGCGACGGCGGTGCGAGTCCGGCTCGCCCGAACCGGTGAGCACCGGGTCAGCCTCCAGCTCGCCGACCCGGTGGGTGCGCCGGTGCTGAACGCCGGATCGGTCCGAGTGCGTCCGGTCACCACCGCGGCCCTGCGCGCCGGTGACGCCGCCACCGGGGAGTCCATGCTGGTTCCCCAGTGGGGTGTGGTCCGTCAGCTGCCCGAGGGCGCGCCCGGCCCCCTGGCCGTGTCCGGTCCCGACACACTCGGCCTCGCGGCCCACGGCGTGCCGACCCACGAATGCGACCCGGACCGGGCGCCGGCCGTCGCGGTGCTTTGCCACGGGGCCGAGCCCGTCACGGTCGCGCTGGACCGCGTCCAGCAGTGGCTGGCCGACGGCCGGTTCGGTGGCACGCGACTCGTCGTCCTCACCCGCGGCGCGGTGTCGGCGCAGGCCGGTCAAGACGTCACCGACCTGGCCGCGGCCGCCGTGTGGGGCCTGATGCGCAGTGCGCTGAACGAGCACCCCGGGCGGTTCGCGCTGATCGACATCGACGGAGCCGCGGAGTCCGCCGCCGCCGTTCCCGCGGCGATCGCGGCCGGCGCGCCCGAACTCGCCATCCGGCACGGCGTCGTGTACGCGCCGCGGCTGGACCGGGCCGCCACGGTACCGGTGCTGGCGCCGCCGGAAGGCTCGTCCGCATGGCGGATCGGGGTGACGGGCGGCGGTACCGCCGCCAGTCTCGCGGTGCTCGACGACCAGGCGGCCGACCGGCCGCTCGCGCCCGGCGAGGTGCGGGTGGGCATCCGCGCCGTCGGGTTGAACTTCCGGGACGTCCTCGTCGTGCTGGGCATGTACCCGGGTGAGGTGCCGGCGCTCTGCAGCGACGGTGCCGGGGTCGTCACGGCCACCGGGGACGCGGTGCGGGACTTCGCGCCCGGTGATCGCGTGGCCGGGTTGTTCCCCGGCTGCCTCGGCCCGGCCTCGATCACCGATCACCGCAATCTGATGCGGATTCCGGACGGCTGGACGTACGCCCAGGCGGCCACCGTGCCCGTGGCGTTCCTGACCGCGTACTACGCGCTGGTGGATCTGGGTCAGGTCCGGGCGGGCGAGCGCCTGCTCATCCACTCGGCCGCCGGCGGTGTCGGGATGGCGACCCGGCAGCTCGCCGCGCACTGGGGGGTGCGGACGTTCGGCACGGCGAGCCGGCCGAAGTGGGACGCGCTGCGGGAGCTCGGCTACGACGACGACCACTTGGCGTCGTCCCGGGACACCGGCTTCGAAGACCGGTTCCGCGACGCGAGCATCGACGTCGTGCTCAACTCGCTCGCCCACGAATACGTCGATGCGTCCCTGCGCCTGCTCCGGCCAGGCGGACGTTTCCTGGAGATGGGCAAGACGGATGTCCGCGAGGCCACCGAGGTCGCGCGCCGGCACCCGGGCACGACCTACCGGGCCTTCGACATGATCGAGGCCGGCCCGGACCGGATCCGCGAAATGCTCGACGCCCTGTCGGTCCTGTTCGAGTCCGGCGACCTGCGTCCGCTGCCGTTGGCCGCTTGGGACGTCCGGCAGGCGGCCGCCGCGTTCCAGCACATGCAGCAAGCCCGGCACGTGGGCAAGGTGGTCATGACCGTTCCCCGGCCGCCCGACCCCACCGGCACGGTCCTGATCACCGGCGGCACCGGCGTGCTCGGCGGGCAGATCGCGCGGCGCCTGGTGAAACGGCACGGCGTCCGGCACCTCGCGTTGCTCAGCCGCCGGGGCCCGGGCCACCCCGGCACCGCGCCGCTGGTCGCCGAGCTGGCCGGGCTCGGAGCCGAGGTGACGATCTTCGCCGCCGACGTGGGCGATCGGCAGGACGTGGCGGACGTGCTGGCCCGGCTGCCCGTCGAGCACCCGCTCACCGCGGTGGTCCACACCGCCGGGGTGGCCCGGGACGCCACCGTCGACGCGATCACGGCGGAAGACCTCGAAGCGGTGCTGCGCGCGAAGGCCACCGGTGCGCGCCACCTGCACGAGCTGACCGCGGGCCGCGAGCTCGCGGCGTTCGTGCTGTTCTCCTCCGCGGCCGGCCTGCTCGGCGGTCCCGGACAGGGCAGCTACGCGGCAGCGAACGCGTCCCTCGATGCACTGGCGGCGCACCGGCGGGCGAACGGGCTCAGCGGCACGTCCCTCGCGTGGGGGCTGTGGTCGGTCACCAGTTCCTTCACCGAGCACATGAGCGACGTCGATCTGGCCAGGATGCGCCGCAGTGGCCTGATGCCGCTGTCGGTGGAACAGGGCCTCGACCTGTTCGACGCGTCGTTCGCCCGTCCGGAGGCGCTGATCGCGCCGATGCGTGTCGACACCTCGGCCCCCCGCGACGCCGTGCCGGCGATGCTGCGCGGGTTGATGCGTGCTTCGATGCGCCGCGCGGCGACCACGACGGCGGGCACGGCGGACGCCTTCACCGAACGGCTCGCGGGTCTGTCCGGAGCCGACCGGAACCGGGCCGTGTCGGACCTGGTGCGCGCGCACGTCGCGGCCGTGCTCACCTACGACGATCCGAACGCGATCGACCCGGGGCAGCCGTTCAAGGACCTCGGGTTCGACTCGCTGACGTCGGTGGAGCTGCGCAACCGGCTGAGCACCGCGGTGGCGCTGAACCTGCCGGCCACGCTCGTCTTCGACTACGCCACCCCGACGGCACTGTCCGAGTACCTGTGCGGCGAGCTGATCGGCGCCGGGCCGGACCCGCTGTCCGCCGCGATGGCTCACCTGGAGGCCGTGGAGAAGACGGTCGAGGAAGCGGAGGCGCCGGCCCGGGAGCTGGTGGTGACGCGGTTGCAGGCGCTGCTCGCCCGCTGGACCGGCACCGAGCAGGAAGCCACGGTCGGAGACCGGATCCGGGAGTCGTCGGTGGCGGAGATCTTCGACCTCATCGACCGCGAACTCGGCAGCACCGGCGGCTGAACGGCGAAAACCCGGCCGGTGTCCCCCTGCGGGCACCGGCCGGGTTTTCCCGTCGGGGTGGTGGCCGGGGCCGGAGCCCCGGCCGGCTTCAGGTTCGTGCGGCGGCGAGCTTGCGTCGCAACCGGGTCATCCCGAGCGCGGCGGTCAACCCCACCCGCTGCAGCGGCCGGGCGCCGCTCATCCGCAGTACGGACCGGACACTCCACATCTGCGACTCGGCCACGTGGTCGGGTGAGCCGTGGACGTCGTCGTGCTCGAGCAGCCGCAGGTGGGGCAGCGTCCGGATCAGCCGGTCGACGTCGGATCGCGGGATCACCTCGTCGCGCGTGCTGACGACGCAGCTCACCGGGATCCGCACCGCCCGCAGTTCGTCGTCGGTCAGCCCCCAGCCGGCGATCCGGCCGGCGACCTCCGCCGGCTCCGTCCCCGTCAGGTGGGCCAGCGTGTCCCGGGTGACGCGGGGAATCCCGCGCTGCCACTGCGGGTCGGCGAAGAAGTCGTGGACCGGCGCACCGGCCAGCACGATGCCCTTCAACCGCTCGTCGTGGCCCGCGGCCCGCAGCGCGAGGTGGCCGCTGAAGCTGAGCGCGAGCGCGTAGATGTCCACACCGGACGCGACCGGCCCGAGAGCGTCGAGGAGATCGGGGATCATCCGCCAGCTGTCCCGGTCGTACTGCCGGGTGTTCTGGCCGACACCCGGCAGTTCCGCGACGACCCCGGTCATCCCGAGCCGGTGCACCAGCGGCAGCGCGGGTGCCCACTGTTCCTTCGTGCTGACGATGCCGCCCATGACCAGCAGCAGCGGCCGGGCGGGCCCGGCCGGCCGCTCGGTGGCCCAGCAGCGCAGCTCGCCGCCGGGGGTGTCCAGCCGCACCCGGTCGATGCCGGCCTCGGCCCGCCAGCCGTCGAACGCGCCGACCGCGTCGTCCAGTGCCTTCTGCCGGGTGGGTCCGTCGACGAAGGGGAAGCGGGCCATCGTCCAGTGCCGGGACGCGGCCAGCAGGTCGCCGCGCTCACGCAGCTCCGCCGCGGACCGCGACCACTCGACCGCCCAGGATCCCGCTTGCCCTTCCTCGTCGTTGTCGATCCGGTCCAGCACCGCCCGGCACTGCTCCGGCGGAAGCTGCTGCGCACGCGCATGGAGGACCACGAACCGTTTGAGCTCCGCGATGTCGTTCATGTCAGCTCTTGGCGAGCTCGCCCGCGAGCGCCCAGGTCCGCCGTTGCTCTTCGAGGGAGTGGATCCCCGACTGGCTGAGCACGACGGCGTCGGCGCCGGCGTCGAAGTACCGGCGGATCCCGGCCGCCACCTCGTCCTCGGTGCCGATCAAGCAGACTTCCGCCGGGTGCGTCACCCCCTCCGCCGCGAAGAGCCGCTGGTACGAGGGGAGGTCCGGGTAGTACCAGAATCCCTGGTTCGCGATGTCGCGGACCGTCTCGGCGTCGTCGGTGACGATCGCCGGCACGGCGGCGATGATCCGGGGCACCGCACGGCCGGCGGCCGCGGCGCCCTTCGCCACGTCCGGGATGATGTGCTCGGCCAGTGCGCGCGGCCCCGCCAGGAACGGCATGGCCGCGTCCGCGAGCTCCCCGACGACCCGCAGCGCCTGTGACCCCACGGCCGCGACGACCACCGGGACACCGCCACCGCCGGCGACCGCGGTCGGCATCACCGGCTGCGCCGTGATCACCTCGCCCGCGAAGCCGACCTGCTCTCCGCTGAACGCCTGCCGGAACACGGTCAGCGACTCGCGCAGGCGGCGGATCGGCCGGTCCCAGCCCGGTCCGAACGCGGGCTCCATCATGGACTTCGCACCGAGCCCGACGCCCAGGGTGAAGCGCCCGCCGGTGGCGGCCTGCGCGGTCTGCGCCTGCGCGGCGATGGTGAGTGGGTGGCGCGGCCACAGCGGCACCACACCACTGCCGATGGCGATGCCCGGCACCTCCCGTCCGACGATCGCGGCCGCGGTGATGGCGTCGTGGTCGAACAGCTGCGAGAACCACGCCGACGACAAACCGGCTTCGGCGGCCTCGCGGGTCTTGCGGATCAAGGTGTCGACGACGTTGTCCAATCCCCCGCCGACATCGGCGGCCGGGGTGAGTATTACGCCGATGTCATGCGTCATGCGACAGGTTCCTTCCACGGCATGGCTGTTGGTTTCTCGCCCGACCCTGGCCCCCGCCGCTAAAGCATTGCTTGCGCGCCGGCCGGCACGCGTGGATCGCGGATTGGCGCCGCTTTAGCCCGCGGCCGCATGCTGGCGGCACAACGGAAACCAGGACCGGACGAGAAGGAATCCGATGGCCGACAACATCGCGTTAGTGGACCTCACCGAAATGGTCACCTTGCATTACAAGGGCGAAAGCCCCGACGTGCCGAAGGTGGGGGATTCCGACACCTACGACACCACGCTGCTCGACAAGGACGGCCACAAGATCGGCACGCTGACCGGCCGCGGGAAGATCGAGTACCACCGGCCGTCGGACAACCACCTCATGATCCACTACGAGGAGGAACTCACTCTGCAGGACGGCACGATCGCCATCGACGGCTGGATGGACGGCAACGAAATCCGGGCCGGTCATTGGCAAACCCTGGACGCCAAGGGCGTCAGCGGACGCTACGCGGGCTGGACGGGCGTGCGCATGCTGCGCGTCAAGGAGCCACACCAGGTGATGGACGCGGCGGTCTTCCTGTTCGGCTGAGCCGGTCAACCGGCTGCCCGGCGATCAGGTCGCGGTCGACGGAGCCGGTGCGGTGCGGTTCGGCATGGGTATCCGCGGCAGCGAGCCGTCCGTCTCCAGTTGTCAACGCGAGGGAGCGCATGACCGCCGACAAGCCGCTGCGAGCCGACGCCCGGCGCAAGCGCGAGGCCCTGCTCGCCACCGCACGCGAGGTCGCCGCCGCCGGCGACTTCTTCGACCTGCGCTTCGACGACTTCGCCAGCCTGGCCGGAGTGGGCACCGGCACGCTGTACCGCCACTTCCCCACCCGGGAGGCGCTGGCCGAGGCGGTCTACCGCGGGGAAGTCGCCACGCTGTGCGACCGCGCCCGCCACCTCCAAGCCACCCGGCCCGCGGCGGAAGCGTTGGCGACCTTCCTCCGCGGCATGGTCGACCACATGGACACCCACCAGGGCCTCGCCCGGACGCTGGCCACCCTCTGGACCGACCACTCGAGCACTCTTGCCGAAGGCAGCCAGGCACTGGAGCAGGCCGTCACCGACCTGGTGGCCGCCGCGGTCAAGGCAGGCACCGTACGCGACGACGTGGACCTCGGCGCCGTCATGATGGCGCTCCACGGCATCGGCGCGACCCACGACCGCCCCGATTGGCGAGCCGAGGCCGACGACGTCATCACCCTCGTACTGGACGGACTGCGCGCCAGCTCGATGCCGGGAATCACCCGCTCTCAGGCGTCGGGCTCTTCCTCGGCGTCGTCGTGCGGAAGGATCACGTCGGGTCCGGTCTCACCAGGCCCGAACCCGTCGGCGGTATCAGGTGCCCCCTGACCGGGATCGGCGGCCGCGACCTCTTGGTGTCCCGTTTGCGGATTCGGCTCGAACGGCGAAGTCGTCATACCGCAGGTGTACCCCGCGACCGGCGCTTCATTCGTCGACGCGCGGTCGGTGGCCGAACTCGCCTCGGATCCCCTGTGGACGGTCACCCGCACCGAACGAGTGGTCAGTGGCTCACCGCCGAGCGGCTCGTCGAACAGAACGGGTAGCGCCTCCTGGCCGGCGAACAGCCCTGAGCAAGGGCAAGGCCGCGCCCGGCTCCCGAACCGCGGGCACCGGAGCACGGCCTCGACCTCGGTGGACTCAGATCTTGTAGAAGTCCGTGTAGTGGTTGGGCGAGAACCAGACCACTCCGGTGGTCAGGTCGACGATGATCCGGTAGGCGTC
>NZ_JBEZYY010000047.1:0-9209 GCF_040638975.1 Amycolatopsis sp. NPDC024027
GATATATGGCTTGTTTTTGTTGTCTTGGTGCCCCCCCCCCCCCGGCCGCCCCCCCCCCCCTCACCCCCCCCGGCCCCACCACCCCCCCCCCCCACCTCTGGGGGCCCCTGGAACCGCGGAAGGCCGCCACCCGGACCGGGGGTGGCGGCCTTCCGCGTGTTCAGTGCCTCAGTCGGCCACGGGGGCCAGCTTGCCGGCCTCCCAGGCCGCGCGGCGCTCGGCCTGCAGGATCGGGTCCGCGACCGGGGCCGCCGACAGCAGCCGGCGCGTGTAGTCCTGCTGCGGCGAGTGCAGCACCTGGTCGCGGGTGCCGACCTCGACCAGCTTGCCGTGCTGCATCACCGCGACGCGGTCGGCCAGCAGGTCGACCACCGCCAGGTCGTGGCTGATGAACAGGCAGGCGAACTGCAGCGACTGCTGCAGGTCCAGGAACAGGTCCAGCACGCGGGCCTGCACCGACACGTCCAGCGCCGAGGTGGGCTCGTCCGCGATGAGCAGGGCCGGGTCGAGCGACAGCGCCCGGGCGATGGCCACGCGCTGGCGCTGGCCGCCGGAGAGCTCGTGCGGGTAGCGGTTCATGTAGTGCCCGCCCAGCTCGACCTTGTCGAGCAGCGAGCGCACGCGCGCCGACAGCGCCTTGCCGGACAGCACCTTGTGCAGCACCATCGGCTCCGAGATGGACTCGCCGATCGTCATCTTCGGGTCCAGCGTCGACGCCGGGTCCTGGAACACGATCGAGAAGAACCGGCGAAGCGGACGGATCTCCTTCGCCGACATCGTCGTGATGTCCTTGCCCGCGATCGCGATCGTGCCCTGGGTCGCGCGCAGCAGGCCGACGGCGCAGCGGCCGACCGTCGACTTGCCGGAGCCGGACTCGCCCACCAGGCCGACGATCTCGCCCTTGGCGATGGTCAGCGAGACGTCGTCGACCGCGCGGTTCTTGGCCTGGCCGCGGCGGCCCGGGTACTCGAGCACCAGGTTCTTGATCTCGAGGGCCGGGGCGGTCTCCTCGATCACGGCCTCCAGTTCGGCGTCGGCCAGCCGGATCTCCTCGGCGATCTTGGCCGCCTCGGTGCTGTCGCTGGCGATGCCGGCGTCGTCGAGCAGGCGGCGGCCCTCGGGGCGCTGGCCGAGCACCGGCACCGCGGCGAGCAGCCGCCGGGTGTAGTCCTCCTTCGGCGACGCGAACAGCTCGCGCACCGGCGCCTCTTCGACGATCTCGCCCTGGTACATCACGATGACGCGGTCGGCCATGTCGGCGACGACGCCCATGTCGTGGGTGATCAGCACGATCGCCGTGTCGAGCGTGTCCCGCAGCTTGCGCAGCAGGCCGAGGATCTCCGCCTGGACCGTGACGTCGAGCGCCGTGGTCGGCTCGTCGGCGATGATGACCTTCGGGTCGCAGGCGATCGCCATGGCGATGACGACGCGCTGGCGCAGGCCGCCCGAGAGCTGGTGCGGGTACTGCTTGAACCGCTGATCGGGGTTCGGGATGCCGACCATGTCGAGCAGCTCGACCGCGCGCTTGTCGGCGGCGTCCTTGGCGATGTCGAGGTGGGACCGCAGGGCCTCGCGCAGCTGCCAGCCGACCGTATAGACCGGGTTCAGCGCCGTCATCGGCTCCTGGAAGATCATCGCGACCTGGTTGCCGCGGATCTTCTGCATGTCCTTCTCTTTGAGATCCGCCAGGTTGCGCTCGCCGAGGCGCAGCTCACCGGCGATCCGGCTGGTCTTGGGCAGCAGGCCCAGCACCGACATCGACGTGACGGACTTGCCGGACCCGGACTCCCCGACCACGGCGACGATCTCGCCGGGCTGCACGTCGAACCCGATGCCCTTGACGGCGTCCACGACGCCGTCCTCGGTCTGGAACGACACGCTGAGGTCGGAGATGGACAGGACGGATCCGGACACGCCGGCGACGTTCGCCGAAGTTGCTTCAGTGCTCACCAAGATGCCCTTCGTGGGGGTACAGACGGTCACGACGCGGCGGTCGCGACTCGCGCGAGGATAACCGAGGGTGTCCCCGACGAAGGTCGGAGCACGGGAATTACGCTCAACCCGTGATCTCCCCGGTATCGCGAAGGCTGCTGTTCGTCCACGCCCATCCCGACGACGAAAGCATCACCACCGGCGCCTCGATCGCACGATACGCCGCCGGAGGCGCCGAGGTGACCGTGGTGACCTGCACGCTGGGTGAGGAGGGTGAGGTCATGGCCGGCCTGCCCGAGCTGGCCGGGCTGCGTGCCCAGGCGGCCGACCAGCTGGGCGGCTACCGCGTCGCCGAGCTGAAAGCCGCCTGCGCCGCGCTGGGGGTGTCGCGGCACCACTACCTCGGCGGCCTCGGCCGGTGGCGGGATTCGGGCATGGCAGGCACGCCGTCGGCTTCGCACCCGCGGGCGTTCACCGGGGGCAGCGCCGAGGAGCAGGCCGCGCAGCTGGCGGAGATCATCGACGAGGTCCGGCCGCAGGTCGTCGTCACCTACGACGCCTTCGGCGGGTACGGCCACCCCGACCACATCCGCGCCCACGACATCACGATGGCGGCGGCGGTCCGGGCCGGCTCGGTCGAGCGGGTGTTCCACACCGTGACGTCGAAGAGCGCGCTGCGTGCCGGGCTGGCCGCGCTGCGTGCGGGCGAGCCCCGCTACCGCGTCCCGGACGACGACGAGCTACCCGCGACGCCCGACGAGGAGATCACCACGGTGCTCGACGTCGCCGCGTACGTCCCGGCGAAGCTGGCGGCACTGCGCGCGCACGCGACGCAGCTGGCGGTGGTCGACGGCGCCGTCCCGTACTTCGCGTTGACGAACGAGGTCGCCCAGCCGATCCCCGCGAAGGACTCCTTCGTGCTGGCCCACGGCCCCGCCGAGGGTGCGGCGGATGACCTGTTCGGCGGGCTGTGACCGTGGACGAGCGGCTGACGCTCGAGCAGGGGCTGCTGCTCGCGCTGCTCGCCGTCGACACGGTGCTGCTCGCGCTGCTGGAGCTGTTCTTCCTGCCGCTGCGGATCGGGGTGGTCCCGGTGCCGGTGATGGTGCTCGTGGGCGCCGTCACCACGCCGTGGCTGGTGTGGACCACGGCGAAGCTGGTGCGCCCCGGGCTTTCCTGGGTACCCCTGGCGCTGTGGGTGCTCGTCGTGTTCGGGGTCGGCCTGCTGGGCCCGGGCGGTGACCTGGTGCTGATCCAGGACTGGCGGGCGTTGCTGCTGCTCGGCGCGAGCGCGCTGCCGGGCGCGATGGTGCTCGGCGGCGCGCCGCGCCGGGCGGTGGGAAGGGGAGCGGGACGTGGGTGAGTCGATCTCCGACCGGCAGGTCGTGGCGGTGCTGCGGCCGTTCGTGCGGGCGTGCGGGCCGATGCTGGACGCGCTGCGCGAGTCCGACCCGTTCGGGCTGCAGGCGCGTGCCTCGGAGGACTTGGCCGAGGTCGAGTCGGGGTTGAAGGCGAAGCTGATCCACGGCGTCACGTCGGTGAAGGTGCCGGGCACGGCGGCGTGGGCGCGGATGACGGGGTACGACCGGTCGAGCTGGTGGATGAACCGCGTCGGCCGGTTCACGGCGCTGCTGACGTCGATCCCCGGGCTGGGTGGCGCGCTGGCCGACCGCCTGCCGGTGCAGGACGCACTGGGCGCGGCGTCTCAGGGGCTGCTGCTGTGCGCGATCGCGGGCGAGTACGGCGTGACCGACGTCGGCACGCGGGTCCGGCTCATCGCGTGGGTGCTCTTCGAGCGCGAGATCGACCCGGACCTCGCGGCGGGCAAGCACGCGGAGCACGACGAAGCCGCGGAGGCGGACGAAGCGGCGAAGCTGACCGAGGAACTGAGGGCGTCCGAGAAGAAGCACGGCAAGGCGACGGTCAAGGCGGCCGGCCGCACGCTGTGGCGGCTCGGCCGCGGACTCCTCGGCATCACGGGCGAACTGGAGAAGCGCCCGCGCGGCAACCTGTTCCACCGGGCGCTCGGCATGCTCCCGGTCGTCGGTGCGGCGGGCGACTACCTCGGCGAGCGGTCGGGGTTGCGGGTCGTGTGGAAGCGCGCGCACGTCTGGCTGACCGAGCGCCGCACCTGATCTTTCCCGCGCGGCGCCCGGCCCAAACCTCACTTCCAGAACTGGAAGAGGAAGAACCCCGTCGGGGCACCGGGATAGCCACCCAGCGCGTCGAAGATCCAGCCGGCACCGTCCCACAGGGCGGCGTTCGCCGGGGGGAACAGGAACAGGACCGCGAACAGGATGATCGGCGCCCACGGGCGCACCTGCGCGCCGAACGCCCGTGCCTGCGCCGGCAGATACGGCTCGATCGCACCCCAGCCGTCGAGGCCCGGGATCGGCAGGATGTTGAGGATGAACGTCACGACCTGCAGCAGCGCGAGGAAGGACATCGCGATCACGAGGCCGTACGCCATCGGGACCAGCGCGACCACCAAGCACAGTGCCGCGCCGACCGCGAGGTTGCTCAGCGGCCCGGCCAGCGACACCCAGGACGACGTCCCCCGCGAGCGCAACGCGCCACGGTTGATCCAGACCGCGCCGCCCGGCAGCGGGATGCCGCCGATGAACAGGAAGATCAGCGGCAGGACGATCGACAGGACGGGATCGGTGTACTTCCGGACATCGAGGTTCAGGTAACCCTTGTGGGCGACGCTGTAGTCGCCACCGCGGTAGGCCACCATCGCGTGGCCGAACTCGTGCAGTGACAGTGACGCCACCCAACCGGCGGCGACGAAGATCACGACACCGGCCACGGCCAGTGTGTCGTGATCTCGGACGAAGTACGGATTGACGTGACCGAACGCGGCCATGACGCCACCGACGGCGGTGAGCGCGAGGATGCCGAGGAAGACCGGGCTGGGGCGCACTGCTGACTTCTGCACGTGCTCCAGTCTTCCGTATGCCCGGTGTGAAGTTACCGGCGTGTCCCCTTGCGCGATCGGGCCGGAACGTCCCCCGAACTCGCTACTCCGCTTGACCTGATCGCACTACACGGGTGTAATCACAGTGATGTCATTCGCCGCCGAGAGGGGACGGCGAGTGTCGTTTCACCACCGCCAGCCTGGGGAGTGCTAGGGAGCGAGGAGGCGGACGTGCGGTTGGAAGCCGATGGGAAGGAATGGGGGCACGTCATGAGTTGGGGCGAGATCCCGGAGCAGGCTCTGGGAGATCTCACCGAGCTCATCGATGCCACCGAAGAAGAGCAGGATTGGCAGGAACGCGCCCTGTGCGCGCAGACGGACCCGGAGGCGTTCTTCCCCGAGAAGGGCGGTTCCACCCGCGAAGCCAAGCGGATTTGCCTGGGCTGCGAGGTCAAGGACGAGTGCCTGGAGTACGCACTGGCCCACGACGAACGCTTCGGCATCTGGGGCGGTCTGTCCGAGCGGGAGCGCCGGAAGCTCAAAAAGCGTGCTGTCTAGTGCGAATCACCGGTGATGCCCGGCGTCACCGGTGATTCCGCTGTGCGGGGCGCTCGGCGTGGGTTCACCACCGGGTGACTGGTCGGGGCCGTAGGGTGGCCGCACCGACTGCCGCCTGATCTGGAGCGTTCGTTGCCCCGCACCGCCGCGCCGCCCGTCCCGCGCACCGCGCCCGTTCTGGCCATTGTGGTCTGTCACGACGGCGAAAACTGGCTGCCGCTGGCGCTTTCCGCGTTGCGCCGCAGCACCGTCCGGCCCCGGCACGTCCTCGCCGTGGACACCGGTTCCACCGACGCGACCCCGCGGCTGCTCGCCGGAGCCGCCGAGGATCCCGGCCTGGATTCGTCCCCCGTTCTCGCCGGGGTCATCACACTGCCGAGTGATACCGGCTTCGCGGCCGCGGTCGCCGAAGCCGTCGCGCACGCCACCGAGCGGTGGGGCGACCCCGGTTCCTGGCTGTGGCTGCTGCACGACGACTGCGCGCCCGAACCCGACTGCCTCGATCAGCTCCTGCACGTCGCCACGAAGGAACCGTCGGCCACCGTGCTCGGTTCCCTCGGTCTCGACTGGACCGATCCGCGGCTGATCGTCGAAGCCGGCCTCTCCACCGATGCCTCCGGGCACCGCCAGCAGGTCGCCACGACCGGCGAGGACCCGGTGGCGGTGCTCGCCGTGCCCAGCGCCGGCTCGCTCGTGCGCCGCGACGCCTGGGACTCCCTCGGCGGCTTCGACCCCGATTTCCCGTTGCTGCGGGAGGATCTCGACTTCGGCTGGCGCGCGAACGCGGCCGGGGGTGTGGTCCTGTCCGTCCCGCTCGCGCGGGTGCGGCACGCCCGCGCCGTGACCACCGGGCGGCGGGCGGCGGACGCGCTCCCCGGCCCGCCGGCCGCCGCGAACCGCGCCCACGGGCTGCGCGTGTTCCTGGTGAACTGCTCGCCGTTTTCCTTCTGGCTCGGCATGATCCGGCTCCCGGTGCTCGCCGTGCTGCGCGCGCTGGCCTTCGTCCTGCTGCGCCGCACCGGCGAAGCGCGGGCCGAGCTCGCCGCCATCGGGTACCTCCTCAGTGGACGCGGCGGATTGCGCGCCGCGCGGGCCCACCGGCGGCGGAATCCGCGGCCGGGCACGGTTCGCGGGCTCTTCACCGGACGCGGGACCCGGCTGCGCAACGCCGTCCGCGCCGGCGTCGTCGGCCTGGTGCGCCGCGGCGTCGAGAACGACGTCGCGCTCGGCCGCGTGCCCGAGACCGTCGAAACCGAGTCGGCGTGGGTGACGCCGGAAGCGCTCGACGCCCGCGAGAACCGTCCGGTCGGCCCCGACGCGTTGCCCGCGGGCGCGTTGCGCGGCGTCAGCTCACGCGGGTCCGGGCTGCGCCGCCCGGGCACGCTCGTCGCCGTGGCGCTGCCGGAAACCCCGGCGCCGGTCGCCGAAGACGCCCCCGAAGCCGAGGAGCCGGAGCCGGAACTCGTCTTCGTCGAGGTCAACCGCCGCCGGGTGCTGGCGGCCACGATCTTCGCGCCGCCCGTGGTCCTGCTCGTCGTGCTCACCGCGCTCGGGCTGTTCGTCAACCGCGCCCGGCTGGGCCTCGACCTCTTCGGTGGCAAGCTGCTCCCGGTCGCCGGGCTGGGGGAGCTCTGGACGTCCTACCTGACGCCGTGGCACGCGATCGCGGGCGGCACCGGCGCGCCCGCGTCGGCCACCCTGCCGGTGCTCGGCGCGCTCGGCGCGGTGTTCGCGCCGATCGGCGGGCCGGCCGCGCTGGTCGCCGTGCTGCTCCTCGGCGACATCCCGCTGGCCGCGCTGAGCGCGTACGCGGCGACGCGGCGGCTTCGCGTACGCCGCTGGGTGCGCGCGGTCGTCGCGGCGACGTACGCGGTCTTGCCGGCCGCGACCGCGGGCGTGGCGCAGGGCCGGCTGGACGTCGTCGTGGTGCACCTGGTGCTGCCGCTGGTGGCCGCGGGCATCGCCGGGCTGCTCGTGCACGCGGACACGCGCTGGCTGCACGTGTCCGCGCTGTCGGCGTTCGGGGTGGCGCTGCTCGGAGCGTTCTCGCCGCTGGCGCACGGGCTCGCGCTCGCCGGGCTGCTGATCGGGTTCGTCGTGCTCCCCGCGCCGACCGGGCTGGCGCGCCGGATCGCGTCGGTCGGGATCGTGGTGCTGCTGCCGCTGGCGCTGCTGCTGCCGTGGCCGACCGTGCTGCTGAAGCACCCGGGACTCCTCGTCCAGGGGCTCGGCGGGGCCGCATCGGTCGTCTCCGGCACCGAGCTGGCCGGGCTCGACCCGGGCGGCCCGGGCGCCTGGCCGATCGGCGTCGCGGTGATCGCCGCGGCGCTGGTGGCGGTGGTCGTCCGGCCGACGAAGCTCGCCGCCGGCGGGCTCGCGCTCGCGGCGCTGGGCGCGGGCGGGCTGGTGCTGGTGCGGCTGGTCACGGCGCCCCCGCTGCAGGGCGGCGCGCCGTCGCACGGCTACGCAGGCGTGCCGCTGCTGATCATCGGCGCCGGGCTGCTGTGGGTGGTGCTCGGCTCGTGGCAGCGCGGCGGCCCGACCGGCGTCCCGGCGACCTGGCTGCCGAAGGTGATGGCGGTGGCCGGAGTGGCGGTGTTCCTGACGCTGGCCACCGGCGCGGCGGTCGTCGGCTCGCAGGGCCCGCTGCGGGCCGGTGAGCGGCCGTCGCTCGCCCCGGAGGTCACGGCCGAGCTGACGGCGTCCGGCCGCTCGGTGCTCGACCTGGCCCCGGACGCGACGCGCCAGATCGCCGGCCGCCTCCCGCACTACGGCGACGACGAGCTGGCCCCGACGCCCGGAACACCGGCCCGCTTGGCGGCTTGGCGCCGCGACCTGGGCCAGGGCGACGCGGCGGCGGTCCAGCGCTCCTTCGCGGCGGCCGCGGCGGCGGGCGTCCAGTTCGTGGTGCTCCCGCCGGGCGTGGACCCGCAGGCGTACCCGCCGCTGGCGAAGGACCTGCTCTCGGTGGCCGCCCCGACGTCCGACGGCCGCGGGGTGCTGCGCCTGCTCCCGCCGGCGGGCCAGGTGATCTTGATCTCGCCGGAACAGGCGAAAGCGGCGGTCACCGGAGGTGGCGCGCCGGGCACTGCGCCGGGCGTGGCACCGGTCCGGGCGGACCTGCCGGACGTGCGCGTCCGCGTCTCCGACGGCCCGACGGGCCGGCTCCTGGTGCTGGCGGCGGAGCAGGAACCGGGCTGGAAGGCGGCGGTGGCCGGCAAGCCGGTCCCGATCGTGCCGGCGTGGGGCCACCAGGTGGCGGTCTCGGTGCCAACGGCGTCCGCGGAGGTGACGGTGGAGTACCCGGGAACGGAAAGAAACCTGCTGCTCCTGGCCCAGCTGGCGGCGGTGCTGTTCACCCTGCTGACGGCGGTCCCGGCCCGCGGGGTACCCAGCTCCTCGCGCGTCCAAGGCTTGTGATCGGAGGAGCGCGGTGGTCATCCCGTCGCCTGAGGCCGTGAAATCACTTTGAGCCGGGCCCGCAACACAGAGCGCAACGTGGGGGGACAGCGCAGGCTTGCGGGCCCGGCTCAAAGTGATAGGCCAATCAGGCGACGGGATGACCACCCAGCGGCCCAACTCGAGAAGGTGGGAGGCAAGCGCTCCGGGTGGCCATCCCGGAGCCTGCCGGTCCGGCGAGGACAGCTTTTGTCTTTTTGCCATGGCATAAAACTCTGCCGCGGCAGGGCGGGTCCGACCTCCCCCGCCCCTCCGGTGGGAGTTTCAGTCGACGATCGGGTTTGTCAAGGCGGGAAAGCGTGGGGTGGGAAAAACCCTCGGGGAGGGAAGGGGAGGGGGGGGT
>NZ_JBEZYY010000048.1:0-4988 GCF_040638975.1 Amycolatopsis sp. NPDC024027
ATGATCGCCCTCACCCGACTCTGGCAGCACCACGGCATCACCCCCGACGCCGTCATCGGCCACTCCCAAGGCGAAATCGCCGCCGCCCACATCGCCGGCGCCCTCACCCTCCAGGACTCCGCCCACATCATCGCCCACCGCAGCCGGATCCTGACCACGCTGCCCCCGACCGGGGGCATGGCCTCCATCGCACTCCCGGTGCTCGAGGCCGAAGCCCGCCTCACCGACTACGACGACCTGCACATCGCGGCCACCAACGGTCCCGCCACCACCGTCGTCACCGGCGACACCGCCCAGCTCGAAGCCTTCCTCGAAGCCTGTCAGCAGGAGAACACCCGAGCCCGCCGCATCCCCGTCACCTACGCCTCCCACTCCCCCGCCGTCGAACCCCTGCGCGACGACATCACCACCGCACTCCGCGACCTCACCCCCCGCCCGGCCACCATCCCCTTCTACTCCACCGTCACCGGCGGCCTCCTCGACACCACCGAACTCGACGCCCGCTACTGGTACCGCAACCTCCGCGAGACCGTCCGCTTCGAACAAACCACCCGGGCCCTGCTCGCGGCCGGGCACCACACCTTCGTCGAACCCAGTGCCCACCCCACCCTGACCACCGCGGTCGCCGACACCGCCGAAACCACCGGCAGGACTTCCGTCACCGCCGCCGGGACACTGCGCCGCGATCACCACAACCCCACCGCCTTCCTCACCAACCTCGCCCACCTGCACACCCACGGCCACGCCGTCACCTGGCCCAGCGGCCACCGCCGGCCCGTCGACCTGCCCACCTACCCCTTCCAGCACGCCCGCTACTGGATCGAGACCACGGCGGACGCCGACGCGCGAGCGGTCGGCCTGCAGATGACCGGCCACCCGCTGCTGGGCGCGTCGGTGCCGATCGCCGACGAGCGCGGGATGCTGTTCACCAACCGGATTTCCACGCGTGTCCACCCATGGCTGGTGGACCACGCGGTCGGCGGCGCGGTGCTGCTGCCCGGCGCGGCCGTCGTCGAGCTGGCGCTCGCCGCGGGCGCGCGGATCGGCCTTCCGCGCGTCCGGGATCTCACCGTGGAGGTCCCGCTGGTGCTCCCGGAGAACGCCGCGCTGCGGACGCAGCTGGTCCTCGGGCCGGCCGACGCGGCCGGCCGCCGCCCGGTCGAGGTGTACGCGCGGCCCGACGACGACGATTCCCAGCCGGCCTGGACGCGGCACGCCACCGGTACCGTCGAGGCCGGCGACACCGGCGACCCGGCGCCCGGGACGGCCGGGGCCGCGTGGCCGCCGCCGGGATCGGTCGCCGAGGACGTCGCCGACCTCTACGAGCGGCTCGCCGACCATGGTTACGCGTACGGCCCGGCGTTCCGTGGCCTGCGCGCGATGTGGCGCCACGGCGAGGACGTCTACGCCGAAGTCGGCATCAAGGACGCGGGTGGGTTCGGCCTGCACCCCGCGCTGCTCGACGCCGCGCTGCACCCCGTCGTGGGGCTGATGTTCGATCCCGCGCGCACACTGCTGCCGTTCGCGTGGTCGGGGGTCCGCCAATACGGCGCGGGCGCGACGGCGCTGCGCGTGCACGCGTCCCCGTCCGGCTCCGACGCCGTACGGGTCACGCTGACGGCCGCGGACGGTACGCCGGTCGCCGAGGTGGCGTCACTCGCGCTGCGGCCGGCACCCCGGCCGACGCTCGCCGATCGGGCGCTGTACCGGCCGGAGTGGATCACCCACCCGGTCACCGGCACCGGCTCCGCCACCGTCATCGCCGCCCTCGGTGCCCCGCCGGCGCCGCTGGAGAACATCGACACGTACCTGGACCTCGAGGCGCTACGCGCCGATCTCGCCGACGGCGGCACCCCACCGGACGTGGTGGTGACCGCACCGCCCGCCGGGGGCGCGTCGCCGGCCGAAGACGCGCACGCGGCGACCCGGTGGGCGCTGGCACTGGTCCAGGACTGGCTGGGCGACGACCGGCTCGCCGGCACCCGGCTGGCGGTGGTGACCCGGGGCGCGGCGCCCGCCGCCGACGGCGCGCACGACCTGGCCGGCGCGTCCGTGTGGGGTCTGCTGCGGACCGCGCAAGCCGAGCACCCTGGCCGGCTCGTGGTGCTGGACCTCGACGACAGCGTCACGCCCGAGCTGGTGCGCGCGGCGGTGGCCGGCACCGAGCCGCAGCTGGCCGTGCGGGACGGTGTCATCCGGGTGCCACGGCTGCGGGCAGCGCCCCCGGCGGACCGGCCGGTCCGGCCGTTCGACCCGGACGGCACGGTGGTGATCACCGGTGGCACCGGCGGTATCGGCCGGTGGCTGGCGCGTCACCTCGTCGTCGAGCACGGCGTCCGCCGGCTGCTGCTCATCAGCAGGTCGGGCCGGGACGCCCCGGGGCTGGACGAGCCGTTGGCCGAGCTGGCCGAGCTCGGCTGCGCGGTGACCGTGACCGCGTGCGACGCGGCCGACCGGGCCGCGCTCGGCAAGGTGCTGGGCGATGTGCCGGCCGCGCACCCGGTGCGTGCGGTGATCCACACCGCCGGTGTCCTCGACGACGGGGTGCTGGCCTCGCTCACCCCGGAGCGGGTGGACGCCGTGCTGCGCGCCAAGGCCGACAGCGCGTGGAACCTGCACGAGCTGACCCGCGAACTGGACCTGACCGCCTTCGTCCTGTTCTCTTCGATCACCGCCACCGTCGGCAGCGCGGGGCAGGCGAGTTACACGGCAGCCAACGCGTTCCTCGACGTCCTCGCCGGGTACCGGCGGGCGGCCGGACTGCCGGCGACCTCGCTGGCCTGGGGTCTGTGGGAGCAGGCCGGCGGGATGACGGCACGGCTGAGCGACGCCGACTTCGCCCGGATGACCCGCGATGGACTGGTGCCGCTGGCGGTCGGCGACGGGCTGGCACTGTTCGACGCGGCGTCGGCGCGGGACGACGCCGTGGTCGTCCCGGCCCGCCTGGACGTGCCGGCGATGCGCGCGCGGGCACGAGCGGGGTTGCTGTCGCCGGTCCTGGCGGCCGTGGCCGGTGCTCCGGCCCGGCGGCCGGCCGTGGTCGGTGCCGACGCGCCGTGGACGGACCGGTTCGCCACGGCCGGCGAGGACGACCAGCGCCGCATGGTCATGACGCTGGTGCGCGGCGAGACGGCCACCGTCCTGGGACTCGGGACGCCGGAGGCGGTGCACGAGCGCCGCGCGTTCAAGGAACTCGGCCTCGACTCGCTGACCGCCGTCGAGCTGCGGAACCGGCTCAACGCCGCGACCGGGCTGAACCTGCCCGCGACCGTGGTCTTCGACCACCCGGAATCCGCGCGGCTCGCCGGCCACCTGTGGGAGCGGCTTCGAGGCACCGGCCGTGGGAGCGCGCAGGCCGTGTCCGCGCAGGTGGCGTCGTCGGCCGAACCCATCGCGATCGTGGGCATGGCGTGCCGGTTCCCGGGCGATGTCGCCACGCCCGAGCAGTTGTGGGAACTGGTGGCCGGCGGCCGGGACGCGATCACGACGGTTCCCGCGAACCGCGGCTGGGACCTCGACGACCTGTACGACCCGGACCCGGACCGGGCAGGCACCGTCTCCACGCGGGAAGGCGGCTTCCTGTCCGACGCCGGCCTGTTCGACGCCGAGTTCTTCGGGATCAGCCCGCGTGAGGCGGCGGCGATGGACCCTCAGCAGCGGCTGCTGCTGGAAACGGCGTGGGAAGCGATCGAGCGGGCCCGGATCGACCCGGCGAGCCTGCGCGGCAGCCGCACCGGCGTGTTCGCCGGGGTGATCTACAACGACTACGGAACCCGGCTGCTGGCCCGGCCGGGCCGGGGGTTCGAGGGGTACTTCGCGACGTCCGCGATGAGCAGTGTGGCTTCGGGGCGCGTGGCCTATGCGCTGGGTCTGGAAGGCCCGGCGGTGACCGTGGACACGGCGTGCTCCTCCGCTTTGGTCGCCTTGCACCAAGGCTGTCAGACCTTGCGCAGCGGCGAATGCGACCTGGTGCTGACCGGCGGGGCCACGGTGATGACCACGCCGTCGATCTTCCTCACCTTCAGCAGGCAACGGGGGCTGGCGCCCGACGGGCGGTGCAAGCCGTTCGGCGCGGGAGCCGACGGCACCGGCTGGGCCGAAGGCGCGGGAGTTCTCGTTCTGGAACGACTTTTCGACGCCCGCCGCAACGACCACCCCATCCTCGGCGTCATCCGCGGCTCGGCGATCAACAACGACGGCGCCAGCAACGGGCTCACCGCCCCCAACGGACTCGCCCAGCAACGCGTCATCCGGCAAGCACTGGCCAACGCCCGGCTCTCACCGGCCGACATCGACGCCGTCGAAGCCCACGGCACCGGCACCACCCTCGGCGACCCCATCGAAGCCCAAGCCCTCCTGGGAACCTACGGACAAGACCGCGACCGACCACTGTGGCTCGGCTCCATCAAATCCAACATCGGCCACACCCAAGCCGCCGCCGGAATCGCCGGCATCATCAAAATGATCCAAGCGATGCACCACGCCACCTTGCCGAAAACCCTGCACGCCGACGAACCCACACCCCACATCGACTGGGCCACCGGCAAGATCACGCTCCTCACCCGGAACACGCCGTGGCCCGGCGACCGTCCCCGCCGCGCCGGGATCTCCTCGTTCGGCATCTCCGGCACCAACGCCCACGTCATCCTCGAACAAGCCCCACCGGAGGACGGCCCGGGGCCGGCCGGCCCCGGGCCCGATGGCGGCCGGGATCCGGTGGCGTGGCCCGTTTCCGGCCAATCCGCCGAGGTGGTGCGGGAGCAGGCTCGCGCCCTGCACACCCACCTGACCGCCCGGCCCGATGCGGCGCCCGCCGAGGTCGCCCACGCGCTGGCCACGACCCGCACCGCGTTCACCCACCGAGCCGTCATCATCGGCACCGGAACCGGCGAGCTCCTCGACGGACTACACGCACTCGCCCAAGACCGTTCCGCACCCGGCCTCGTCACCGGAACCGTCCGCGAACCCGGCAAAACCGTCTTCGTCTT
>NZ_JBEZYY010000049.1:0-2828 GCF_040638975.1 Amycolatopsis sp. NPDC024027
GTGGTGTTTCAGAACCGTAGAGTGGATGCGTAACATCTTCGTAGGCAAGTCCTCGGCCTATTAGTACCAGTCAACTCGACAACACATTACTGTGCTTCCATTTCTGGCCTATCAACCCAATGGTCTGTTGGGGGCCTTAACCCACAAGGGGTGGGATACCTCATCTTGGAACAGGCTTCCCGCTTAGATGCCTTCAGCGGTTATCCCTTCCGAACGTGGCCAACCAGCCATGCCCTTGGCAGAACAACTGGCACACCAGAGGTTCGTCCGTCCCGGTCCTCTCGTACTAGGGACAGCCTTCCTCAAGTATCCTACGCGCGCGGCGGA
Organism: Amycolatopsis sp. NPDC024027; assembly: GCF_040638975.1. Taxonomy (NCBI): domain Bacteria; kingdom Bacillati; phylum Actinomycetota; class Actinomycetes; order Pseudonocardiales; family Pseudonocardiaceae; genus Amycolatopsis; species Amycolatopsis sp. NPDC024027. Next base: position 328 of record NZ_JBEZYY010000049.1, read on the forward strand.
TAGGGACCGAACTGTCTCACGACGTTCTAAACCCAGCTCGCGTGCCGCTTTAATGGGCGAACAGCCCAACCCTTGGGACCTACTCCGGCCCCAGGATGCGACGAGCCGACATCGAGGTGCCAAACCATGCCGTCGATATGGACTCTTGGGCAAGATCAGCCTGTTATCCCCGGGGTACCTTTTATCCGTTGAGCGACACCCCTTCCACCAGGAGGTGCCGGATCACTAGTCCCGACTTTCGTCCCTGCTCGACATGTCTGTCTCACAGTCAAGCTCCCTTGTGCACTTGCACTCAACACCTGATTGCCAACCAGGCTGAGGGAACCTTTGGGCGCCTCCGTTACTCTTTAGGAGGCAACCGCCCCAGTTAAACTACCCATCAGGCACTGTCCCTGAACCAGATCATGGCCCGAGGTTCAGATTCCCAATTCGACCAGAGTGGTATTTCAACAACGACTCCACAGCCACTAGCGTGACCACTTCACAGTCTCCCACCTATCCTACACAAGCCGAACCGAAAACCAATACCAAACTATAGTAAAGGTCCCGGGGTCTTTCCGTCCTGCCGCGCGTAACGAGCATCTTTACTCGTAGTGCAATTTCGCCGGGCCTGTGGTTGAGACAGCCGGAAAGTCGTTACGCCATTCGTGCAGGTCGGAACTTACCCGACAAGGAATTTCGCTACCTTAGGATGGTTATAGTTACCACCGCCGTTTACTGGCGCTTAAATTCTCAGCTTCGCCCCGAAAGGCTAACCGGTCCTCTTAACGTTCCAGCACCGGGCAGGCGTCAGTCCATATACATCGTCTTGCGACTTCGCATGGACCTGTGTTTTTAGTAAACAGTCGCTTTCCGCTGGTCTCTGCGGCCACCCACCCCTAGCTCGCGAAGAGCTTCAGGATGTTTGGCCCCCCTTCTCCCGAAGTTACGGGGGCATTTTGCCGAGTTCCTTAACCACAGTTCACCCGATCGCCTTGGTATTCTCTACCTGACCACCTGTGTTGGTTTGGGGTACGGGCCGTGCATGCACTCACTAGAGGCTTTTCTCGGCAGCATAGGATCACTCTACTTCGCCTCAAACGGCTACGCATCACGTCTCAGAGTATATAAGACACGGATTTGCCTATGCCTTCTCCTACACGCTTACACCAGGACAACCATCGCCTGGCGGAGCTACCTTCCTGCGTCACCCCATCGCTTGACTACTACGAAATCAGGTCCCACGCTCCACACACCATCCTCCGTCCGAAGACATTGGACAATGGCTTTGGGTGGTTAGTATCAAACGCCTCGTCATGGGCGCACATGCTCGGGTACGGGAATATCAACCCGTTGTCCATCGACTACGCCTGTCGGCCTCGCCTTAGGTCCCGACTTACCCTGGGCGGATTAGCCTGGCCCAGGAACCCTTGGTCATCCGGCGGCAGAGTTTCTCACTCTGCATTCGCTACTCATGCCTGCATTCTCACTCCCACACCCTCCACGACTGGCTTCCGCCGCCGCTTCCCTGGATGCAGGACGCTCCCCTACCCATCCACACCACTAGACAAGGACTTCAAGAGTCCAAGCCGATGTATTGTATGAATGACACAGCTTCGGCGGTGTGCTTAAGCCCCGCTACATTGTCGGCGCAGGACCACTTGACCAGTGAGCTATTACGCACTCTTTCAAGGGTGGCTGCTTCTAAGCCAACCTCCTGGTTGTCTGGGCAATCCCACATCCTTTCCCACTGAGCACACACTTAGGGGCCTTAGCTGGTGTTCTGGGCTGTTTCCCTCTCGACGACGAAGCTTATCCCCCGCCGTCTCACTGCCGTACTCTAACACCACGGTATTCGGAGTTTGGTTGATTTCGGTAACCCGGTAAGGCCCCTAGACCATCCAGTAGCTCTACCCCCGTGGAGAAACATACGACGCTGCACCTAAATGCATTTCGGGGAGAACCAGCTATCACGGAGTTTGATTGGCCTTTCACCCCTACCCACAGCTCATCCCCTCAGTTTTCAACCTAAGTGGGTTCGGGCCTCCACGACGTCTTACCGTCGCTTCACCCTGGCCATGGGTAGATCACTCCGCTTCGGGTCTAGACCACGCGACTACACTCGCCCTATTCAGACTCGCTTTCGCTACGGCTACCCCACACGGGTTAACCTCGCCACGCAGCACTAACTCGCAGGCTCATTCTTCAAAAGGCACGCCATCACCCAACAAGTAGGCTCTGACGGCTTGTAGGCACACGGTTTCAGGTACTCTTTCACTCCCCTCCCGGGGTACTTTTCATCTTTCCCTCACGGTACTAGTCCGCTATCGGTCTTCAGGAAGTATTTAGGCTTACCGGGTGGTCCCGGCAGATTCACAGCAAATTCCACGAGCTCGCTGCTACTCGGGAACACCACCAAGGTCCTTGAAACTGGTTTTCGCGTACGGGGCTCTCACCCACTCCGGCCCGCCATCCCAAGCGGTTCCACTAACCAGCACAACAACCCGAAGAAATGTCAGTCT
>NZ_JBEZYY010000050.1:0-4084 GCF_040638975.1 Amycolatopsis sp. NPDC024027
TCGTCGGCGGGTGGGTGGTCTTCCTCCGGTGGGGCTTGTTCGAGGATGACGTGGGCGTTGGTGCCGGAGATGCCGAACGACGACACGCCGGCGCGCCGCGCCCCGCCTTCCGGCCACGGCGAGTTCTCTGTCAGCAGCGAAACGGTGCCGGTGGCCCAGTCGATGTGGGGGGTGGGTTCGTCGGCGTGCAGGGTTTTCGGCAGGGTGGCGTGGTGCATCGCTTGGATCATTTTGATGATGCCGGCGATTCCGGCGGCGGCTTGGGTGTGGCCGATGTTGGATTTGATGGAGCCGAGCCACAGTGGTCGGTCGCGGTCTTGTCCGTAGGTGGCCAGTAGGGCTTGGGCTTCGATGGGGTCGCCGAGGGTGGTGCCGGTGCCGTGGGCTTCGACGGCGTCGATGTCGGTGGGGGAGAGTTGGGCGTTGGCGAGTGCTTGGCGGATGACGCGTTCTTGGGCGGGTCCGTTGGGTGCGGTGAGGCCGTTGCTGGCGCCGTCTTGGTTGACGGCCGTTCCGCGGATCACGGCGAGGATCGGGTGTCCGTTGCGTTGGGCGTCGGAGAGACGTTCGAGCAGCAGTATGCCCGCGCCTTCGCTCCAGCCGGTGCCGTCGGCTCGGGCGCCGAAGGATTTGCATCGGCCGTCCGGCGCCAAGCCCCGCTGGCGGGAGAACTCGATGAAGACGCTGGGCGTCGCCATGACCGTCGCCCCACCCGCCAACGCCAGCGAGCATTCGCCTGCGCGCAGTGCTTGGCCCGCCATGTGGACGGCGACGAGAGAGGACGAGCAGGCCGTGTCGACGGTGATCGCGGGGCCGTGCAAACCGAAGCTGAAGGCGACCCGGCCCGAAGCGACGCTTCCGGCGGTGCCCGTGCCGACGAGTCCTTCGAGCTGAGCGGGGTGGGACAAGGTGGCGTAGTCGTGGTACATGATTCCGGCGTAGACGCCGGTGTCGCTGCCGTGCAGGGTGGCGGGGTCGATTCCGGCGGATTCGATGGCCTCCCAGGCGACTTCGAGGAGCAGTCGTTGCTGCGGATCGGTGGCGAGTGCTTCGCGGGGTGACATGTCGAAGAAGGCGGCGTCGAAGTCGCCAGCGTCGTAGAGGAACCCGCCGTGGCGTGTGTAGGTGGTCCCCGGCCGGTCGGGGTCCGGGTCGTAGATGGTGTCGGTGGGCCAGCCGCGGTTTTCCGGGAACAGTCCGATCGCGTCCGTGCCCGCTTCGACCAGATCCCAGAGGTCGTCCGGCGACCGCACACCGCCCGGGTAGCGGCAGGCCATTCCCACCACCGCGATCGGCTCGGCGTTGCTCACCGCGGCCGAAACCGGTACGACGGGGGCCGCGACGCCGTCGAGGATCTCCGTGAGGAGGAACGAGGCGAGGGCCGCCGGGGACGGGTGGTCGAAGGCCAGCGACGCGGGCAGGGGCATACCGGCGGCGGCCGCCAGCCGATTGCGGAGTTCCACCGCGGTGAGCGAGTCGAGTCCCAGTTCCTTGAAGGACTGGGCCGGATCGATCTGCTCGGCCCCCGGGTAGTCGAGCACTGCGGCGACCGTCGACCGGATCAGCCGCAGGACCTGGTCCCGGCGTTCGGATTCGGCCAGCCCCGCCAGCCGGCCGGCCAGGGTGGAGCCGGCTCGGCGGCCGGTCCCCGCCTGCCGCGGACCGGCCGGGACCAGGCCGCGGAACACTGCCGGAAGCTCGTCCGCCCCGGCCAGCCGCCGCAGGGCCGCCCGGTCCAGCCGAGCCGTGACGACGGCCGGCGCGTCGCTCGTGAGCGCGGCGTCGAAGAGCGCCAGACCATCTTCGGTGGACAACGGCCGGATGCCGTTGCCGGTCATCCGGCGGCGGTCGATGTCACTCAGGCTCGCCGCCATCCCCCCGGCCTCGTCCCACCAGCCCCACGCCATCGACGTGGCGGGCAAACCCTGCGCCCACCGCGCGGCCGCCAGTGCGTCCAGGAAGGCGTTCGCGGCCGCGTAGCCGGCCTGCCCGGCACTCCCCGCCGTGCCGGCGACGGACGAGAACAGCACGAACGCCGCCAGCGGCCGATCCCGGGTGAGCCGGTGCAAGTGCCACGCCGCGTCGGCCTTGGGCGCCAGCACCTTGCCGAGACGTCCGAAAGTGAGGGCCGTGACCGTGGCGTCGTCGAGAACGCCGGCGCTGTGCACCACCGCGGTCAGCGGGTGTTCGGGCGGCAGCGCGTCGAGTTCGGCGGCGAGGGCGCCGAACTCGGTGACGTCGCAGGCGTGGATGACGACTTCGGCGCCGAGATCGGTCAGTTCCGCCCGCAGCCGCTCGGCCGCGGGCGCTGCCGGGCCGCTGCGGGACAGCAGCAGAAGGCGCCGGGCACCGTACCGGGCGACCAGGTGTTTCGCGACGAGCCCACCCAGCGAGCCGGTGCCCCCGGTGATCAGCACCGTCCCCTCCGGGTCCAGCTCCGGCGTCACCCCCGAAGGTTGCGCCGGGGACAGCCGCGGCACGTGGACGACGCCCTCGCGAAGAGCCAGCTGCGGTTCGCCGGCCACCGGCGCGGCCGTCAACCGGGCGTACGACGCCGGCGTGCCGTCGACGTCGACGACGGCGAACCGGCCCGGATTCTCCGACTGGACGCTGCGCAGCAGACCCCACACCGCCGCCGCACCGAGATCCGCGACCGGTGCGCCGCGCTCGACGGCGACAGCTCCGTGGGTCACGAACGCCAGGCGCGACGGCGCGAGCCGATCGTCGGAAAGCCACTGCCGGACCGTGTCGAGCACCGACCGCACCGCCACGCCGACGGCATCAGGCAGATCGGTGTCCGCCTGGCCGGCTACCGGGACGAACACCGTGCCGGGCGCCGGCGCCCCGGACGAAAGCTCCCTGCCCAGCGCCGCGAGATCGGGGTGGCGTTTCCCCGCCACGCCGGGCAGCTCACCGAGGACCGCCGTCGTGCCGGACGGCGGATCGACGGGCCCGGCCAGGACCGGCCACGCCAGGGCCAGCGGAGCCGGTGCGGTGGACAGACCGCGCACCACCGCGGCGGGCAACGCCCGCAGCCGCAACGAGTCCACCGTGGCCACGGGGACACCGTCCGGATCGGAGAGGTGGATCCGGAAGCCGTCGCCGGCGCGAACCAGCCGCACCCGCAGGGTCGAAGCGCCGGCGGCGTACACCCGTACGCCGTGCCACGAGAACGGCACCGGCCGGTCGTCCCCGTCCGGCTCACCGAACGCGATGGGGTGGAGAGCGGCGTCGAGGAGGGCGGGGTGGATCGTGTAGCCGGTGCCGGTGTCGCCGGGCAGGACGACCTCGGCGTACAGGTCGTCGCCGTGGCGCCACGCGGCGGTGAGCCCTTGGAAGGCGGGGCCGTGTTCGTAGCCGCGTTCGGCGAGGCGGGTGTAGGCACCGGCCAGGTCCAGCGGCGTCGCCCCGGCCGGTGGCCATTCGGGGGCGCGAACGCTTGGCGGCGGCGGAACGTCCCCCGTACCGAGCACCCCGTGGGCGTGCCGGACCCATGCCTGGTCATCGGTCCCGTCGGGGACGCGCGCGTACATGTCGATGGCCCGCCGGCCGTTCTGGTCTTCTCGGCCGATGACGAAGTGGACGGCCACCGTGCCGGACCGGGGAATGACCAGCGGCGACTCGAGGAAAAGCTCGTCGAGCCGGTGGCAACCGGCCTTCTGACCGGCGGTCAGGGCCAGCTCCAGGAACGCCGTGCCCGGCAGCAGCGGCGTGCCGGACAACGCGTGGTCGGCGAGCCACGGCTGATCGTCCAGGGAGAAGCCGCCGGTGACGACGACGCCCTTGCCGTCGCCGAGCTCGATCGTGGCGCCGAGCAGTGGGTGGTGCACCGTGGTGAGGCCGAGAGCGGTGGCGTCGGTAACGCGAGTCGAGCCGGTGGGCCAGTAGGTGGTGTGTTGGAAGGGGTAAGTGGGGAGCGGGGTGTGCCGTCGGGCGGGGCCTGGCCAGGTGACGTTGTGCTCGGTGCGGGTGTGGAGGGTGGCGAGTGCGGTGTGGAGGTTGGTGGTTTCGGGTTTTTTGGTTTTCAGGGCGCCGAGTACGAGGGGTGCGGTGATGTGGGGGGTGAGGTGGGTGTCGGGCCCGA
>NZ_JBEZYY010000051.1:0-3264 GCF_040638975.1 Amycolatopsis sp. NPDC024027
GCCTTCGAGTCCTCAGCGTTCTCCACGCTGGACATCATGTCGGTCATCAGGTGCACTTCCATGATCGGGAGTTACACCGCTCGTTTTACAGTCCCGACCACTCTGCCGATAATGCTCCGCTGTCCGGTAACTGCCTGGTAGGCAGCGTCGTGGTTCAGTTGTCGTCGAGGTCGTCGAGGTCGTCGAGTTGGTGTTGGACGCGCTCGGCGTCGGCGTCGCGGCCTTGGTTCCGGTACAGCTGCAGCGCCTCCCGCCACAACGTGCGAGCCTGCTCGTGCCGGCCGAGCGCGGCGTAGGGGTGGCCCACGCCGTTGAGGGTGTCCGCGACCTGGAAGGTGTTGCCGAGGGTGCGGCGCAGGGTGAGGGCGTGGTGGTAGTGAGCGAGGGCCTGGTGGTGGTCGCCGGTGTGGTGGGCCATGTAGCCCAGGCTGTCCAGGGTGTTCGCCTCGCCGGTGGGGTGGTGGTGGCGGTGCAGGGTGAGTGCGGCCTGGCAGTGCTCGCGGGCGGTGTCGAACCGGCCCAGGCGCGCGGCGTACCAGCCGACCGCGTTGAGCGCGCCGGCTTCCTGCACCGGCTGGTCGAGGGCGCGGTAGAGGTCGAGGGCGTGGTGGGCGTGTTCCAGGGCCTGCCGGTCGTCCCCCCCCGCTGTTCCCAGGCTGACGCGAGTGCCCGGTGGGTGTGGGCCTGTTCGGTGGCATCGTGGTTGCGCAGGGCCAGGTCCAGGGCCTGCTCCAGGTGGGTAGTGGCCTGTTCCTGCAGGCCCAGCCGGGAGCAGGCACGGCCGAAGTGCCGGTGGGTGCGGCTGCGGGTGGCGGGGTCGGGCAGGTGGTCTGCGGCGTGCAGTGCGGCCCGCCACGTGGTGACCGCGTCGTGCAGGTGTCCCCGTCGGAGGTAGAAGGTGTTCAGGTTCCAGGCCAGGTGCCAGACGGTGTGGTGGTGGCCGAGGGTGGCGGCGGTGCGCTGGGTGGCCAGCAGGGTGGCGTGCTCGGCGTCCAGCCAGGCCATCGCCGCGGTGGTGTCGGGCAGCGGGTGCGGGTGCACGCCGGGCGCGGGCGGCTCGGGCCGCACGAGCGCGCGGTGGGGATTCAGGAGGCGGTCGGCGGCGTGGGCGGTGTGCAGGTGGAAGTCCCCCACCCGGATCAGGGCCGCTTCCCGCACCTCCTCGGGCAGGGTGGTGCGGGCGGTGTCCGTGGCGTAGCGGCGGACCAGGTCGTGCATGGCGTAGCGGCCGCCCGGCCGCCGTTCCAGCAGGGAGGCGTTCTCCAGTCCGCTCAGCGTCCTGCGGGCGAGGCGGTCGGGCAGGCCGGTGAGGGCGGCGGTGGCGGGCGGGGTGGTGTCGGGGCCGGGGGCGATGCCCAGCAGCGCGAACACGGTGCGCTGGGTGTCGGTGAGGTAGCGCAGGGACCAGGACAGCACGGTGGGCAGGCTGGCGGCCGGGTCGGTGTCGTGGTCGAGCGCCTCCAGGCCGAGGTCGCGCAGTTCGGCGGCGGCCTCGGCCAGCGCGATGTTGGGGCGGGTGCCGGCGGTGCGTGCGGTGATCGACAACGCCAGCGGGTGGCCCCCGCACAGCCCGATCAGCTCGTCCACCGCCTCGGGTTCGGCGGCGATGCGGCCTGCGCCCAGTCGGGCGGCCAGCATGCCGCGGGCCTCCTCGGGGGACAGGACGTCCAGGGGCAGGTGGTGGGCGCCGTGCCGGTCGATCAGCGAGGCGAGCCTGGTGCGGCCGGTGACCAGCACGGTGCAGGACGGCGAACCGGGCAGCAGCGGTACCACCTGGTCGCTGGTGGCGGCGTTGTCCAGCACGACGAGCATTCGCCGCCCGGCCACCAGGCTGCGGTAGAGCGCGGCTTGGGCGTCGAGGTCGGTGGGGATGCGGTTCGCCTCGACTTCCAGGGCGTCGAGGAACCCGCGCACCGCCACCGCCGGCTGCACCGGTTCGCCGGTGGGGCTGAAGCCGTGCAGGTCGACGAACAGCTGCCCGTCGGGAAACCGCTCCAGGTGCTGGTGTGCCCAGGCCAGGGCGAGCCAGGTCTTGCCGATGCCCCCGGCACCGCCGATCGCTGAGACCAGCACCGTCGTCCCCGCACCTGCCGGGCCGGTGGTGGGGGCTGCGGTGGTCGGTTCCCGTGTGTCGGTGCCTGGTTCCTGCGGTGCGGCGGCGTGGGTGAGGGCGCGGTCCAGGCGGGCCAGTTCCGTGGTCCGGCCGGTGAAGAGTCCCGGTGCGGCGGGCAGCTGCCGCGGGATGGGCGGCGCGGGTCGCGGGGGTGGTGGGTGCAGGTTCAGGTTGCCGTGCACCACACCGACGGCGGCACCGTGATCGGTGGCGACGAGGTCACCGTGGATGCTCGTGGTCACCGCGGTGCCGGCGTCCGGGGTGGTGCCGGGGTGGGGCGGGTCGGCCGCCGACGCGGTGTGCCCGTGGTCCGCGTCGGCTAGCGAGGGTTGTGCGGCTGCTGCGCAGAGGGCGGTGGTGTGCCGATGGTGAAGTGGTCGCCGGTGGCCGCACCGATCGTGATTCCTGCTCCGGTGCCGTGCACGCCGCCGGTGACGTTCACGCCGCGCGGCCCGGGAGCGTCAGTGATCGTCGTGTCCTGGGCGCTCGGCGCGCTTGAGGCCGCCACGGCGAGTGTGGGCTCGACTTCACACAGCTGGTGGATCAAGGCGCTGACGTCGAAGCGGGTATGACGCCGGCGCACGGTCACGGCCTGGCAGCGCGCGAGTGCCTGCAGGTCGGCGGGCAGCTGCCCCTCGGTGGGCGTGTCCGTGTCGTCGACCAGAACTGGTACCACTCGAACTCCGGCGGCGAATGCCTCGACGATCTCGCCGCGGATCCAGTCAGCTGGGTCGTCGATTCGTCGACCGCCGGCAGGTGTGGTGACGGTTAGCCAGTCGCGGTCGATCACGACCAGCAGAACCCTGCAGCACCGGACTCGTGTCATCAGTTCTTGGACGAAGTCGACACCTGGCGGGATGGAGTAACAGTCCAGGAACACCTGCTCCCGGCCGAACGTCGCGGCGAGATCGCGGTCGAGCAGCTCGCCCATGGCGCGGCTGTCGTCGCCACGGTAGTTGATGAACACCCCGCCCACGGCGGCTCCCATCCGTACCTGTCCTGTGTTGGCCAGCAGCCGATGATGAGGATGCCCTACCACGCATGCATACGCCGCTTAGACCGCATCTCATTTGGGGTTGTTGTGGGTGAGCAGGTCCAGTTTGATGGCTCGGCGGTAGCAGATCACCGCGCAGGCGAGCTGGGCGAATGCT
>NZ_JBEZYY010000052.1:0-2398 GCF_040638975.1 Amycolatopsis sp. NPDC024027
GTAGGCGGACCCCTTGCGCTCCATCCAAGAGACGGCCGCCGTGGTGATCTCCTCGGCACGGCCGTGCCGGATCTTGGCCGAGCAGACCGGACAGAACCAGATCTTCCCGCAGCGCAGGAGGCCCAGGGCCACGGCGGTTCCCTCCGCCGTCTGGGCGAGGATCACGCCGGAATCGGGGTCCATGACCGTCCGGCCGCAGCCCCGGCACGTCCGGTCAGAGCTGATCTGCCACAGGGTCCGGCGGTCGGCGTACCGACGCGCGCGACGCTCCCGCGAAGCGCGTTCGCGGGCGGCTGCCGGGTCCGTGTCCGCTTTTGCCTCCGCCGACGTTTCCGCAGGTCGGAGGGGGGCGCGAAACTCTGTTGTTTCTTTCCCAAGGTGTCCGCTTTTGCCGTCGGCCGTCTTGAGGGTCCGGGCAATGGCCCGCTTCGCGGCCTTACGGCAGGCGTCGGAGCAGTACACGCGGGGGCGCTTGCCGGGCGTGTGGGTGATGGGAGTGCCGCAGTGGCAGCGGGGCCCGGCGGTGCGCTGTGGCGGAACGGCCGGGGTCTTTCGTACGCTGGTCATCAGCAACGTCACCTGTCTCGGTTGGGTCGAGGCGGGAGGCGGACGGCCCGGAGTTGGTAGCTCTGGGCCGTTGCCATGTCTGGGGTCGATCTAGCCCTACAACGACCGTGCGGCCCGCCGGAATTGACCGGCGGGCCGTCGGCGTGTCGTTAGGAGGCGATGAGTTCGCGGCGCAGGGCGGTAGCCGTGCGGCGGCTCAGGCCCAGGTCTTGAAGCTGCTGGATGGTCACCTTGCCGCCCTGGTCGGCGGTCAGCTTCTCGGCCTTCCGGCGGACCGTGGTGGTCACCTCGGAGCCGCCGGAGGTGACCGGGGCAGTGACCACCTTCCGGGCGGTCTTGGTCGGTACGGCGGTCACCTCCTGGTCGTCCTCGGTGACCGGCAGGGGGGCCGGGACGGGGGCCGGGGTGGTCACCTCGGTGGTCACCTCGGCGGTCACGTCCTGGTCGTCCTGGTGGTCACCGGGGGCGGCCACCTCGGCGGCCAGGTGAGCGGCCAGCGCCATGGAGATGACCGGCACGGCCGACACCCCGATGACCATCCCGGGGCCGACGTTGAGGTGACCAGTGGCCACCAGGTGGCCCAGGGCATTGAGGACCACCGAGGTGACCACCGATGCCCCGGTCATCCACTGGCCGAGCTTCTGAACGCCGGGGGTGAACCAGGCGATCAGGGCGACCATGGCGAGCACATCCACGGCGACCGGCAGGGACCACGACAGCCACTCGTTCCAGCCGACCGACCGGCCGAGGGTGGCCAGGGTGTCAGCGGAGGCAGCGAACGCGGTGACCGCGACGACCACGGCCCCGGAGATGACCACGTGGCGGCGGGTGATGTTGCGGGTCACTTGGAGTCCTTCCGGAGTTCGCGGACGGCCTTGACGGCCACGGGGGCGGCCACGGCGACCGCGATTGCGGTCACGGCCAGGGCGAGGAAGAGGGCGACCAGGACGCCGCCCCCGGCGAGGAGGGCCAGGACGAGCCAGGCCCGGTCAGACGACCCCTTGCCGGTCTGCTGCTGGGCCAGGGCGAGCGCGGCGGACATGGCATTGGCCTGCTCGGTGTCCCGCTGGATCTGGGCCGTCTGCTGCTGCATCAGGAGCCGGACGAGTTCGAGGGTCTGGGAGTCCTGCTCCGCCTTGACGACGGACGCCTTAGCGGCCTCCAGCGGGGTCAGTTCGTGGCTCATGCCGCACCCCCGAGCGTGATCGCCGTACCGGTCTTGGCCACCAGGCCGAGCTTTTCCAGGGACTTGACCGCACGGGTCACGGAGCCGGGGTTGATGTCGGCCGCCTTGGCGATCTCCGCATTCGTCCCCGCGCCGCCCTGTATGGCCGCCAGGACGGCCCGTTGGTTGTCCGTGAGGGTGTCGGGGTCCACCGGGGCCGGGGCGGCCTCCTGCGGCCCCTCAGAGCCGTTCTCAGGGGCCGGAGAGCGCCACGGGTCGGCGGGGGGAAGAGCGGCGATCACGTCGCCCGGCACGAACCACAGCCGGAGCGGGTTCGGGGGCCGCTTGCGGTACCGGAGCAGCGCCCGACCCGGCACGCCATCCAGGCCCGAAGGCGTCCATCCGGTCTGCTGGGCGGTCTCGCCGAAGACCGACCGCTCATGCTCGCCCGCGCCCGTCGTGAGCGACAGGAAGGCCGACATGTTGTCCTTCACCAGCGCCGGGACACCGGCGGTCTTGGTGGGGTTCTGCGTGGCCCACACGAACTGGAAGCCCACCGCGCGGGCTTCGCTCCACAGCTCTTCGAGGAGGTCCAGGATGCGAACCACCCGAGGCCCGACCCGCGGATACCGAGCCAACGGCGAGGCGCGAACCACTCGACGCCCG
>NZ_JBEZYY010000053.1:0-1566 GCF_040638975.1 Amycolatopsis sp. NPDC024027
CAGGAATGAGTCCTTGGGTTTTAACGTGTGGTGGTCTTCTTGCCTTGTCGGCTGTTTTTGCGGTGGGTGGGGTAGCGGGTTCGGGGTGGTCGGGTGGAGCCGGCAGGGCGTCCGGGACCGGGCCGGGTGGGTTTCCGTGGGTTGGCCGGGGTGCCGGTCAGTCCGCGAACCCGCCGAAAATCCCGTCGGACCCGCCGTGGTGACATCACCTCGGCGGGTTGGGGTTTCTCCCAGGGCAGCCGCAGGTCCCGGACACACCCGCGGGCCAGCCGCAGCTGGGTGTAAGCGACCAGCACCAGCCAACTCCACCGCAGCGCGGTGTCCGGGTGCAGCGGCGCGGGTGTGGTCCAGCCGAGGTCGTGTTTAAGGAACCGGAACGTGTGCTCGAGATCGAACCTGCGCTGGTAGGCGGCAAACAGAGTGACCAAATCCAGCGTGGTGGGGCCGGCATGCCACAACCACATCGGCCCGGCCGGGCGCCCACCCCCGGGCAACCGTTCGATCTCGACCCTCAGCACGGTGCCGGCCACGATCGGCAACGGTCCGTCATGATCCTTCCAGTGGCCCTCGCGGATCAGCCGCCGGTGCCGGGCGTCCCACGCGGTCAGGGTGACCCGCCCGTAACGCGGCGAGTCCGCGGTCGCGGCCCGGTCGGGCGTGGTGAGGGTGTCGGGCTTGTTCAGGGCGATCTTGTCCCCGTGCCGGCGGCGCCGCCCCCGCGTCCCGGGGCCCGGCGACGGGGGTTCGGCGTGGAAGATCTGGTTCGATCGCAACCGGCCCAGGACATGCATCCGCCCGGCGTGGTGGTGGCTCAACGCCATCAGGTCGTATTCCGCGTCGAACACGAACCCCGGTGTCTCACCCCGCCCGGCCTCGGCCAGACCGGCGCGGACCCGCTCGATCGCGGCCCCGGTGACCCCGGTCAAGGTGTCGGCAGGTCCGAGCCGGGCCAGGTCCACCGGCGTGGTCCAGGAGGTCGGGCCCCATTCCAGCGCTGCCAGCACCGCGAACGGCCACCCCGACGTCACCGGGGCCCCGGCCAGCGTCCGGGCGGACTTGTCGTGCACCACCAGCCGCTGCGGCGAACACACCGCCTCCGGACGGGCCCAGTTCGACACATCCCCGGCAAACCACACCAGCCCCTCCCGGCCCCCACCCACCGTTCCCAGCAGCAGTTTCCGCAGCCGGGGCTCGTCGACCCGGCCCCGGGTCAGGGCGGCATACACGCTGCCGTGACCCCGGCGGAACTCCGGCTCCAGTGACAACCCCGGCAGTGACCCGACCCGCGCCGGCGCGGACGCCAGCGCATCAGCCAGCTCGAACATCGCATCAGCGCGCCGGGTCAGGCACCGGCAGAACTCCTGCCGGAACACCGCCAGGTCCTCTACCCGAGGCCCTGCCGGAACCCCTGTCGTGTCCTGCTCCCCGGCATCGGTCACACTGATCACGCAGCCCTTGGTTTGGCTTTCTTCCCTAGACAAGAAGAAGGATCAACCAAGGGCTGCCTGCATGATCAACCAGGGTCGCCCCAACCGCCCCCGACGTTAAAACCCAAGGAGTCATTCA
>NZ_JBEZYY010000054.1:0-1384 GCF_040638975.1 Amycolatopsis sp. NPDC024027
GGGACTGTAAAACGAGCGGTGTAACTCCCGATCATGGAAGTGCACCTGATGACCGACATGATGTCCAGCGTGGAGAACGCTGAGGACTCGAAGGCCGAGACCGGGCTGGATGGGCTGGACGAGCAGCTCGTGGCGCAGCTGGTGAGCCGCGCGAAGGCCGGTGGGCTGGCGCTGACTGGTGAGGGTGGGGTGCTGGCGCAGCTGACCAAGCGGCTGTTGGAGTCGGCGCTCGAGGGCGAGATCACCGACCACCTCGGCTATGACAAGCACGACCCGGCCGGCCGCGGGACCGGCAACTCGCGCAACGGCACCCGCGCCAAAACCGTCCTGACTGACGTTGGCCCGGTCCAGATCGACGTGCCGCGGGACCGGGATGCCAGCTTCGAGCCGAAGATCGTGGCCAAGCGGCAGAAACGCCTGGGCGGGGTGGACGAGATGGTGATCTCGCTGGCCGCGAAGGGCCTGACGACCGGGGAGATCTCGGCGCATCTGGCTGAGGTCTATGGCGCGGAGGTGTCCCGGCAGACGATCTCCACGATCACCGACAAGGTCATCGAGGGCATGGTCGAGTGGCAGAATCGGCCCCTCGATCCGGTGTATCCGGTGATCTTCATCGACGCGATCCATGTCAAGATCCGTGACGGGCAGGTCGCCAACCGGCCGATCTACCTCGCACTGGCGGTCACGTGCGAGGGCCGGCGCGACATCCTCGGCTTGTGGGCCGGGGACGGCGGTGAGGGCGCCAAGTACTGGCTGCACGTACTTACCGAGCTGAAGAACCGAGGTGTCGCTGACGTGCTCATGGTCGTCTGCGACGGGCTGACCGGCCTGCCGGACGCGATCACCGCGGTCTGGCCGGCCACGATCACCCAGACCTGCATCGTGCACTTGCTGCGCAACAGCTTCCGCTACGCGGGTCGCCAGCACTGGGACGCGATCGCCAAGGCGCTCAAGCCGGTCTACACCGCGGCCACGGAGGCCGCTGCGCGGGAGCGGTTCGCCGAGTTCGCGCAGGAGTGGGGCGTCCGGTATCCGGCGATCGTGCGGTTGTGGGACAACGCGTGGGCGGAGTTCGTGCCGTTCCTGGCGTTCGATCCGGAGATCCGGCGGGTGATCTGCTCGACCAACGCGATCGAGAGCGTCAACGCCCGTATCCGCCGCGCGGTCAAGGCCCGCGGACACTTCCCGAACGAGCAGGCGGCGCTCAAGTGCGTCTACATGGCGATCATGAGCCTGGACCCGACCGGCGCCGGCCGCAAACGCTGGACCATGCGGTGGAAACCCGCGCTGAACGCGTTCGAGATCGCCTTCGACGGCCGTCTGGCCGCCGGACGCAAGTAGATCCCCCTTCAACCCGAGTTACACCGCTCGTTTGACAGACCCG
>NZ_JBEZYY010000055.1:0-1296 GCF_040638975.1 Amycolatopsis sp. NPDC024027
TGGGCGTGACCCGGTTTGACGGACATCTGAGATCAGGGGGCGTGAGCCTCCGGAAGGATGTCCCTCATCATGGAGACCATGGGCAAGAGGAAGCCTCGGCCTCGTCGTTCGTTCACGCGGGAGTTCAAGGCCGAGATCGTCGAGTTGTGCCAGCGCGGTGACCGCTCGGTGGGTCAGGTCGCGAAGGACTTCGACCTGACCGAGACCGCCGTGCGGGCGTGGGTCACCCAGGCCGAGCTGGACGCGGGAACCCGCACCGACGGGCTGACCAGCGACGAGCGGGACGAGCTGGCCCGGTTACGGCGGGAGAACCGCCGCTTGTCCGAGGACGTGGAGATCCTCAAACGAGCGACGGCTTTCTTCGCGAAGGAGATCCGGTGAACGTGTACCCGTTCATCGAGGCGGAGAACGCTGCCGAGGGCGGCAACGTCAAGCGTGCGTGCACCCTGTTGAAGATCTCCCGAGCCGCCTACTACGCCCACCGCTGCGCCGAGCCGTCTGCCCGTGCACGCCAGGACATGGAACTGACCGAGGAGATTGTCACGATCCACGACGAGTCGAACGGCACCTACGGAACACCCCGGCTGCACGCCGAACTGCGCGCCCGCGGCAGGCGGCATTCCCGCAAGCGTGTCGCCCGACTCCTGCGCGCAGCCGGCCGCGCCGGGCGCACCCCGAAGCGGTGGCGCACCACGACCGTCCCCGATCCCGCCGTGAGCACTCCGGCTGACCTGATCAAACGGGACTTCTCCTGCAGTGCAAGCGACATCAACACCCGCTGGTGCGGGGACATCACCTACATCCACACCTGGGAGGGCTGGCTGTACCTGGCCACGGTGATCGACCTCGGCTCCCGCCGCGTTGTCGGCTGGGCCACCGCGGATCACCTGCGCACCGACCTCATCGCCGAGGCGTTGAACAACGCCGTCACCCAGCGCCGCCCGGAGCCCGGAGTGATCTTCCACTCCGATCGCGGCTGCCAATATACGTCTGCCCACTTCGGCGCTCTCGCCGACGATCTGGGCGTGCGCTTGTCGGTGGGGCGTAAGGGACAGTGCTGGGACAATGCTGTCGCCGAATCATTCTTCGCCACCATCAAAGCGGAACTGATCGACCGGCGCGGCTGGCCGACCCGGGTTGCTGCGCACAAGGCGATCTTCAGCTACATCGAAGGCTGGTACAACACCCGCCGGCTGCACTCCAGCCTCGGCTACCTCAGTCCCAACACCTACGAAGCCACCCGCCAGGTAGCCTGACCACCTCAACGACCCTGTCCGTCAAACCGGGTCAGCCCCA
>NZ_JBEZYY010000056.1:0-1292 GCF_040638975.1 Amycolatopsis sp. NPDC024027
TCCCGGCCGATCTCGGCGCTTTCCAGCACGGCGAGGGCGTCGGGGACGAGGACGGCGGCGGAGTAGTAGGCGGAGACGAGGTAGGAGATGATGGCTTGTTCGTTGATGCCCATGAATCGGACGTTGAGTCCGGGTTGGTATTCGTCGGGGAGTCCGGTTTGGTGGAGGCCGACGACGCCTTGGGCTTGTTCGCCGGTGCGCATGAGCAGGATGGAGCTGGTGCGGGTGTCGGTGACGGGGATTTTGTTGCAGGGGAGGATGGGGATGCCGCGCCAGGAGGGGACTTGGTGGCCGGCGAGGTCGACGTTGGTGGGGTAGAGGCCGGCTTTGGTGCATTCGCGGCCGAAGGCGGCGATGGTTTTGGGGTGGGCGAGGAAGAAGCTGGGGTCTTTCCAGACGAGGGTGAGGAGGTGGTCGAGGTCGTCGGGGGTGGGTGGGCCGGTGCGGGTGGGGATGCGTTGGGCGAAGTCGGTGTTGTGGAGGAGCCCGAAGTCGGTGTTGTTGATCAGTTCGTGTTCTTGGCGTTCGCGTAGGGCTTCGACGGTGAGGCGGAGTTGTTGTTCGATCTGGTTCATGGGTTGGTTGTAGAGGTCGGCGACGCGGGAGTGGACGCGCAGGACCGTCTGCGCTACCGACAGTTCGTATTCGCGGGGGCGGGCTTCGTAGTCGACGAAGGTGCCGGGGAGCTGGGGTTCGCCGTCGTGGCCGGAGGCGAGGGAGATTTCGGCTTCGCCGTGGTCGTTGCTGGCGGTGGCGCCGCGGGCGAGGTAGTTGTCGAGGTGGGTTCGGAGGGTGTCGGAGCGGGTGAGGATGTCGGTGAAGGCGGTGCGGGGGAGGGTGAGGACGGTGCAGGTGGTGACGGCTTTGGCGGTGAATTCCCAGATGCCGTCGTCGCGGGTGAGGGTGGTTTCGCCGAAGTGGTCGCCGTCGGCGAGGGTGCCGAGGACGACTTGGTCGCCGTAGGCGCCGGTGCCGATTTTGGTGATTTTGCCGTGGGCGAGGAGGAAGACCTGGTCGGCGGGGGAGCCGAATTCGACGAGGGCGTCGCCGGGGGCGTATTCGTGCTGGGTGAAGCGGTCGGCGAGTTCGGTGAGGACGTCTTCGTCGTCGTAGCCGCGTAGGGGGGCGAGTTCGCCGAGTTCGGGGGGGATGACGCGGACGTGGGCGCCGGTGGTGGTGAAGGTGACGCGGCCGTCGCCGACGGCGTAGGAGAGGCGGCGGTTGACGCGGTAGGACCCGGCCGCGACTTCGACCCAGGGGAGGAGTTTGAGGAGCCAGCGGGAGGAGATGCC
>NZ_JBEZYY010000057.1:0-1274 GCF_040638975.1 Amycolatopsis sp. NPDC024027
ATCACTTGGAGTTGCCCCGTGGGGCCGGACACCTTGATTCCAGACAGTGGTCTGGAGGGAGGATGTCCTGATGTCGCGCAGGTCGAAGTATCCGGAGCAGTTCCGGCGGGACGCGATCGAGCTGGTGGGCTCGAGTGACCGTCCGTTGCGGCAGATCGCCCGGGAACTGGGGGTCAACCACGAAACGCTGCGGTCGTGGGTGAACACCGCCAAACAGGAAGCCGAGGCCGGGCCGCCAGCGGAGGACCCCGCCGTCACCGACGAGGTCCAGCGGTTGCGGCGGCAGGTCGCTGAGCTGCAGAAAGAGAAGGAGATCCTGCGGAAGGCGGCCGCCTATTTTGCGCGCGAGATGGATCGATGATCTACCGCTACCGGTTCATCTCCGAACACCGCGCCACCTACGGCGTCAAGCGGTTGTGCCAGGTCCTGGGTCTGCGCCGGCAGGGCTTCCACGAGTGGGTCGCCGCCGAGAGGGCGCGGGCTGCGCGGGCGGAGGCTGAGCAAGAACTGGTCATGGTGATCACCCGGATTCACGCCGGACATCGTGGTGCCTACGGGGTGCCGCGGGTGACCGCGGAGCTGCACCGCCGCGGGATCGTGGTGAACCACAAGCGGGTGGAGCGGTTGATGCGGGAGCACGGGCTGGCCGGGATCACCCGCCGCAAACGCCGCACGACCACCCGACCGGCGGCCGGCCCGGTGGCATCGGTGGATGATCTGGTCCGCCGCGACTTCACCGCCGAGAAACCAGGGCAGCGGATGGTCGGGGACATCACCTGCCTGCCCACCTTCGAAGGCTGGCTTTACCTGGCCACCGTCATCGACCTGCACACCCGTGAGGTCGTCGGGCATGCCATGGCTGAGCACATGCGCACCGATCTGGTCTGCGACGCCATCGACCTCGCCGCCGCTCGTGGTTTGATCAGCGACGACGCGGTGTTCCATTCCGACCGCGGTGTCCAGTACACCTCCGGGCAGTTCCGCACTGCGCTGGCCGAGCACCGGATCCGGCCGTCGGTGGGGCGGGTCGGGTCCTGCTACGACAACGCGGTCGCGGAAGCGTTCTTCGCGACGTTGAAGACCGAGATCGGGACCGTGATCTGGCGCACCCGGGCCCAGGCGCGCCAGGACGTGTTCGTCTATCTGCGGTACTACAACCATGATCGGCTGCATTCCACGGTCGGTCAGAACACCCCAGTCGAAGCCAGGACCGGCTACGTTCAGGCCTCAGCTGCCTGAAACCCTGTGTCCGCCTCCAGGGGGCAACTCCACAC
>NZ_JBEZYY010000058.1:0-1112 GCF_040638975.1 Amycolatopsis sp. NPDC024027
TGTTCTGTCCCGTGAGGTTGAGGACGCGGCTGGCGGGTGGTTTGCCGCCGAGTGCGGTGTGGCCGCGGTGGTGATTGTAGGTGTGCAACCAGCCTGGTAACGCCGCGCGGCGTTCGGTCTCGGTGCGGTAAGGCTGGTCGTAGGCCCATTCGTCGAGCAGGGTCCGGTTGAACCGCTCCACCTTGCCATTGGTCTGCGGCCGGTAAGGACGGGTGCGTTTGTGGACGATCTGCGCGTCGCGCAGCGTGTCGCGCCAGAGGCGGGAGCGATAACAGGACCCGTTATCGGTCAGGACCCGCGCGACGGTGACTCCGCAGCTGGTGAAGAACGCCTGAGCCCGCACCCAGAACACCGCCGCGGTTTCCTTCGTCTCATCCGGGAGGATTTCGGTGTAGGCCAGGCGTGAGTGGTCATCGACGGCGTTGTGCAGGTAGCTGTAGCCGAGGTTCGCGCGGTTGCTGAGCTTGCGGGGCCGGGCCGGATCGCGGTGGGCGTAACTGTGACGCCCGCCGAGCGCACGCCCGTGGACTTTGTGGCCGCCGCCGTCGGGGATGTTGCCCAGCTTATTGATGTCGACGTGCACCAGATCACCAGGTGCGGGGTGTTCGTAGCGGCGGATCGGGCGACCGGTAGCCCGATCGAGGTGAGCCAGTCGGGCCAGCCGATAGCGGGTCAGGATCCGATGCACCGTGGAGGGATTCAATCCGAGCAGGTAGGCGATGCGGGCCGGTCCCCAGCGGCGGAGCACCCGCACCTTGATGACGCGCCGCTCGGTCCGGGTCGGGGTGCGGTTCGGGCTGGTGCGCGGCCGGCTGGACTGATCCTCCATCCCGCAAGCTCCCTGGTTGCGGTAGCGGCGCGCCCATCGGGCGGCGGTGGAGACCGACACCTGGAACCGCTCCGCGGCTCGCCGCAACGGCCATTCGTCGTCGACGACACAGCGGGCCAGGCGCAGCCTGCCGGTCGGGGTCAAGGGTGCGTTAGCGTGGGTCACGAGGGCCTCCAGGTCGCCGGTGCAGATGTCGCAATCCACACCGAACCCGGAGGCCCTCCCCCACACCAAGATCATCCGATCACGTGTCGCCCTGTACCCAACCTCCGTGGTCAATACA
>NZ_JBEZYY010000059.1:0-1028 GCF_040638975.1 Amycolatopsis sp. NPDC024027
CGCAAGGCCGTTGCGCCCTTCGGCGGGTCGGGTTGCAATCCGTCGGGTCGCTATGCCATCCTCTTCTTGCGGGTCGGAAAGCGACCCAACGGATCGAGGAGAGATCGCGTGTGACCACCCTGGAATCCCGTCTGAACGAGACGGTCAAGCTCCTGTTGACCCGTACCGGTCGGAGTCACGCCGACCTTGCCGGGGGCCTGGGCCTTACCCGCGCTCCCGTCTCGGCCCGGCTCCGGGCTCCTGAGAGTCAGTCGGTCTGGAGGGTCAACGACCTTCCGCCGCTGGCGGACTTCTTCGGCCTGACGGTCTGCGAACTGATCTCGGGCTACAGCTCGATCCCAGAGGACCGGTTGCCCCCGGCCGCTGGAAGTGCAGGACAGACCCGCATCTAACTCCACAAAGACGGACGGCCCCCGTTGCCCCGGGAGCCGCCCACATCCACGAGCTCTTGGAAGGACTCCCGTGGACAAGACCCAAGGATGGGCGTCGGCTGCTGCCGGAGCCAAATCGTCCGTGATCAACACGCTTGACGCGCTGACCCCGGCGTTCGTCCCGTTCGCGGCCCGCTGGGACGCTGAGGCCGACCGCCGGGCCAAGCTCCGGACCCCGGAACACCTCAAAGCGCTGATGGACGCGCAGCGGGCCCACAACTCGGCTCGCTCGACGGCGGCCACGGCCAAGACCCAGCGGGCGGCGGCCCGGAAGGGAAGCAAGAACCCGCTTGGTACGGCCCGCCGGGCGGCGGCAACGGCGGACCGCGCGGCCCGCAAGCACAGGGGCGACGCTAAGACGGACCTCAAGACGGCCCGCCGGAACTACCCGGTGACGCTGGCGACGCTCGCGGTCCGGGGTCACGCGCTGCACGTGGTCCCCGCGTCGCTCGCCTCCTGGGCGCTCTCGACCTCGGCGGACTGGGCCACCTGGCCCGCGTCGGTCTCGGCCGGTCTGATCGCTGCTCACGTCGGCGGCCTGTGGCTCGGTCGGCGTCAGCTCTCGCTGACCGTGGAAGACGGGGCGACCCTCGAAGA